>NZ_JBXWMJ010000001.1:0-751036 GCF_059609805.1 Ruegeria sp. YTSC004
GCCCGTTCGTCTATCGGTTAGGACGCCAGGTTTTCAACCTGGAAAGAGGGGTTCGATTCCCCTACGGGCTACCACTTCCCTGACTTACACCCCAAATTTTTCGCGGCAAAGATCCTGAATCTGTCCCCACAGCGATTTGAATTCCGGTGTATTTTCTGCAGCATAATGGAAATTCTTCATCAAACCGGTAAGCTGTGTAAAGACTTGACGGACTTCACCCTTATCCGCAAATTCCGCGGTCGATTGCGTGACATCGTAGACCAGTTTGAACGTCATCTTCTGACGCTCCAGCGGAACGGTGGCATCCACTTTGTCGAATGCGTCCTGCTGCAGATAGACCATGTCCACGAACAGGCCCTTTTGCTGGATCACGAAATCCTCGATCGTGACGCCCTCTTCACCAGTGACCTGCATCATCTGATCGACCTGCTCGCCTTTTTCGATCAGCGCCAGCAGATCGCCCACCTTGCCTGTCCAACCAGCCTCGGCGTTCTTGTCATACCAATCCGAGAGTTGTTCAGTATAGCGCGACCAACTGAGCAAGGGATCGACGGCGGGATAGAACCGTTTGTAGGCTCGTTCCGAGGACAGCCCAAGAAAGCACTTCACCGTTGACAGCGTGGACTGCGTCACTGGTTCGTCAAAATTGCCTCCCGCTGGTGACACAGTGCCGATCAACGTCAGGCTACCCAGGTCGCCATCGTTTGTTTTCAGCGCCCCAGCACGCTCGTACAGGCCCTTGATCGAACTCTCCAGGTAGGCAGGAAAACCCTCTTCACCCGGAATTTCCTCCAGCTTGCCGGAAGTCTCGCGCATGGCCTGCGCCCAGCGACTGGTACTGTCCGCGATCAGCAGAACATCATACCCCATCTGACGGTAGTATTCGCCCAGCGTGATTCCGGTGAAAATCGACGCCTCGCGAGCCGCAACGGGCATGGAAGAGGTGTTGCAAATGATGATCGTCCGATCCATCAGACTTCCGCCCGACATCGGATCGGTCATCTTGGGGAATTCGTGGATCGTTTCAACAACCTCGCCCGCGCGTTCACCACAGGCAACGACGATCACGATATCCACTTTGGAGTTCCGCGCGATAAGGTTTTGAAGCACAGTCTTACCCGCCCCGAACGGGCCGGGAATACAGGCCGTACCACCACGCGCGATGGGAAAGAACGTATCAATCAAGCGTTGCGAGGTCAGCACAGGTTCAGTCGGGTACAAGCGTTCGGACAGGGCACGTTTCAGAACCGTTTCAGGCAAGGGCCGCCGAACTGGCCACTTCTGACACAGCGTCAAAGTGTGCTCACCCCCCTGCTCGTCTTCAAGTCGGGCAACAATCTCATGGATTGACGCGGCCCCTTTCTGAACCCAAACGACCTTGTATTCGCCAACCCAATTGAAGGGCAGCATAATTTTATGGGTGAACCGGCCTTCCGGAACAGTTCCGATGCTGTCGCCTGCCGTGACTGTATCTCCAACCTTAACCGAGGGCGTGAAGGACCATTTCGCCTGATCGTCCAACGGTGCTACATCGGCCCCCCGCGGCAAGAAGGTTCCAAATTCGGAAGCAACTTTGGGCAAAGGCGATTGCAGGCCGTCAAAGACCTGACCCAACAGCCCCGGCCCCAGTTCTACAGACAGCAACTGACCCGATTGTTCCACCGGATCGCCAACGGCCACGCCGTCTGTGCTTTCATACACCTGTACATCAGCTGTGTCCCCGCGCACGCGCAGCACCTCGGCTTTGAGCCGTTCCTGACGCCCGCCCGGTCCAGCACGGGTCGGCAGGATGAACACCACCTCGTTTTTGACCAATTGGCCCGGAACTCCGGCGGCATCTTGGTTGGCCTGAATCTGCACCAGCCCTTCCTGGACCGAGACGACACGGGCGGTTGCGGTTTGAACTGGAGGTGTTTGGGCAGTCATGCGCTTACTCTCTCAAAATCGAATTCTGCGACATTGGCCATGGCCTGCTGGGCCAGTTTCTCAAATCTTGTGGCTGCGTCCTGAGCGTTGCTTTGCGCCCATCGATCAAAAATGTTCCAGATCAGGACGTATATTGCCACGGCCTCAAAATCGAAGAGGTGGCGGGCGGCGTACCGTTTCAGTTGCTTATGGCTGACCGACAACAACAGTCGCTCCAGCCCCAAAGGGTCCTCGGCTTCTAACAGCTGACGCGCGTCCTTGATCCACGGCATCGGCACCAAAAGTCGGAAATCCGGGTCCCCCCAGTTGGCTGGAATATGGCGGCTCCAACGTCCAATGCCGTACGCTCCCGAGAGCGGATTGCCTCCACGCGCGCGCAGGCGCAGTGCAGCAACTACAGTGCGCAAGTCCATCCGCTCAAGGAACAGTCTACGCAAGGTTGGTTGCGGAATTTTGCCCAACGCCTGATTGCATCGCTGTACTGCCTGCGCATCCGTGACATCCATGTCATATGCACTCCAGTTCAGCGCCTGCTCCAACGCTTTCAGAACACGCGCATCCTCAGATGCAAGCGCGGTCAGGCGACGATCCAACCGCAGCCGTGACAGCGGTGGCTGCTTGGCCACAAACAGCCGTTCAGATCCCGGCAGGCTGCTGATCAGCGCGATATAGGCGTCAGGGTCTGACATCTCAGCGGATCACACCTTCCAGCACGGCACGGAACCGCGGCTGAAGATGCTCCATCAGCAGTGAGGCGACCGCCTTGTCCGTCAGGTCCAGCACAACGCCCTGATCTTCGGCCCGAACGCGGATACCATCTTGGTTATCGTCCGATGCATGCAGCTCAACCTGTTCTCGCAACATGTCGGCCGTCAGCCCAAGAACATACTTGGTCAGCTTGCCAGACTGGATGTCATCCGCGTTCTGCTTAATGTCTTCCTGCGTTGCGACTTTGGCAGGCAGAATGACCTGGACCTTGCCATCCAGATTGACGCCATCAGCCTCTTGACCGACGACCTCCAAAATCATCTGTTTCAGCAATTTCGGGTCAGCCATTTCCTTGGTCACCAGACGTTCGACATCTTCACGAAACCGGTCGGTCAATCCACCTTTCATGGTCAGAACTGCATCACGCATGGCGGTATTCAACGCCTCTTCCCCCGCCGCGCGGTATTTGTCGGAATCGCTGCGCGCCTTTTTCTGATAGTCGTCCGCTTCGCGTTTCGCGTCAGCCAAGATTTTGGCGGCTTCGGCCTTGGCCTCTGTCCGCAGTTTTTCAGCGTCAGCCTGACCAGCCGCCACGCCATCATTTCGCAGCTTATCGATCAGGGCATCCACGCCGTGTGAAATCATGCCATCCTGCGCCATCAGCTGATCCCCGCGCTGATCACCAGAGCAAAGACAAAGGCAAAGACGCCGAACCCTTCGATGATCGCCGCCGGAGCCAGCGCAAGGCCAAAGATCTCGGGCTTTTCCTTGGTGGCGTTGATCGCTGCAGCACAGGCCCGACCCTGCCAGATCCCGCAATACATCAATGCGATGCCTGACAGGATACCTATCCCGAACAAGCCGCCCGCGTTTTCGGGTGTCACATCTCGGTTCAAGGTAAACATGATGACGATGCCGTAAATCACCATGGTCGACGGAAAGGCTGATACGCCAACAAAGCGCCCATAGCCGCCTTCAGTTTCTGTCATGGCGCCAATACTGGCCATGCCGGCGATGGAGCACCCGATCGCGCTGGAGGCCGCGCCCAACGCCATAGGCGCGTAAATGCCCAGCCAACCCAATGTCAAAACAAGCTCATTCATTCCTGAACCTCCTTGCGGGCGAACGGGCGAAAGACAACGCCTTCGTCCGGCAGACCCCATTTAAAGAATTCGATGTAATTGAGACGTAATCCGTGGACGACGCCGCTCATCATGGCGAGGGCGAAGTTGAGAATGTGGCCAGTGATCAGGATCAGCAGCGCAAAAAGAACGCCCAGCCCTTTGAGCGAATGCATGACTGAAACCGCCAGATCGTTGAAGGTGATCGCCAATGAGGCTGAGGCCAGACCTAACGCAAACAGGCGCATGTAGCTTAGCACGTCTCCGAACGCCCCCATGGCCCCGGCAAGGCTTTGCAGCCCTTCGATCAGGCGCCAAACCCAGTCGGTTGGTTTCTTGATGACCCGCTCGCTTGAGAACCAGACGATGGCCAGAACCCCGATCCCCATCAAGGCCGCACCCGGCACCGGAGAATTGCCCTTCATGTAGCTAAGCCACAAAATGAATCCTCCAATCAGCGCCGCGATCCAGCCCAGATTGGCAATGGCGTTTCGGTGCCCCCAAGCCGCGCGGGCGGCAAGCGCATTGGCCAGCACCAGATGCAATACGCCAACGACAATCGAAACCATCATCATCGCGCCGAAATTGTTCAGGTCGAGCAGTTTGAGCTTGGACCAGAACGACCCCTCAGTTGGCGATACGCCGAAATAGCTGCCGACCAATATGCCGTACAGGATCGTCGCCCCCGAGATGATCACGCCAAAGCGTCGCCAGGAACGCTCATGTGGTGTGCGATCAAGGCGTTTCCAAAACAACAAGAGCCCCGCCAAGATAATTGCCCCGTACCCGGCATCGGCCACGATCATCGCAAAGAAGATCGCGAACGAAACGGCGACGATGACGCTAGGGTCCCAATCCTTGTAACCCGGCACTTGATAAAACAGTGCCAAGTCTACAGCAGCACTGCGCTTTTCTGGTTGTTCTAACAAGGTGGGCGGGCTGTCTTCGGGGCCGGGTTCTTCGATCAGCACAGCGGCATCCTTGGCGTTTGCCATGTCCAGAACCGCATCTATACGATCCTCGGGCACCCAGCCCTGAAGGGCAAACATCGCCTCTTCGTCGCGCACCTTTTGGGTAGCATGGGCCAGCTCAGCCGCACTTTCGGCAACCGACAGGTTCCGGCGCATCAGTGTCAGGTATCGGGTCTGCGCGACGCGCTCAGCCTCAAGCGCTTCGATGGCGATCTCAGCCTCTTCCAGTTGCGCCTCAAGCTCGTGAATGGGCAGCGATCCTGTGTGCGTGCGCGGGACTGGAAGGATATCGTCATCCGGCTCATCCGGGTCGATCAGCACGGCATAGATGAACCTATGGTCCTGCTCGAGTATAGCCCAGGGCATATCCAGGGCTTCCAACGCATCGCGATGCTTGAGCGGCAGTTGATAGAACCACAATCGGTTCCCTGCTAATACATCGTCGGGTGGAAAATCCAGGTCACCCCAAGGGCGAACCTGCGCGATCCGGTTGGCCAGAAAATCCCTTTGGTCCGTCATGTCACGGGTCCGTTGCATCAGGTCCAGCACATCCTTGACGAACTGCTCCATGTCAAAACCGGGGTCGCGCTGGATTTGTCGGCGCGGTTCGGACACGTCATGCAGGAACCGCAGCGCCTTATAGGCGTCCCGCGCACCACGCTCGCTGATCTTTTCCGGTTCAGAGGGCGGCGGGACCAGCGGCAGGACGTGCATGCATCCCAATTCCTGCAGCGCCTCAAGCGTTTCGGTCTTTTGATTTGATCGCCCGACCAGTGACAGTTTCTTGAGGCGCGCGACACTCATGACACCGCCTCCTGCGCATGTTTGCGCTTTGAGATTTTCGACCGGACCACGGCCTGCATCTGTTCATCACTCAGATAAATGCGGATTTTCTTTATGTTCGCTTTGGCGCGCGGGATCAGAACCTTTTCGAACAGATTGACACGCTGGGTGATGGTGGCCACAGCCCTATTGAATATCTTCACCCGCTCTTCGGCCACTTTGACCCGTAGACGCGCCTCGATCATATCGTGCAGCAACCGGGCCGCCGCATCGACCCAATGAGGTTTGGCCAGATAGGAATACAGACGCACCGCGACCTCGATCCGGTCTAGCGCAGGCATCTTTACGCCCACGACGTTGACCTCTTTGACTTTGTAGTCTTTCAGCGCGACCAACCCGTCCAGATCAACGCCTTGCTGCGCCAGCATCGGCAGTTTTTCTCCAACCTTTTGCGCCAGTTCCTGCACCTCATCCTGAAGGCGCTGCACATCTTCGCGCGCCTTCGCGCGCTCGGCCATCAATTGCTGACGCTTAAGGTCCAGCGATGGCAAGAACCGCTCATAGCTTTTCAGCTGCGTCTGCTCGCGCGCGAGCGACGATTTATTCAGCTGCAACCGCGCCATCGGCATCCTTTGGGAAATACTTTTCGATCAGGGCCTGTTTCATCAGTAGCTGCTCAGGTGCGAAACACTCGGCCAGAGTTTTCCACCCCAAATCCAGCGCATCTTCCAGCGAGATTGAAACGTTGATGTCCATGAACCGGGTCTTGAACAGGTCACCAAACTTCAACAACTGATGGTCGTAATCCGAAAGGTCGAACGCCATTGCCTGTTTCTGCGCGGCGTCGCGACTTTCGGAATAGAACCGGATCATCGTGTTCATGATCTGCCCGTGATCCTCGCGCGTCGTCTTGCCGATCACGTTCTGCTTGAGCCGCGAGAGGCTGCCGAACGGGTCAATCACTCCCGAGTGCAAATAGATCTGCCCCTCGGTGATATAGCCCGTGTTGTCGGGCACCGGATGGGTCACGTCATTGCCGGGCATCGTCGTAACGGTGAGCACAGTGACCGATCCGCCCTTGGCATAGTCGCAGGCTTTTTCGTATCGGCGGGCCAGCTGGGAATAGAGGTCGCCCATATAGCCACGCTGCGACGGTACGCGCTCTTGGCTGATACCAACTTCCTTCATCGCGTCGGCATAAGCGGTCATATCAGTCAGTAGAACCAGCACGCGTTTGCCCTCTTCCACCGCGAATTTTTCGGCCACGGCCAGCGCCATATCGGGTACCAGCAGCCGTTCGACCAGCGGGTCCATCGCCTGGTTGACGAACATCACTGTCCGGGAAAATACGCCCGCATCCTCGAAGGACGTCCTGAAAGTAAAGTAGTCGTCAAAGATCAGCCCCAGCCCGCCAAACACCACGATATCCGCATCCGCCTGAATACCAATTCTGCTGAGGAACGCGTTGAACGGCTCACCCGAGACCGAAAAAATCGGGATTTTCTGACTTTCGACCAACGTGTTGAACACGTCGATCATCGGCACATCCGTTCGGATCATCTTGTTGGGAACGGCGCGTTCCGCAGGGTTCACGGTCGGCCCGCCAATATCCACGCGCGGTTCGGATGACAGGTCGGGTCCGCCATCGATTGAAACGCCCGCGCCATCAAAAACGCGGCCCAGAATGTTCTGCGAATACGGCGTCTGCATCGGGTGGCCCAGAAACGTCGCCGTCGCCTCGGTCGAGATGCCCTTGGTGCCGGAAAACACCTGCAGGGTGACAACATCTCGGTCAATGAAAATCGCCTGCGCAAGTGTCTTGTGGCCGTCCACGGTTTCGATCACGGCCAGATCGTTGAAACGCACCGCTGCGTCGGTCGATCCGCCCAGAGGCACCCTGACTTTGATCGTGTCTCCAACAATCTCAAGAACACGCGTGTACTTCAAAAGACTTCCGGACATTGCTCATCCTCGGTCGTTAAAGGTGTTTTTTGAAGTCAACGCCCCGAAATAACTTGGCGTTTTTTGCAATCATAAGCTCAGCTTACAACGAATTCATAAATTGGCAAACGAGGATGTCTTCGTTGCGACAAAGGAGACGAAAACCGCCCCTGGTGACCAAAACCGTTGGTATTCAAACGCGCTGGGAGGGCTCACCACCCCCTTCGCCCGAACAGGGATTGCAGCCGGCTTTGCCCGGCAAAAGGATCGACCTCTGATGGCGCAGTCAGGCCCGAGACAACGCGGCGCACCATTACCCAGCAGATTGCAGCAAATATCACACCGCCCAGCGCCTGCCCCAACAACACTCCCGGAGCGCCTGCGAAATAGGCTCCGGCCACTGCAAATGGCCACGTGCCCAGCGTATGTCGCCCCCAGTTAACCCACGTGGAGTAAATGGGATAGCCAAGGTTGTTGAAGCTGGCATTCGCAACAAAGATCACCCCGTTGAAGAAGGACGCAAGGGCCAGCGGCCCGCAAAACAGATAGATCAGCGCCCGCGTCTCGCCCTGGGCCTGAAACAAGTTGGCGATGGGGGCACGCAGTATGAACAACACCGCCGCCATCAGAACCACATAGACGGCAGTAAATTTCACGCCCGCCAGGAATGCGCCCTTCACCCTGTCATACTGCCCTGCCCCAAAGTTCTGCCCGACAATCGGGCCTATGGCCCCGGACAGTGCAAACACGACGGAAAAGGCGACAGGCATCAACCGCCCTATTACCGCCATGCCAGCCACGGCGTCTGTTCCAAACTGTGCAACCTCACGGATCACGATGGCGTTGCCGACCGGCGTGGCGACATTGGTCAGAACTGCCGGTATTGCAATCGCCCGAACCGGTTGGAGGTCATCCATCACTTGCCTCAGCGACGGTCGCGCAAATCCATGGTGCACGCGCACTGCGGGCCGGACCGCCGCTATCAGCATACAGATACGTGCAATAACCGAGGCAATCGCCGCCCCGTCCAGGCCAAGACCGACAGCGAAAATCAGGATCGGATCCAAAATCGCGTTGGCCAGCCCGCCGTAAATCGTGGCCTGCATGGACCGGCGCGCATCGCCATGCGCACGCAGCACGGCCATACCCGTCATTGCCACTGCCATAACCCACATGGTTGGCAGAATGATGCTGACATACCGTGCGGCCAGTTGCAGAACTTCGCCCTGCGCGCCCAGCAAGGACAGAAAAAACTTTATATTGATCATGACGATAGCAGACACAATCAACCCAATCAGAATCCCAAGAAGGGCAACGCTGGTCCCGAATTGCCGGGCTTTTTCGGGCCGCCCGGCCCCCAACTCGCGGGCGACTAGAGCCCCGGCTGCGATGGACAGCCCCACATTGATCGAGTTGGTGAAAAACAAAAGCGTGCCCGCATAGCCGACCGCTGCGGCCAAGGCGTCATTGCCCAGCATCGAGATGAACACCATGTCCACGAAATCCACGGCAAAGATTGCCATAAGACCAATGCTGGTGGTCAGCGACATTCGGGTCACATGCCGCATCAGACTGCCGGTCAAAAAGACAGCCATGCCCGTGGATTGTTGTGTCATTGGCTGGTCCGTCCCTTTGTCCTGGAAATCAATCTGCCCGCGATGGGCACCAGTCAGCAACCTCAAACTTGTGCCGTGCGCGCCGATTACAGCCCTACCTTTTTTGGCAATCCGCATTTTGCGCCGCTACGATGATGTTGCAGTACGAAAATCCTTACCGCTTTGGATATCGGCGTCCGCCGCTGCGTCCACTGGCGCCTCGCATCCAGCATTCTAAGTCAACGGATTTTGCCGGGAATGCCTGATCGACGGGAAGGTTGCCGTTCTCAACGAACAGGACAAACTCACCCATCCCGGCGCGTACTACCTTTTCGGCGCATACGTTCGCGCAGTGTATGTCGAGGGCGGGCACGCATGTGGCCGCCGTGCGAAACGGTCGATGGCGGTGAGGTACTCTGACCGCGGGTACCGCCACGCGGGGCACGAGCCTGCACTGGACGAGGTCTAAAGGTAGAAAAATCAGTACCAAAACTCGCGCAATACATTATAAGAAATGAATATACTGAATTTACGATATTCGATTAGCGCGAAGACCTGGGGAGGATTCAATGCTTCGACTTACAACCTGTTTGATCTCTTTGCTGACACTACCAGCGCTTGTTTGGGCAGACGCGGTCCCCAGCAAAGAGGCTGCCGAGGGCACCTTTGCAGACCGCCCTTATTCGCCCTACGCCAACCGATCGTTCCCCGAACGGCCGCTTTGGGGTGATACACACCTACACACCGGATTGTCGCTGGATGCGGGCGCGTTCGGGAACACTTTGTTGCCCGACGAAGCATGGCGGTTTGCAAAGGGGGAACAGGTTATTTCGTCGACCGGCCAACCCGTCCGGCTGGCGCGCCCCTTGGACTGGATGGTATTGACGGATCACACAGACCTCATGGGGTTTGCACCCGATCTGCAGGCTGGAAAACCCGGTGTTTTATCAGACCCCAAAGGTCTGGAATGGTACGAGGGGTACAAAGCAGGTGGTGAAGACGCGGCCAAAGCGGCCTTTGACATCATCACCAACTTTTCGCAGATGACCCTGCCCGAGATTTTGCTGGAATCCTACAGCCCCGGCGCGGATGCTTTTGCGTTCACATGGGAACAGATCGTGCTGGCCGCCGAGCGCCATAATGACCCTGGCAACTTTACCGCATTCATCGGGTTCGAATGGACCTCGGTCCCAAAGGGGTTCAACCTGCACCGCAACGTCATGCTGCGCGACGGCCCAATTCGCGCACTGCAGGTCGTGCCACCTGTGACCCAACCTCCTTATGGCGACACGGACCCCAAGGCGCTGTACACGTGGCTTGAGGAATACGAAGCAAAAACTGGCGGTCGCGCAGTAGCGTTCGCCCATAACGGAAACCTCTCCAACGGCTGGATGTTCCCGACCGAGGACACCTATCACGGCGGCAAGGTCGACGAAGAATATGTTCAGAAGCGCGCCAAATGGGAGCCACACTACGAGGTCACCCAAATCAAGGGCGACGGCGAAGCGCACCCCTACCTCAGCCCGAATGATCCCTTCGCGGATTACGAGAACTGGGATGTCGGCAATCTAGACATCACTGAGCTCAAGACCGATGACATGCTGGCGGGTGAATATGCGCGCGAGGCACTGAAACGTGGTTTGGCGTTAGAGGAAAAATTCGGCGTTAATCCCTATAAGTTCGGCATGGGGGGCGCGACAGACAGCCATACATCGCTGGCCACAGCGGAAGAGGACAATTATTTCGGCAAATCCGTGAGTGCCGAACCCTCACCCACCCGCGTCCTGCATCCGTTTGTTGAAAGCGATCTGGGCGCCTTCGAAGGGCACACGCTGGTCGCGTCCGGCTACACGGCGGTCTGGGCGACGGATAACACCCGGTCGGCCATTTTCGATGCGTTCAAACGGCGTGAGACCTATGCCACCACTGGTCCGCGGATCGGTTTGCGGTTCTTTGGCGGCTGGGACTTTCAGGATGACGACTTGCTGACGCGGCTTGTTGCGGATGTGGGCTATACCAAGGGAGTCCCAATGGGCGGTGACCTGCGCCCACGCGAGGGGGACGGCGCGCCTTCGTTTCTGATCGGCGCGCTGCGCGACCCGGTCGGTGCCAATCTGGACCGTGTTCAGGTCGTGAAAGGCTGGCTGGATGCAGAGGGCGAGTTGCAGGAAAAAGTGTTCAACGTTGCTTGGTCTGATGACCGCGCGCTGGACGCGGATGGCAACCTGCCCGAAGTCGGCAACACCGTTGATCTGGAAACCGCAAGCTGGAGCAACACGATCGGTGCGTCCGAGTTGGTAACCATCTGGACCGACCCGGAATTTGATCCCGGCCAGCGGGCCTTCTACTACGTTCGCGTGCTGGAAATTCCGACACCGCGCTGGGTTTTGTACGACAAACTGCGGTTTGGTTTGGACCTGCCAGAAGAAGCGCAACTGGTACATCAGGAGCGCGCATACTCCTCGCCGATCTGGTACACTCCTAGCGAGTAACCGAACAATACACTAAAGACATTGCCGGGCGGTCAACTCCGCCCGGCAATATTGCGACACGACATTGAGAACCCGCATGCAAATTCTAAAACAACCTTTAGTCCACTTCATTTTGATCGGGGTTGCCATTTTCGGTTGGTTTGCATGGATTTCCCCGCAACAGGACATCGTTGAAGAAACCGACACGATCACAGTTGATGGTAACGATGTCGCCCTTCTGAAAACACGTTTCCAAAACAGCTGGAACCGCCCACCGACGGAAGACGAGTTACAGGCCCTGATTGACGGGGCGATCCGCGAAGAAGTTCTTGTGCGTGAAGCACGCAAGCTGGGCCTGGATCAAGGTGATCAGGTCATCCGTGCTCGCCTGGCGCAGAAGATGGATTTTCTGACTGACGCAATCGCGGCTTCGATCGAACCCGAGCCCGAAGTGTTGCAGACCTTTCTGAACGAAAACCCGGAACGGTTTACCAAACCGGCACAGATTGCTTTTGATCAGATCTACCTGAACGAGAACGCTGAGCTGGATGCCATCGAAAGCGCGATTGAGGCTGCAAACACTCAGCAGGACTGGAGCAGAATCGGATCGACAACTTTGCTTCCAAAGTCGATGCCTCTGACAGTAGTGCGCGTGGTGGACGCAAACTTTGGCACTGGCTTTTCGGCGGCCCTGAGATCGTTGGAGCCAGGCAACTGGTCCGGCCCAGTCCGATCCGCATATGGCATCCACGTCGTTCGCGTTACAGACAAACAAGACCCCATATTGCCAAAGCTGGAAGATATCCGCGATACCGTTTTACTGGAATGGCGCCGCGAAGCCGGGTCGGACCTGGCGCAGGCGCAATATGAAAGCCTGGCATCGAATTACCAGGTCGAAACACCCGACATGGACAAGGCGGTCGAATGAAGCGGCTCTTTTGCCTGTTATTCTCGGGCTGGCTGATGTTCGCTGCACAAGCGGGACATGCACATGCACTTGACCCCGGTTATTTGGACCTGCGGCAATTGGCGAGCAACACCTGGCAAGTGCTATGGCGCAAGCCTGATGTGAATGGCCGCCCCATGGGTATCGATGCCATATTGCCCGCTCACTGTGCCCAAAACCGAGGACCCGAGCCACGGTCCGACGGAACGGCTTGGATCGCGACCTGGGTTCTTGAATGCGAGGACGATATCGCCGGTCACACCATCACCATTGAAGGGCTGGAGCAACAACGAAACGACGTTCTGCTGCGCATCCAACCCATCTCGTCGGAACCATCCACTTTGCGGTTCACGCCCGAGACGCCTGCTTTGATCATACCAGAACAGCCAACGACCTGGTCGGTTCTGAGCAGTTACTTCCGCCTTGGGTTCGAACATATTCTGGAAGGTTGGGATCACCTTCTGTTTGTTTTTGCCTTGTTTGTGCTGGTGCGCGATCCATGGCGGTTGGTCGGGGCGGTGACCGCCTTTACCGTCGCGCATTCCATTACGCTGGCGCTTGCCACTCTGGGCGTGCTGAACGTGCCCGGCCCTCCGGTCGAAGCCGTGATCGCCTTGTCAATCGTGTTCCTCGCTCTGGAAATCCTCAACCGAAAAGATGGTGAGCTGCGCCTGTCCGAACAATATCCCTGGATCGTCTGCTTTTGCTTCGGGCTGTTGCACGGGCTGGGATTTGCCGGCGCGCTGGCCGATATTGGAGTTCCAACTGAGGATATCTTCGCCGCACTGCTGGCCTTCAACATCGGGGTCGAGGCCGGGCAACTTTTGTTTATTGCCGGACTGTCGGCCCTGATCTTGGTGTGGCGCCTTACGCTGCCCACAATTTCCCAAAGGGCTGGCGTAGTCGCCGTACCCGTCACAGGATATGCCATCGGCTGCGTGTCGATGTACTGGTTGGTTGAACGCGTCAGCGGGTTTTGATTGGCGTGTCCGCTATTTCGCGGCCTCTTGCAGCTGCAGTAAACACGCCTGAACCCGGTCCGCTTCGACCTGCGCCAAGCCTTCGTTTGTTAGTTTCTGGTGCTGGCGCGCCTCGATCAACACCTGCTGGGCGCCCTCGGGATCACCGGCCTTAAAAAATCAGCTTGGCGATCAAAATCAACGGGTACGGTTTGTAGTTCCCTGCACCACTGTCCCACCAGGCCTCGGCCGTCTGACGCACCCCACTGATGTTGTTAAAGGTCGGCGCATCATAAACAGTCGCCTATTTGCGCCCGGAAAATCGCAATTTCTGGTCCTGTTACCGGCGTCACCTACTGAGTTTGTCACAATCAAGGACGACACCAAAGATTAGGTCAAGTGCAACGACAAGGGCAGGCCGACGGGCGCATTTGGCCGGAACCTACGCGACGGAATGGTGGTAACCAAAGCCGATACGCTCTTAACTCGGACGAAATCCGGAGAGAAACGGGAGGGGGCCGGTACGACCGGTTCGAAAATCGATTGATCATCAAAGCGCTGAAAATCATCGCAGGCACGCTTATTCTGGGTGTCGTCGCAATTGTGGGCTATCTGCTGATCGCCCCGCCTGACCTCTTGAAGGTTGGGACGAACTATTCGGCCAAGATCGTCTGTTCCAACGTCTTCATAGCCGGGCGCGACCCGGAAGAGGTTTTGACCGTCGATGTTCAGGCCCCGGGGCATCCACTGCTTAGGCAGATCTCGATCGACGTGGACGCCGAAGCCCAAACCGTGACGGCACGTATTTTCCGGTTCTTTGCCCCCGCGACCTCGCAATATCGCGAGGGGCTTGGCTGCACCAATGTCCATGACGCGACGCTCAGCGACGCGACCCTGACCGCGATTGAGCCCTTGCCCACTGGAATCTGGCCCGTCGGTAACGAAGTTCAACTGTCACAAGATCCTGAAGTTGCGCGTATCCTGGCAGATAGCACCCTTCTGGGCGAAGGATACCGCGCCGTGGTTGTCGTGCGGGGTGGGCGTATCGTTGGCGAGACCTATGCGGAGGGGTTTGACGAAAACACGCCTTTGCTTGGGTGGTCGATGACCAAGACGGTTACTGCGGGCTTGATCGGTACCCTGATCAAATCCGGCCAGATGTCGCTGGAGGATACGCTGACCGACAGTTATCCGGACTGGGCACAGGACGGACGCAAAAACATCACCCTTAAGGACATGCTGGCCATGTCCAGCGGTCTGCAATGGAATGAGGAATATGGCGACGTCTCGGACGTGACCAAGATGCTGTATCTTAATGATGACATGGCAGGTTTTGTCTCGGGCCGTCCGGCGGAAAGTGAGGTTGGGGCGGACTTCAACTACTCATCGGGGACGACCACAGCCTTGTCGCGCGTCTGGCAGAACAAGCTGACCGATGGCAGCCTAACCTATCCGCAAGAGGCTCTGTTCGAACCATTGGGCATGACATCCGTCGTGCTCGAGACCGACGCGGCGGACACATTTGTCGGGTCCAGCTATATGTATGCCACTGCGCGTGACTGGGCGCGTTTTGGGCAACTGCTATTGCAGAAAGGCGAATGGAACGACCAACAAATCCTGCCCGAGGGCTTTACGGACTGGATGTTTGAGCCGGTTGCCGCATCTGACGGGATGTATGCCAAAGGTCATCTGTGGCTGGACTCTCCGGGAGGGTTGCCGCCCTATGAGGACGCCGTCTGGCTTCAGGGGCATGACGGGCAGTTCATCGGTGTATTCCCATCCCAAGACATGGTCGTTGTGCGGTTGGGTTTGACGCCCTCCCGGCACGGATATTCCTCGTTACCGCTGGCCGAGGCGCTCATCTCTGCCTTGCAGAATTGATAAGAACGGCCCGCTGGTCCGGCCTTTGCTCTATTCCAGAATTTGCGTTGCAATACCGGTGCTTGCCAGCTCATCTTCTACAAGGGCCTAGATCTGATCCGGCGGCGTGTTCAGAGAATAAAGCATCAAAGCAGGATCGACGCCCAATTCGATCAGTTGCTGCATTGCTTCGCCTTGCCCCTTTTGGATGCTTTCAACGGCAAAGACCACGGGGATCAGGCGTGGTTGGTCTTAGTAATGCTGATGAAGTCCGACAATGCCTTGCAATGACACGATACGCGCGACCCCATCGGCCAGAACATATGGACAGGCGGACGTGCAGACCGCGCCCGGCTGTACAGCCGATGACAACCCGGTCTCGCGAATCTGCGCGCCGATCAACAAAGCTTCGGACACGTGGCCGCCCGGGCTGAGCAGCGCGACCATGTCGGGTTGTTCTTGCATCTCGGACAAATAAGTTTCGAACCTTTCGGCATCGCCCGTTTCGATCTGACCACTCATCAGAAGGACACGCCGCAGATCACCGGCTTACTCCAGCTCAGCCAGATCTTCGAAGCTTTGACGCGCGCGCTCGACCTCTTGCCCCAGCGCCTGACCGCTAAGTGCAATGTCATGCGCTTGCTCAAGCGCTGCCTGGTAGTCGCGCACGGTGTTTTCCAAGTGCTGTTCGACCGCTGCGGCACCAGCCAGTGCAGTGGCGTTAAGCCAGCTGGACATGGCTATAATTGCAACGGATCCAACGATCGTCGACAACGTCAGGCCAACGAACCGCTGGCCGTGCAAATCGACGGAAGTAACCGCAGCATATGGCTCCAGAACAAAAAGATGCCGACGGACACCGCGATCGAGTATGCGACCGCTGCGAAAAAGATTACCGCGCCATTGTCTTCCAACAGTAACGAAACACCAAGGTAAGTGTAGATTCCCTAAGCGATCGCCAAAACACCCAAAGCGGCTGGCGTGAACGTGTCCAACCAGGCCAGATGCGCCTCAAGCTCTTTGGCCGTCCGCAGCCCCCTCGCCTCCTCCGCGGTCAGGCGGTCCCTTTTCTCTGTCATGTCACCCCACGCTCCCAATCGATAAACTTGGATAATCACTAGATAATAACGCATGCGACCATTTGATTTGGTCCCATGCGTAACTTCAAGTTGAGCGGGTTGGGGCGAAGTGTTGTGATCGTTCCAAGATTACCGCGACGGGTTCAAAACACCGGCGAGCCCAGCATGACAGAACTGCAACAGGTTCCCGATTGCGCCCTCGGCGTCGCGTTTTTGGTCAGGGCCGGAAAGTGCCCCAATCCGCCACTCCGACGTGCACAACGCCAGCATGGACGACACTGAAAAGACCAACGCCCCGGCAACGTTCGCCGGGTCGGCCTTGGGATATTTTGTGCACAGCTTGTGAACGACCAGCGAAGCGACGGGATCAAAATGGGTTTTGGCCAGCGCATGCCAGCGCGCATCAGCGGAAACAATCGCCACAATGCGCGCGTACGCCAGCCACTGCGGGTCATTACTGAATGCGCGGGTCAACAGCGGCCGCATGAAGGCTGACATCAGGTCCGCGGCGTCCCAATCGCCGCGATCCTCCAATCGGCTGATGGCTTCACGACGCTCTTGCGATAGCTCGCTGGCGCGGCGTGCCACGATGCGTTCAAAAAGCTCATCCTTTGGACCACCGTGAAAGTTCACGTTGGCCTTCTGAACCTGCGCCCGTTCGGCGATGTCGCGAATCGAGGCACCGTCGAATCCCTGCTCGGCAAAGACAAGTTCCGCAGCGTCAAGAATACGTTCTCGTGCCGCAATGGATCGCTGCGAGGGCGCCCTTTTTCTTTCTTTTACAGCGTGTTGTGCCATTTCAAAAACTAATTTGCCTTATTTCGAACGATCGTTCAAGATAAATAATGTCGCAGGAGGAGAGACGGATGGAACAGGTGCAAGTCGGAGCGGGCCAGCCGGTCACGGTGAAGGCCCGCCCGGAAGAGTGTTTTGCTCTGATCGGAGCTGGGCCCATGGGTCTGGCGATGGCCAAGACACTTGTCGAGCAGGGAGTGCCATTTCAAGGATTTGAATTGGCTGATGATGTGGGTGGTCTGTGGAACATCGATGCCCCTCGGTCTACGATGTACGAGACCGCCCACCTCATATCGTCTAAGAAAATGACCGAATTCACCGACTTCCCTATGCAGGAAGAAACGGCGGAGTATCCATCACATCGCGAGCTCAAGACGTATTTCCACGACTTCGCGAACGCATTTGACCTGTACCAGCACTATCATTTTGGTGCCGAGGTCCTGAGTACCACACCGCTGGACGCAGGCGGATGGGAGGTGAAGTGGCGCGACAAGGCAGGCACTGAGCACTGCCAGATCTTTGCGGGTGTTCTGATCGCCAACGGCACCTTGTCCGAACCCAATCTACCCAAGTTTGAGGGAGAATTTACCGGCGAGTTGATCCACGCTTCGGATTACCGTTATCCGACGCGATTCACAGGTAAGAGGGTTCTGGTTATCGGGGCCGGAAACTCGGGCTGCGACATCGCGGTTGACGCCATTCACCACGGGCAGTCTTGTGACATCTCGATGCGCCGGGGGTACTATTTTGTACCCAAATACGTCTTCGGTGTTCCGGCTGACACGATGGGCGGGAAGATCAAATTGCCCATGTGGCTGAAACGTAAAGTGGACGGGGCAATTCTGAAATGGTTCGTGGGTGATCCGCAGAAATATGGCTTTCCCAAACCGGATTACGCCCTCTACGAGTCCCATCCCGTCGTCAATTCGCTGATCCTATTCCACGCCGGGCATGGCGATTTGAAGGTGCGCCCTGACGTTGAACGTTTCGACGGCAAGACCGTCCATTTCCGTGATGGCACCAGTGCTGAATACGACATGATTCTGGCCGCGACCGGTTATAAACTGCACTACCCGTTTATCGACAAGTCGCACTTGAACTGGCAGGGCGACGCCCCGCACCTGTACTTGAACTGCATGCACCCAACCCGCGATGACCTTTTCGTCCTGGGTATGATCGAAGCATCCGGTCTGGGGTGGCAGGGACGGCATGAACAGGCCGAGATGGTGGCGCGCTATATCGCAGGGCTAAGATCCGGAAACTCTGCCGCAAAGGCCATTCACGCGACCAAATCCGAAAAATTCGAACGCGCGACTGGCGGCATGAACTATATCGACCTGCCCCGGATGGCCTATTATGTCGACAAAGCGACCTACCGCGGTGAAGTGACCCGACAGATCGCGGCGTTAAAAGCGGCCCAGTCATGAACGGGATCGACGATGTCGCGCTGAACTTCGATGCAGGCAACCTAAAGCTGCTGAACGTCATCCTTGCCGTCGTGATGTTCTCAATCGCGCTGGATCTTAGGATGGATGACTTTCGCCGGATCCTGCGCGGACCGAAACCGTTGCTTGTTGGGCTGGCGTCCCAGTTTTTGGTTCTACCCGCACTCACGTTTCTGATGCTGCTGGTGGTCAATCCACTACCGTCGGTCGCGATGGGGCTGATCCTTGTAGCGGCCTGCCCGGGAGGGAACATCTCGAATTTCATGACGCACCGTGCTGGCGGAAACGTGGCGCTTTCGGTGTCGATGACAGCTTTCGCAACCGTCGGCGCGATCATCATCACGCCCGCTAATGTTGCGTTGTGGGGGAATCTTTACGCCCCAACACGAGAAATCCTGCAAAGGACAGAAATCGACCCGGTCGCAGTGGCCATTACGGTCGGCTTCATGCTGATCCTACCGCTGATCCTTGGCATGCTGGTCAATGCGCGCTTCACAGCCGTCGCCGATAAAATCCGCCGCCCGATGCAGTGGCTCTCGATGGCGATCTTCATCACATTCATCATGGTTGCGCTCGCCGCGAACTGGGCAATTTTCCAGCATTTTGCGACCATGATCATCGGGATTGTTATTCTGCATAACGCGCTGGCTTTTATGGGCGGGTATCTGACCGCGACGGCAGCTAATCTGTCGGAACGCGACCGCCGGTCTGTCACAATCGAAACTGGGATTCAGAACTCGGGCCTTGGCCTCATCCTGATTTTCGCCTTTTTCGGAGGGCTTGGCGGCATGGCGGTGGCCGCCGCTCTTTGGGGCATCTGGCACGCAATCTCGGGGTTGGCTCTGGCCGCCTTCTTCGCAAGACGAGAGGTGCCCGAATGCGCCACATCCTGATCACCGGAGCTGCGGGCTCGGTGGGCACTGCCCTGCTGCATCGGTTGGGCGATCGTGCCGACATCACGATCACCGCAACCGATATTCAAGAACCCGCCAACTTGCCGAAAAATGCACGGTTCGTACGAATGGATGTCACCGGCAACGCGCCTCTCAACGTCATTCTGGCCGAAGAACCGGACACCATCGTTCATCTGGCGTCCATCGTGACCCCCGGTCCCAACTCGACCAGAGACCATGAATATCAGGTTGATGTCGAAGGTACCCGAAATGTGCTGAATGCGGCGATTGCCGCCGGGGTCAAGCGTCTGGTGGTTACCTCTTCGGGGGCCGCTTATGGGTATCATGCCGATAACCCGGTTCCCTTGCGCGAAACGGATACGATACGAGGCAATAAGGAGTTTGCCTATTCCTGGCACAAGCGGCTGGTCGAAGAAATGCTGGCCGAAGCCAGACAAAGCGCGCCCGACCTCGAACAGGTTGTTCTGCGCGTGGGCACAGTATTGGGGCCCAAGGTCGAAAACCAGATAACGGCTCTGTTCCACAAGCCCAGTCTGCTGGGCTTGAAAGGCTCCGACAGCCCTTTCGTGTTCATTTGGGACGAAGACTTGGCCGATATACTGGTTCGTGCGGCCACGGACGGGCCTGCCGGCGTTTTCAACGTTGCGGGTGACGGCGCGCTGACCATCTCACAGATCGCGT
Source organism: Ruegeria sp. YTSC004 (assembly GCF_059609805.1). Taxonomy (NCBI): domain Bacteria; kingdom Pseudomonadati; phylum Pseudomonadota; class Alphaproteobacteria; order Rhodobacterales; family Roseobacteraceae; genus Ruegeria; species Ruegeria sp. YTSC004. The sequence continues at coordinate 20,196 of NZ_JBXWMJ010000001.1, forward strand.
CACAAATGGGCAAATCGGTGCGTTGGCTGTCCCCTGCGGTGGTCAAGATCGCCCTGTCCATTGCCCGCCCGCTGGGTCTGTCGCGCTATGGGCCAGAACAAGTGCGTTTCCTTCTATACCGTCCCGTGTTGAACAATGCCGCGCTGAAAGGCGAATTCGGCTATCACCCCAAATTCACAAGTGCCGAGGCGTTTGATCGCTGGTGGGAGGCTGCCCAATGAAACCAACCGCTGTCATCACCGGAGGCGCTGGCGGTTTGGGCCGTGCGCTGTCCGCCGCGCTGAGGGCCGACGGCTGGCACACGGCGTTGATCGATTTACCGGGGCCAGAGCTTGACGCGCTTGCCAATCAGGATGACGTCAGCATCTATGCCTGTGATCTGACCGACGCTGATCAATGCAAAGACACCTGCACCCGGATCATTGCGGCAAGGGACTCCATAGATCTGGTGATCTACAATGCAGGCGTCTCGCAGATTTCCGCGTTTTCGGACAGCGATATGCGCTCGCACCGAAACTTGTTCGAAATCAACTATTTCGCTGCGGTTTCTTGCGCTCAGGATTTTCTGGACGCGGTCAGGAAGGCCAAGGGTACGCACCTCGCGATCTCTTCCGTTGCAGGTTTTGCACCCCTCATTCATCGAACCGCCTATGCAGCCAGCAAACACGCGATGGAGGGGTTCTTTAAGTCCCTTCGCGCCGAGGAATCCGCCCACGGGGTTCGTGTTTCCATCGCCGCGCCATCCTTTGTGGCGACCAATATCGGGCGACCGGAGGCCGCAGACGCTGGGTTCGTTCGTCCCGGCTCTGCCTCGGATGGTATCGACTACATGGAGCCGGAAGCGGCGGCGCAAGTAATCTTGCAAGGTTACCGGCGACGTAAAGACTACATCCCTGTCGGGCGGATCGCACAGATCGCCAATCTGCTGAACCGTCTGGCACCAAAGCTCTATTTCCGTCAGATGATGCGGACGGTAGGTAAGCGACGAACGCCCTGACCTGTCAACTGACCGAAGCCTCTAACACGGATTTTAGCTTTTGTGCATCAATCGGCTTTTGCAGCAAAAGGTAGCCTGCCGTTTTGCAAGAGGTCGCCAATTCGGTCGAACGATCAGCGGAAATGATGCAACCGGGCAGTTGCCCGAATTCGCGTGTCAGTTCGGCAATGGCTTCGGTACCGGCCTTTCCGCCGTCCAGTTGAAAATCGGCGACAATGACATCCGGTAAAATCCCGATCTCGTGCAGCAGGTTTGCCGCCTCATCTTTGCTGGCCGCTTCCAATACCTGAACGCCCCAGTTTTCCATCGTCATGCACAGCGCCCCGCGCAGGTTGTCATCGTTTTCAATCAGCAAGGCAACCGTCCTGTGCAGCACGTCCGAGCGCGATTGTATCGACGGCTCACCACTATTCAGCGCATCGCGTGCCTGGCCTGCTGATGGAACCGTGATTGAAAAAACGGTTCCGCGCCCCAGTTCGGACTGCAAATTTATCGGATGTTTCAGCAAACCACAGGCGCGTTCCACAATGGCAAGGCCCAAACCCATCCCTTCGGCCGCACTGGCGTCTGAATGAATACGTTTAAATTCTTGAAAAACAACGTCTCTTTGGTCAGGTGCGATCCCAATGCCGGTATCCCAGACCTGAATCGATATGGTTTTCCCCAGTCGTCTTACACCGACCAGAACCCTGCCCGTTTCCGTGTACCGGATCGCGTTCGACAAAAGGTTTTGCAGAATACGCCGCAAGTAACTGGCATCGCTTCTGACAACCGCATCGGTACCCACAAATCCCAATCCAAGCCCTTTTGCTTGCGCCATAGGCCGAAAGGCGTCCTCCATCTGGGAAAAAAGCTCTCCGACCGGGACGGAAGACAAGTGAACCGATGCCCGCCCGGAATCCAGTTTCGAGATATCCAGCAGCGCCTCAAGAATGTGTTCGACACTGTTAAGAGCGCTCTCTGCTTTCACCGCGACTGCGCGTGCGTCAGCCTTGTCCAATCCGCTGCCCAGTGTCGAGATGTAGAGTTTTGCAGCCGACAGAGGTTGCAGCAGATCATGGCTGGCCGCCGCAACAAAGCGCGATTTTGATGCGTTCGCGCGTTCTGCCTCGTTCAGCGCGTCCGCAAGCTCCATTGTTCGCGATGCAACACGCTGTTCCAACAGTTCCTTTGCTTCGACAAGAGCTTGCGCGGATTTTCTGTCTTCCGTCACATCAGTGAAAGAAATCACAAATCCCTGATCCGGCATTTCCTGCGCAAAGACTGACAAAATCTTGGCACGACCGCTGTGCATCTGGAATTGTAGCGGCGGACGTTCGGTCGAGCGGTTGACCCAGGCCAGAAGGTCAGCGTCGCTCACGCCGCTCTCAAAACTGATTGTCGCGCTTAACCGGTGAAACAACGTCTGGAACGGTGCCCCCTTCTGAAATTGCGCATTGGGAATGGCCAGAAGTTCGCTGGCGCGGTTGTTCCACCCGACCAGACGCAGCTTGCTGTCAAAGATACAGACCCCCTGATCGATATGTTCCAGTGTCGCGCGGATCAGGCGCGCTTTGTCATCAAGGATACGGTCCCGTTCCTGCCGCTCGAACCGCATGATGTCGGTCACATCCGTCTGCAGGATCACCGTGCCGCCATCCGGCGTCCGGTGTTCGGATACCTGCATCCAGCGGTTGCCGCTAAGGCGGATGTTAAAGACAACGTGATCTTCAGCATGGCGCGCCATGCGCCGCTGTACCCACTCCTTTGGGGAAACGACCCCGGGCAAGGACAGGAACCTGGACTGGCTGACCAACCCGACATAATCGGTGAACCGCAACCCCGGTGTCAGCTTGGTCTGAATGTCGGGCATATGCAGGCCAAAGCGGCTATTGCACAGGACCATTTCTTCATCCCGATTGAACAGCGCAAACCCTTCCTGTACCGCCTCGATCGCATTGGCGAGGTTTGCGCGGGCGGCTTCGGTTTCCTGATTGGCCTGCGCCAAGCGCGCGTTCGAGTCGTTGAGCAAGTCCAACGCCCGCTCAAGGTCATCTGTTCGGGCCCGCACTTCCTGTTCAAGCATGGCAGCCCGCTGAAACTGTGCGTAAGCCGCGCCCGAGGCGTCAGTGGATTCCTCGACCCGCCGCATCAGGGCCGCGACGATCTTCAGCAGCTTTTCATTCTGCCGATCAAGCGGATCATTGGGGTCGGTCAGGGATTCAATCATCGCCTACCCGTCTTCCGGAGGGTAAATCGCGACGCCGGTCAGCGTCTGATTCACATGGATCGAATTGAATTGCTCGCCATAGGTCGAAAACCCGACGACATGGTTCTCGGCCAGCAGGCGCGAAATTTCGCCCGTCTTTTGCTTTTCCTGTGCCTCCAGCCGGCGCAGGATGCAATCGCAGCCCAGGATCGTGTCCGGACGGGTGGTCTGTGTCAGCGCAGCGATTTCTTCCTCGAGATGCGAAACCATGTCGCGAGGTTCGGCCAGCGTCAGCACCAGCCCCTCATCAATCGCGGAAAAGAACACAAGATCACCATTGCCCGCGACGCGCTGAATGGCCCGCACATGATGCTGGCCGCCGATCTGCACAACCAGCGGGTGGGCCGCGAAGGTAAAGGTCGTCAGCTGTTCAGGGTCTTTTCCAAGTAGACGGGCATATTCGCGCGCGGCTGGCTCGGCGTTGATTTCCTGCACGATACGGTTTGCCGGATCGGCCTTGGTGACAACCATACGCCGCGCCGTTGGCACCAGGTGATCCGTCTTGAACACTTTGATCGGGCAGCGCGTGCGAACCTGCGTCAGGATCGCCGCGTTCTGCATGGCCTGACCGTCCATCAACACATAGGTCGCGCCGAAATGGGTTCCGTCCCCTGCGGACCCGCCGAACAAGGGCACCGGCCCCAGTCCAAAGGCGAGTTCCGACGTCAGCGCATCCTCTTTCGTCGACAACCCGTCGATCATCAAAAAGGAAAACTCGTGTTTCCAATCCGGTGCGGACGCCGCCATTTCGTTACGGTTGCGGATCATCTGGTCGATGATGTCCTGCGCCGAGAAATTCCCAAGGTCGGGCACCAGCAGAGTGCGCACCTCGAAATGCGAATACGGTAATCCGATGGCGACAATCTGATCTTCGCCATAGCCGCAATCTGCAAGCTCGCCCGCTGTGGTGCATCCGATTACCGGCGCTGGCGCAAAAGCATCGACTGCCTCGGAAATAACCGCCGCCGCATCCGCGCCGGAGCTCACGAACAGAATAACCAAGGACAAAAGATCATCGCCCAAGGATCCGGCGAGTTTTTCAATCGCCTGATCCGTTTCGCGATGTACAAAGCCCGTTTTGACGATACCTGGCGCACGGGCAGCAGCTGTCGCCCACCCGACTGCTTGGTTCATCCTGCCCTCCTCCCTGAAGCGCAACGTTTTCATATGATATGGCGCGAGGGCTTATTCTTGCAAGACGCTGGCAAGAGAAGCCTTCTTGGCAAGCAGAACGGCCTGCGTACGACTTTGCACCCCGAGTTTACGCATGATTGCAGTTACATGCGCCTTGACCGTGGTCTCGGCAATGGACAGATCAAACGCAATCTGCTTGTTCAGTTTGCCTTCACAAATAAGCTGCAGAATGCGCGATTGCTGATTGGTCAATGTGGCAAGCCGATTGGCGGCGTCGCTGTGTTCGGTATCTGCATCGTCGTCAATCAGTGCAAAACCGTCTGGCACGAAGACGTCCCCGGAATGAACTGTCTCGAAAGCTGTACGAAACACGTCTCGCTGGCTGTGCTTGGGGACATAGCCTGAGGCACCCGCACGGATCACCTGACTGATCACGCGGTTCTCTGAAATCGACGACACCACGATGACCGGTGCATCGGTGGCCGCTTTGACGCGCACCAAACCTTCAAGCCCGTCCACATCCGGCAGGTTGAGGTCCAGTATAACCGCATCTGGTCGCAACCCACCGGCAATCAGAGCAATCGCGTTTTCCAATCGATCTGCGGTGTGGATTTCACCGATACGAGTGACACTTTGCAGCGTCATCGACAAAGCATCACAAAACAATGGATGGTCATCGACGATCAGGACCTTGTCAAAATCAATCTGTCCGGCGGTTTTTGCAAACATGAAACTTGGCCTTCGCAATCTGTTTGTCCCAATCCTAGCAACCGTCGGGTGCCGCGCCTACTGGCGAAACGTCGTATAGCCGGAACCAAAGTTTGGCTATGCCTCGGGGCTTTGGGGCAAAATCGATTGACGTAAGATCGCTGTCACTTTGGCTCCGATCTGGGGGGCTTCACTTTCTCTGGGGCCAGCGATGTTCAATATCGTATTAGGGCTCGCCATGACCCATTGCTTTACTTGGCGCGCACACGCCTCAAGCCCCTGCCCTAGATCAACGACCAGATAAGGCTTTCCGATCTCTTGCGCAAAATCGATGGTCAACTGCGTTCCCGGACTGGTCGATCCATCCACAAACACCAGCAATGCGTCACAGGCCAAAACGTTCAGCTTTGTGCGTTCGGCGACATCCGCGGACTGTGTTTCATTCAAACCAGAGAAGCGATCCGGAATGCGGCCCGCCTCATTCAAGCAGCCTTTCGGAACCCAGCCGCCATAAGGAATGTCGTTTTCCAAAGCGAACTGGAAAGCCGCCATATCAACGCCTGTTTGTCCGCCGGTTATGATCTTCACAAGACGCTCCTTACCCTAAACCGGCGCCTTGCTAGCCCAACAGACCGATTTCATGCCCGTCAATGATAATCGCCAGATCCCAGTATTTTCTGATTTCTTCCTCAGCGGCCTGGGCCGCAGCGGCCTCTTCGGGCACGCGCTCGACCCGAAAGCCGAACCGTTCAAGACCGCAATAATCAACGCGGCTGAGAATGACGGGAAAAACCTCCCGCTCCATCGCGGCGGCGGCCAACAGCCTGGCGATTCGATACGGTATCTCTGGCGGTTCATGCACCCGCACGCCGATATGCACCGGACCACCGGGTTCGCGGTCCCACAGCATAAGCGACGGTGCCAGCCGCATGTTCGGAAAGACAACCTTGCCAAGCGGCTTGGCGCCGTGATCCTCATTGATCAGATCGTCCAGCGGCACGGGCCGATTTGGCGACGCTCGGCTGAGGATTTCGAACCATAGATCACTGGTCATATCCGGCCCCCAATTCGGTCAACAATTCGGCGGCCTTGACTGCCCCCGTTTTGGGCAGCTCAAAATCATTTAAAGCGGATCGGTATAATTCGGCTCCGTCATGATCCAACCAATCTGCGACCGTGCGTTCAAGCTTCATGAATTCGCGCTCGGTGATGGCGGCGCACAAGTCACGGTCGGCCATGGCTGTGGCGCGCCGTTCCTGATCGTCCAGATAGGGTGCTGACTGCGGAATAAATATCGCCGGGATGCGATGGTACAGCATCTCAAGGACCGAGTTGTAACCGGCTGCAGATATAACCACATCCGCGGCAAGACAAAGCTTGGTCGCCTCTAACGTCTGAACCACGTGGGTGTTTTTCCAACCAAATGTGGCAGGCTGAACCGTGCTTCCGGGCCACGTTACAACAAGGTGCAGGCAATCTTTGCGCGCCTCAAGCATGCCCGAGATCGCCTGCAATTGTGCAGACCTGTCCGAGGCAACCCCACCCCCTAACATGCTGACAACCAGTTGCTTGAAGTCGCGCCCGAAACGTTCCGCCAGCCGGGCCCTGAGCTGTTCTTTTTCCGCGGCGGATTGTTCCACCTGACGCACGATTGGCCCGACATAATGGACATGGTCACCATAGCTGTAGGCGTCGTTCAACTCGTCAAATGCCTCGGAAGGCACGATGACACGGTCAAACACGCTTTCGCGGCGCAGCATGGTCTGCCTGGACCGGCCTTCGGGCCACAACCCGCGCCGGATCCAAGCCGCCGACAACTTGCGTTCACGGATAACACGATAGACGGAGTCAAACACGTAGCCGCCGTCAAAAACCAGCGTGTCGTTTTCCTGAAGCACCCCACCAAGACGCCGATAAGTCAGCACGTCATTGCCATCTGAATTGGTCTTTGTATCGGTGCGCTGAACCAGAGGGATACAGCCGATACCCTCACGGCGAACAAGCGGGACACAGCTGGGAAAGGCCGCGAACATTTTTGTCATGGTGTCCGGCATTTCACGGGCAATGATACTGCACCGCTGCGCGTGGCCCAGCCCCACCCCGTTTGTCGGGAAAAACAGGGTTTTAGGCTTGTCCTGTTCCGTCTGACGCCGTTTCGGTTTCAGACCTGCAGCCGTTTCCAGACGAGAAATATCAACTGTGTGCAACCATTGCGATTTCGAGGCCTGTTCGACAATTTGCGGCACGTTCCCGATCACATTGCCGATCAGATACCCATCCAATGCGAAAGGAGTCTTGGGGCCCAGCAATGCAGGTGCGCCCGAGGACATCAGAACCTCATCGTCGGTACAGTCAATGGCAACGCCGCCCGTTGCAATCAGCTCAACCGCAAAAGCGGCCATGCGAACTCCGGCAATTCCATTACCGAACATCGCCAGAATATCCGTCGAAATTGCCAAAGTCAGCGGCGACAGTCCGGTATACAAGTAGGTCGGCAAATCGTGAAACGGCGACGCCTTGATCGCCTCGTTCTGTGCGCCGCTAACAATGAGTTTCAGGTTATAGCCACTCTGGCTGCTCATCCGGGAAAAACAAGACAGCGTCTCGGGGTTGTCCAACTCCATCGAACCCAGAACAACGGTCACGTTCGGCACCACCCGTTTGGACCGCCGCGATACTGGCCGAACATCCGCCACCAAAGGGCTGGAGGTAGATGGCAACACCGGTCGCGGTTGAAAATCTGTCAGGTCGATCACCTTGGCTTCGCGCCCAAGCGCATAGGCCAGCCGGGCCTTGGCCGCGATATAGCTTTGCTGAGTCATAAAGCGGCCCGTCGCAACAACCGGGACACTCGGGTCGAGCTGTTTGTTGCGCAACGACGCAAGAAGAAAATCATCGATCTCTTCTGCACCCAGTACGAATACACTCTGCGCCTTGTTCTCACCCGGGTCGACAAGGAACTTGGCTGCCTCGTAGATCCTGCCACGCCCTGCATCCTCGGGCAGATAATCGGCATCAATGCAAACATTGAAGCCACGTGCGGCAAGCTGCTCAGCAAAGATCAACTGCGTGTCAAACGACCGCAATGAGCGTGTGCCCACTTCGACATAGATCATTTGTTCACCCCGCTATCGGCGGACAAAACCCCCGACAGCATCGCCTTGAATTTCCCTGCAGAGTAGTTCTGCAGCGCCGATTGCGATCTGGCCACCTGATCATGATACTTCTGCGGTTGGGCGATCAGGTCGGCAATGATTGCGTCCACCTGTGATGGCTGGCAAGCCAAGACAGCATTTCCGAACGTAGCGCCAGTATCAGTGTTGGTTAGAACCACCTTACCCGCGGCAACCGCTTCGGCCACAACGCGACCAAAACTTTCCTGCCAGGTCGGCGCGGTGAAATATACAAAAAAGTCAATCATTCCAAAGAACTCTTGCACAGTTATGGCATCAAAGGGAAGCAAGGTCCAATGCGCGCGAAGAACACGGGCATTCAACAAAGCATCCGCCCCTAGAATTACATTGCACTGCGAATGGCTTGGAAAACAGCTGTCCAAATCAGCAACAACCGGGAACTTCTCGAATCCGGGTCGTGAATGACGCCCACGGCGGTCCTGTGGTGTTTCACATGGGGCGCTCATCTCAGTCTCGCAAATGTTGAACCAGTCAGAGCTCAAAACCTCCCACTGTCGCGCCACACGAGAGGTTGCCAACCAGTCGACTACGCCGCTTCGATTAAACGGTGATATCGGCGCGAGTGTTTTCCTCAGCGAAATTGTCGAGGCTTCGATCTGACTTAGACAGCTTGAAACATCAAACCCTTCCGCCCCGCCCGGACGCAGAAAATTCTCATGCGTGATCACGTACAGCTCGCGCGCAATGATCCTTGTGCCAAGCGTGTCCTGAAATTTCAAAAAAGACGGGTTGTGCAAAAACACGAAATCCGCGCTGATCCGGGGTGCATCCCAAATGATCGGAATGTTCAGCTCGTCCAGCACCTGCCGCAAAACCGGTGAAACGTGTTGGTTGGTGCCAAACGTCCTGGACGTGATCGCGTGCACGACCACCTGCCCGCATTCGGCGGCCACCGGCAATTCGGCCGCCACAGCCGCAGAAGTCCCGCCAGAGAACCGCGGCTCGATGACATAGGCGATCGTTGGTGTGTTCGATCGCCCGACGGCAAGCATTTCTGACATCCGACTCAGTGTTGCCGCGAGGCATCGAATGCCTCGTTAGCCGCACGGTTCTCGCTGCTGGCCGGTGCACTGGTGGCATAGCTGAAATCCAGATTGCCAACAGATGCGACCTCGTGAAAGCTCCGCAGCTCCAGCGACAGTTCATCTTCGCCGGTCAATAGCTCCGGGTTTTTGTCGAGGTAGGAATACAGTGCCTGAATGTCATTGGTGGACAGCATTTGGTCGATGGCCAGCAGATGCTCAAGCGTAATTTCGGCACGCGCGTTTTGGGTCGTCGATAAGAATAGCAGAGCAGTTACGATGCCGATAAGTCGTCTATCCGTCATTTTGGATACCTCGTCGGAAACAATTAACAGTACAAAATCTTGAATCAGCCTTTTCAGTATAGCTTAAAAATACAGTCATTGGGTCGTCGCTTTCTTAAGTTTGCTCAGGACCTGACTTTTCAGTTGATTGACGCGGTTAGGGGCTTGGGTTCTGGCCGTGCTGCGTGTGTTGGTTCGCTTGACACTGGCGACGCCAGAACCTTTTCCTGCCAACCATAACTCTACGATTCCACTAGGAGTTTTGTTGTTGGACCCTGTGAAATCCCGCAGCAATGCACCTGAGTCTCTGGCAAGGGTGGCGGCTCTTTCCTCGTCCTGCTTGTGATAGAAGCGAACGTTTGACTGGGTGATCATAAACCCCACGCGGGCTTGCCCGTTAAGCTCATGTCCGGTCGAAGTCAGGTTGGACACAACAGAATCCACAACGCTCTGCGGAACATTGGTCGGCGCATAGATCCGGAAGGTCACGGACATGTTTGCCGGGGCAGGCTCTGGTTCCGGGGGTGTGATTGCATCATTCAGCAGAGCCGGTGTCCGAGGCAAGACCGGTGATTCCAGCGGGCTTGGTGTCACCGAAAGGACCGGTGCCCGTAAAGCCAATGATGTCTCGTAAGCGGCCGGTGTGATCAATGGGGCCGGCGCGTCGATTGGCTTTGGTGCGATTGGCAATGCCGCAAATTCGACAGGCTCGGGCTGGGGTTCATATGGCAACGGTTGCGCAATCTCGGCAGCAAGACTTGTGCCCTCTGGCCGCACGGCAATGTCCGAACCATTTACTTCGCTTGTCTGAAGACCCTGTTCCGGCTGAGAACCAACCTCAGGCTCGGTCAAGAGGACATCCAAAGATACTTGCGTCACGGTATAGTCCAGTACAACGGGCTGGATCGGAACTACAGGCGGACGCATTGTTTTTGGGGTTGCAGCTACGTTTACGCCTTTCAAAAACTCTTCGGGCTTTACCACAGTCACAGTTGTTTCAAGCAAAGCGACAGAAGTGCTGAAAATTTCCGGCGTGGATTGAAGCCGGACAAAACCAAGATTCAACTCTTCCCGAGGTCGATAGCTTAGCAGGGTTATCGGCAGTGGTGGCTGGACAAGGGTCGGCACGAAAGACCGAACACTAGGTGCCAAGAGCGACAATTCTGGTTTGATACCGCCCGGTTGCTCGGACAAATCTGATAAGGGTAGCGACAACGAGGCCAAATCCTGTGACGCGGTTGTGTCACCGTCAGGCAAAATCGATTCAGATGGTATATCGAACACGGTTTCAGAAGTTACCGTCGGGCCCGCCGCATCACCTGTAATGTCGGACGGCGGCACCGATCGCTCGGCGAGTTCCGCGTCTGGTTGCATGATCGCGCCTGTTGCCGCGGTCTCTTGGCTCACCAAACCTGCATTTTCGGTTGGACCGGGGGCGTTCAACCCAGACAAAATCAAAAAAACCGACGACGACGCAACAACACCGATGCCGCATCCTGCCGCGACCAGTCCCAACCGCATCTTGAGACGCTTACGATTCTGATCGTCTGTTCTTTCCTGAAGGGTTCCGCGCAATCGATCCGCGAACCCTTCCTCGGGAAGCTTTTGACCTGATTTCGGGTCGGCTAGATCCTCTGGCGTGTTGTCGGGATGGATGCCCGGCGCGGGCCTGCCATCGGGCGGCACAGTGTGTGCTTCTCCTCGAGCATCGCGTGTCACGTTTTCAGTCGCGCGACTGTCATCATTGAAGGGTTGACTGTCAAATCGCCCTGCCGTCGCTTTTTGAACCGACTCACCAGATTGGTGAGAGCTGGTAGCTTGGGCAGACTTACCAAAGGCTCCCGACAGCCCCGCCGCTGCGTTTAGCGCGTTCGCTGGTTGCGCACCATCGGTTGAGTTCGTGGCTTTGGGTTGGTCTGGATCAGATGACTGTGAAGCAGCGGCTTTTGCCTTGCGAGTGGCGATGTTTATTTCTCGCTGTTTCCGAGCATTTTCAAGCATCTCCTGCCAGTCAGGAGATTGCACAAAGTCATAAACACCCGACACTGTATTAGCGTCATTTTTGGCAACTTCAGGGCGAGTTTTTGGATCGCTGGCCTTTGTCATCAATACCCCCGAACTGGCCGCCAGAACACGCTCTTTGCTGTCGCAACTCGGGCAAACCAAATACACTCGTGAACATCAAAAAATTCAAAAAAATGTACGAAGCAGTATAAAAAATTGACCGCTGGAACACAAGTAATCCGGTGTTCGTCGTGCAACTATTGCCGGTCTCGCAAGGGCAGAATGTGCCGTCGTTCGCCCCTTCTGTGCCCTGGCACCATTTGCGTCGGTGACGCGAATTCAGTAAAATTGGGTCCGTCAAATCATTGGTGATCAAGCTGATCAGGGCTGTTTCCGCAGATCAAAAATCTTGCCGTCGAACGGTTACAGGGACACAGGCGCGCAGCGCCACGCTGGGACGGTCAGCACACCGTTTCAGTCAGCCATTCGGAATCTGGTTAAACCCGCTTTACTGTCTCAGACCTCTAAATCCAGGACCAGAATTCCGTCGATGCCGCCCACGGCGTTTTCGACCAACTGCGCGCCCAGCGCTTTGTGCCTCTCGTTGCTTTGATAGCTTGCCAATGCGGCCCAATCATCGAAATCAATCACAAACCCATGCTTGTAACCGCGTTCGATCTGTTCAGGGCTTTCGCTGCGACCACCGGTAAACCCGCCTGCACCCGGCAGGGCGTCGGTTAGGTCCGACAGGCCCCTGTAAATCTTCCAGATGGTTTCGTCGGTCACGTCGGACCGGAATTTTGTCAGAACGATATGGCGGATCATAGTTAGTTGCCTTGATCGTGATTGTAGGAGCGCAAGCGTCCGAAGAATTCGAGCGTCACCATAACTAAGGCGTTTGCAACCAGAATGTACCTAAGACTTCGAGCCTGCCCTAGATGGCCAAATACTCCTCGCGGAGGCCGGTGTCTTGAAGCACCTCGTTCGCCGTCCCATCAAATACGATGGTGCCGGTGTCCAGAATGATCGCGCGATCGGCTAACTCCAATGCTCGGACGGCGTTCTGTTCGACGATGATCGTGGTCATGCCCTGTTGCTTGACATGAGCCAGTGTTTTTTCAATCTCGTCGACAATGACCGGGGCCAGACCTTCGTAAGGCTCATCCAGAAGCAGGACCTTGATATCCCGTGCAAGGGCTCTGGCGATTGACAGCATTTGTTGTTCGCCACCCGATAACGTAATCCCCTCTTGTTTCCTGCGTTCGCCCAAACGCGGGAACAGTTCATACAACCGCTCCAGGGACCATCCAACTGGCGGCGCAATCTGGGCAAGCTGCAGGTTTTCCTCAACGGTCAGCCCTGGGATAATTCGTCTGTCTTCCGGTACAAGGCCAAGACCAACAGACGCCGCTTCGTAGCTTGTCATATTGTGTAGTGGCTGATGATCCAGCCAGATTTCACCGTGCCTTACTTCCGGATCGCCTACCCGCGCAATCGACCGGAGTGTCGAGGTTTTGCCAGCGCCGTTCCGTCCAAGCAGGGCCAGAATCTCGCCTTCGTGCACATTAAAGCTGACGCCCTGCACGATATAGCTTTCCCCGTAGTATGAATGCATGTCCCATACAGACAGGAACGCAGGCGCGGTGCTTGCCCTATTGGCGTTTTTCGAAAAGTCGGGTTTCTCGTTCATAGCTTTTCCTTACGCCGCCTCGCCCAGATAGGCTTCACGAACCTTGGGATGTCCACGGATTTTTTCTGGAGTATCTTCGACCAGCGGCGTCCCTTGCGCCAGCACTGTGATGCGTTCCGCAAGGCTGAAGACCACATGCATGTCATGCTCGATAATGGCGATGGTTATGTCGCGCTCATCCTTGATCTGTTTTAGCAAATCAATGGTGTTGTTGGTGTCCGCCCGCGCCATGCCCGCCGTAGGTTCGTCCAGCAACAACAGCCGCGGATTTTGACTGAGGCACATGCCAATCTCAAGTCGCCGCTTGTCGCCCCGGGACAGCGACGCCGCGTGCATTTCGCGTTTGTCGGCCATGTTCATTTCTTCCAGCATGACTTCGGCCTGTTCGACGACCTCACGTTCGCGAGCGATGGTCTCATAGGCATGCATCCGGAATGCCCCATCCCGCATCGCGAAGATCGGGATCAGCATGTTCTCCATCACGGTCAGCTCGCCAAAGATCTCAGGCGTTTGGAACACGCGGCTAATGCCCATCTGGTTGATCTGGAACGGCTCGAGTCCCAGAACCGAGTTGTTGTTGAACAACACCGACCCGGTGTCTGGCATCAGCTTACCCACCAGACAGTTCAGCAGCGTCGATTTTCCCGCGCCATTAGGGCCGATGATCGCATGAACCGAGTTCTCTTCGATATTGAGGTTCACATCTGTCAGCGCCTTAAGGCCACCGAAGCGTTTGCTGACGTCTTTGACTCTTAGAATTGCCATTTCTCGCCCCTTATTCCGCCGGTTCTGTTTTGCCCGACGGCGCATCGTCGGTGTCTTTTTTCTTGCGCTTAAAGCGCTTGAGCAAACGTTGTCCACCCTCAACAAGACCACCCGGCAGATAGATGACAACCAGCATGAACAGGATGCCCAGCGTCAGGTGCCAGCCTTTGCCGATGAACGGGTGGATCACGAACACCACGGCGTCCTCCAACCCGTCAGGCAGGAATGCGAACCAGCTATGCAGGACGTTGTCGTTGATCTTCGAGAAGATGTTCTCGAAATACTTGATGAAACCTGCGCCCAGAACCGGCCCGATCAACGTGCCCGTACCACCGAGGATCGTCATCAGAACCACCTCGCCCGAAGCGGTCCATTGCATCCGCTCGGCACCTGCCAGCGGGTCCATTGCGGCCATCAGACCACCGGCCAGACCGGCGTACATGCCAGAAATCACAAAGGCCGCGAGCGTATATGGCTTGGAGTTCAGACCCGTATAGTTCATCCGCTGCTGGTTCGATTTTACTGCCCGCAGCATCATGCCAAAGGGCGACCGGAAAATACGGATAGACAGGTAAAACACGACCATCATTATGATTGCGCACAAGTAGTAACCCGCGTTGAAGTCAAAGCTCCACGCGCCCACATCCATCGTGTACGTCGCGCGCATTGGCAATCCAAACAGATGCGGTAAATCCGGCGCGTTAGCGCCCTGCAGGATCTGCGGATCGTCCGCATAAACCTGCAGGCCGGTTTCCCCGTTCGTCAGGTTAAACTTGGGGTTTGACAGAACCGAGTAGGCCAGCGCAAAGCTCATTTGTGCAAAGGCCAGCGTCAGGATCGAGAAATAGATCCCCGACCGCCGCAGGCTGATGAACCCGATAAGTAGCGAGAACAGGCCCGCGACGACGACACTCAGCGCGATGGCTGGAATGACGTTGTAGCTGAGCAGTTTGAACATCCAAACTGCCGAGTATGATCCTACGCCCAGAAAGGCCGCGTGACCGAAGGACAAGTACCCGGTCAGGCCAAACAGAATGTTGAACCCGATGGCAAAGATCCCGAAAATCACGAACCTCTGCATCAAATCCGGGTAACCCGCGTTGAACTGCGCCATGGCGCTGCCCTCTGGAAACGGGTTCAGGATGAAAGGCGCCAGCAAGGTCAGGAGTGCGACGACGATCAGCAGGCTGGTGTCTTTTTTATTCAGTCCCAACATTGATTATTCCTCCATCACGCCCTTGCGCCCCATCAGCCCGCGCGGACGCGTCAGCAGCACGATGATGGCGACAAGGTAGATGATGATCTGATTGATGCCTGGGATCGTTGTGGTGGCCCAGGTGGTCGAGGCAAAGCTTTCCAGAATGCCCAGCAAAAAGCCTGCCAGAACGGCGCCTGGCAATGACCCCATTCCGCCAACAACAACCACGACGAAGCTAAGGACCAGAAAGTCCATTCCCATGTGGTAGTTCGGCGGGTTGAGCGGCCCGTACATCACACCGGCCAGTCCGGCGACACCGGCAGCAATGCCAAACATAATGGTAAACCGGCGGTCAATATTGATGCCCAGCAGGCCCACCGTTTCCCGGTCAGCCATCCCAGCACGGACAACCATCCCGAAGGTGGTGAACTGCAGGAAGGAAAACACTGCGCCAATAATGCCTACGGCAAAGCCAAAATAAACCAATCGCCAGATCGGGTAGATGATTGCATTGGGATCAAAACCAACCATGGTGCCCAGATCGACAGATCCGCTCAGCACATCGGGCGGCGGGGTCTGGATCGGGTTGGCGCCAAAGAAATACTTGACGATTTCCTGCAGAACGATCGCAAGACCAAAGGTCACCAGGATCTGGTCTGCATGCGGGCGCTTATAGAAGTGTTTGATCAGCCCGCGTTCCATCACATAGCCAACCAGCAGCATGATCGGGATCGCAAACAGGATGGCCAACGGGACGGACCAGTCGATGATCGTTGCGCCGACTTCGGGGCCGAACCAGGCCTCGATATAAGGGGTTTCGACCTTCAGCGGATTACCCAAAAAGTCTTTTTGGGTTTCATCGAGGGTCACGAAACTCAGGTTCAGCAGCTTTTGCAAAGTAACGGCGCAGAACGCGCCAATCATGAACAAAGCCCCGTGGGCAAAATTCACGACGCCGAGCGTCCCGAAGATCAGGGTAAGACCCAGCGCGATCAGCGCATAAGCCGAGCCCTTGTCCAGACCGTTAAGTATTTGCAGTAGGATGGCGTCCATTGGGCCCACCTCAGGGTTGGTCAGTGTGGATTGAGTGGTTGGGACCAGGCCCACAGGCCTGGCCGTAAGTCGTCTGACCGCCGAGAACGACGGTCAGACATTCGCCAAAAGGCTTACGCGCCCGGATTGCACTTGCCCAGTTCGCCACCGGCGAACATCGGGTGCTCGGGATCGTACTCGACCTGCGCACGCGGCGTGATCTCGACGATTTCAAGCGTGTCATACGCGTTGGTCGGGTTCTCGTTGCCACGTACAACCAGCACGTCCTTGAAGCACTGGTGATCGGCACCGCGATACCAGGTGGGACCATTGCCCAGCCCGTCGAACTCAAAGTCTTCCAGAGCTTCGGCAACACCACAGGGATTGAAGGTGCCCGCACGCTCACATGCATCCGCATAAAGCAGCACTTGTGCATAACAGGTCTGAGCAGAGTTGGACGGCGGCTTGCCGTATTTCTCACCAAAGGACTTCACGAAGGCCTTGGTGCCCTCATCCTGCAGCTGCCAGTTCCAGTTCATCGAACCCAGCACGCCCTTGATGTTCTCGCCCGCACCAGCGGCCATCAGCTCGGAATACAGCGGCACGACGATCTTGAAGTCCTTGCCGTTTGCAACCTTGTCGAGCAGACCGAACTGGATCGCGTTGGTCAGCGAGTTCACCATGTTGCCGCCATAGTGGTTCAGAACCAGCACGTCCGCGCCAGAGTTCAGAACCGGTGCGATGTAGGACGAGAAGTCGGTCGACGCCAGCGGTGTTTTGACCGTGTTGACCGTTTCCCATCCCAGGGCTTCGGTCGAGGCAACGATCGACTCTTCCTGGGTCCAGCCCCAGTTGTAGTCGGCCGTCAGGTGATAGGCACGACGCTCCTTGCCCATCTCAGCCGCTAGAACCGGCGCCAGCGCGGCACCCGACATGTATGCATTGAAGAAGTGACGGAAACCGTTGGCCTTCTTGTCCTTGCCCGTAGTGTCGTTTGCGTGCGTCAGGCCGGCCATGAAGATCACGCCCGCCTCTTGGCACAGGCCCTGAACCGCAACGGCCACGCCCGAGGACGAACCACCGTTGATCATGATCGCGCCGTCTTTTTCGATCATCGACTTGGCCGATGCGCGGGCTGCATCCGATTTGGTCTGGGTGTCGCCGGTGACGAACCCGACCTTCTTGCCCAGGATACCGTTCCCCTGCAGAGCCTTCGACGAGAAAGTGTTCAAGCAACCTCCGTCGCCCTCGCCGTTCAGATGTTCGACCGCCAGCTGTTGCGCCAGCAATTCGTCATTGCCTTCGTCGGCATAAGGTCCGGTTTGCGGAACATTGAAGCCCAGAGTGACAGACGCCCCTGTCGGCTCATTGGTAAAGGCAGCGGCCGACGAAGCCGTAAAGATCGTAGGCAGGGCCAGACCGGTACCTGCAACGGCACCGGACTTTAGCACGCCGCGGCGCGTGACATTATTCTTAGTCATGTATTCCTCCCATTTCCATTTTTCGTCCTTTGGCTCCTCTTCCAGCAGACGAAAGCGCACTTTTGTGCATTCCAATAATGGAAATCAGACAGAAAATTTCTCAATAAATTACTGATCTTGAAATAAAATTTTGTAAATTTGTTCACGAAACTCGGGATTTTTTGTAAAGAAAGTAACAGTCAGCTATGCCCAGGCATTGTCGCGCAAATCACGGTGGAGGCTTATTTTGTGCCTCCAGCATGGTAGCCGGAGCGCTTTAGCAGTTGGGTTCAAGCTGAGCATGAGACCAGGAACTGGTCCCCCCTACGGAACTGCATCAAAGCAACGCGGCTCGCTGTCTGTTTCGATTAATCCTGATGTAAACCGGGCGCTCAGGCCAATCGGCAATGGGATTGGGTTGCGCGAATCCGGACTGCAGTGAATTTGCCGTCACCCGAAACGTGAAAATTCGAGCGCGCCGATATTTGGGTAAGGTCTTGCGGCGGAAAGCACATTTGAATTGAGGCGGGTATGAGTGGCGGTGCCGTCAGACAAATTCGAACTAGTCTCAGCTAAGCCAATATAGGTGCCCTTTATGCCATACCAAGTTCGCGCCACTCGGCAAGAGCGACGGTGCGTGTCAGCTTGAAGGTGTCTCGGCTGGCGACCGATCTTTCCTGGTTGAAGTGGTTGTAGACGGAGGAATGAACGGAGGCGAATTTCTGCAAACTTCGCATGCGCCTGAAACGTTGCATAGCGCGCTCTCTTCGTTGGAAAGGCAGGTGCGAATTCTCAACGCGGTTGTTGAGCCAACTGCCCGTCTGTTGTTTTTCGAGAGCACCCAAATCTCTGAGCGCTGCTTTGTAGGATGCAAACCGGTCGGTCACGACCTCCGCGGCGCAACCGTGCCGTTTCATCAATTTCTTAAGGAATTTCAGTGCTGCAGCTTTGTTTCGGCGTTTGGTGACAACGGCTTCCAGCACCTCGCCCTCGTGATCAACAGCCCGCCACAGATAGTGTCGCTTGCCATTCACCTTCACAAAGACCTCGTCGACGTGCCATTTCCATTTCGAGTGTGCTCGCAATTGCTGAACTCGCTTTTGTCTGATCTCGGAGGCAAACATCGGGCCGAACCTGTTCCACCAATATCGGACGGTTTCGTGGCTCACGTCGATGCCTCGCTCGTGCAGCAGATCTTCGACATTCCGAAGCGAGAGCGGGAAACGGATGTAAAGCATCACGGCCAAGCGGATGATCTCGGGACTGGTTTTTAAGTATTTGAAAGAGGCAGGTCTGGTCAGGGGCAAAAGCTACGCAACACCCCTACCCCGCTCAAGCAAAGTTCTTCTGACAAGACCCTCGAAGGGAGTCATTATACTCCGGCGAAGAGTATTTGTTTTTTGCGATCTGCATCCCTTTGACACAAAACGAAATCGTTCTCATGCAAAAAGCCCTGAGGGGAGGACGCAACTAAAAAATGCCCAAAATCATCTCGCCCTGCGACTAGCGCAACCAAAGTTTTCACCCTGTTTTGCTGTTTCATTGAGGGCTTTATGAAACGCAACGCCGCACCAATGCGTCTATCGTCTGTGTTATTGGGCCCTGATGCGTGAAAGAGATGCCCGTGATGCATTGATGCCTGCCCTGCACGCAATTCGGCAGCAACTGCATCTTTTTCGTTTACATCGACTGCGATTTCTTGCCCACGTGACAAGAGATTGTTTTCGCTGAAGGTGTCCACGTGAGGCACGATACGGCTTTTATGGCTGCCAGGAACAAACCTCATACACCCGCTTTGCTCAGTCGCTTCCGAAATTGCAACCCAACAGGTTACCTCTTCAGCATCATCCAAACCCCAATAGGTCAAGTCTTGATGCCACGAGACTATCTTCGATGATCGCGCTTCTTTTACGAAAAGTGCACCGCTCCAAACCATGAGGTCCGGCCCCAACACTGTTGAAGCAGCCTCAATCAGCTTCGGATGGCGAAGAAGTGCATCGAATGATGGTATCAGCCTGTCCGGATAAGAATATAGAAGCTTGAGTTTCTCTGGGTCGTCTCTGAGAATGCGCTCTGCTTTTTCAAAATCATCGCGCAGCGTTTGGACCTCGTAAGCTGTCAGGATATCCAGCGGAGCTACGAAACCGTCTCTTTCATAAGTCTTTGCAATATCACGCATTCGTCTATCCATCGTCATTTTCCGGAAACGTTAACTGCACTTTCATTGATTGGCTTCGATCAGACGCGACCTCAAAGGCAGTTACAGCCTCGCCAACTTCGAAGGAATGCGTCACCAACTGGTCGACGTTTATTAGTCCGCTTCGCATCATCTCGACCGCGACTGAGAACTCGGAATGGAAACGGAAAGACCCACGAAGCCCTATCTCTTTTGCAGTCAACGCCTGCATCGGCACAGTCATATCTCCACCCAGACCAAGCTGAACCAATGTTCCACCCGGTCGCAAGCATGCGACGCCAGAAGCCAGAGCCGATTGAGCCCCAGAACACTCCAGTTGGACATCAACCTGGCCCTTGTCGTTTTCAAACTGCTCCAGTTTTTGCGGATCGGCGTAGGTGTTGATGACATCGTCTGCCCCGCATTCACGCGCCAGAGCGAGGGTCTGGTCCGAGATATCCGTCGCCACTATTCTGGCCGCACCAGAACGACGTACCGCCAAGATCGTGAGGCAGCCAATCGGACCGCATCCCGTGATAAGTACCGTTTTGCCTAAGAGGTTCCCGGCTTGTTTAATCGCGTGCAAACAGACAGCCAGAGGTTCGGCCATAGCGGCCTGCGCAGGGCTCAACCCATCTGCCGGAACACATTGACTGGCTTTCGCCACGAGTTTGCTTTGAAAAGCGCCTTGGATATGCGGGAACGGCATCGCGCTGCCATAGAACTTCATATCAAGACAGTGGTTTTGCTGCCCGTTCAGACAATAAATGCAGGCCTGGCAAGGGCGGGATGGAGAAACTGCAACCAGTTGGCCTAAGTGCAGCCCCTGCACACTTGACCCGACTGTCACGATTTCTCCGGCGACTTCATGTCCTAGCACCATCGGCTGACGCAACTTGATCGCACCGAAACCACCGTGGTTATAATAATGCAGGTCAGAGCCGCAAATCCCACCCGCGCGCATGGCAATCAAGACTTCGTCTGGCCCCACGTCGTGTACGTCCCGGTTTTCCAACCTCAGATCTTTTGCGGCATGGATAACAACAGCAACATTGGCCGAAGACATTGCACAGACTCCCTATACATATTGCCAAAAGATACGGATAGTCGGTGCTGACAACCAAGGGGTATTTGGATGATGCTTGAAATGTTCAACCTAGAGGGAACACGCGCACTAGTAACAGGCTCTAGCCAAGGCATTGGATTTGCGTTGGCCCGTGGCTTGGCTGCCGCCGGTTCGCAAGTCGTTTTGAACGGGCGCGACACCGCGAAACTAGCGGCAGCAGCATCCGAGTTGAGCGAAACAGGCGCCTCGGTACGTGAACTTTCGTTCGATGCAACCGATCATGAAGGTGTCCGATCTGCCGTGGACAACTTTGAAGACAATGTCGGCCCCATAGACATCCTGATAAACAACGCCGGAATGCAACACAGGACGGAGCTACAGTATTTCCCCGCTGATGCCTTCGAGCACCTACTACAGACAAATGTAGCGTCCGTCTTTCATGTCGGTCAGGCTGTGGCACGGCACATGATTGAAAGAAAGTCAGGCAAGATCATTAACATTGCGTCGGTTCAATCCGCATTGGCAAGACCGGGTATTGCGCCTTACACGGCGACAAAAGGTGCCGTGACCAACCTTACAAAAGGAATGGCGACTGATTGGGCTAAGTATGGCCTAAACTGCAATGCCATTGCGCCTGGATATTTCGATACACCTTTGAACGCCGCATTGGTTGCTGACCCTGAGTTTAGTGCATGGCTCGAGAAACGCACCCCGGCCGGTCGCTGGGGCAATGTGGAAGAACTTGTCGGCGCCGCCATATTCCTTGCCTCCCCTGCATCCAGTTTCGTCAATGGACATACTCTCTACGTTGATGGCGGAATAACGGCGTCACTTTGATTTATGTCTTTCAACCGTCTGCTAGGTACGACTGACGCAGGCTTTGTTTAAAGCGCCGACGCCAAAGCAATCACCACAACAACCATCAATGAAGCCGCCATCGCAAAGTTGATCCTTTGATGTGATCTCTCACTTAAATCAAGGCTGCCTAGCTTTGCGCCAGCACCCAGCCAGATCATGTGCACTGGCACCCAAACCATATTGAATATTACGATTTTTATGACGACCTCCCAAACGGGCGCATCGGGCAAAAAGGCAAACCCTGAAAACAATGCAGTGCCGACCACGTAAGCCTTGGGATTAATGAACTGAAGTGTCAGCCCGTTCGCAAAACCAAGTGGCGAGACCGCGGGGGAAAACCCGACCTTTGAGCCAGCTCTTGCAATACGCCAGGCAAGAAATCCCAAATACCCAACAGAGGCAAATAGCAGCAAAGTTCTAAGTACCGGTATAGCCAAAGCTACTGCAGCGACTCCAGAGACAACAAACATCATGTTGATGAACCCGCCCAGCATCAAACCGGCCACAAAAGCTAGCCCAGCTCGAAAACCAAATGCTGATCCAATACCCGCAGTTGTCAAAACACCTGGGCCAGGCGTAATCAGCAGAAAGAAAACCGCAACGGCAAACTCAAACACTATTCAGATTGGCCTTCTACAGATCTCTGCATTCCGGCACAGCTGTGATCACCGATCCGTCCTCAAGGTGTTGCAGGAGATTGTCGACAGTTAGGTCACCCATAGCTGCACGTGTCTCAATAGTCGCGCTACCAGCGTGAGGGAGCAGAACGACATTGGACAACTCGCGCAATGCTTTTGGAACGCGCGGTTCGTCTTCAAAAACATCAAGCCCTGCCCACCCGAGCTCACCGTTTTGCAATGCATTGATTAGGGCAGTTTCGTCGACAACTGAACCTCGACTAACGTTTATAAGAGTGCCCCCTGCCCCCAACGCGCGCAACACCTCAGCGTTGACCAGCCTATTGGTCGACGGGCCGCCGGGCGTGATGCATATGAGGACATCCACATGTTCTGCCATTTCAACCAAACTGTCGAAATATCGGTACGGGACATCCTTTTGATTGCGGGTATTATAAGAGATTTCGGGGGCCCACGGCTCCAACTTATCAACGATCGCCTGACCAATGCGACCAAGACCAAGAATGCCTATTCTTTGATTGTCCGCTGATCGTGTCAAAGGGGCATTACCTTCAACTTCCCACCGTCCGGACCGAACGTAATCGTCGTCACGTATGAGCTCTCGATAACATGACAGCAACAGCAGAACGGCGGTGGTTGCGACTTCTTTGTTCAAAACATTGGGCGTGTGCGTCACAACAATCCCGCGCTCAGCTGCTGCATTTGCGTCGACGGCGTCGTAGCCGACCCCATAGACACTGATCATCTTCAGATTATCGAGTGATGTCATCAGGTTATGCGGAACACCATCGTGCCCGTTCGTAACGATATGCGTAACATTTTCCGCGTTGAAATCGTCCAATTGATGAATGTCGAACGCTGCGGACAGGCGCTCTCGCATCCGTTCTGTGATCCCTCCGATTTGCAATAAGTCAGTCATCTTGACCGACCTTTTGCCGCTGAACACCAAGCCCATCGATGCGAAGCTCCATGACGTCGCCTTTTTTTAGGTAAACTGGTTTCGGTTTGATCCCCATTCCGACACCGGGCGGTGTTCCAGTTGAAATGACGTCACCGGGGTGCAATGTGAAAAGTTGACTTAGATGCTCAATGATCTCGGCAACCGAAAAAATCATTGTAGCAGTATTCCCGGTTTGCATGCGCTGACCGTTTACATCCAGTGACATACCAAGACTTTGAGGATCAGGCACTTCATCCCGGGTCACTAGCCACGGACCAGTAGGGCCAAATGTGTCGCACGACTTGCCCTTGGTCCATTGACCGGTCAGTTGAGTTTGAAAATGCCTTTCCGACACATCGTTTACGATGCAATAGCCCGCAACATGTTCGAGCGCATCGGCCTTGGAAACGTATTTGGCCGTCTTACCGATGACGACCCCCAGTTCGCATTCCCAATCGGTGCAGGTAGATCCGCGCGGCATGACAACATCGTCATATGCCCCTATGACCGCTGAGTTAGCCTTGAAAAAAAGTATCGGATGCTCGGGAATATCTGCGCCGGTTTCTGCAGCATGGTCCGAGTAGTTCAAACCGATGCAAAGAAATTTTCCGATTTCGCCGACACACGGTGCGATACGAGGATCACCCTCCACAATTGGCAGGTTGTTCGGATCCAACGAACGCAAATTATCTAGCGTTCCATCATCCAGCATATCCCCCGTAATATCGTTGATATGAGCTGACAGATCCCGCAATTGACCCTCAGAGTCGACCAACGCAGGCTTTTCCGAGCCCTCGGCTCCGTAACGAACAAGTTTCATTTCTGTTCCTTTTAGTGGTTATCGCGTGGCATGAAGCCTCGTGCGATATCGCGGTAGTTTTCTGCACCCTTGAGCGTCATACCGCGATCCAACCGATCTACTTTTTCGCGGAATATCTCCTGCCACGGGGATTGGTTGGGCGGCATTGAATACCCACCCTTTGCCTCCAGATCGCGAGCGCGTTCATGCAGCTCTTCGAGCGAAACCAGCATATCCGCTGTGCCTTTGCCAAGATCGATGCGCAGTCGGTCACCATTTCTCACTAAGGCCAACCCACCACCCTCTGCAGCTTCGGGTGAGGCATTCAGGATAGACGGACTTCCTGATGTACCGGATTGCCGTCCATCACCGATGCAAGGAAGAGCTTCGATGCCCTGTTTCAACAAATATGCGGGCGGCCGCATGTTCACGACCTCTGCAGCACCCGGGTATCCTTTTGGTCCCGCTCCGCGCATAATCAGAATACAGTTTGCGTCGATGTTTTCTGCGGGATCATCGATCCGATGGTGAAAGTCCTCAGGCCCATCAAACACAATCGCCCTGCCCTCAAACGCATTTGGATCATCCGGGTTCGACAGGTAGGTCTCTCGAAATGCCTTTGAGATCACAGATGTCTTCATAATCGCACTCTCGAACAGGTTGCCCGAGAGATTGATGAACCCCGCCTGTTGCTTAACCGGGCTACTGACAGGCTTGATTACGTCGCTATTCTGAGACCGGCGCGTCGAGCAGTTATTGCCCATCGTCTTACCGTTCACCGTTATCGCATCGGGATGCGGCAGCAATCCAGCATCAAGAAGCTCACCGACAACGGCGGGTACACCTCCGGCCTGTTGGTAATCTTCGCCCAGATACTCACCCGCTGGCTGCATGTTAACCAACAGAGGAACGTCGTGGCCAAGTTTCTGCCAGTCATCGTTGGTCAACGGAACACCAAGGTGCCGAGCGATCGCATTCAGGTGGATCGGCGCGTTCGTCGATCCGCCAATCGCAGAGTTGATAACAATCGCATTCTCAAAAGCTTGACGTGTCATCACATCGCTGGGGCGTAGATCCTCCCAGACCATGTCCACAATGCGTTTACCCGTTTCATAACTGATTTGACCGCGCTCTCTATACGGGGCTGGAATGGCTGCTGATCCGGGCAATTGCATACCCAAGGCCTCAGCAAGCGAATTCATGGTCGTTGCTGTTCCCATCGTATTGCAATAGCCCACCGAAGGTGCTGCGGCGGCTGCGATTTCCATGAACTCATCGGTGTCGATTTCGTCAGCCGCAAGGTCTTCGCGCGCTTTCCATATAACCGTGCCCGATCCAGCGCGTTCACCTTTCCACCAACCGTTGAGCATGGGGCCGACCGACAGGGCGATCGCCGGGATGTTGACAGTCGCAGCGGCCATAAGAAGTGCGGGCGTGGTCTTGTCGCAACCAATGTTGAGAACAACGCCATCAATCGGATACCCAAATAGACTCTCAACCAAGGACAGATAAGCCAGGTTGCGGTCGAGTGAGGCCGTTGGCCGTTTACCGGTCTCTTGTATCGGATGGACCGGTATTTCGATGCACGTTCCCCCGGCGGCGATGATTCCATCGCGAACACGTTTGGACAATTCGATATGATGCCGATTACAGGGGCTCAAATCACTGCCGGTCTGGGCAATGCCAATGATCGGTTTGCCTGATTGCAGTTCCTCACGGGTCAAACCGTAATTCAGGTATCTTTCCAGATACAATGCAGTCATCTCAAGGTTCTCAGAATTCATGAACCACTTGCGAGATCGCAAATCGTTTTTTGATACTTTTGTCATTGGCCTGACCAACCCCCGTCAATTATGTGCGTGTGTCCTGTGGTGAATGCACTTTCATCGCTCGCCAGATAGACGACCAATGCAGCAATCTCTTCTGCTTTCGCTACACGCCCCATAGGCTGTCGCGCCACAAATTGTGCAAGGGCCTCTTCTCTGCTGCCCAGTTGCTCGCCCAACGCATCTACGCGGTCACGCCAACTGGGACTGTCGACTGTTCCCGGACAAATGCAATTGCACCGGATTCCTTTTGTTATGAAGTCCACGGCCACCGATTTCGTCAGCCCAACAACAGCGGCTTTTGTCGTTCCATATACAAAACGATTTGGCGCACCGATTGTGGAACCCAGTGCGGAAGACATATTGATTATCGAGCCTCCTCCGCGCTCTAGCATTCCCGGTAATACAGCCTTTGTCGTGCGCACCATTGAGCGCACATTAAGGTCCATGGCGAAATCCCACTCTTCATCGGTTGCATCCAGAATAGTTCCGTGATGCACAAACCCGGCGCAGTTGAACAAAACGTCTGGCTTCGCTCGCGCGACCCCATGATGAATACTGTCATTATTCGTCACATCCATCTCGAAAATTTCGAGATTTTCGAGATTGTGACCGCGAATCAAATTTAAGTTTTCAGGGTTAATATCCGTTGCATAGACTTTCGCACCCTCTCTTGCCATTGCAATTGCGCTTGCAAGTCCGATCCCTTGTGCGGCGGCTGTGACCAGGACGTGTTTTCCCTTAAGTCTTTCTGACATATGAATATTCCGACCTCAGAAGTGGCGACTGGACAAGTGTTACTTCGTCCCACAGATCAACAGAGAAGCAAAGAAACCTTGGCGGATTTGCAACGACTTCTGGCATGTGGGCACAGAGCCGTTAGCGTATGACAGAGATTTTGGTTTGGCCATAACCATGCGTGGCGCACCTTCGGAAGGACAGTAAATGATGGGCAAGCAGTTCAAAGTGGCTCTGTTGGGAACCGGCCTGATGGGAGCTCCTATGGCGCGAAATATTTTGCGCGCCGAGTTTCCGCTCACTGTATGGAACCGCAGCTTGAAAAAGGCAAAACCGTTGACAGCAGAAGGCGCGACATTGGTGGAAACTGCCCCGCTGGCGGTTTCGGGTGCAGACGCAATAATAACCATGCTCTCGGATGGATACGCGACCGGCGCGCTACTTGCTGACGAGGCTTTCCGCGAGCAACTCAAAACGGGGATGATCTGGATTGATATGTCGAGCGCCAAACCCGAACACGCAAGAGAGCAATCCGCGCAGCTTTCCTCGATGGGGGTGCGGCATCTGGACGCCCCGGTTTCCGGTGGCACCAAAGGTGCCGAAGCTGGCACCCTTGCGATCATGGTCGGTGGCGATCAGGACGTTATGGAGCGCGTGCGACCGGTTCTGACAGCAATGGGCCAGCCTGTGCATGTTGGCCCAAGTGGTTCTGGTCAATTGTGCAAATTGGCCAATCAAACAATTGTCGCTGTGACAATATCGGCCGTCGCCGAGGCGACTCTACTGGCTCAGCAAGGCGGTGCAGACCCCACCGCGTTGAGGGCCGCACTGAAGGGGGGCTTTGCGGATAGTATTATCTTGCAACAACATGGCGAACGCATGTCTGATGGAAATTTTGCACCCGGAGGTTTGTCTAAGTTTCAATTAAAGGATTTGGACAACACGCTAGAAGAAGCACGCAGCCTTGGCGTTGAGCTACCTAGCACCCGATCTGTGCGCGACCGTTTCGAATATCTGATAGACGAAATGGATGGGGCCGAGCTGGATCATTCGGCTTTGTATCTGGAACTCAAAAAACGGAATGGAATGCTGTGACGCGGATCCTTGTTATGGGCGGTGGAGGAATGCTGGGCCAGAAACTGGCCCTACGCGTTTGGACCCAAGAAATTTTTGGAGCAGATGCTCAACTCTCACTGTTCGATCTTTCGTTCCCGCTAGACAGTGCGCCAGGCAATCAGATTGTGGGGAACTTGACTGCGGCAGGCATCGCCGAGTCGGTTGCAGCTCAACGCCCGGACGTCATATTCCATCTTGCAGCTATCGTTTCAGGCCAAGCTGAGACAGACTTTGCGTTGGGTTGGGATGTCAACCTTTTGGCGACCTGGGCACTGCTGAACGCACTCAGAGATGAACACGAGGCATCAGGAGGCGAGTACGCACCTCGTCTGGTTTTTGCCTCGTCCATAGCAGTTTTCGGGGCGCCGTTCCCCGAAAAGATAAGTGATGAGTTCCTCTCGGCACCTTTGACCAGTTATGGAGCACAAAAAGCGACGTCTGAATTGATGATCACGGATTTCAGCAGGAAAGGATATATCGATGGTGTTTCTTTGCGCTTACCCACTTTGTGTGTGCGCCCGGGCAAGGCCAACGCTGCCGCTTCCTCCTTCTTTTCAGGTATAATCCGAGAACCATTGAATGGGGATGAGGCGATCTTACCAGTTGCCGAAACTGTTCGCCACTGGCACGCCAGCCCTCGCGCCGCTGCGACTTTTTTGACCCATGCAGCAACTATGGACACGCAGCTTTTGAACGACAGACGCGCCTTGAACATGCCGGGCGTAAGTTGCACCGTCGCCGAACAAATCGAAGCGCTGCGCAATGTGGCCGGTCAAGATGCAGTGGGCTTAATTAGGCGAGAACCCGACGAGGCAATCGAAAGAATAGTCAAGAATTGGCCGCGCGACTTTCAAACAGATCGCGCCCTGGAGTTGGGGTTTAAGGCGGAATCAAGCTTCGACGAAATCATTCAGGTGTATTTGGAAGACGATTTTCGACTTTAGTCGCCCATCGTCTTTCCAGTTAGGTGGCGTTTCAGATGATCGTGAATTTTTTCTCGTGTTAACTGCTCATCCCCTGACAATGCTGCTTCAAGTATATCGGCATGGTGTCTTATGTTTTGAGAAATGAACTCAAAGTTCCGATCTGCCACCATCAACTGCTGTCTGAATTGCGCGTAAACTCGGCTATGCATTTGTTTTAAGGTTTCCGAGCCACAGGCAGAAATAAGCGTTTGGTGAAACTCCTTCTCCGAGGCAAACCATATCTCGATCAGGCCGCTCGGGTCGTCTGTGGAGTGTATGCGTTTTTCGATATGGCTAAGTTTGTGATGCGCGGCCGTCAATCTTGCTTCCCAATCCACTCCGCCATTGCGGATCGACATCGCAGTGCCTTCGGCCTCCAACAAAACACGGACGTGTGTCAGTTCGATAAGCTTCTGCGGCGAACGCATTGGCACACGGAAACCTTTTTGTTCCTGAAAGTCCACCAATCCAACAGCGGCTAAACGAAAAAGGACTTCCCGAACCGCACTCGCAGAACAGCCATACTCAATACGAAGTTCTTCGGCTCTCACCTTGGCTCCATGCTCGAATCCATTAGAGACTAGGCGCATTTTAAGATTTTGATAAATATCGATTTCTTCTTTCATCCCTGTGTGCGCCTTCAATTTTTGTCCAAGTAGCGTCGTAAGCAAATTTTCGAGTTTATGCAATAATCTCGAAATTTTTAGAAATTTCAAATTTTTCTTGTTGCATTCGATTCGTCGGCTTAACGTTTATCTGCGTGACAGCAGCGGAGGCGACAAGATCTCCCACTAAGCGCAATGCTCAACGTCTGGGAGGACACTATGAAAATAGTCAAGACAGCGGCCGTGGCGGCCGTAGCCACGACAATGGCAGCCGGTTTCGCGATGGCTGAAACAACGAAACTTAGAATTCAAACCCATTTTTCACCCGAAACTCTGTCTGGTCAGATGGCTGCAAAATACGTTGAAGACATTCAGGAGATGTCGAACGGCGAAATCGAAGTTGAAATGTTCTATTCCTCTTCGGTGGTCAAATCAGTTGAAACCTTCGATGCCGCAGCTACGGGAATTCTGGACTGCGACATGACGGGCGGCGGCTATCAGACGGGAAAAAATCCGGCCTTCCAGTTTGCGGGCGACCTGCTCGGCGGGTATCAGAACCCATATCAGCAAATGGCTTGGCTTCTTCATGGCGGCGGAAGAGAAGCTGTGAATGATCTATACAACGGCTATGACATGGAGTTCATCGGATGGTGGATTCCCGGGCCGGAGTCGCTTTCTTCGACCAAGCCGATTGCAAAAGTGGACGACTTCAAAGATTGGAAATTCCGCTCCCCTCCAGGCCTTGCGACCAAAGTGTTCGCGGAACTTGGTGCTTCTCCGATCGTTATGGACTTCAACGAAATCTTTACGGCTTTGGAAACCGGCATCATTGATGGCGCGGATGCCGCGAACCTGACTAACAACGTGGGACTGGGTCTGTACGAGATCGCAGGTCACACAAACTATCCCGGTTTTCACTCGATGCCTGCAGATCACCTAGCCTGTCGCAAAGACGTTTGGGAAGCGATGCCTGCGCACCACAAGAAGATCATGGAAGTCGCAATGGATAGCTTGGCATTGCACAATGCCACAATCAATGAAGTGCAGAACGCTCAGACTGCAAAAGACCTGAAAGCAAAAGGTGTTCAGTTGTACGAATGGTCGCCTGAAGACCTGGCAGCGTATCGCGCGGCCGTTCAGGTCGGTTGGACTGAGTTCGCGACGACCCCTGAGGCACAGGCGCTTTTGGAAAGCCACATCAACTTCCTGCGTGACCTGGGCGCAATGCAATAGTCAGACTTCGACCGAATTACGACGCACGGAGAGGCCGCATTAGCGGCCCCTCTGGATCGGCGTATGGATCCATAACTTCATGAAAATCAACAGAATAATAAGCCATGTACTGCAGTACGACATGCCGGAAGTTCTGGGCTACTCGCAACAGTATTATGACAAACGTACAACCCATCTGGTCGAGATTCGGACAGATGAAGGGGTAACCGGTTGGGGGGAGTGTTTTGGTCCCGGAAACGTAGCCATTGCCAACAAGTCCATCGTAGAAAAGGTAATCCAACCATTGGTTCTTGGCATGGACCCTTTGGACAAAGACGTGATCTGGCACAAGGTGTACAACCTTCTGCGAGACCATGGCCAAAGCGGAATGCCAATACAGGCTTTGTCCGGGGTAGACATCGCACTTTGGGACATCACCGGCAAAATCTCTGGCCTACCCCTTCATAAGCTTGTCGGCGGCGCGCATCGCACAAGCGTTCCTTGCTACGGCTACGGCATGATGCTTCGGGATGAACCGATTTCTAGTCTGGCCAGCCGTTTTGAGGAGGAAGCCGCGAAGATCAAGGAAATGGGATTTACCGCCACCAAAATGAAAACGGGCTTTGGCCCGAAGCCTGATGTGAAGTTGTGCGAAGCAGTTCGACGCGGAGTTGGTGACGACTTTCCTTTTATGGTCGATGCGAACCATGCCTATACGACTTCGGACGCATTTTTTGTCGGTCGGGCGCTGGAAGAGCTGGACGCATATTGGTTCGAAGAACCGGTCGCGCCAGAAGACATTGACGGGTACCGCGAACTGCGCACTTCGCTTAAAGTCAACATCTCGGGCGGAGAGGCGATATTCAATCGCTGGGCCTGGCGCAATCTTCTTGAAAATCGCGGCATTGATATAGCGCAGCCAGAAGTATGTGCTTTGGGCGGTGTTTCAGAGTATCTCAGGGTACTGGCCCTATGCCACGCACATTTCACTCCGGTCGTAAATCACGTCTGGGGCAGCGCCATCGCCGTCGCAACTAATCTACACCTACTGGCGGCCATGCCAGCAATTCCAGGCGGTTTGCATCCATGGGAGCCTATGCTGGAGTTCGACACAACGGACAACATGTTTCGGGACAATCTGCTGACCGTACCGCTGGAAATTCAAAATCAGGTCAAGGCCAACAACGGCCGTGTCATGATCCCGACTGGCCCCGGACTGGGGGTCGAGCCGGATCGAGACTTTATCGATCACTACAGGATCGAAGGATAGGGACGAGGGTTACGCGATGCACAAGAATTCAGGCGGACCAATTGAATGGCTTATACCGTTAGCCTTCGTCGCGACTGCCAGTTGGCTTGTTTGGCATCTCCCGGCATTCCTATTGGATTGGCTGCCTTACACCTCTGAATCCCTCAAAAGCCAGGTAACGGAAATATATCTGCGCAGCGACGTCACGCCCGAATTGCATGGCGTGTTCGGTGGGTATGTCGACATCATCGACGTGGCCGCGCTAGTACTTCTGCCGTTTCTTGCAGTGATTGGTACCAAGACCGTGCGCCCAGCGACGATGGAGTTCCAAGGCTCGACGATTATGGATCGTTTCGCCCTGTTCATAGGCCGAGTTACCATGATGATGATCGCAATCATGACTGTCGTCATGCTCTACGAAGTCTTCATGCGCTATATCTTGGAAAAGCCGACCGAGTGGGCCAACGAAATGACACTCTGGTTCGCCAGCTTTGTGTTTTTGATGTCTGGCTACTACGCCATGCAACAACGCAGTCACATTCGAATATTCCTGCTGTACGACGCAGTTCCACGTTGGCTTCAGCGTGTTTTTGATACGGTTTCGACAATCCTGATCGTACTGTTTGCCTTCTTTCTGGTCTACGGCAGCTACAAACAGGTGTTCGTCAACAAGCTCTATAAATGGGAGCTTTATGGCTCCGCCTTCAATCCTCCGATCCCGGCGACGTTGCAGCCGATGGTGCTGATCGTGATTACGCTCGTCGCAATGCAAGCAATTTTGAACTTGATCGCGGATTGGAACAAAGAACCGGAAATCCACACAGATGAACCGGACGAAGACGAAATTGAAATGATCAAACGAGCAGTGGGACAAGACTGATGGATATTGGAACAATCTCACTCATCCTGATGGTCGCCCTGATCGTGCTTCTGGCGATCGGGATGCCTTTGGGTCTGGCCTCGGCTTCCCTTGCGGTTCTGGTTCTTGTCCTGAAGTTCGAACCGACACTGCTTTTGAACCCATTTTCATTCGGCGACGGGGTTCTCACCGGTCGGCCAGGCACTGGGCCGCTCTATATCCTGGCGCAGAAGATATATGGGCTCTTAACGGACTACGTGCTCATATCAGTGCCATTGTTTATCTTCATGGCGTCGCTGCTAGAGCGATCCGGGATCGCGCGTGACATGTATTCGTCGCTGAATGTCTGGCTTTCCAGAACACGCGGCGGCATCGCGATCGTGACCTCGATCATGGCGGTGATCATGGCAGCCATGTCCGGCATAATTGGTGGCGAGGTTGTCCTGCTGGGACTTATCGCCCTGCCCCAGATGCTGCGCCTAGGGTACGATCAAAATCTCGCGATCGGCGTCATCTGCGCCTCGGGGTCGCTGGGCACCATGATCCCTCCCTCCATCGTTCTGATCATCTATGGCCTGATCACCGAAACCTCGATCAAGTCGCTGTTCACCGCGTCTTTCATTCCTGGCTTCATGCTGGCCTCGATGATCATCCTGTACATCATCATCCGCACGCAGTTAAATCCTCATCACGCTCCGCTGCCGGAACCGGATCCGAACGACCCCGAACCGGCCGAAAAACGCAAACTGTTTGGGGCCTTCATGAGCATCGTCGTCGCCGGGTTTTCCACCGTTCTGTTTATCCGGGCCGCGTTTTTCGAGCTCTCAGGCTCGAACGCTGCCAGCCAGGGCGAGCCCGCGAGGCTG
This sequence comes from Ruegeria sp. YTSC004, assembly GCF_059609805.1. Classification (NCBI taxonomy): domain Bacteria; kingdom Pseudomonadati; phylum Pseudomonadota; class Alphaproteobacteria; order Rhodobacterales; family Roseobacteraceae; genus Ruegeria; species Ruegeria sp. YTSC004. The sequence continues at coordinate 53,845 of NZ_JBXWMJ010000001.1, forward strand.
GGAACGGCTGACTACCTGCCCTGGTTTGCCGGCATCACGATCGTTGCCCTTCTGCTGATCTTCTTCGTCTTTGGCAGAGAGCGCGCTAAAATCGGGTGGGAAATGGGCAAAGGCCTCGTCGCTCCGCTGGTCGTCATCGGCGTCGTGCTCGGCTCGATCTATGGCGGGATCACAGGCATCACCGAGGCTGCGGGCATGGGCGCCTTCGCCGTTCTCATTATCGCCATCCTGCGGGGCGAAGGATCGTTCGAGCTGGTTTGGGACAGCTTGATGCGAACCCTAAAATCCACAGGCACCATCATATGGGTTACGATCGGAGCCGCCGCGCTGGCGGGTGCCTATACCATTGCTGGCGGGCCCCAATACGTGGCCGACCTAATCGTCGGCCAGGAGCTGCCAACCATGCTGGTCATTCTGGTGATGATGCTGATCTTGCTGTTCATGGGCGCATTCATGGATTGGGTCGGAATCGTGCTGTTGATTATTCCGGTCTTTCTGCCGATCGTCCTGCGCCTTCCTATCGAAGAAATCGGAGTCTTTGGCCAGTTGGAGCCGAGTCATGTCGCCATCTGGTTCGGCGTCGTGTTCTGTATGAACATGCAGGTCAGCTTCCTCTCGCCCCCTTTTGGCCCGGCCGCGTTCTACCTCAAGTCGGTGGCCCCGCCACATATCAGTCTGACGGATATCTTCCGCGGCTTCCTGCCATTCATCGGGATCCAGTTGCTGGCGCTTTCCGTTCTTCTGATTTGGCCGGGCATCATCGCGCTGCTGTTGTGAGGTCGCACCCATGCTGACACAAGATCAGATTGGCAAGTTCCAGACGGACGGATACCTCGTGGTCGAGGATGTTATCCCTGCCGATGTCCTTGATCGGGTACAGATCGAATACTCGGATGTCCTGAGCCGGCTCTATGACGGTTGGTACGAAAGAGGGCTGGTCAAGGACGAACCGTCTGGAATGACCTTCTGGGACAAACTTCTGTCCGCCTATCAGGCCGGTTGCGACTATTTCCAGCCGCTGGACATCTCGTTGCCCGGCGATCGGATCATGGCGGACACACCTTTCCATATCGGGCCTGCAGTGTTCGACTTGCTAACGGCCCGGCCCATGCTTGACATTGTCGAGCAGTTGATCGGGCCAGAGTTGGTGAGCAATCCAATCCAGCACGTCCGGCTGAAGCCCCCCGTTCTCAAGCTGTCCAAGGATGAGGTGCGCGCGCACATCACAGCGACGGACTGGCATCAGGACCGGGCGGTTGCGTTGGAGGATGCGGATCAGACCGACATGGTCACGGTGTGGATTGCCGTCAACGATGCAACGGTCGAAAACGGCTGCCTGCAAGTGCTGCCAAAGGCACATGACCAATCCATCCTGCCGCATTGCGCGCGGACGCAGACTGGTATTGCCGACGGATTCATTGACGAAGGCCGGGCTGTGCCCCTTCCTGTCAAGGCGGGCGGGATCATCCTGTTTCACCCTCTGACGCCACATGCTTCGCTGGTCAATGAAACGGACCGGTTCCGCTGGTCGTTCGACATCCGCTTCAGTGCGGCAGGCCAGCCCACCGGTCGAGGCCATTTCCCCAGCTTCATCGCGAGGTCCAGATCGCGCCCCGAAACCGAACTGCGAGATTGGCGTGTCTGCAAATCTAATTGGGAAGCGGCGCGAGCAAGGCTGTCCGGACAACCGCACATAGATATTCACCGGTGGACATCGGACTCACCGTTCTGCGCCTAGCTGCTGCCGCCAGGAAAGCTGATTATGACTTTTGTACGTTTAGATCGAACGGATAGCGTGGTTGTTGCAACTCGGTCCCTGGAGGCCGGCAGTATGGTGGAGGATGTCATGACCAATACGCGCATCCCCTCGGGACACAAGGTCGCCACGCGGAATCTTGCACCCGGCGATCCTGTCAGAAAATACGCCCAGATTATCGGTTACGCCACCCAACCGATCGAACCTGGCGACCATGTGCACACCCACAATATCGAGTTCCGCAACACTAGTGTGGACTACGAGTTTGCGACGGATCACAGGCCCATGAAACCCGCCACCTCGGTCGATACGTTCATGGGCTACCACCGGGACAGTGGTCGGGTCGGCACGCGCAATTACATCGCGGTTCTGACCACAGTTAATTGTTCGGCGACTGCGGCCCGTATGATCGCCAACCACTTCACGCCGGACAAGTTGGCCGAGTTTCCGAACGTCGACGGCGTGGTGGCCTTTGTCCACGGAACGGGCTGCGGGATGGCCGATTCCGGCGACGGTTTCGAAGCTCTTCAACGGGTCATGTGGGGGTTTGCGAAACATCCCAACCACGCTGCCGTTCTGATGGTCGGCCTAGGCTGCGAGATGAACCAGATCGACTGGCTGCTGGACGCGTATGGGCTGAAGCAGAGTCCTACCTTCCAGACGATGAACATCCAGAACGTTGCCGGATTGCGCCGCACCGTCGAAATGGGCATCAGTAAGATCAACCAAATGCTGCCCATTGCCAATGAGGCGGGACGCAGTGAAGCCCCGGCGTCCGAACTTATGGTTGCGCTGCAATGCGGTGGATCGGACGCCTGGTCAGGTGTGACCGCCAACCCGGCGCTCGGGCATGCCTGCGACCTGTTGGTTGCCCAAGGCGGCACAGGGGTCCTTGCGGAAACGCCCGAAATCTACGGAGCCGAACATCTTTTGACCCGCAGCGCCCTTAGTCGCGCAACTGGGGAAAAACTGATCGGACTGATCGATTGGTGGCAGGACTATACCGCCCGCAATCACGGTTCGATGGACAACAACCCAAGCCCCGGCAACAAGCAAGGCGGTCTGACGACCATCCTTGAGAAGTCGTTGGGGGCAGCGGCGAAGGGCGGAACCACGCCTTTGACCGGTGTATTCAAATACGCCGAACCCATCACCGCCAAAGGCTTCACTTTCATGGATAGCCCCGGTTATGACCCGGCCTCCGTGACCGGGCAGATCGCGGCCGGCTGCAACCTAGTGTGCTTCACCACGGGGCGCGGTTCTGCCTTTGGGTCCAAACCGGCGCCTACGCTGAAAATCGCTACAAACTCTGAGTTGGCAGCGCGCATGCCAGAAGACATGGACGTGGATGCTGGCGACATTCTGACCAAAGGTGCCAGCGTCGAAGAGAAAGGACAGGAAATATACCGACGGCTGCTCCAAGTCGCCTCGGGCGCGCGAACCAAGTCCGAGGCGCAGGGCCTGGGCGACTACGAATTCGTTCCCTGGCAAATCGGAGCGGTGATGTGAAACGGATCCTTGTAGCCGGCGGTGGATTGATCGGTATCCGCCACGTGCGCGCCGTGATCGAGCACCCCGGCTGCGTGTTGGTCGGGTTGGCCGATCCAGATGGCTCGATCCAGATCGACGCGCCGCGTTTTGCCAGTATGGACAAGGTGAAGGGCCCGGTGGATGGCGTCATCATCGCGACGCCGACCCGCCTGCATGCCGAACATGGCATTCTGGCCGCATCCCGCGGTTGGCACATGCTGATCGAAAAGCCGGTTGCCGCATCGGTCGATGATGCCCAGCGCCTTAGGGCGGCCGTTCGCAAGGCCGATGTCTGCAGCCTTGTAGGCCACCATCGACGGTATCACACAACCTTGCAGCGCCTGAAAGAAGTGATCAAGCAAGGTACGATCGGACAAGTCATCAACGTCTCGTTGCTGTGGGCCATGCGTAAACCCGAGAGCTATTTTGAACAGAACTGGCGGACTTCCGATGGCAGTCCAGTCATGATCAATCTGGTGCATGATATCGATGTCTTGCGCTTTGTGATCGGGGAAATCTCGGATGTCGTCGCCCTGCCTGGCGCGTCGATCCGCGGATCGGATCGGATAGAAAGCGGGGCTGTTGCGATTGCGTTCGAAAACGGCGCGACGGGCACTATCAGTTTTGCCGACACCGCACCCAGCCCTTGGGGATTTGAAGCCGGAACCGGCGAAAACCCGAACATCGGCACGACCCATCAGGACATGATGTGGATCACGGGAACCAGCGGCGCTGTGAGTTTTCCCTCCATGACTCTGTGGCGTGGAAAGGATTGGGGCACTGCGGCCCAAAAAAACCAACTTACACGACCGGAACAACAACGCGCACCGCTTGAAGCGCAACTGGATCACTTCCTTGACGTGATCAACGGCGTCCCTCCACTAATCGATGTCGAGGATGCAGCCCGGACGCTCGAGGTCACATCATGGATCGAACAGGGGCTGAAGGCGCGAACGGCTCGAGCGCGGGCGCCGGCCTGATTGACATGCGGCCCGGCAAAATACCGGACCACCCAAAGACCAATGATTATCCGTCGGGCAATATGAGCATTCAAACTGCAAAGCCGCGCGCGCCAGACACAAGAATGAAAACCAGACACATTCACGGAAAGGGAAACCAATGAGCAAACCATCAATCGGGTTTATCGGCTTGGGACTAATGGGCGGAGCCATGGTGAGCCGACTGTTGGACCAAGGATACTCGGTCGCTGTATTGGGAAACCGCGACCGCACATACCTGGACGCCGCGATTGACCGTGGCGCCCGCGAGATGCAAAACGCCCAAAAACTGGCTGAAGCCAGCGACATCGTGATGTTGTGCATGGGCACCTCGGAACAGGTCGAAAGCCGTATGCGCGGCGCAGATGGAGTGATCGCGGGATTGAAACCCGGGGCGATCGTCATCGACTTTGGCACCTCGCTTCCAGGCAGCACACGCGCCTTGGCCGAGGAGGTTGCCGCAGCCGGCGGAAGCTATCTTGATGCGCCGCTTGGCCGTACGCCTACGCACGCGCTAGAGGGCAAGCTCAACATTATGACTTCCGGCGACAAGGCTGCCTTTAACAAGGCCGAGCCGACACTGAAAGACTTGGGCGAAAACGTTTTTTATCTTGGCCCCGTTGGGTCCGGACACACGATCAAGCTGATCAACAACTTCTTCGGAATGACCGTTGCGAACGCGATGGCCGAAGCCTTTGCCATGGCTGATATCACCGGTGTTGACCGTAAACAGGTGTATGACGTTATGGCCGCAGGGCCTCTGCATTCTGGAATGATGGATTTCGTCAAAGCCTACGGCGTTGAGAGCGACCCAAATCAGCTGGCCTTTGCCATCAAGAACGCGGCAAAAGACCTTGGGTATTATGACCGTATGGCACGCGATGCAGGCGTTTCCAGCGTGATGTCGCAGTGCGCGCTTTCGGCGCTGAATGATGCGCGCGACCACGGTCAGGCGGATGATATGGTTAGCCAGATGGTTGACTACTACGTCAAGCGTTTCAACACCTGATCGATGGCCGTCTCCGCCAACCCCACCGCTGACCTGCCGCGCCTTGGCATTGTGCTGATGCTGATGGCGTGGCTATTCTTTTCGTTGGTTGACCTTGGGGCCAAGTGGTTGGCGTTGGCCGGCGTGCCGGCATTTCAGTTGGCGTTCATGCGCTACGCGGGGCACTTTGTGATCTCTGTGGGTGTGATCGCCAAAGGCGGGATTGAGGCCAGCCGATTCAAGACCGACCATCCATGGCAGGTCATTAGCCGGGCCTTACTGCTGATCTCGGCGACCGTTTTCAACTTTTATGCCTTGCGGTTTTTGCCTCTGACCGTCGTGTCGGCAATCATGTTCTCAAGCCCGGTCATCGTGTGCTTCCTGTCCGTTTTCGTGCTGAAGGAGAGAGTAGGACCATGGCGTTGGGCGGCTATCATCCTGGGCTTTCTGGGGGTGTTGGTTGTCGTGCGGCCGTTTGGTTCGGCCTTTCATCCGACCATGCTGCTGATCGTCTATAACGCCACTGCGCTGGCCTTGTATTCGATCATGACGCGCAGGCTGTCCGGGGTTGTTGCGGTGGATACCATGCAATTCTACCTCGGGCTTACCGGGACGGTGGTCCTGCTGCCCTTCGCCATCTGGTTTTGGGTCCAGCCGGAAAACACCTGGAGTCTGATAGTCCTGATTAGCCTTGGCGTCTTTGGCTGGTGCGGGCATCAACTGCTGACTAACGCGCATCGGTTCGGAACGGCGAACCAGTTGATGCCATTCACCTATTCGTTCCTGATCTACGTTGCGATCTGGGGCTATCTGTTCTTTGACACTGTACCGGACGCATTCACGTTGGCAGGGGCTGCGCTGATCATGGTTGCCGGGCTCATCATCTGGAAAAGAGAAAAGAAATGACGCGAATTGCCTGCATCGGCGAAGCAATGATCGAATTGTCCATGCTGGAGACCGGCGCGAAGTTGGGCGTCGCCGGGGATACGCTGAACACAGCCATCTACATGCACCGCGCGGCTCCTGATCTGCAGGTGGAGTATGTGACATGTCTGGGCGACGACCCGTTCTCAGGGCGCATCGCGGACTTTGTCGCCAGCCATGGCATCGGGACATCCGGCATCCGCATCATTCCCAACGCTTCTCCGGGACTATACGCGATCACGACCTCTACGGACGGTGAACGCAGCTTTACCTATTGGCGCAGCGAGGCGGCCGCCCGCCAGCTTTTTGCCGATCATGACTTCAGCTCGCTGAAAGGTTACGACGTGCTGTACTTGTCAGGGATTTCCGTGGCCATTCTTCCGCATTCAGTAAGGCTTGCGCTTCTGGACTGGCTCGAAGGCTCTTCAGTCCGGTTGGTCTATGACAGCAATTTTCGTCCGCGTCTTTGGGACAGCGCCGAACACGCCCGGCAGATCAACCAACGGCTTTGGCAGCGTGCAGATATTGCCCTACCATCCATCGACGACGAGATGGCACTGTTCGGGGAAAGCGCGGATCAAGTGGCGGCACGCTTTACCGATCATCACGGTGTCGGTGCATTGAAACGCGGAGAGGATGGCCCTCTGCCCATTGGTCAGAACATTGACCAAACCTATGAGCCTGCCAAAAACGTGCTGGATACCACAGCGGCGGGCGACAGTTTCAACGGTGGGTACCTCGCAGCCTTGCTGACAGGAAAATCGCAGGCCAAGGCCCTGATGGCCGGACACAATCTGGCGTCCACCGTTGTTCAGTTCCGCGGCGCGATCATTCCCGGATAAGTGACGCGAGATCCTCAGCGCCAACAAGGTCCAAAAGTGGCACTACCGGATCTGGCTGTTTGACAGCCGAGGCGATTTCCAACGCGCAAGGATCGTTCAGCGTCCTGCCCTTGGCGGTCTCGGACATGCAAAAGGAGATCCAGGCCCGCATCCCTGCAATCACCGCCTGAGAGCTGGTCTCACGGAGTGTGGGAACAAACCGATACGGCAGCTTTTGGCTGCCATCCATCGCGATTTGGTCCAGACGGTGCGCCAGCTCGAGGTTTTCAAAGCGGCGCAACAAAGCCTCGGCATAGTCCGGAACCTGTACTTGCAGTGCTGCGGGCAGCGTTGCGCCCGCATCCTTCATCAACTCGGAAACCAGCGGGCGCAAAACCGGGTCTCGAACCGCTTCGTGGACGTAGGTCAGGCCTCGCTCCAAGCCGCCATAAGCCAACAGGGAATGGGCACCGTTCAACATGCGCAGTTTTCGCATCTCGTGCGGGGCTACGTCATCGACCAGTTGCACGCCCGGCCAATCTGGGTGCGGACCGGCGAAACTGTCTTCGATCACCCACTCCGAGAACGCCTCGGTCGGAACAGCCATAGGATCGCCGCTGATTGCGCGAACGGCGTCCGTGGTAGCCGGGGTGATCCGGTCGACCATCGCGTTTGGAAAGCGAACGGCATTCCAATTCACGTCCAGGCCGGCTGCATTCGCAAAATCGGCAACTGCCGTTCCGAGCGTTTTGCCGTTTTCCATGCGATTGTCACAGCTTAGCACCGTTACTGGCTTGCACCGTTCCGCAAGGCCATAAGCTAAAAAACCGATCAGCGTCACAGGCCCTTGCCCTGCCAGATCGGCGGCAATCGCTGGGTCCTGAAGATTCAGATTGCCCGCGGCGTCCAAATGGTAACCTTTCTCGGTGACGGTCGCCGAGATGATCTCGGCATCCGCCATCACATCGAAAATCTCTGTGCGATCATTGGGCACGACCAGAACGTCACGCAGAGCTTTGATGCGCCGGACGCCCTGCCCCTGTACGCACAAATCGTACTCGAAACCTTGTTGGGCCAATCCATCCCGAACCGAGGATGAACGCAGGCTGACGCCGACAACGTCCCATCCGCCAGCTTGATCCGTGTAGTCCAGCAAATGCGCCCGGGCGAAGTTTCCAAGGCCGAAGTGAAGAATTGTACCCATCTAGCTTTGCAATCCGTAAACTTGTTTCGCCAAATCGACAGCCAGCAACCGCGCAAGATGCTCAGCACTATCCCGACCGAAATAGCCGCGCGCAACCTGATCGGCCAAATGAATCGCCACTCCCCGTCGCCACAGGTCGTGCCGTGCAGGAATGGACAGAAAAGCCCGCGTGTCGTCATTGAATCCGGCCAGATTGTAATATCCGGACGTTTCAACAATCTGATCGAAATACCGCGCTATACCGGCTGGGCTGTCGTGGAACCACCAAGGCGGCCCGATCCTAAGGCACGGCCAATGTCCCGCCATGGGCGCCAGTTCACGGGCATAGGTGCTTTCGTCCAATGTGAAGAGTATGATGCGCAGTTCCGCCGAGTTTCCGACCCGGTTCAAAAGCGCCTCAAGGCCCGTGACCCAATTCATCGCGATTGGAATGTCGGCCCCCTTGTCCCGTCCGAAGTCCCGCATTACCGCGTCGTTCGTGTTGCGCTTGCTGCCAGCATGTATCTGCATGGTCAGACCATCATCGATAGACATCTGCGCCATTTCGATCAGCATATGTCCATAGAACCGGCGCGCGCCTTGTTCTGTACCTTCCCGCCGTCTCAGCCGTTGGTACAGCGCATCCGGGTCGTCCAGCCACTCGGTCTGCACACGTTCGATACCGTGGTCGGTGGCCGTACAGCCCAGCTGGATGAAATAAGCCCGCCGCATTCGCAGCGCGTTGAGGTAGCCATCGTAGCTGCCCAGATCACAGCCCGTCAGCTCGGCCAACTTTTTCAGGTTTTGTACGAACTCCGGGTCCGCCCCATCCAAAACCCCGTCTGGGCGGAACGTCGGAACAACTCGCCCACCCCAATCGCTTGTACGAATCTCCCGATGCTCAACGAGGCTGTCGAGAGCGGAATCTGTGGTGGCCAGAACCTCGATCCCAAATCTGTCGAACAAAGCCCTCGGACGAAATTCAGGTCGCGCCAACTTTTCTGAGATCTCATCGTAAACCTGGTCTGCCGTGCGCGAAGACAACTCCTCAGACACGCCCAGCGTTTCATGCAGCACGTAATTCATCCAGATCCGGGATGGCGTTCCCAGGAACAGATGCCAGTGCTCGGCAAAAGTGCGAAAAACGGCGCGAGGATCCTTCTTTCGCCCCTCTTCCCCAATGCCAAGTTCGGACAAGGGAACGCCCTGCGAATAGAGCATACGGAACACGTAATGGTCGGGAACCACCAGCAGTTCTGCCGGGTTGGGAAACGGCGCATCGGTTGCAAACCACCCCGGATCGCAGTGACCATGCGGAGATACGATCGGCAGGTCCCTGATGCCCAGGTACAGGTCTTCTGCCATGCCATTCAAATTACCGGTCAATTCTGCCTCCGATACTGCTGCCCGAAATTGTTAACACAGTTTTTAGTGGTTGCATCTTTCCCGTTCGAACCCGCAGACTGACCGGGTGATCCGGGGGAATGAATGAATATTGCGCTGATTGGTTTGGGAATGGTTTCGGGTACGCATTTGGCTGCAATTCGGGCATCGGATCAAGGCCTCAATCTTGCTGGCGTCCTTGGGCGCAATCCTGAAAAAGCAGCTGAGTTCGCGCAGCGAAACGACACCCGCGCGTTCAGCTCGGTCGAGGAAATCGCAAACGACCCAAACGTCGACTTTGCGATCATCGCAACCCCGCCCGATCAGCGCACAGAGTTGGTTCGGGTTCTTTCGACCGCTTCGAAACCGATCCTGATGGAAAAGCCCATCGAAAGAACGCTGGCCGCCGCGACAGCCATTGTCGAGCAGTGCGAGGCCTCTGGCGTGCCGCTGGGTATCGTCTTTCAGCACCGCGCCCGCGCCGCCTCGCAGGCGCTGAAATCAGCCATTGAACAGGGTGAGCTGGGCTCGATCGCCACGGTGGAGATCCGTGTCCCTTGGTGGCGTGATCAGAGCTACTATGAAGAGCCGGGTCGCGGCACTTACGCACGCGACGGAGGCGGTGTCATGATCTCGCAGGCAATCCACACGCTTGACCTTGCGATGTGGCTGCTGGGGCCGATCTCGGGCATTCAAGCCATGATGAGAAAAACTCCGTTACACGATCTCGAGGCCGAGGATTGGGCAGGTGCAATCTTTGAAACAGATAGCGGCGCAGTGGGTACCTTGATGGCGACAACGGCCGAATATCCCGGGGCCGCAGAGTCCATCACCATCCAGGGCACGAACGCCAAAGCGAATCTGGAGTCAGGTGTCCTGACCTTGACCACTTTCGATGGTCAGAAATCCACGTTTGGCGAAACGTCCGCCACAGGCGGCGGGCCCGATCCCATGGCGTTCACCCATGAATGGCACCAGGCGATCATAGAGGATTTTGCCAACGCACTCGCCGGTGTAACGCGACCCATGGCCACCGGACGCAGTGCCCTTTTGACCCACGCCGTCATAGACGCGATGCAGATCGCCAATCGAACCGGCCAGAAAACACGAGTCATCTCATGAGCCTGACCTGCGTCGCCCTTGGCCTGGACCACCGCCATATCTATGGCATGACCGAAAACATGCGCAAAATCGGAGTGGACTGCGTTGGCTATTGGACAAAAGGCGATCCGGAAACGCTGGCGGGCTACGTCAAAAGGTTTCCCGATATTCTGCGGCTGGCCCGACTGGAAGACGCCTTAACTTGCGGGGCGGATCTAGCGCTGATTTCGGCAATACCGGCAGATAGGGCCGCTTTGACAATCCGCGCCATGCAAAACGGCATGGACGTCATGAGCGACAAGCCGGGCTGTACGACGTTCGAGCAACTCGACCAGATCAAACGGGCGGTTGCGGACACCGGTCGCATCTGGTCGGTGAATTTTTCCGAAAGGTTTGAAACGCCCGTCAGCACCCGGGCGACCGAGTTGGTCGAGGCCGGTGCCATCGGGCGCGTGATCCAGACGGTCGGACTTGGCCCGCACCGATTGAACCGGGCAACTCGTCCGGAATGGTTTTTTCAGCGTGAACGCTATGGCGGTATTCTGACCGACATCGCCTCGCATCAGATCGATCAGTTCTTGCACTACACAGGTTCGGAAACCGCGGAAATCACAAACGCTTTTGTGGCGAACTACGCAAACCCCAAAGATCCCGGATTGCAGGATTTCGGAGAGCTCAATCTACGAAGCGAGAACGGCACCGGGTACATCCGGGTTGACTGGTTTACGCCGGATGCCCTGCCAAACTGGGGAGATGGTCGCCTGACGATCCTGGGCACCGAAGGCTATATCGAGTTGCGGAAATACGTTGATGTGGGTGGAGCCTCGGGAACAGACCATCTGATCCTAGTCAATGGTGAAACCTGCCAAAAGATCGACGCATCTGACGCCGGCCTTCCCTACTTTTCGCGCCTGGCCGATGACATCCGTAACCGGACCGAAACCGCGATGATCCAAACCCACTGCTTTACGGTCATGGAACTGGCATTGCACGCGCAGGAAATGGCGGAACGCAAATGATCAACATTGCGATCCTTGGCGCAGGTATCGGTGCGCAACATATAAGCGCACTGGAACGGCTTGACCGCAAATTCCGCGTAACCGCTGTGGTCGATCAGAATACGGACCGGATCGAACAGATTCGACAGAACTCGGATTTTCGATCTCTGACCAGCATTCAAGACGCACTGGATGATCCGGAGATTGATGTCATCGACATCTGCCTGCCGCCCCATCTACATGTGCCGACCACTCTTGCGGCATTGGCCGCAGGAAAACACGTTGTCTGCGAAAAGCCCCTTGCGACCTCGATGCAGGATGTGGATCGGATCGCGGCAGCCGCCCACAGCACGGGCAAGCATGTGTTTCCGGTTTTTCAATACCGGTGGGGCCCGTCACTGGCCCAATTGCGCCACCTGCAACGCGCCGGCCTGACCGGAGCGGTCCAAACTGCCGCGCTTGAAACCCATTGGTCCCGAGGGGCAGATTATTACGCGGTGCCGTGGCGAGGAACATGGGCCGGTGAACGCGGCGGCGCAGTGCTTGGCCATGCCATCCACAACCATGATCTGCTGACACATATCGCGGGTGATATCGCCTGGGTGTCAGCAATGACCACAACGCGGGTCAACCCGATCGAGACCGAAGACTGCGCCGCGATCTGCTTTGGCATGGCTTCCGGAGCTTTGTGCACAAGCAATATCACACTAGGCGCCGCCACGGACGAAACCCGCCTGCGGTTCGTCTTTGAAAAGGTGACCGCCACCTCTGGCACGGAACCCTATGCGCCGGGTCAAACGCCTTGGACATTCGTTGCGCGGGACCCGGTGGATCAAGCCGCTATCGACGAGGCCCTTGCAGCCGCCGCTGCCGAACCAACAGGTTTCGAAGGGTTCTTTACCGAAATCGGCAAGGCGCTGCGGTCCGAGGCAAATTCGGCCGCTACGCTGCAGGAAGGCGCCGCGTCCATCGGCCTCGTGACTGCGATTTATTACGCGGCGCGCACCGGGCAGCGTGTTGCCCTTCCCATCAAGCCCGATCACCCGCTGTATGAAGGATGGCTGCCATGAAACAATGCTGGCGTTGGTTCGGACCCGATGATCCGATCGCTCTGGCCGATCTACATCAAGTCGGGGTTCAGGGCATCGTTACTGCGTTGCATCACATCCCGCCTGGACTGCCCTGGGACGAACCGAGCATCGCCGATCGGCAGGCAGTTCTGGCCGCTGCCGGGTACAGTTGGGACGTTGTCGAAAGCCTGCCCGTCTCCGAGGCGATCAAGACGCAGTCCGCAGACATAGCCGAACATCTGCAGGCGTATAAGTCCAGCCTCAGGGCCCTGTCCGCCCGTGGCGTCAAAGTCGTGTGCTACAACTTTATGCCGATTCTGGATTGGACACGCACCGCCCTTCGCTCCCCGCAGCCGCATGGCGGAACGGCCATGCTGTTCGACCTGACTGATTTTGCAGTTTTCGACATATATATTCTCGAACGTCCGGGCGCGTCGGAAGACTATTCCAACGACGTCCAGCAAACGGCCGAGGATCGCTTCTTACGCCTGTCGGATGAATCCAAAGCCCAGTTGCAGCACAATGTCACTGCGGGGCTGCCCGGCGCCAACGATCAGTGGAGCGTGCAGGACGTGCGCTCTTTGTTGCGGACATATGCCGAGATAGACCGTGACCGGCTGCGCACAAATCTCATCGACTTCCTGTCTGAGGTCGCCCCGGTAGCTCAAGAATTGGGGTTGCGCTTGTGCTGTCACCCGGATGATCCACCCTTCTCGTTGCTCGGTCTGCCGCGGATCATGTCCAGTACTGAGGACTACGGCGCCGTGCTGGATGCGGTTGATGTGCCCGCGAACGGCGCAACCTTTTGTACCGGATCGCTGGGTGTTTCCTCCGAATTCGATGGGCCGGACTTCGTACGCAGGCATGGCGGCCGGATTCACTTTGTTCACTTGCGAAATACCCGACGCATCGCGGGGTCGGACAGACAGAAGCCGGATTTCTATGAGGCTCCGCATCTGGAGGGAGACACCGACATGGTCGGCACCATTCGCGAGCTGATGAACGAACAACGCCGCCGCAAATCTCAAGGGCGGGACGACTGGCAAATTCCGATGCGACCCGACCACGGACAAGAGCTGCTGAGCGATCTGGGCGGACACAGCACTCCTGGCTATCCGCTGATCGGACGAATGCGCGGGCTGGCGGAACTGCGCGGCATCATGACGGCGTTTTCCTGACACGTCGGATCAGGCTGTTTCTTTCCGTCCGTAACACTTCTTTGCTTGCCTGTGCGCGGTATTCCTCGTTTACTTACGTCACGTAAACGGGCAGCGGGGTGTCTTCCGGACTCGCCCGACGTCTGTTCAAGACGCGTGAAACTCCCGCGAAAACCGATGCCTGGAGGCATCAATTTTCGAAACGTCTACCAGACAGCAAAGACGGAAGAACGGGAGGAGTCCAAATGAAAACCACAGGCGTAATAGGTCTTGGCGACATGGGCAGCGGCCTTGCCAAGAACCTGATCAAGAATGGCTTTGAAACATCCGGTTTCGACCTGAGCGAGACACGCATGGCGGCATTTACCGACATGGGCGGCCTGCCCAAGGACAGCGTGGGACAGGTCGGTCGTCACGCCGCCAGCGTGTTTGTCATGGTGATGCACGGAGATCAGGCCCGCGATGTCATTCTGGGTGAAAACGGACTGGTTGCGAACATGGCCGAAGGCGGAACTGTCATCCTGTCGGCGACCATTACCCCGGCCGAAGCAAGCGCCATCGGGCATGACATGGAGGGCTCCGGCATCCACCTGATCGACACTCCGGTCTCGGGTGGGTTTCCCGGCGCGCAGAACGGCACATTGACGATGATGGCTGCCGGTGCCGCTGATGTGCTGGACCAAAACGCCGAAGTCATGCAGGCAGTGTCGGCAACCATTCACCGGGTCGGAGAAAACGCCGGTGACGGGCAAACCGTGAAAGCCTGCCTGCAATCCCTTATCGGGTCGATCTTTTCCGCCACATTCGAGGCTGCGGCCCTGGCGGCCAAAGCCGGTGTCACCGGTCAGGCATTGCTTGACGTGTTCTCATCCTCCAGCGCGGGGTGCGGCGTCGTGAATACCGCCCTTGAAAACATCATTGATCGCAAGTTCGAGGCTACCGGTAGTCATATCGCAACTATGCACAAGGACCTGACGATCTCTCTGGCACTGGCCGGTGCGTTGGGCGTTCCTATGCACACTGCCTCGTCCGCAATGCAGATCTTTCACGCCGGAAAAACCAAATACCCGAACGGCGACAACTGGGTGTGTACCCGCGTCATCGAAGAGATCGTTGGCGCAGAATTGCATCGCTGAGAGGACAGGATATGAAACTAGGTGTGATTTGCGACGGCATTTCCCGCGATCTGCGGCAGGCCGTGGACGTAATGGACGAATTCGGCCTGGACTATGCAGAGCTACAGTTCGTGGGCGACACCGAGGTCGGGGACCATTCCCCGCAGGAAATTGCCGAGATCGACGCGCTCTTGCGCGACCGGGGCAAGCTTGTGTCGTGTCTGTCGCGCCATATCTTTGCGGGGATGACAGCTGCCAACAGGCCCGGCGACAACCTGCACACCCGACACATGGACGCCTTGAAACGCGTGATCGACATGGCGCATATCGTGGGGTCTCCGCTGGTTCGGATCATGACCCAACGAAAAGAGCAGATACTCTGGGGAAAAAACGGCGCCGAGAAGTGGAACGTGGCGCATGGGGTATGGGACTCGATGCCGCCGCTGATCGCGCCGGCGGTTGAACTTGCCAGGGCTGAGGGCGTGACGCTTGTCGTAGAAACCGGAAACGGCACGCTGGTCAATTCCAACTATACAGCCCGCAAACTGATCGACGAGTTGGATGCAAAGGATGCGTTGAAAATTCTTTGGGACCCCGGAAACAATTGCTGGTGCCATGAACTGGCATACCCGGACGGTTACGAAGAACTGCGCGGCGGCTATCTGGGGCACATTCACATCAAGGACGTAAAGGTCGACACGCCACGGGCAACGCTGGAAGTGCGCCGCATGGGGGAAGGTCAGCTTGCGCCTCTGTTCCAACCCATCGCGGACGCGCTCAGATCCGACGGCTATGATGGCGTGATTTCCTTCGAAAGCGTTTATCATCCCGGCAACGGAAATTTCGAAGATGGGTTTCGTCTGTGCATAGACAGGTTCAAAGGCCTGTTTGCATGAATGAAAGCTTTAGCGTGTTACAAATTAAATTCTTAAGCCTCAAAGTTGAATGCCGAATGGGGTGCGGAAAGCTGGGCGTATTCGCGCAAAATCAAGGAAAGGATCGGATGGATGAAGCAAGAGTTTTTTGACTTGTCCATTGAAACGCCCGGCAAATCCCTCACCGACATCAGCGGGGTGGTTCAGCGTACGGTGTCTGAACATGGATTTGGCTCGGGCCTACTGACCCTTTGGTGTGTCCATACAGGTGCCGCGCTGTTGGTACAGGCCAATGCCGATCCCGAGGTGGTCAAGGATATCGAGACGTTCTTCGAAGAACTGGTCCCCAAGTCACCAGGCAAATATCACCACCGCCCGACCGAAGACGACAACGCGCCATCGCATCTGCGCGCGCTGGTGACGCAAACGCAGGTGTCCATCCCGGTCGAACAGGGGCAACTTCCGCTGGGCCGCGTACAAAGCCTGTACCTGTTCGAACACCGCGAGGCACCCAAGACGCGGCGATTGAAGGTGCACTACATCGGGACGTGATGCCTTGGGTCCCGTGGCGCGTTGACGGTGTTACCGCCCCATCCAGCCCCCGTCGACAACAAGGATTTCACCGTTGACGTAGTCCGACGCTGCAGAAGCCAGAAAAACCACGGGTCCGGCAAAATCACCAGGCGTACCCCAACGGCCCTGGGGTGTTCGTTCCAGAATCGACTTCGACCGAACCGGATCGTCCTGCAAAGCTTGGGTATTGTCGGTCGCGATGTAGCCGGGGGCGATTGCATTCACGTTCACACCCTGCCCGGCCCATTCATTGGCCAAGGCCTTGGTCAGCTGTCCAATCCCACCTTTCGACGCCGCATATCCGGGAACGGTGATGCCGCCCTGAAACGTCAGCAGCGATGCGGTGAAGATGATCTTGCCCGAGCCGCGCGCCAGCATTTCCTTACCGATCTCGCGAGACAGAACGAATTGCGAGGACAGGTTGACCTCAATCACTTCGTCCCACCAGTCGTCCGGGTGTTCGGCGGCTGGCTTGCGTTTGATCGTGCCGGCATTGTTGACAAGGATATCAGGGGTTTGTCCGTCGGCCCTCAACTGATCAATGAACCCATGCAGCGCGGAGCGGTCCGAGAAGTCGCATTGGTAAGCCCGGAAACTGCGCCCCATCGCCGTGACGGCTTTTTCGACCTCCGAGCCGGACAGCTCGAGCGAGGCGGACACTCCGATAATATCAGCTCCGGCCGATGCCAATGCCTCGGCCATGCCGCGCCCGATGCCGCGTTTGCACCCGGTCACAAGTGCCGTTTTTCCCGTCAGGTCGAAACTTTGCAAAACACTCATGAACGCGGTCCTACTTCGATCAGGCTTTTCATTGCGGTTGGGCTGCGATCCAGTGCTTCGAACGCAGCCTGAATGTCTGACAGAGGGCTGACGTCGGTAATCACAACATCCGCGTCCACTCCGCCCGAAGCGACAACTGCGATCGCCTTCTCGTAATCCTCCGGCTCATAGACCCGAGCACCGATCAGTTGCAGCTCTCGCCAGAAGAATTGGAACAGGTCGATATGGGGTTTTTGAGCATGGATCGCGACCATCACGATCCGGGCCCGCGTCGCGGCAACCGCTGTCATCGCATCAACACCGGGCTGCGTTCCCGATACCTCGAAAACTACATCCGCCCCTTTGTCGCCCGTGCGCCCGTTGATCGTGGCCACCAGATCGGTTTCGATTGGGTTGATCGTGTCAAAACCAAGCTTTTCGGCAATGGCCAAGCGGTTTGGGTTCACTTCGGAAATCACGACGTTTCCGCCCGCGTCCCGCGCAACCATGGCAACCAGGATGCCGATCGGGCCGCCGCCGATGACGACGACGTCCTCGCCAGGTTGCAGGCCAGACAAGCGCACATCGTGGCAGGCAACGGCGACCGGCTCGATCAGCGCCGCGTGATCCATGCGCAAGTCATCCGGTAGAACGTGCAAGGTGTGGGCCGGAACGGTCCAGATCTCTTGCATGGCACCATCGGTATCGAGGCCGAGAAACTTGAGGTTCTGACAGATATGCTGATGCCCCCGTTTGCAGACCGGGCATTCTCCGCAGTGATCCAGCGGTCGGACCACGACCTTCTGGCCGGGTTTTACCGTATCGACGCCCTCGCCCACCGCTTCGACGACACCTGACATTTCATGTCCAATCACCCGATTCAGGCCGACACGGGCATCCATGTTGCCGTGGTAGACGTGCATATCCGTCCCGCAAATCCCACAATAGGCAACGCGAACAGCAGCCTCGCCGGGGCCCGGATCCGTCGCTTGGGCTTGCTCTACAACAAAGCTCTTGTTGCCCCTGTAGTATGCCGCACAGATCGTCTCGGTTGTCATGTATGCATCTCCATGTGTTCCGCATTCAGTTTGTCCCAGTCGAATTCCACTCCGGTTCCCGGTGTATCCGGGGCCACGGCCATACAGTCTTCCACAACCAGCGGACGGGTCGTGTACTGATCTATCGGGAATGAGTGTACTTCTAGCCACCCTGCGTTGGGTTGCGCGGCAACAAGGCTGACGTGCAGCTCCTGCATCCCATGACTGCAAACCGGAATGTCGTACTGTGCGCTTAGCCCGGCCACGCGCAGCCAACCGGTGATCCCACCGCAGTTTGAGGCATCGGGCTGGATGAAACTCAACTTCGCGTCATCAAAGGCGTATTCGAATTCGTGAATCGTGTGTAGGTTTTCACCCATGGCAAGGGGAACGCCCGTGGCTTCGGCAATTCGGCCATAGCCTTTGTAATCGTCTGGAATTGTCGGCTCCTCGAACCACAGGATATCGCAGTCGGCGAACCCTTGGGCGGCCTCGATGGCCTGCTCGACGCTCATGGAGTAATTCGCATCGACCATGAAGAACCGGTCCGGCCCCAGCATCTCGCGCACTGCCCGGGCACGTGCAAGATCGTCGACCAGATCCGGTTGCCCAACCTTGATCTTGACCGCGTTGAACCCACGCGCAAGGTAGCCTTCGGTCTGCCGCAGCAGTTTCTCCAACGAGAAATTCAGGTCGATCCCGCCGGCATAGGCCTTGCACCGTTTGGACGCTCCACCAGCCATTTGCCACAGTGGTGCATTCTGCGTTCTGCCACGAATGTCCCAAAGGGCAATATCCACGGCCGAGATGGCGAACGATGCGATCCCGCCCCGTGCAACGTAGTGCACATGCCACTGCATGGCATCGTACAGGCTTTCGATCTGTTCGGCGTCTTGCCCAACCAGGAACGGCGCCAGGTCATGCTGGATCATCGCCAGAATGGCATGACCGCCCTTGCCGCCCGTATAGGTATACCCAACCCCCTCGACCCCATCCGTCGTTTGAATGGTGACGGTGATCAATTGAAAGAACGTGTGATCCCCATGTTTGGCATCGACCAGGACTTCGGCGAGCG
Source organism: Ruegeria sp. YTSC004 (assembly GCF_059609805.1). Classification (NCBI taxonomy): domain Bacteria; kingdom Pseudomonadati; phylum Pseudomonadota; class Alphaproteobacteria; order Rhodobacterales; family Roseobacteraceae; genus Ruegeria; species Ruegeria sp. YTSC004. Next base: position 73,188 of record NZ_JBXWMJ010000001.1, read on the forward strand.
GGACGTTGAACAGCCGCGCTGAAACACTTTCTATGCGATTCACGAACCCAAGACCTTCTGCTGCCTGGCAATAACCCGAGACTGTAAAAGGATGACCGCAAAAAGAAAGCCTCCACGTATGACCATCTGCCAATAGGCGCTGAAACTGATGGTCCCCTGACCGTTTTCAAAGTTCAGAACGTTGAAGACCAGCCCCAGCAGCAGCGCGCCGGCCACCGTCGCGGGGATCGACCCCATTCCACCCGTCAACAGAGTGCCGCCCACAACGACGGATGCGATGGCCGACAATTCCCATCCGATGCCCTCAAGGGGTTGTCCGGCTCCAAAGCCCGAGGCCAGAAAGACGCCAGCCAGCCCTGCGCAGCCGCCCGAAAGCAGGTAGACGAAAGCCTTGGCGCGATTCACCTTCAGACCCATGAGGTTCGAGGCATCCTCGCTGCCACCGATCGCCAAGACGGTCCGTCCGATGGTTGTTCTTTCCAGCACCAGCCACAGTACCAGCGTCAGTCCGGCCACTATGACTATTGCCCATGGAAACAGACCAAACGCCTGCCCCATGCCAAGCTTGGTAAAGTTCGACCCCCAATCAACCGAAATTGTCTGGGCGCCCGAAATCACCAATGCGCCGCCTTTTGCGGCAAGCATGGTCGCCAGTGTGGCGATGAAGGGCGGAATCCGAAGGATGATGATGCAAAAGGCGTTGATCGCTCCGAAGCCCACCCCGGCAAGCACGGCCCCCGGCAGCGCAACCTGAATCCCGTATGGGCTGAGATAGGCCGCAACAACCGACGTAAAGGCCGCAACGGATCCAACCGACAGATCAATCCCGCCGGTCATGATCACAAAACACATACCCAGCGCAATCGCGATGAACATCGCGTTGTAGTTCAGGAAAGACGAGAAATTGTAGGCGCTACCAAAGTTGTCATAGCGCATCAGCCCAAACAGGATCAAAGCCAGCAGTGCGATCCACACCGTCACCGAAGCCGAATTGCGCCGAAGGTACTTTCGCAGGTCAAAAGCCGTTTCATCCAACATCGATCAAGCCCTCCGGAACTGCTGGACCCAGACGGCCAGGATAATAATGACCGCTTTGGCGATCAGTGCAACTTCGTCCTCCACCCCGTTGGCCAGCAATGTATATTTGACCAGCTGGATGATCACGGCGCCCAGTATGGCACCAAAGATCGGCGCCCGTCCGCCTTGTAAAAGAGCCCCGCCAACGACAGCGGCCGCGATGGCGTCAAGCTCCATCAGATTGCCGTTGCGCGCGGCGTCCGAGGCCGAGTTGATCGCAACCACGATCAGACCAGCCAAGCCCGCAAGCACCGCGCAGATGACATAGGCCCCGATCTTGACCCGCCGGACGGGACCACCCGCCAGATAGGCCGCGCGTTCATTGCCGCCGATCGCCAGCAGGTAGCGGCCCCAAGTGGTTCTGGTGATAACCCAGAACAGCACACAGGCAATGGCCAGCGCCAGCCAACCCTGGAACGGCAAGCCAAGCACCTTGCCGGTTCCAAGATAACTGAATGAAGGGTTTGAAAATGTCTGCAGGTTGCCATTCGTCAAAACCTGGGCAATACCGCGACCCGAGATGAAAAGAATGAGCGTCGCAATAATGGGCTGCACGTTCAACACGGCAACCATCACGCCGTTGAATACCCCGCATAAACCCGCGACGAACAGAGGCAGGACAATGGCCAAAATGACGCCAAGCATCGGATTGGCGGCGCCCAGATCCGACAGAAAGATCAGCGGGGCCAACGCCCCCGCCAGAGCCATGACAGCGCCAACCGACAGATCAATTCCACCCGTGGCGATGACCAGCGTCATACCCATGGCCACGATGGCGATCGTGGCAACCTGGCTGATATTCACGAACAGGGTCTGCAGCTGCAGGAAATTGGGGGTGAAAAACGCGTTGAACACCAGCAGGGCGACCAACGCGGCGATACCGCCATGAAAGCGGAAGGGCATCGATGCGACCCGTTGCGGCAACTTCATTGCGCGGTCCATGAACCAGTTCCTTCTTCATGATGCGCAAGCGCGCGCACCAATATGTTCTCGGTAATCCCGGGGTTGGTCAGTTCCTTGACCGAGCGCCCTTCGTGCATGACCACGATGCGGTCGGCGCCTTCCACCAGTTCTTCGAATTCCGAACTGATGAGGACGACGCCAAATCCTTTCTCGACATAAGACCGAATGAACGATTGGATCTCTCGCTTGGCGCCGACATCTACGCCTCGGGTCGGTTCGTCCAGTATCAGGATGTCTGGCTGCGTCGCCAGCCAACGGGCAAGCAGCACCTTCTGCTGGTTGCCGCCGGACAACTCGCGAATGGGTTGGTCCATATGCGCCGCCTTGATGCCCAGATCGTCGATGAAGGCCTGAACGATCTCGCGCTCGCGGGCAAAATCGATCTGACCACGGCTGGCTAGTTTCGGCAACAGGGCCAACGTTATGTTCTCACGCACGGACATGTCGGGAATAATCCCTTCGGCCTTGCGATCTTCGGTCAGAAAGCCGACCCCGTTTGCTATCGCTTCACCCGGTCCGGACGGTTGCCCGACCGCACCGTGTATCTCGATTGCGCCGCTGAGTGCTCCGTCCACTCCGAACAAGGCCCGCGTCGCCTCAGTCCGGCCTGAGCCCAGCAGCCCGCCCAGCCCAACAATTTCCCCGCGGTGGAGCGTGAGGTCGAAATGCGTCAGTCGTGGGCCAGTCGAAACAGAGTCGGCCCGCAGAACGATATCGCCTTTCTTAGCCTTGGCGCCGGCGAAGTCCGTCAAACCGTCTGCCGCAATCTCGTCCTTGTTGCGGCCCAGCATGTCCGCGATCATTTCCAGCTTGGTCGTGTCCTGGACATTGCGAGTGCTGACAGTGCGCCCGTCGCGCATCGTTGTGACCCGATCGCAGATCTGGAACAGCTCATCGAGGAAATGCGAGACATACAGAACGGACACGCCCTGTTTCTTCAACTCGCGCACCACACCGAACAAAACCTCGACCTCGCTGGCATCAAGCGACGACGTCGGCTCGTCCATAATGACCAGCTTCGCGTCCAGCGACACCGCTCGCGCTATCGCGACCAACTGCTGGATCGCAGTCGAGAAATTCCCCAGAGGCTCGGTTACGTCGATATCTATGCCAAAGCGCGCAAGAACCTCGCGTGCGCGCCTGTTACACTCGCGCCAGTCGACCAGAAAGCCCAGGCGTTTGGGCTCGTACCCCATGATGATGTTCTCGGTCACTGACCGCAGCGGCACCAGGTTGAGCTCTTGATAGATTGTGGCAATTCCGTATTTCTGCGCTTCGCGCGGGGTAGAAATGCGGCTTGGCGCGCCCGTCAGATAGACGTCACCGGCATCCCGGCCGTAAACTCCGGTAAGGACCTTGATCATCGTCGATTTGCCGGCACCGTTCTGCCCGATGAGTGCGTGAACTTCGCCGGGTGCTATTTCCAGACTGGCCTGGCTGAGTGCTGGAACCTCAGCAAAAGACTTGTCGATCCCCGACATCGAAACGAGCGCGTTCATGATATCTCGTACTCCAATTGCTTGCGGGCAGCGCTGACACTCAGCCAGCACCACCCAACAGGGAGAATCAATAGGCTTCGTCGATGTGATCAGCGGCGTTGTCTTGCGTAAAGATCCGGTCTTCGACCTTTACCCACTCAGGGATCTGCTCGCCCGCCGCATACTTCTTCATGACATCACAAGCCAATGGGCCAAAGAAGGGGGAGCTTTCTACGGTCACGCCCATCTTGCCATCGATAATTGCCTGAAGCGCATCACGCGTTCCATCAATCGAAACGATGGTCACGTCCTCGCCTGGCTTGCGGCCGGCCAGTTCCAGAGCCTGGATCGCGCCGATCGCCATCTCGTCATTGTGGGCGTAGACCACGTTCACGTCGGGGTGCGCCTGTAGCAGGGTTTCCATCACCTGACGACCCAGATCGCGCGCAAAGTCACCGGTCTGAGAAGCCACGATCTCAAAGCGGTCGTCCGCTGCGATCGCGTCGTCGAAACCCTTTTTACGGTCATTTGCAGGTGAAGAACCAGTTGTGCCCTCCAACTGGACGATAACGCCCTGGTCGCCGTCAAAATTGTCCATCAGCCATTGCGCGGCCCGGTTGCCCTGATCAATGAAGTCCGATCCTAGGAATGCTACGAAATGCTCGCCTGGCTTGGCGACGGCCGGATCAACCGAGCGGTCCACGAGAAAAGTCGGAATGCCGGCGGCGCGTGCTTTCATAACGGCCGGAATCAGTGGCTTTTCTTCCCTTGGAGGCAGAAACAGAACGTCGATGCCTTGTGCGATCATGCTGTCCACATCTGCTACCTGCTTGGCCGCTGATCCAGCTGCATCCGTCGCGACAAGGTCCCAGCCGCAGGCCTCGGCCGTGTCATGGAACGATTTGGTCTCGGCAATACGCCACGGATTGTTCGACTCCATCTGCGCAAAGCCGACTTTGTAGCGCTCCTTCTGCTCAAGCTGTGGCAGATCCTGCGCTATCGCAGTCGTGCCCAACAGCGCACCCGCGACAACCGTCGAGATCAAAAGAGTTCTGCGTTTCATGGTTATTCCTCCTCCATTGGTGCGGTCGCCTCCGTTTTGACCGCGAGTTTTAGGTCATGCCCAATTCATGTAAGTCGTCTGCTTCCTCAGATAGCCATCGAAGCCATAAGCGCCGTCTTCACCCCCAACCCCGGACATACCCCAACCGGTATGAAATCCCTGCACGGCCTCGCCATTGGAGCGGTTCAGGTACAATTCGCCGAACTTCAAACGGCTCGGGGCTTCCATCAATCGCCGGTGCGATGCCGTAAAGAGATAGGCAGACAGCCCGAATGATGTGTCATTCGCTGCGTCTATCGCCTGATCAAAATCATCGACTCGCATTGCTGTCGCCACGGGGCCAAAGACCTCCTCTTGCATCGCGGCATTGCCGTTGTCTGAGACCTCAAGAACCGTCGGGGACATCCAGTGCCCCTTATGGTGCGCCCCGTCCGTCAGGGGCCCGCCTGCAAGATGAACCGTGGCGCCTTCGGCGATGCTGCGCTGGATGATCTCGACGACCTTGGTCACTTCGGCCTTGCTGACTTTGGGACCCAAATCGCAGTCGTCCATCGGATCCCCGATCGACAAAGCGCGGGCCGCGGACACGAATTTTTCCAGGAACTGATCCGCAATGCCGCGATGCAGATACATACGCTCGTTGCAGGTGCAAATCTGGCCGCAATTGGCAAACCGGGCGGCAATGGCGGCCGAAACGGCGGCGTCAATATCCGCATCCTCCATCACGATGAACGGAGCCTTACCGCCAAGCTCGAGCCGGACAACCTTGATCCGGTTGGCCGCAGCGCGAAAAATCTCTTTCCCGGCGCGTGTGCTGCCGGTCATTGTAATCAGTGAAGTATCGGGGTGTTCGACCAACCGCTGCCCTACCACCGGCCCCTTGCCTGTCAGAACATTAAGAACACCAGGCGGAAACCCGACCTTGTTGGCAAGCTCGGCGACCGCAAGACCGGACAGCGGCGTGATTTCGTGCCCCAACAGAACAACGGTGTTGCCCGCGACCAGCGCGGGTCCGACCTTCCTGGCGGCCAATGCCAACGGATAGTTCCAGGCTGTCAACGCAACAACAACGCCATAAGGATGACGCCGGATCTGGATTTCCTCGGACTCGTTGTCCGATGCAACTATGTCACCCGAAATCCTCCGGGCCTCTTCAGCCGCATGGCAAAGAAAGGTGACGGCAGCATCCACTTCACCTCGGGCTTGCGAGATCGGCTTGCCCTGCTCGGCGGTTATCAGAGCAGCCAAACGACCGGCGTCGACCCGGACGGCCTCAGCGAGTCTCAGGACCAGCCGAGCCCGCTCGATCGCCGGGCGCGAGGACCACGAGCCAAAAGCCCGATGGGCCGCCTCGACCGACGCATCCGCGTGAGCGGCGGCGCCATCTGGAACCAGCGCAACGATCTCTTCATTTGCAGGGTTTTCGACAACAACCGTGTCCGCGTCAAAGTCGACAAAGCGGCCATCGATGAACATCGAATGCCGAACGACTGGACCCAGCTCCCCTACTACAGACCGCAATTTCGCCTCCCGCGCTTGCTCGGTCAAACCACAATGGCGACCGCACCACCGATCAAAACACTAATAATATTATTTCGTCAACACTAATATTAATTACTATCAACTAATATTAGTTGCACGTCCTCCGCATAGTCGATAAAAAGGATACGAACAAAAAGGTTGAACGATGAACGATCAAGCGAACAAGGCCGGGCAACACAGGGGTGTAGGACGAGTCGCGGGCCGGCAGCGCATAACGATGCACGACATTGCACGCGTCGCCGGATGCTCACAAACGACAGTATCGCTGGTTCTGAACAAGAACGATTCCGTCAAAATCTCCGAGGACACAAAGCAACGAGTCCTGGATGCCGCCAACACGCTTGGATACGCCATGCCCTCTCAACTCAGGAAACCCCAGGACAGCGCGCGCCGGCCCGCGGCGCTGGACGGGACCATCGCTTTCGTCGTGGATGATCTGGCGTCAAGCCCCGAAATGGTGAACGCTTTTAACGGGGTGAAACAGGCCGTTCGGGACACCGGTAATCTTGTATTGCTGGCAGAAACCCAAAACGACCCCGAGGTCGAGCCCAATACGCTCCGGTATTTCCTCGACCAACAGGTTGCGGGCATCATTTACGCAACCGTTTTCACCCGGCGGGTGGTCGTTCCGGAAATCCTCAGGCAGACCGCAACCCCGGTTATGCTACTGAACTGCTTTTGCGACGACCTCTCCTTTCCTGCGGTGATCCCCGGCGAAGTCGCTGCTGGACATACGGCGACCAACGCCCTGATCAAGGCCGGGCACAAACGGATCGCCACAATAACCGGTGAGCCGTTCATGGAATGCGCCGCTGGACGAACGACCGGGTACAGAAACGCCTTGGCTTCCGCCGACATTCCGTTCGACGAGGACTTGGTTGTCGAAGGCAATTGGTTGCCCAGCGCCGGATATGCCGCCACGCGTGAATTGATGGATCTGCCCTCTCCGCCAACCGCCATTTTCTGTCAGAATGACCGCATGGCAATCGGTTGCTATGAGGCACTCAAGGAACTTGGCCTTTCAATCCCCGAGGACATCTCGGTCATCGGATTTGACGATGACGAAACCGCGCGGCACCTGTCGCCACCCCTGACCTCGATGATCCTTCCCACCCGGGCGATGGGACGCTGGGTCGTCGAACAGCTATTCCACGGGCCGACGGATGGTCAGAGGCACCCACTCGTAAAGCTTGAATGCGAACTGGTCGAGCGCGACTCGATCAGCGAACCCAAACGCCGGACCTGAAGGCGAAATCATGACGGAAACCTTCGATCACATCGTAATCGGCGGCGGCTCTGCCGGCGCCGCAGCTGCAGCGCGACTGGTCAACCAGGGCAAGTGCAGGGTTCTGTTGCTGGAGGCCGGGCATTCGCACCGCCATCCGTTGCTGGACATGCCGCCGGGTATCTTCAAGATGATCAACGGGTCCAAGTTCATGACCTATCACCAGACCGAACCGCAGGACCACCTTGACGGCCGCGTGCATGACATTCCGCAGGCCAACGTACTTGGCGGCGGGTCGTCCGTGAATGCGCAGGTCTATATGCGCGGTCGCCCTTCCGATTATGACGCTTGGAACGACCTACTCCGAAATACCAACGACAGGGTTGGTTGGGGATGGGACGATGTGCTGCCCTATTTCCGCAGGATGGAAGACAACAACAGACTTCACAATGACCTGCATGGCAGCAACGGTCCGCTGCAGGTCTCGGATCCGGGGCATATCGACGAAATGTCCCGTTGGTTCGTTCAGTCGGTGCAGGCCCTTGGCGAACCATTCAACACTGACTTCAACGGCGCAACACAGCGCGGTGTCGGCTTCTATCAATTCACCAATCGCGCCGGAAAGCGCAGCTCGTCAGCTTATGCTTTCCTCGACCCTCTCGAGAAAAACTCTAATTTGATCGTCCGGCTTGGCGCAACGGTCAGCAAAGTCATTGTCGAAAACGACAGGGCTGTCGGTGTGCAGTATCGCGACAAACACGGGTTCCACACCGTCCAGTGTGATGGTGAGATTGTCCTTGCGGCGGGCGCTCTGGTCACGCCGAAAATCCTATTGCTGTCGGGTATCGGACCGGATGCACATCTTGCCGAACACGATATTCCCGTGGTCTGCTCAGTGCCTGGGGTCGGCCAGAACTTGATCGACCACCCCGAAGTTCCAATCACCGCCTTTGCAAACGGTCCATACGGATATTTCAAACAAGGTGAAGGCTGGCGGATGCTGCGAAACGGCATACAGTTCAAACTGTTCGGCAGCGGCCCCGTGACTTCGGCCGGGGTCGAAGCCGGCGCGTTCGTCAATCCTTCGGCTCCTGATGGAGAACCAACCATCCAAGCCTTTTGCGTTCCCATCGTATATCTGGATCGCGACGCGCTGGACGAGGTGCAGGATGACTTTGGCCTGACCGTTACGACCGTCGTGGTGAAACCGAAATCACGCGGAGAGGTTCAGCTTCGTTCGAACGATCCTCTCGCCATGCCTGTGGTCTCGCCCAACCTTCTGAAGCATGAAGACGACATGCAAGAGATGATCCGGGGACAGCGGTTCTTTCGCCAGGCATTCACGTCCGGCCCGCTTGCACAAAGGATCCGCGAAATCGTCATTCCGATAGCGGACGACGAACAGACGCTGCGAGCACATTGTAAGAGATTCGTAAAAACCAACTATCACCCGGCGGGCACTGCCAAAATGGGCCGGGACGGCGACGGTATGGCAGTGCTGGACGCCAGAATGCGTGTGCGCGGGATCGAGCGCTTACGGGTTTGCGACATGTCCGCAGTGCCTGACATCAACGCCGGCAACACAAACGCACCTGCCATGATGCTTGGCGAACGATGCGCCGACCTGATCCTTGGCATCGGATCAGCACGCGAGGGACGCAATTCTTAACCTAAGCTGCGGCGTCGTCCGTCATTGATCCGATTTCTGGCGCAAAAAATGGCGTCGCGCTGCCCGCCCGACCGAAAACGGATTTTCCTAGATGTTTTCCGACTAATTCGAACTAGCCTCAGTTTGCCGCGGAAACCGCGAACCTATCCGGAACAAAGTTGACGCCACTCTCTAAGGGCGGCGGCGCGGGTCAGCTTGAATGTATCTCTGCTGGTGAGATCGCTCCTTGTTAAAGTGGTTGTAGACGGAGGAATGGACGGAGGCGAATGTCTGTAAACTTCGCACCCGCCTGAACCGCTGCATTACGCGTTCGCGTCGTCGAAACGGCAGGTGCGAATTCTCGACGCGGTTGTTGAGCCACCTGCCCGTCTGTTGTTTTTCAAGCGCGCCCAGTTCTCTGAGAGCGGCTCTGTATGAGGCAAAGCGATCCGTGACGATGGTTTCCGCTTTGCCGTGTCGCTTCATCAATTTCTCAAGGAATTTCAATGCTGCAGCATTGTTTTGGCGCTTGGTGACAACAGCTTCCAGTACCTCGCCTTCCTGATAAACGGCCCGCCAAATATAATGCCGCTTGCCATTTACCTTCACGAAGACCTCGTCGACGTGCCACTTCCATTTGGAGAACGCGCGCAGCAGCTGAACACGTTTCCGCCTTATATCAGCAGCAAACATCGGGCCAAACCTGTGCCACCAAAATCGAACAGTTTCGTGGCTCACGTCGATGCCTCGCTCGTGCACCAGATCTTCGACATTCCGAAGCGAGAGCGGGAAAGGATGTACAGCATCACCGCAAAGCGGATGATCTCGGGACTGGTTTTGAAGCATTTAAATGGTGATCGTCTTTCCATCCACAAAGGCTATGAATGCCCCCTGCCCGCCTCAAGCCAAGTTCTTCTGACAAAACCTACATTGCAGCGATTCAGACATCAGTCAGAGAGCCTTGCGCGCCAGACCTCAAATCGTTCAAGAACGTCTGGGTCGGTTGCAGGATAAAGTCCGATTACGGGGGTGTTTTTTCGCACTTCTTCCAGAACGAAGCGTTCGAACAACTCCATTGGGCCTGCCTCGATCGCAATGTCATCGGCGAGGTGACGTGGGATAATCATGACACCATCGCTGTCACCCAGAACGATGTCACCAGGATAGACCGCCACGCCGCCACACCCGATTGGCAAACCGACATCAACCGCATGATGTTTCGTAAGGTTGGTTGGGGCAGATGGTTTTGCGGCAAAGACTGGCATCTCAAGTGCTGCGGCACCGTCGGCGTCGCGAATGCCACCATCCGTGACAACGCCCGCTGCTCCGCGCATTTCTAGTCGCGTCAAAAGGATCGAACCTGCCGAGGCCGCCGATGCATCCTGCCGACAATCCATGACCAATACCGCGCGTTCAGGACATGTTTCCACGGCCACGCGCTGCGGGTGATCTGGCTCACGAAACGCCTCGATCGGGTCGGTGTCAGGCCGTGCAGGAATGTAGCGCAGTGTAAAAGCCGGGCCGACAAGGGAGGGCCTACCCTTGCCCAATGGGGCAACGCCTTGAACATAGGCGTTTTGATAACCGCGTTTGTAAAGCAGCGTGGCTACAGTCGCTGTGCTGACCTTTGACAAGCGATCAAGCGTATCCGGATGCAGTTTGATCATTTCGGCAGGCTGAGGGTTCGGCAAGGGCTGGATCCTTCTGCTAAGGCTGTAGGCAACTATCGAGCAGGCTTTGGTTGATGGGAACAAGTGCACCTTTGCCTTGCACGACATGCCCTGCCAGTTTGCAGGCCAGTGCTAAGCTGTCAGGTAAGGGTGTATCCGTTGCCAGCCCCGCCAGAATGCCAGCGTTGAAACTGTCGCCTGCAGCAGTCGTATCCACAACCGAGGCCAGAGGCGGAACATGGACAGAGCCCTCTGCGCCGCGAGTACGATAAAGGACCGTTTCTGCGCCATTCTTGACAACGATCGTTTCCGCGCCCGCCCTTGCATAGCGCTGCAAAGTGGCCGCGGGTTCCTGGTCGCTGAACCAACGTGCCTCGTCCTCGAACGATGGCAAAGCGATATCGCTAACTGCGGCGGCCTGCATGATGTTCTCGGTCATCTCAGAGGGGCTGTCCCAAAGATGCGGGCGCAGATTGGGGTCGAAGGCAATCCGTTTTCCGGCGCGCCGCGCTGACTGAGCAACGTCGAGCAAGGCGGCGCGCCCTTCAGGGTTCAAGATTGCCAGAGTGATGCCCGAGAAATAGATGAGATCTGATTGCGTCATGGCGCGGGCAAGTGCTTGCTTGTCTTGGGCCAACAGGCGTGCGGCCGACTGGCCGCGCCAATAGGTAAAGCTGCGTTCTCCATTGTTTAGCGTGATAAGATACAACCCCACTGAACGGTTTGGCACGATCCGCACCTGCTGGGTGTTGACCCCGCTTTCGCGCATCGCAACCAGCATCCGGGACGAGATGGCATCATCTCCGACGGCGGTAAAATAGGACAAGGGCGTTTCGGGTGTGAGTTGGGCCAGATACCAAGCTGTATTGAACGTGTCTCCGGCGAACCCCATTTGATACGTGCTTGGCGCGTCAGTTGGAGCCATTTCGGCCATGCATTCACCTATCGCGAGAATTCGCATATTCCGGTTTCCAGTACTTCGAAGTTTGACAAACGGTAGCGTTCGACAATTAGGTAACCTGTTCTGCAGTGGTCACGAGAACAGCATCCCACCATTAATATCGACATTGGTCCCGGTCAGATAAGCCGAGTCCTCGCTTGCCAGAAACGCCACGAGGTTCGCAACGTCCTGAGACTGGCCTTGCCGCTTGAGCGGCGCAGCAGCTTCTAGCCCCCGACGGCCTGCATCGGGAGTATGTATGTTATGGAAATCCGTGTCGATCATGCCTGGGCAGATTGCGTTGACACGGATATCAGGACCCAGTTCTTTTGCAAGACTACGGGTGAGCGTCATGACCCCGCCTTTTGACGTTGCATAAGCCGACGCACCCGGGCCACCACCGTCGCGACCCGCCTGACTGGCGATGTTTACAATGGCCCCGGATTTCATATGCAGCAGTGCCGCTTTGACCATAAGAAACGTGCTGGTCAGGTTGAGATCCATGACAGCCTGCCAATGCTCAAGCGACATCTCGGCGATTTTCTTGCGCGCGATCAAACCTCCGGCATTGTTCACCAGAATGTCCAGGCTGCCATAGGTATCGACCGTCTTGGCGATCAACGCATCGACCTCTTCGGGTTTGTTCAGGTCGCCTTGCATTGCAAACGCCTGTCCACCGATCTTTTTGATCTCGGCTACGGTTTCCTCGGCGCCGGCACTACTGGCGAAGTAGTTCACCGCGACATTCACCCCTTCGGAGGCGAGTTTGACAGCGCAGGCGCGCCCGATATCGCGGCCACCACCCGTGACAATTGCGGTCTTTCCCTGAAGTTTCATGGTTGCTTTTCCCGTTCAATTGGTGCTGCTATGCGTGACTGATGGATCTGACGCTAAAGCTTGGCAAAATAGTCGAAGATTTCCGGCACGTTGCCGTCGCCCATGCCTGCGTCCGCGGCTGCCTGAAGGTTGTTCGCGGTTCCTTCAGCGATCTCGGCACGAGTGCCCACGTCCTCGGCCAGCTTCAGGAAGTAACCAAGATCCTTGTTGGCGTTGTTAATCGAAAACCCCAAATCGCTGACACCATCCACCGCGTAGTTCTTACAAAAGTGCATAAAAGGGGAATTGGACGGTCCAGCTGACATGATGTCAAAAAGCTGCTGTTTGTTTACACCTGAGCGTTCAGCCACAGCAAAGGCTTGGCTCATGGTGCAAGCTGTCGTCATGCCCATATAATTGTTGATGAGCTTGGTCACATGGCCCGCACCCAGCTCGCCGAGGTGAAAGACATTTTCCCCCAGTACATCCAGGACAGGTTTCACCTTCTCAAAGGTGGCTATATCGCCCGCTGCCATAATGTTCAGCAAACCATCCTTGGCGTGCGCGGGTGTGCGTCCCAGCGGCGCATCAATCATACCAGCACCTTTTGCGGCCAAGTCTGTGCCGATTTTGCGTGTGGACGCTGGGATCGAGGTACCAAAGTCAATGACCACAGCACCATCTTTGATGCCTGCCAGGATGCCGTCATCGCCGTAGATCAGGCTCTCGACGACATCCGATGTTGTTACACAAAGCATCACGATATCGCTGTTTTCAGCAAGCTCTCGTGGCGTTGTAACCTCTACAGCACCGCGGTTGACTGTGGCTGCGACGGCTTCCTTGTTCCGACCCATAACAACCAGATCAAAACTGTTGTTTTGCAGGCACTCTGCCATGTTACCGCCCATAAGACCGAGGCCGATGAAACCGATGACGGGTTTTGTCATATCTGACTCCTTAAACTCTTTCCAATTAGGCTTCGCAGAGTGCCGTGACCCCTGCCTGTGCAACTTCGAGATCCTGAGCTGGCGAACCCGAGCTGACACCAATCCCCCCAACCACCTGTCCGTCGACCGTCACGGGAAGGCCACCTGCAACGGTCACCATTCGTCCGCCCAGCGTTGAGGATATTCCGTGTGCGGCCATGCCAGGCTGATTTGCTTCACCAAGAGCATCGGTTCCTTTTTGGATACCGGTTGCAGTGAAACTCTTGTCGATGGCCAAAATGATGCTGGTAATCTTGCCACCATCCATCCGCTCAAACGCGATGAGGTTGCCGCTTTCGTCTGTGACGGCAATACACATCGGTACACCAATTTCCTGCGCCTTGGCTCGCGCTCCTGCGATCAACTTGCCCGCGTCATCTATGTCCAGGCGTCTTAGTGTCAGCATCGCCTCATTCTCCTTTGATTTAGGGACCAATGATCAAGTTCGGCAGTGTCAGCGATATTGCCGGTACAAAAGTGATCAGCATGAGCGCGGCAAAGATGGCGAGGTAGAAAGGCCAAATCGTTTTGACCGCTTTCTCCATCGGTAGTTTTCCAACAGCACACCCCACAAAGAGACAGGTCCCGACAGGTGGTGTGCAAAGACCAAGACCGAGGTTCACCAAAAGGATCATGCCGAACTGTAGCGGGTCGATGCCCAGCATGTTCATCACCGGCAGGAAAATCGGTGTGCAGATCAGGATCAACGCGGCCATGTCCATGATCATCCCTAAGAGCAACAGCACAGCGTTGATCATCAACAAGATCAGGATCGGGTTTTCTGTGATACCCAACAGGAATTCGACTGTTTTTGTCGGCACCCGGTTGAACGTCAGCATATAGGCAAAGGCACCGGCACAGGCGATCAGGATCATCACCATAGACGTTGTGCGCACCGAAGAGATAACGGCGGTTTTGAAGTTTTCCCAGGACAGGCTGCGATAGACAATAAGCGTCACCACAAAGGCATACATTGCCCCGAACGCGCCGGATTCAGTGACCGTAAAGACGCCTGACAAGACCCCTCCAACAATGATCACGGCCGTCAACAAGCCAGGGATCGATCCAACAAAGGCGATGGCCAGTGCGGTCCAACCCGGAAACTGTTCGGCCTGATAGCCGCGCTTGACCGCCACGACATAGGCGGCAATCGCAAGGCAGCAACACATAAGGACACCGGGCACAACTCCGGCCAGGAACAGTTTTGAGATTGAAACTGCACCGCCTGTTGCAAGGGCAAAGATGATCATGTTGTGGCTGGGAGGGATGATGATCCCGGCAATTGATGATGTCACTGTGACGTTCACCGCATAGTCGGCATCATAACCTTTGTCTTTCATCACCGGGATCAGGATTGACCCAAGCGCCGAGATATCTGCAATTGCCGATCCGGAAATGCCACCAAACAACATGGACGAGAAGACATTGACGATACCAAGCCCACCGCGCACAGCGCCTACGGCGGCCTGCGCAAACCGAACCAACCGGATCGCGATTCCACCGTGAAACATCAGCTCGCCCGCAAAGATAAAAAACGGGATCGCCATTAGGGAAAAGACGTTGATCCCGGACACGATACGCTGGAACCCAACAAACATCGGCAATCCTTCAAACCAAAAGGAAGCCAATGCAGCGATACCAAGGGCGTATGCCACTGGAGCGCCGATGATGACACATAGGGCAAAAACCCCCAACAGAATCATGAGTCCCATGACTATCCCTGATCTATGTTGTCTTGGCGTTCGTCTCGGCCCAGAAACAGGCGGATCAGATGGCCAGTGGAAAAAAGGAACACCAACGCGCCGCTGATTGTCAGTGGCAAGGAGCGCAAGCCCTCTGACCATTGGATGAGCGGGATCAGGGTGTTCCATTTGAATATTGTCAGCTCGATCCCGTACCAAAACATCATGCCACCGAAACCTGCCATCAGGACATCAGTGAGCACGACGAATACCGTTCGCACAGAGGGTGGGACTAAATTGCGGAACACGACAACAGAGAGGTGCGTGTGATTGTGCACACCCGCAGCCGCCCCGAGAAACGCGATGACCATAACCAAAAGCAGTGAAACCTGCTCAACCCAAGTGGGCGTGTTGTTCAGAACGTAGCGCCCGAACACCAGCCAGGCAAAGATCGCAGTCATAACCACAATGGCGACGCCAGACAGCAACATGCAAACTCGTGCGAGCAGATCAAGAATCCTGTCCATGTTGCGCATGGCGGCAGGGGAGGTATCGGGCTCTTGCATTGGATTTCCTCTGAGACAAAACGCCCGGCATCCAATTGGCGGAGCCGGGCGCTCAAAGTTGAACTGTTAAGACAACTTATTCAGTGGCTTGCGCCATTTCTACCAACGCTTTCATATCAGGATTTGCAGCCAAGTAGTCTGCATAAACCGAATCCATTGCGGACTGGAATGGGCCTTTGTCGGCGATTTCATTTACGGTGATGCCGGCCGCTTCAACATCTTTACGCGCTTGTTCAGAACCAATTGCCCAAAGCTCACGCTGGACCAATGCGGCTTCTTCTGCGGCACCGCGCACAGCGGCTTGCAATTCAGGAGAAAGCGCATTGAATTTGGTCGTGTTCACGCAGATACACTCGGGGATAATCAGGTGTTCGGACAAAGAATAATTTGTGGTCACTTCATAGTGACCGACATTCTTGAACGACGGGAAGTTGTTCTCCGCACCATCAACAACGCCGGTTTTCAGCGCTTGCTGAACTTCGGAGAATGCCATTGGAGACGGGTTACCGCCCATAGCTGAAATCATAGATGTATAAAGATCGTTGTTCATCACACGGATTTTCAGACCTTCGACATCTGCGGGCGTGTTGATCGGCTTTTGGCTGTAGAAAGAACGCGCACCGGCATCGAACCATGCCAGTGGCAGAACACCTGCTTCACCCATCGCAGCTGAAACAACCTCACCGGCGTCGCCGTCCAGCACGCGGAACATGTGCGGCACATCTTTGAAGATGAAAGGAAGCGATACAAGGTTAGCTTCTTTCACCATTGGGCCAATGGGACCGAGGTTGAAGTTACCAACCTCGATTGCGCCGATACGAACCTGTTCTAGGGCATCCGGTTGGGAACCAAGAACACCACCGTGGAACACATCGACGGTAACTTCGCCGTCTGTAGCGGCGTCAACCAGTTCGGCAAACTTGTCCATTGCAGCCGTGTTGGGATGGCCGTCGTTGTGGATATTCCAGGCACGCCAGGTGTCAGCTGAAACTGACGTTGCAATGAATGCCACAGCGGTCGCAGTCGCAAAGAACGATTTCGTGAAAGTCATGGGTTCTCCTCCCCGGTTATTTTTGGACAGGATTTGGCTTTCATGGAATTTCAGAGACCGTAAGCCACGTAGCTTTCGATTTCCCCCAAGAACCAGAATCGCTGCTGCCCTTAAAGGGACACTAGTATCCAAGTTATGTCAACTGTAGGCTTTTAGTATGTCAGATTGCTTGACAGTCGAAAGCGCAGGGCATTTGATAGGTGACAGGCCTACATTGGTTCACTCAAGCAAAACAAAATAGAATATTCTATTTGTTTCAATGCCATAACAGTGGATCTGTAATTTGAAACGTGACTAAGACAGAGGGCGCAAGCAACATACCGTGGAAGAAATTGTCAGACGAACCACAACCGATGCGGTCTATGAAGCGCTACACGACGAGATCGTTTCGCTTGAAATTCTTCCCGGTACAAAGCTATCCGAAACAGAGGTAGCCAGCCGATTCGGCGTATCACGCCAACCGGTTCGCAACGCATTCACAAGGCTCGGCAACGAAGATCTGCTCTTAATACGACCACAAAAGGCGACCGTAGTTCGAGGGTTTTCTATGGAGCGTGTGGCTCTCGCTCGATTGGTTCGAATGGCGGTGGAGCTGGAGATCGTCCATCGAGCAATGGAAGTCTGGGACGCAACACGTGAAGCAAAACTTGCGGAAAATCTCGCCTTACAAGAGCAGGCGATCAGTGACGGTGATCTATCGGCGTTTCACGCGCTGGACTATGATTTTCACAAACTGATCTACGTGCTCAGCGGCAATCCGATGGCATTTGATGTAATGCTAGAATCCAAGCAAAAGGTTGACCGGCTTTGTATGCTCAGTCTTGAAAAGGGCAGTGCCGCAGACGCCATCCTCGCCGATCACCGAGAGATTGCACAGGCCATGGCGGCAGGAGACCATGATCAAGCGCAAGCCGCTGTCAGAACACACCTGTCCCGCCTCGACGAAACCATCGACTTCATTCACAAGACGCACCCAGGCTACTTTGAGTAACCGAGGCCATGCGATCTGTTGGTCTCAGGCCGTTCCTCGTTCCGGACGGTCATTATCAATATTGAATTTCATGCCGTCCAAAAGCTCTTCCAAATCGGGGCGTGCTGCTGGGCCGTTTGAGATATCGACCAACATCAGCGTCCCGTTCGGACGGATACCAAACGCACCAGGTTCGGCGAATAGACCTGTAGTTTCTGCATCAGACAGAGGTGATGACACAAAAAGACCAAGCGAGCGCATTTGCGCTTCGGTCATTCCATAACAAAGATCAAAATCCCAGCCAAATTCTGCTTTGTCCGCCGCAGCTTTTTCTTTGGTGTCGGCAGAGACAACGATAACGTCCATAACGTCAGCCCATGCTGACAGCGCCGCATTCAACTTGTTCAAGAAGCGCTTGCAGCGAGGACAATGCTTGCCTCGATAAACAAACAACATGGTCCAGCGGTCTTTTTGTTGACCGATCGTAACCTTGCCCTCAGACCCCAGCCTAAAAAAACTCATTTGCTCGATTTGCGCGCCAACATTTGGTTTGGCTGAGGTCATGAGTCGTTCCTTTCTTCTACAAACAAAGGCTTTGCGCGGATACCGTTAGCTTAGTTCATGTCACGTCAAGGCAATTATTGAAACCAAGATCGCGATATTATTTAGTGCTTGAAAGGCACGCTCGATCTAAGATTGCTGTCAGTTAACGAGGAATCACCGATACTTACCCGCCGTCACTCTACGGCCCTCGTTGCAGCCGCGCTTCTAATGCCGTAACAGGTGTGAGCGCAACCAGCGTACTTGTGTCGAATTCAACGCGAGCTGATCACCTGTGGCCCCCAAGAAACCTTTACAATCGAGACCAGAACGATCAAACGATCTGCCTGGTGAAATCCACAACGTCACCGTTACTACTTAACTGTAACTTTAGGCTCACCGCAGTCATTGGACCGATTCTCTCAAACGTCAGCTTTGACGCGTTGAGCTGCCGTTCACGACCGGAAATTCGAAGTTTTTGTCCTGAACGACTGCTTTCACCAAAAGCGGACACTTACGGAAAACCGGTCCACTTCCGCTGTGCGGACGAAGCGGTCCTTCATAAGCGTTGCTTCAATGTTAGCTTTGCCCCGCCAAGCTTCCGTTAGCAATCTCTTGCGGATACCAATTCCTCAAGACGGGACTCCGGCTTTTTGCAAGCTATCGAGAACCAGTCGCCGCGCCTCGGCACTCCTAATTGGCAGTACTTGCTCGTATCGCGTCGTCGTCACATCTGGGTGTTTTCCTAGCAGTTCTTCAGCAGCATTTTTTGCATCATCTAGTCGTTCGAGCTTCGCGTAAATTGTTATCAAGACCCAATAAGTAGAATCCCATCCAGAGCTCATCGCCAGAGCACGCTGTGCCAGTTCCAGTGCTCGTTCTGGTGCACCTGCAACCAGGTGACCAAAGGCAGTGACAGTTAGGTAGCCGAAATAATTCGGATCTTTCGGGCAAAGATCAAGTGCACGGCCCAGTAGATCAAGGCCGTCGCTGAGTTCGTCGCCAAATACAAGAGCGCAGCCTGCCATCGCATTGACGAAACCGGAACCCGGATTGATTTCCACGGCCCGCTTTACGGCGTCTAAGCCTGACAAATAGTCCGTGCCAGTCATAGCAAGGACGAACCCACCAAGAACAATCGAATGCGCATCATCGCTTTCGTTGGTTAACACTCGGCGAGCCTTTGAAACCGCCAGGCCAACATCATCATCACCAAATGGCGCCCACAGTCGAGTCGCACGCTGCACTAAACACCAGCCGATGTGTGCCAAGGCAGGCGAAAAATCTGGATCTATGTCGGTCGCCTTGGTCAACAACTCAAGCGCTTTAAGGTTGGCATCAGAATGAGATGCATAGACATGAGGCAGCGCCTGGAGATAGAGATCGTAAGCCGCCATGTGCTCCACCGGTTTTCGGCGTGCGCGTTCAATTTCAGCTTTACGTATCGTCGGTTCTAAGGCGCCTACGACCTTGGCGGTGACTTTGTCTTGAAGTGCAAAGACATCATTGAACACTCCGTCAAACTTCTCGGCCCAAAGGTGATTTCCCGTCTTTGCGTCAATTAATTGACCTGTAATCCGAATTCGGTCACCCGATCTTCGGGCGCTGCCTTCCAGCACATATCTCACGCCGAGATCGCGTCCAACCTGCGTTATGTCAACGGCGCTGCCTTTGTAAACGAAACTGGAGTTCCTCGCGATTACAAAAAGCTGCTCGAATCTGGACAAAGCCGTGAGGATGTCTTCTGCCATTCCGTCCACGAAGTATTCCTGATCGGCGTCTCCAGACATATTTGAAAAAGGCAGAACTGCGATAGATGGCTTATCAAGAGCATTCCGGACATTATTGGCATATTCGCCGGTTGGAGGGTCAGCGGGACTTCCGACTTCCAACGCATAGACCTTTAAGGGTTCGCTGATGTTCTTTAGCGATTTCGTTCCCAAGTCCGTAACTGACAAGTCGAGCCGGGCCCGAACCTGACGATAGGCGTCTTCAGATATGCAGATGGCACCAGGATCAGAAATACTTTCCAGACGCGCAGCGATGTTGACGCCGTCCCCCATAAGATCACCGTCGCCTTCTTCGACGACATCTCCGAGATGAATCCCCATCCGGAAGTCTACGCGGCGCTCCTGAGGTACACCGGCATTTCTTTCGTTCATCGCACGTTGGATTGCGATAGCGCATCTTACAGCCTCTACCACACTTCGGAATTCAATGAGCGATCCGTCTCCGGTTCGCTTCACCAGGCGACCTTTGTGTACATCGATTGCCGGCTCGACGACCTCGCTACGAAGGGTTCTTAGTCGGGCGAGAGTGCCTTCTTCGTCAGCACCCGTCAGACGACTGAAACCAACTATGTCAGTTACCAAGATCGCTGCAAGCTTGCGATTCTCCAGCATTGCTTCGCACCCCACCGGTTCGTTTGGAGTTCTGGATTAAACTCAACAAGAACAACGTCTAGCGCGCTGCTGTGCGCGACCTTTTCCGAGGCTTCGCAGTCACGGTTTGCGATCACTCGGTGATGCCTGATCAGCCCTGTTGGCTACCGGACATAATCCATCGGGCACATTCCACTCCAAGTTGAGTTTTTGCAGTCTCTTCATACTTATCTATGAGGGATTGCGGCAATGTATCCCGCCACCGGCCATTCATCCCTTTGTGAATAAATGTGCGGGCGCCTCCCTGCCAAAATGCACCTCCTAAAGGCGCCGATTGAGCTGCGTTTGTTTTCATATAGTCGAACGAGCAGTGTTCAAGAGCGCGTTCCATTGTCTCTTCGTCAACGGTCACATCGATGAAGTCGGCTATCCGAGACATTTGTCCTTCCAGATCAGCCTTCAAATCAGAAAAATGAACCAGCAACACATTTGGCAGGTCCCTTATCTCCCACCACGAGCGGACGCTTTCCCAGAATGACCAAAACGGCGCGCCGTCGTTTTCCAACCAATGCTGGAAATACTCGATCTCTGAGCGTGCAGGCGCGCCAATAGCCGGCCCTACGCGCCCCGGCGAATTGTTCAGCGCGTCGTACCAAGCTTCGTTTGCGTTTGCATGATGGTTATACAACGACCAGACAATATCGCGCCCGTCGCGCCCAACATAAATGTACTTGCATTTGTCATGGAACACGAGCGCATCGACGGGTAAATGCGTTTTCATAAAGCGGCGATGGGTCTGCGCCTCGATCATTGCGAGTTTCACTTCTTTTGGCGGGACGCGCAGGTCGACCCAAGGGCTCATTTCTGAAACGGCAATTCCTTCTTGTGCATCAAACAAAAGCTGACCCACGATCTGTTGCATCCAAGTGGTTCCTGACTTTGCATAAGTCCCAATGATGATGTCGTCGTCGCGAAACCTTACGTCTTCCCACACTGTGCTATCGATGTGATGATTATGAATGTCTCGGGTTTTTTCCGGTAAGCCGCGCACTGCAGGATCCTCGCAAGTTCAACAGTTGGGTGCTAGGATACCTACAAGCCCCCTCTGCACAAATACAGAATAGTGATGTGCTATTCTGCATTCCTGCAGACTGACGTGTGAGAGACCGGCGATGTTCAATTGGAATGACATTAGAGTTTTTCTCGCGGTAGCTGAGGAAGGGTCGACACTCGCAGCAGCCAGTGTTGTTGGACTGAACCAAACAACAGTAGCTCGCCGTATTGATGCGCTTGAGCACTCTTTGAAGTTAAAGCTATTTGATCGTGACAATCGCGGATATGAAATAACAGCTCAGGGCATGGTGCTACTGGATGTAGCTAGAACCATGCGGAATTCAGCAACATCGGTAATTTCGACCGCCGAACAGCTGACGCGTGATGATCAAGGTGTGATCCGTTTTGCCGGTAACGCTGAGGCTATGCAGCGATTTGGCGTTGGTTTGGTATCAAGCTTTCGGGAAAAGAACGCGGACATTGCATTTGAGTTGATGATCGACGTCGCTTGGAAAAAGGATCAGCCACCTCTCGAGACCGGAAAGGCCGATCTGGCACTTCGACCATTGGACGAGATTTCGGGTGATGCGCTCGTCGCCAAGAAACTTGCCAGGTTCCCCTTAGGCGTTTACTGCAGCCAGTCCTACGATCAAAAATACACGGCGCCAAAAACACTTAAAGAGATAAAAAACCATAAGTTCCTAGTTTATTCAAACGATGTCGCGAAAGTTATGAAAGCGGTCGATTGGTTAAACCTGCAACTCAAAGACAGTCAGGTTCTTTATCAGGTTAACGCCGTAGCCAGCATGGTTGCGGCTTTGCAAACAGGGGTCGGTCTAGGGTTGCTACCATGTGTGACAGGTGATGCGCATCCCGATCTCGTGCGGTGCTTCCAGCACGATGAGCTTCACCATACTCTTTGGTTGGTCGCTTCTCAGGAAAGTTACAGACGCCCGGCGGTTCGAAGCTTCATGGCTTTTGCCGGCCAACACTTTAAAAAGTTTGAGCGTAATTAATGTTCGGTTAGATCAATGTAGAAGGCAGCATCTTTTTGGATTTCATAAATTGGTCCAATACGTATTGAGCGGCAAGGCCTGCAGCTGAGCTTCGCATCCCGAAGACGCACCGGTGCTGTCAGACGAATTCGAACCAGTCTCAGTTTGCCGCAGAAACCGTGAACCTATCCGGAACAAAGTTGACGCCACTCGCTAAGTGCGGCGGCGCGGGTCAGCTTGAAGGTGTCTCGGCTGGCTAGCGATCTTTCCTGGTTGAAGTGGTTGTATACGGAGGAATGGACGGAAGCGAATTTCTGTAAACTTCGCATGCGCCTGAAACGTTGCATAGCGCGTTCTCGTCGTCGAAACGGCAGGTGCGAATTCTCAACCCGTTTGTTAAGCCACCTGCCCGTCTGCTGTTTTTCCAGAGCGCCCAAATCTCTGAGCGCAGCCTTGTAGGATGCGAAGCGATCTGTGACTACTTCTTCAGCTTTGCCGTGGCGTTTCACTAATTTCTTAAGAAATTTCAACGCTGCAGCTTTGTTTCGGCGTTTGGTAACAACCGCTTCCAGCACTTCACCTTCGTGATCGACCGCACGCCAGAGATAGTGGCGTTTGCCATTCACCTTCACAAAGACCTCGTCCACGTGCCACTTCCATTTTGAAAAGGCTCGGAGTTGCTGAACACGCTTTCGTCTGATCTCGGCAGCAAACATTGGGCCAAACCTGTTCCACCAATTTCGGACAGTTTCGTGGCTCACGTCGATGCCTCGCTCATGCAGCAGATCTTCGACATTCCGAAGCGAGAGTGGAAACCGAATATACAGCATCACCGCCAGGCGGATGATCTCAGGACTGGTTTTGAAGTACTTGAAGGTGGCAGGTTTGGTCATTCCTAAATGCTATGCACCCGCCCAGCCCCGCTCAAGCAAAGTTCTTCTGACAAGACCCCCGGCGCCTTTATCCGTACCTGCGCTCAGCTCGCCTTTCTCTCACCGAAGATTCAGGCCGCGATTCTCGACGGCACCCAGCCGCCCGAACTCACACTCAAGCGTCTGGTCAGCAAGACCCACCCACTTGATTGGACCGAACAGGAGCGACAGCTCGGTTTCTGACACCTCCAGATCCGGCGTCCCTGATACAGGGTTCGCCCTCCCTGATCCGTCAGCACAATTCCCTGTTCCCACGAGAAAATTCCCTGTTCCACCTTTTAGGGAATTTGCAACATAAACCTCTGAAAAACATGCATTTCCGATAGGAGAAATGACGGAACTCAGACCTGTTCAACGAATATTCCGTGTAAATCGCCGCTTATCAGGGAAATCCCGCCCAAAGCGACCCCGCCGAAATGCGCCACTGAGACTGCCGCCGGAAGTGCGCTCTGAGTGTACGGTCTGCTCTGTCTCTGATTGAAAGCGCATGCTCCAACTCGCGGGAATTGCGGCACAATTCCGGGTCAGAAAACACAACTAAACTGAGACGGGTATGAGTGGCGGGGAGACAGGGATTCGAACCCTGGGAACGCTCTCACGTTCAACGGTTTTCAAGACCGCCGCATTCGACCACTCTGCCACCTCCCCGCGTGGGGCCGGGTCTAAGGCCATAGCGAACCGGTGGCAAGACCAAATAGGGAATTCTTGCCGAAGCGCCTGCTGCGGTCTTTCCATGACACATTGGCCGCGTTATGATCCGCAGGAAAGACCGAAGCAGGCTGGCAATACAGAACCAGCAATCGGCAGCGGGTCTCGGGAAACGAGGCCCAATCAGGCAAGGGATGACAAGATGAAGCGAGCGACAGAGACACGCGCACATCCGCGAGCGTTAGCGGCTTTGGCCGTTATGTCCGTGGTTTTGGCTGGTTGCGATGAGGTGCTTTCCCCCGACAATGTCTCAGCAGATAGCCAAAGTTCTGATACCCAAGCAGACGGCCGGACCGACCTTTTCCCCATTCCTGACGGCAGCCCGAAAGATGATGTCGAAGCCCCTGAGGTGTTTCAGCTGTCTGAGGCAGGCTTATGGGACGGCCGCCCGTCATTGGGGGGCATTTGGATTGCCCACCCGGATGTGACACAGCCCGAACGTGTGCGCGTCAAAAATCCCAAGAACAACAAAACGGTCACTGCCGCGCTATTCCGCCGCGAGCGAAACCTGCCGGGACCCGAACTGCAGCTTTCCTCTGCTGCGGCCGAAAAGCTGGGTATTCTGGCTGGTGCACCTACAAATGTTGATGTCGTCGCCCTGCGTCGCAAAGCGCCCGAACCGAAACCTGAGCCGGTCGAAGAAAAGCCCGCAGCCGAAGAAACCCCTGTCGAAGAAACGCAAACCGCAGCAGCGGATGAGTCCAAGACCGTCATCGCCGAAAATGAGGCCGCGGAAGCTGAACAGCCAGCTAAGCTCAAGTGGTGGCAACGCAAAAAACCTGCTGCAGCGGCCGGTGCCGCGACTGCGGCTGCTGTAGCCACAGATGCCGCGACCGACACGGCAACCGACACAGCGGCGGAAATAGCCACCGAGGCAGTCGAAAACGTCACAGAGACTGAAAAACCGGCCAAGCCCAAATGGTGGCAGCGCAAAAAAACTGCCGAGGCGGCCGTGGCCGCTGATGCCGCAACCGATACGGCGACCGACACAGCGACTGAGGTGGTAGAAACGACGGCAGAAGCAGCATCGGCTTCACTGGTGGACCCTGAGGTTACCCCGCCGACTGAACAACCAGCCAAACGTAAATGGTGGCAAAAGAAGAAGCCCGATGAAATCACCGAAACGCCGCTGGATCCGATCGCGGGCGCGGCTGCGGCGATTGACGCAGCCGAACCCACACCGGTCAACACCCCCTCTGCCACAACCGCCGACGCATCGGTAGCCACCGCGGCCACGGTGTCGTCTTTGTCAAAGCCGTTTGTTCAGGTCGGCACTTTCGGGGTTGAAACCAACGCCAATAGCGCTGCCAACAAGATCCGCCGCAACGGAATGCCTGCCGAAGTGCGAGAACTGACCTCGGACGGCAAAACGGTCTGGAGGGTCCTGGTCGGCCCAGCAACGTCGCGTTCGGAACGCAATGCCATGCAACGCGATGTCAAAGACCTGGGCTTTAACGACGCGTTCACCGTCAAAAACTGAAACAAAGGAGGCCCCCATGCTGTCCTCACTGCGATCATCTGTTTTGACCCTCGGGCTGGCGCTGATTGCCCTGCCCGCACACGCTTTCGACACAACCGCCCGCGCGGCCTATGTGATCGATCAGACGACCGGAACGGTTCTGCTGTCAAAAGAAGCCGACCAGCCCCTGCCGCCTGCGTCGATGTCCAAACTGATGACGCTCTATGTCGCGTTTGAGGCGTTGCGCGATGGCCGTCTAACCCTGGGTGAAACTCTGCCCGTTTCGGAACACGCCATGAGCTATGGTGGCTCGACCATGTTCCTGAACACGCAGGATCGTGTTAGCGTCGAGGATCTGCTGCGTGGCATCATCGTATTGTCTGGTAACGACGCATGCGTGGTGATTGCCGAGGCGCTAAGCCCCGATGGGACCGAGGCCGGGTTTGCCCGCTACATGACACAGCGCGCCAAGCAGATGGGCATGGACAACTCGAACTTCGCCAACTCGAACGGATGGCCGGCGGCAGGCCACATGATGTCGGTCCATGACCTTGCCGTATTGGCCAACCGGCTGATCAGCGACTTCCCCGAATACTACCCTCTGTTCGCAGAAGAAGAGTTTGAGTTTGATGGCCGTGCGCCGTCTAACAAACGTAACCGCAATCCGCTGCTGAAACTGGGGATCGGAGCCGACGGCCTGAAAACCGGGCACACGCAAGAGGCGGGTTACGGCCTTGTCGGCTCGGCCAAGCAAGGCGACCGTCGGGTTGTCTTTGTCCTGACCGGCCTCGATAGCACCGCCCGTCGCGCAGAGGAGGCTGAGGCCGTGGTTAACTGGTCGTTTCGCAATTTTGTCGAGAGGACCATTGCCGACGCCGAAACGCCGATAGCCGAAGCCCAGATTTGGATGGGCGCCGAAAAAACTGTTGGGCTGGTGCCCGAAGGTGATCTGACCTTGTTGTTCCCAGTTCTCAATGACAAGGACGTCAAAGCTGAGGTCGTCTACGAAGGTCCGATCAACGCGCCTGTGGAAAAGGGGCAGAAACTGGCTGAGCTGGTGATCACACCAGAAGGCTTGCCGGAAATCCGCCGCCCACTGTTCGCGGCCAAAGATGTGCCTGTGGGCGGGTTTGTCGTGCGCATGAAAACCGTAGGCGGTATTGTTCTGGAAGACGTGATCGGCAATCCGCTGGAGGCAATGTGACGAAGGCTGGGTTGTTTCTGACCTTCGAAGGCATTGACGGGTCCGGGAAATCATCACAAGCGCGCATGCTTGCAGATCATTTGCGCGGCCTCGGTCACGATGTGGTTCTGACCCGCGAACCCGGAGGGTCCGCAGGCGCTGAAGAAATCCGAAGCCTCGTTCTGGAAGGCGACCCGGATCGCTGGTCAGCGGAAACGGAAATTCTGCTGTTCACTGCTGCGCGCCGTGATCATCTGGAACGCACGATCAGGCCCGCGCTGGCCGAAGGCAAAGTTGTGATCTGCGACCGCTTCGCTGACAGCACCCGGATGTATCAGGGCCTGTCGCGCGGCGATCTGCGGGGATTGGTCGATCAATTGCACGACCTGATGATCGGGCGCGAACCCGACATGACCATTTTGATTGACATGGATCCCGAAACCGGGCTGTCCCGCGCCAAGGGGCGTCAGGGAACAGAAGAACGGTTCGAAGATTTCGGTCTGGATCTGCAGCAGCAGATGCGTGCGGGGTTTCTGGCCCTTGCGGATGAGTATTCCGACCGTTTCCGCGTGGTTGATGGCAACCGGGACATGGACAGTGTTGCACAGGATGTGACAGATATCGTTCTGCAAGCTTTGCGATAGACGATAGATGAGCGACGACACCCCAACCCCGGATCAGGCACCCGGTGCCCCACACCCGCGCGAGACACTGCGCCTGTTTGGTCAGGACGCGGCGGAACAGGCTTTTCTGAGCGCCTATACCTCGGAACGTCTGCACCACGGCTGGTTGATTACCGGTCCACGTGGCGTTGGCAAGGCGACGCTGGCCTGGCGGATCGCACGGTTTCTGCTGGCAACACCTCCGACCGAGGAGGATGGGCTGTTTGGCGCACCGCCACCGCCCGATAGCCTTGAGATCGATCCGGAACACCCCGTCGCGCACCGTATTCAGGCTGGGGCCGAGCCCGGCTTGGCGGCAATTACCAGATCTCTGAATGATCAGGGGCGGTTGCGTAGTGAGATTGTGGTTGATGATATCCGCAAGCTTGGCAAGTTCTTCGGCCTCTCCTCAACTGACGGTGGACGTCGCGTTGTGATCGTGGATGCCGCAGATGAGATGAACGTCAGCGCGGCCAACGCGTTGCTGAAAATGCTTGAAGAACCTCCGGCCCGTACCACACTGCTGCTGATCTCGCACCAGCCGTCGCGCCTGCTGCCGACAATCCGGTCGCGGTGCCGGACACTGCGCCTGTCTCCGCTGGGATCTGAGGATATGGAAGCCGCGCTGATGCAGACCGGCACAGAAATGCCGGGAAAGGCGGATCATTTGGCTGCACTGGCTGCCGGGTCCGTGGGTGATGCGGTGCGCCTGATCAATCTGGGCGGGCTGGAAATCTACGCCGAGCTGATTGCCATTCTGGGTACCCTGCCCCGAATGGACCGTCAGCGCGCGCTGGCCTTGGCCGAGGCTGCTGCCCAACGTGGCGCGTCCGAGCGGTTTGATCTGTTACTGACGTTGATCGACGTCGCCCTGTCCCGGCTTGCGCTGACCGGTGCAACCGGCGCGGCCCCGATGCCCGAAACCGCTCCGAACGAGGCAGAAACCCTTGCCCGCCTGTCTGCCTCACCGCAGCAGGCCCGCAAATGGGCAGAGGTCGCTGCAGTGATCACCGCACGCGCGCGTCATGGGCAGGCGGTGAACCTTGACCCTGCCGCTCTGGTCCTAGATACGGTGTTCAAGATACAAGAAACCGCCGGTCAGAGCAGATGAGCAATACGCCCGAAATCACCGACAGCCATTGCCATCTGGACTTCCCCGATTTCGAAGGTCAGCTAGATCAGATCGTGGCCAATGCCGCCGTGGCTGGCGTGACCCGCATGGTAACAATTTGCACCCGCTTGCGGAACGAACCAACCGTCCGCGCCATCGCCGAGACCCACGCGCCGGTCTTCTACGCTGCCGGTACCCACCCGATGAGCGCCGCTGATGAGCCGATGGCATCGGTCGATGAACTCGTCGCCTTGTCCCGGCACCCCAAATTTGTAGGTATCGGCGAAACCGGGCTGGACTATCACTATACCGCTGACAGCGCAGAGGTGCAGAAGCAATCCTTGCGGGTTCATATCGAGGCCGCCCAACGCACCGGTCTGCCCCTGATCATCCACGCCCGTGCCGCCGATGACGACATGGCCCGCATTCTGGCTGAGGAACACCGCAACGCGCCCTATTCCTGCGTGATGCATTGCTTTTCGTCCTCTGCCGAACTGGCCAAAGCCGCCCTTGAGCTGGGGTTCTATTTGTCGATGTCCGGCATCACAGCATTCCCCAAAAGCCAGGAGCTGCGCGACATCTTTGCCAGCGCCCCAGTCGACCGCATCCTTGTTGAAACCGACGCGCCATACCTGGCCCCACCCCCGTATCGCGGCAAGCGGAACGAGCCCGCCTATACCGCCCACATAGCGCGCAAGGGGGCCGAGGTGTTTGGGATGGACTACGTCGATTTTGCTGCCCAAACGCAGGCAAATTTTGACCGGTTGTTCACCAAAGCAGCGACCTACAAGGCGGCTGCATGACCGAATTGCGATGCACCATCCTTGGCTGCGGATCATCCGGCGGCGTCCCCCGGCTGGGCGGGCATTGGGGCGATTGCGACCCCAAGAACCCCAAAAACATCCGTCGCCGCTGTTCAATGCTGGTGGAACGGGACGGGCCGGACGGTACAACCTCGGTGCTGATTGACACCACCCCCGACATGCGTAGCCAATTGCTCGACAGCGGGACCGGGCGGCTGGATGGCGTGATCTACACCCATTCGCACGCGGATCATGTTCACGGCATCGATGACCTGCGTATGATCGTGTTTAACATGCGCGAACGAGTGCCCGTGTGGGCCGATGGCGACACGCAAAACGCCTTGCTGGGACGGTTCGGTTACGCCTTTGTCCAGCCCGAAGGCTCGCCCTATCCGCCAATCCTTGACCTGAAGTCCATCGACGGCCCGTTCGAGGTAGACGGCCCCGGCGGCCCGATTCCGTTCCATCCATTCAAGGTCAACCACGGCTCGATCGACTCGCTTGGTTTCCGGATGGGTAACTTGGCGTACCTGCCGGATGTGGCGGAAATCTACGAAGAGGCCTGGCTGATGATGGAAGGGTTGGATTGCCTGGTCATCGACGCGCTGCGTCGGAAACCTCACCCGACCCATGCACATTTGGAAAGGACGCTGGGCTGGATCGAACAACTGAACCCCAAGCGCGCGGTCCTGACCAACATGCATATCGATCTGGACTATGCCACGGTTGACGCGGAAACCGCCGACAACATCACCCCTGCCTATGACGGAATGGTGATCCATCAGGCGCTCTAAGACCCCACGCAACCGACCTGAGACGCAGCAATCCTGCGTCGGCCCAGCCTGCAAAGCGGTGCTATGCTTCAAAGTCTGATCGACGTCATTCTACCGGTTTTCCTTGTGATCGGAGCAGGTTATGCCTCGACCCGGTTGGGGTATTTCAAGGAAATTCACATCGATGGATTGATGAAGTTCACCCAGGGCTTTGCAATCCCATGCCTTCTGTTCCTTGCAATCTCGCATCTGGATCTGAGTGCCAGTTTTGATCCTCGGCTTCTGGTCAGCTTCTACTCAGCGGCTGGATTATGCTTCACGGCCGGTCTGTTCGGTGCACGGTTTATCTTTGGCCGGGATTGGGAAGATTGCGTCGCCATCGGGTTTTGCTGCCTGTTCTCGAACTCTGTCCTTTTGGGACTGCCGATCACCGAACGCGCCTACGGCCCCGAAAACCTGACCGGCAACTATGCGATCATCGCCTTCCATTCGCCCTTTTGCTACGGCGTTGGCATCACGGTGATGGAGGTTATTCGAAATCGCGGCCAGGGCGGTCCCCGCATGGTCAAATCCATCTTGTCGGCCATGTTCCGCAATGCACTAATCCTTGGCATCGCGCTGGGTTTTGCAGTGAACCTGTCTGGTATTGGCATACCTGCGGTCGTGGACGAAGCCCTGGGCCTTGTGACCCGCGCCGCCCTGCCCGGGGCGCTGTTCGCGCTTGGCGGAGTGCTGGTGAAATACAGGCCCGAAGGCGACCTGCGCGCCATCGCCTTTGTTGGCGCGATATCACTGATGCTGCATCCCAGTCTTGTCTGGCTATTCGGCTCAACAGTTGGCCTGCCACAGGACCTGTTCCGCTCAGGTGTGCTGACGGCAGCGATGGCGCCTGGTTTCAATGCTTACATCTTTGCCAATATGTACGGACGCGCAAAACGGGTCGCGGCCTCGTCCGTTCTGGTCGGAACCGGCGTCTCGATCCTGACAGTCTGGCTTTGGCTGACATTATTAGGATAGCGTGACGTCCCATGGATTGACTTTGCACCAGCCGGACACACCTAACTGAAAAGCCACAGGATACTCCTAAATGCCGCACGCCCTGATCGTCGCCCACGGCCAACCCTCGGACCCGGCCCCTGCTGAAGCGGCGCTAGCTTCCTATGCGGCAGAGGTCGATGCGTATTGCGATGGCGTCAACGTTCAATCAGCTACACTTGCTGCGCCTGGAATGCTGGAGGCTCGTTTGGATGAACTGCCCGACGACACTGTCATCTATCCCCTTTTCATGGCCAAGGGGTGGTTCGTGACACGTGCGCTGCCCAAGCGTCTGGGTGATAGAAATATCCGAATTCTGGACCCGCTGGGCGTTGACTCTAAACTCCCCGCTTTGGCTGCGGGCGCGTTGCAGGATACGCTGTTGAGCAAGGGGTGGGACGCGGACAAAACCGATCTGGTTCTGGCTGCACACGGATCGGGTCGCAGCCGCAACCCATCAGCTGTCGCCATTGAATTTTCTAAGGAATTGGCCGGGTGCGTGACCTTCCAATCCATCCGCGTCGGGTTTGTGGAAGAGGCCCCGTCCATTGCTGAAGCCGCGACCGGGGCTGGCGATCAATCTCTGTGCCTGCCCTTCTTTGCTTGCACGGGCGGGCATGTTTTGGAGGACGTGCCACAGGAGCTAGAGCGAGCGCGGTTCAATGGGCACGTGATGCCGGTTGTCGGAGAGCTTCCCCCAATCAAACGCCATATTGCGAGAACTCTGACACGTGCTTTTACGCAGGATTAGCCTAAATAACTGACCGCGTGGGATCAGATGTTATTACGAACTGGCCGATTTCAGCCCATAGGCCGCAAGCTCCGAGAACAGACAATGCCGCGACCGTCCCTGCCGCTTTGCCTCGTACAGCGCCTGATCGGCTGCATTCAGCAGCTCTGCCGCTTCCGGATTGCCGAACTGCGTGGACAAGGCCGTTCCGATGCTTGCCGAAATCCTACACGGGGCACCCTGAAACATCATGGGTTGGCATAGCCGACTGATCAGGCGTCCTGCTATGTCAGAGAGGACATTTTCGTCGACCAGACCTTTAAAAATTATTACAAACTCATCACCACCGACCCGAGCGACCGTGTCCTCATTTCGGGTCTCTTCCTCCATTATGCACGCAGCCTGTTGCAACACAAAGTCCCCCGCCGCATGGCCAAGGCGGTCGTTGACACTTTTGAAGAAGTCCAAGTCCAAATGCATAAGCGCAAAGGCGCAATTGCCCGAGATCAGGTGGCCAAGGACCACGTCCATCGCGCGGCGGTTTTTCAACCCGGTCAACATGTCTGTCACCGCCTGCTCTTCAGCGGCCAACATGGCCCCCTGCAGCCGCAGGTTCAGTGAGCGCGACGCCTCCATCGCGGCTGTTTTCGCCTCAACCAGATACAGCAGTTCAATCGACAGATCCGTGCCAGAGAAATCCGCGCTGGTCAGAGCATAGTCACGAACAGCGTCCAGGATAGAAATCCCGAAGGACAGGTTGATGATTGCCCCGCTCTCCTTTGGCAAAGGAGCGACCAGCCCCGTCAGCGCGGTCCGGGGTTCGTCGTGAAACTTCAGATGCACCTTGCCACCGGGCAGAGACAGCAGCGCGGAAATCGTTGTCACTGCTCGTGGTCTTACCAGTTCAAAAACGTCCAGAAAACCGCGACCCCGCATCGGATGGTCCGGGCGAAGCTTTTGCAGCGTTGGTCCCGCGTTTACGATCCTGCCTTTGTTGTCCACCATCACGAACATGGGGCACAACGTGTCCAAAAGAGCCGAGAGTTCAGAGGCTTGCATCATGACTTGCGCGCCCCAAGATCGAAATGACGCCCTTCGGCAAAGGCACTTTCCACGAGGACGATTGTGATGACTTCAGCCTCGCCCTGCGCCCCTTCATGCGACAGCATGGCCAATGCGCCATAGTCATCCGCTATGGCCCGCAATACGCCCACCATCACGCTGGAATAGCCCGGCAGGCCAGAATAGCAGTGCAGACGATACTCTGCTGGTGACACCTCTTGCAGCTCCAGCATCGGCAGGCGCAGATCCGAAACCGCTAGTCGGGCACGGTCTGACAGGTCATCCAGTGAGTGCAAAAACTCGACATATGTCACACCGCCGAATCGAAGCAGTCGGCGCAAACCTTCCATATTCGGGTGCGACACCAAATAGGTTCCAAGATCTTCCAGTATCTCGGCCCGTGGGCGATTCAAGTCAGCACTTAGCGCGTCCAAAACCTGCGCGGTCATGGCGTCGTCATAAAGCAGCATTGCCTCAAACTCGGAAAAACCCAGGCCCGCGGCCTCGGTCACCCGCTGCCAGCAGGGTTGTCCATAGGTCGCGCAAACAAATGACTGTATTGCCCGATTGATCAGACCATGCATGAGATGCCCCAAATTGGTTACACCCCAATCTGCTCAGATAATCCTTAACAAATACCCAAAAAACACGATGCGTGGATGACTATCCGACAGAGTCTCAATCTGGAAGTTATTGTTGTTACATTAGAAATCCGTCGGCGCGCCACCCTCGTCCTTTCGGCGGGCAACAAAATCCTCCAGCTCTTCACGAATCCCGTCATCTATCGGCGGGGGCTCAAAGCTGGTTACGATTTCCTTGAACATGTGGTGGGCGCGCTCGGCCGTCCAGATACCACCTGCAACGTCCCAGCCTTCGTAATTTTTCCAATCGCTTAGGAACGGCTGATAGAACGCGGTCGTGTAGCGGTCCTGGGTGTGCTGAATACCAAAGAAATGGCCATCGTTCCCAACGGCCTTGATTGCATCCAGCGCGATTTCGTCCGGGCCTGTCGCTGTGATCTCGGGCTGCATGTATCGCTGGATTTGCTGCAGAATTTCGCAATCCATGATGAATTTTTCGGGGCTAGCAATCAGCCCGCCCTCAAGCCACCCGGCCGCGTGGTACACCATGTTGCTACCCGACTGCACCGCAGCCCAAAGTGAGTTCGACGTCTCCCACACCGATTGCCCATCCGGCACGTTTGCCGCACACACACCTGACGACCGCATCGGCAAACCATAGTAACGTGCCATCTGGCCGGTCATCTGGGTTGAGCGCATATATTCGGGCGTTCCAAACGCAGGTGCGCCAGATTTCATGTCAACGTTGGACGTGAACGTCCCGATAACACAGGGAATTCCGGGCCGGACATATTGGAACAGCGCAATTGCGCACAATGCCTCGGCCAGAGATTGCGCAACCGCGCCCGCCATCGTGACTGGCGCCATCGCACCTGCCAGTGTGAACGGCGTCACGACAATCGCCTGCCCGCGCCGCGCTAGGCGCAAACAGCCGTCAATCATCGGATGATCATGTTTCAACGGCGAGGTCGAGTTGATGTTGGTATACATCCGCGGAGTCGCCTCGAACTCTTCATGGCTGTGACCCCCAGCGATCCGGACCATTTCCATCACGTCCTCGACCCGTTCTTTGCCCAGCGAATAGGCATGCATTGCCTTGTCGGTCAGCGTCAGCTTGTCATAGAGAACGTCCAGATGCCGAACGCTGGCGTGGATATCGACCGGCTCGACCGGGTAGCCCCCGGCAAAGTGGATACAGTTGAAATACTGTGTCAGCTTCAGCAGATTCCGGCACATCTCGCGATTACCTGCCACCTTGGTGCCGATCTCAAGATCCCAGTAGTTCGGCGGAGAGGAGACGTTCCCGAACAGCAGGGTTTTGCCACCAACCTCAATCGTCTTGTCAGGATTCCGTGGAGTGATCGTGAACTTTGATGGCGCTTTGGCCACCATTTCCATCACAAAGTCACGACCCATACGAACGTTGTCGCCATTGATCGTACAGCCCGCCTCTTTCAGGATACCAAGCGCTTCTTCGTTGTAGAACTCGATCCCGATCTCTTCGAGGATGCGCATGGCCCCCTCGTGGATCGCTTCGATGCCAGCTTGATCCAACGGTTCGGTGGGTTTGTCGATGTTGATCGGCGGATTCCACGGCATTTGGTCGATCACCGCGCTGCCCCTGCGTGCCGCCGCACCTGCCCGTCCCCCTCCGCGCCGTTTGCGAGTTTGTGTGTCAGCCATTGGAACCCTCCGGAACTTGCTTTCTTCAAGCAAGCCCCGAAGTCGGCCCAGTGGCCGCTCTATCTGCGACAAGGTTTGTCGGTTTTATTACTTGGGCAGTCGAATTCAGCCGAAGCTGGATCAGTTTTCAGCCAACCAGGCGGGAATGTGACCGATGTCCGGCAGCACGACATCCGCCATCGGCGCAAGTGCCTCGGCCGGGGCCAGCCCGGTTAGTACCCCAATTGTGGTCATTCCCGCTGCACGCCCGGCCTGCAGATCATGCAGGCTGTCCCCCACCATGGCCACGCGTGACGGGTCGACACCAACATGGGTCGCAAATGCAATCAATTGCCCGGGTCCGGGTTTGAACCCATGGCCGCTGTCGTAGCCAGCAACAAAATCGAAGTGGTCGCGAATCCCGACTGAGGCGAGATGTTGCAGCGCAGGCATCTCTCCGTCGTTCGTGGCTACACCTAGTTTTAAACCCGCCTGCCGCAAAGCATCGAGGAAGGGAACCAGAGGAACAGCCGGCGCCTGTGTCGCCGTCGCCGATTCCGTGTTCAGAATGTCGATCAGCTCATCGCTGGGCATATCCGGGAAATAGGGTGCAAGGGCTTCGGCGATCTCTTCAACGGTCCCCGCAATCACGATGCTGTCGTCAGCATATTCTTCCGAAACCGGATCAAACCCTATGGCCTGGCCCAGTTCGGCAGCCCGCTTTTGGTCGCCATCTGACAGCTTTTCCAACACGCTGCGCCCGAAACCACCCCATGTGTCCGCAAAGTCAAACAGTGTTCCGTCCTTGTCGAACAAGATCGCATCGATGGGCATTACATGCTCCTGTCAGTGAATTGAATCAGGTCCAGTGAACGTCGCCACCGGACAAAACAGCCCGCGCCTGACCCGGCAGATCATAGGGCACGGAATTGGCGTCACAAAAGGCGATCACCCACGAATCGTCAAGCATCAAGAATTCAAGAACCGAACTCAGAAACTCCGACTCTGATGCGCGAACCCGCAGATCCTCGGTGGATGCACCCGTCGAGCCCAAAAAGATCGGCAGCAATTCGTCATTCCCGACCAGCCAGCCAAGGACGTTCAGGGCAAGCGTTTCGGCGGATTGGGCGGTGATCGGCATAAAGAGGCCTCGGGTATGCACTTGGAAAGGGTTTGTTAACCAGACTCATAAACACTTTGGCAACGCATGCAATCAACGGTGATAGATATGTCCGTGCAGGGAACCATTCTTGTCCTCGACGGGACTTCGACCAATCGCATTATGCTAAAAGTTCAGCTGACGGCGGCGTGGTATCACGTGGTTCAGGCCGAAAAGCTGCAGGGGCTGGCCGGGCTGCTAAGTCGTACGCGCCCCGATCTGGTGCTGGTGGCACAAACGCTGCCTGATGGCTCGGCTGCGGACGTCAAAAGACTGGTGATGGCCAATCCGGAACTGGCCGATGTACCGGTCGTTGCAATCGCGCCGCAGAACGACAAGGCGGCAAGGTTGCAGGCATTGTCGGATGGGTTGGACGACGTGTTGGCAACCCCGTTCAAGGACACCCTGCTTCTGGCGCGAGTTCGCAGCCTGCTGCGCGCGCGCGCAGATACGCAAGAGCTTCAGCTGGGCGGCGGATCACATCCAGTCGGATTTGCAGAACCCGCGACCGTGCTGATTACGCCGTCGAAATCGGCCCATGTGGCCATACTGACCCAAAGCGCCCGGATCGGGACATTGTGGAAATCCGCGTTGTCCGAGAAATCGCATCACAGCCTAAGCACGCATGCAGCTTCGAACATGCGTGCTTTGCTGTCAGGGCCAGTGCCAGACGCGATCCTAATCGAAATAGATACGACGGCCGCGGGCCTGAATACGTTGGCGGACCTGAAGTCACGCGGGGCAACTCGGCGTACCGTATTGATCGCCGTCTTGGCCGATGAAAATGCAACAATGGCGAGCGAGGCGCTGGATCGTGGCGCTGACGCCGTGTGTATGGGGGGGTTCTACGTCGAAGAGGTTCAACTACATCTGGATAACCAGATCACGCGAAAGGCCCGAATGGACCAAATGCGCGCCTCATTAAAGCGCGGGCTGGCCGAGTCGTGGGTCGACCCCCTGACTGGGTTGCACAACCGTCGCTATGCTATGCAAGCTATGGATCAGATGGCACGACAACCATCGCATACCGGTCACGGTTTTGTTGTCATGCTGGCAGACTTGGATCATTTCAAAACCATCAACGACCGTTTTGGCCATGTCAGCGGCGACCAGGTTTTGACCGAGGCCGCAAGGCGAATGAAACGCACGGTTGGCGCGGCGGGTTTTGTCGCGCGCATCGGGGGAGAGGAGTTTATGATAGGTCTGCCTGACAGCTCTCAGGCTGGGGCGATGGATCTGGCTAAAACCCTGCGCGACTGTATCAGCAAGACACCATTTTCTCTGCCCGATACCTCGGCCCCTGTGCCAGTCACCATTAGCATCGGCCTGACGGCGCCGATCCCGCCCCTGCCCCCTGGTGACCCGGTGGAGCGGTTGCTGAAATCCGCCGATACTGCGCTTTATGCAGCCAAGAAGGCTGGTCGCAATCAAGTAAGGATCAGGCAGAGCGCCGCCTGAAACCCTCAGTCCTTTTTCTTGTGGCCACGCGGGCCTCGTTTAACAACCTCCTCCAGCCGGTCGGCATAGACCAGACGCTCTTCATCGCTCATGGCTTCAACCCGGGCCAACCACTCTTGCTGCAGGGCATCCTGCAGGTCCGCCATGGACTGCGCTTGTTGGTCCAGCAGGGCCTGAACCGCTACTGCGTCAAAGGGATTTGCCCGCAAAGCAGTGCTGAGTTGGGCAAAATCCTGGGATCGGTTGTGTGCACCCTTTTTGTGTCGGTCGAACAGCTCGCCCCGCATGGCTTTACGCTCTTCCTTTGGCAGCGCACGATACAGCGCCGAACCAAAACCTGGCGGAGATTTTGCATGATCCCCCCCTTTGACCCGCAGCGCGGTCCCCAGGGCAACGCCGACGATCAACAGGTTCAAGGCCAGCGAGATGACCAGCAGAACCGACATCCAGCGGTTTTTGGGTTTGGGACTATCGCTCATTCGGCGTCCTCCAGAAAACTCGTATCCAGACTTAGGTCAGCGACCACGAAACTAACATCCTGCGCGTAAATGTAATTGGCAGGATCAGGCAGAAATGCCGGTGCTGAAAAGCCGATCCAGACACCCGCCATACTGGCAGCAACCAAACCGCCCATTCCCTGCCAGCCGCCAAACCCGGCCAGAAGGCGCGCCCAAAGCGAGTTTGTCTTTGGCTCATCTGGCTTCAGGCGACCCAGCCGAACAGATTCCGCGTCGGTGAGAATGCGCACAGCCAGATCATCCGGCAACTCATGCCGATCCTGCCGGGCTTGGGCGAACAACAGATCCAGATTGTCTTTGTCGTCAGTCATCGTCGTACCCCAGTTCATCTCGTCGCCCGGCCAGAATTGCCGCTAACGACCGTTTTCCTCGTGCCGTAAGGCTTTCCACCGCTTCCACCGAAATACCCATGATCCCAGCGATTTCAGGGTTGGGCAATTCCTCAATATGCCGCAAAACAACAGCTTGCCGCTGACGTTCGGGCAGTTGTGATAGTGCCATTTGCAGTGCATCCTTTCGGGCTGCGTCCTGTAGACGGTCGGCTGCACTGGCCTTTTCATCTGCTGGCTCTGGCACATCCGCCAGCCGGTCCGGCGTCTTTTTGCGGCGCAGATCAACACACAGATTCAGCGTCACGCGATAAAGCCACGTCGATACTTTAGCCTGACCAGGTACCCAATCAGGTGCCATCTGCCACAGGCGCATCATCGCATCTTGTGTCACATCTTCAGCCTCGGCGCGGTTGCCCAGAAACCGAAGGGCCACTGATAAGCTGCGCGGCGCAAGCCGATCGGTGAGAACGCGCGCCGCCGCGGCATCGCCATTGGCAAACTGCCTGAGCAACACATCGTCGCCCAACTCGTCCGCGGCGTAATCCACGCCGCGAACGTATTGTGGAGCAGAGGTCAGGTCCTCCATCCCGCGTCAGCTGTCGTCAGAGTCCGCTTTCCCATGTTTCTTGTGGCGCTTCCCCATTCTGTCTTTTGCATCGGCAAATTCCTCTTCCGAGATAGCGCCGTCCTCGTTCGCGTCGATCCGGTCAAACATCTTGTCAGCACGGCGCGGCTTGGGCAACTCGTCCTCGCTCAGAAACCCGTCCTTGTTGGCATCGTTGCGTTCAAACATCTTCGTAACACGGTCGTTGGCCTTCTTTTGACCTGCTGCCTGCATCTCTTCGACGCTCAGCTGGCCGTCGCCGTCGGTGTCGGCATTGGTGAAACGCTGATTCCGATGAGCCTGCATTTCTTCCTTAGTCACCTGCCCGTCACCGTTCGCATCGAGCTGTTGAAAGGTCACAGGTTCGCGATCTTTACCGCCTGCGGCGAAAACGGATGTGCCAGTGATTGCCAGTGCTGACACAATGATTGCCGGAATGAATTTGGCGCTTTTCATAACGTTTTTCCCTTGTTTTCGCGGCGCCATTGCCGCTGCTTACATAGGTTCAAACGGGGCAGGCATCCCATTCCGTCGCAGGAAGTGAAACTTTTTTAAAAACGTCATGGCGATGCAAAGCGACGCACCCCCTTTCCCGAAGCCACAAACAAGCGTTATATCCTCATCATTGGAACGCGCGAGTATCAACATGACAGATCAGACGATCGAAACCCACGATGTAGAAGACCGCCCGACAAAGCCAGCACTGGTCAAAGGGTTCCGTTGCCGTTGCCCAAATTGCGGCGAAGGCAAACTGCTGCACAGCTACCTCAAGGTTAACAACGAATGTTCGAATTGCGGACAGGAGCTGTTTCACCATCGCGCCGATGACGGGCCGGCCTATCTGACCATTCTTCTGGTGGGTCACCTGCTGGCACCGGCGCTTCACTTATCTTATGTCCATTGGCGCCCTGAGCCCCTGACGATGTTCTTGGTTTTAGCATTTGGCTGTACTGCCCTGTCACTATTCCTGCTGCCACGATTGAAAGGGGCCGTTGTCGCCTATCAATGGGCTCGTCGCATGCACGGCTTTGGCCAGTCCGCGTGATCTTGGACCACAAGTTGAGCGACGGATGACGGTGGACAAAACAGCCATACGCGACGCGGCGACAGTCATTGTCCTACGGGATCGTCTGACCAATCCATCCATCCTGATGGGGCAACGCGGCGCAAAAGCCGCGTTCATGCCCAACAAGTTTGTCTTCCCAGGCGGCGCTGTCGATACATCTGATGCAGATGTTGCACTGTCAACAGATCTGCCCGCTGTGTGCTGTGATCGCCTTGCGGAGCGGTCACAAGCCGGGCTGCAAAATGCCTTGGCGGCGGCGGCGATCCGAGAGCTTTGGGAAGAAACCGGACTGATTTTGGGCCAACCAGGTGATTGGGCGGGCCCGCGGACCGAAGATTGGGCGACATTTGCGCAGATGGGATACCGCCCATCGGCACAAGCACTTCAGTTCGTTTTTCGTGCCGTCACCCCGCCTGGGCGACCCCGCCGGTTCGATGCACGCTTTTTCCTGGTGGACGCCGCCGCAATACAGGGCGATCTGGATGATTTCAGCCACGCCTCGGACGAGCTGTCACATCTGCAATGGGTGCCGCTGGATCGGGCGCGCGAATTCGACCTGCCGTTCATTACAGAAGTCGTGCTGGCCGAAATCGCTGCTCGGGTGACAGACCCAACGCCCCCTGAAACTGTTCCGTTCTTTCTGAACAGTGAGGAGGAAAGCCTTTTCCTCAAGCTTCGCGGTTATCCCATGCCAGAAGCAGACTGAGGGCCGGTGGCCCTCAGACACGTTATTTCATGCGGCTGATTACCGTGGTGACTTCGGGCTTTTTCCCAATCTCGGTCTTTGCTGTTTGGCGAACGATCCGGCGTATTGCCTCTTCCAGTTTGTCATCATCGCGCAGGGTCTTGGCATCGGCCCGCATCAGGAACTGATTCAGGTCTTCTTCTAGAACTTCAACCAATGCAGCCCGGGACGATCCAATCTCGGACAGACCCATCGTATCGCACCACGGCTCGCCCAGTGGTTCGTCCTCTTCGTCCAGAATGACCGTGACAGTGACGTGCCCGTTCAGCGCCATGCGAATCCGGTCACGCACCACCCCATCCAGGGCGCCAACTTTGACCGTGCCGTCCAGGTAGGTCCGACCGGTTTCGACATAGTCGACAACTCGCGGCGCATTCCCTGTCAGATCCAGCATGGTTCCGTTTACGGCCAGAATACCAGTACGCCCACCAGCTTCCGCCAGTTTGGCATGCTCGCGCAGGTGACGATGTTCACCGTGCATCGGAATAATCATCTGCGGATCGACCAGCCCGTGTACTTTCTCAAGATCCGGACGGTTGGCGTGACCGGACACATGGTACAGGCCCGCACTGTCATCGACCACATCCACGCCCTTTTCACTGAGCTGGTTCATGATGAAAATCACGCCGCGCTCGTTGCCTGGGATGGTTTTGGACGAGAAGAGAAACAGATCGCCCTCTTTCAGTTCCAAACCGCGGTATTTGC
Organism: Ruegeria sp. YTSC004; assembly: GCF_059609805.1. Classification (NCBI taxonomy): domain Bacteria; kingdom Pseudomonadati; phylum Pseudomonadota; class Alphaproteobacteria; order Rhodobacterales; family Roseobacteraceae; genus Ruegeria; species Ruegeria sp. YTSC004. Next base: position 115,122 of record NZ_JBXWMJ010000001.1, read on the forward strand.
CCCGCGCAAGCTGCGCGCTGGCCGCGCGGCGTTCTCCCTGGCTGCCGGTGACGATCAGCATCAGGTTCTGGCGCGGCATCTCCACAGCCTCTTCGGCGCTGACGACGCGTGGAAAGCTGGTCAGAATGCCCGTTTCGGTCGCGGCTTCGATCATCCGGCGCATCGCGCGACCCAGCAGAACGACCGAGCGCCCCGCCCGTTCACCCGCCTCGGCCAGCGTCTTAACCCGTGCGACATTCGACGCAAATGTGGTGGCGACAACCATACCGCTAGCTTCTTCAACCAGCCTGGTGATCTCGGGACCGACCTCGGACTCCGAGCGGCCCGCATGGGGGGAAAACACGTTCGTGCTGTCACACACCAGCGCTTTGACGCCAGACTTGGCAACCTCAGCCCAGAGATTGGGGTCAAAAGGTTCACCAACGATCGGATTTTCATCCAGCTTGAAGTCGCCGGTATGGACGATCCGCCCCTCGGGCGTGTCGATCACCAGGGCAGCGCTTTCGGGGATCGAATGCGAGACCGGCAGGAAACCTACCTTGAACGGACCAACGGAAATCTGTTCGGGCCAGGCCGATGCAGTATGTACGGCATCCTCGGGGTGTCCGTGCTCTTCCATCTTGCGGCGCGCGATGTTGGCGGTGAAGGCCCGTGCGTAGACAGGCGCACCCAGCGCCTCATAGCAATGCGCCACAGCGCCCACGTGGTCCTCGTGTGCGTGGGTGACGAACACGGCCTCCAGCCTGTCGGCACGTTCGCGCAGCCACGAGATGTCGGCATGAATCAGGTCAACGCCTGGGGTGGTGTCCATGTCGGGAAATGTCACGCCCAGATCCACAAGGATCAGCCGTTCCTGTCCGGGCTTGCCATAGCCGTAGACATAGGCATTCATGCCAATTTCGCCGGCACCACCCAGCGGTAGGTAGATCAATCTTTCGCTGCTCATGTCGAGCCATTGTCCTTGTTATAGCGATGAATCACGGTAAGCCCGTGCATCGTCAGATCATCTTCGATTGCGTCAAACCCCACGTCCGCCTGATCGAACAGCGGCGCGAGCCCACCGGTTCCAACGACTTTCATCGGCATTCCGTATTCCGCCTTGATCCGGGAAATCAGCCCCTCGATCAATCCGGAATAGCCCCAATACACGCCGGATTGGATACAGCCAACCGTATTCGTGCCAATCACATTTTCAGGGCGGGTGATATCAATATGCGGCAGGGCAGCCGCGCCCTGGTGCAACGCCTCGAGGCTGAGGTTTACGCCCGGCGCAATGATCCCGCCGACATAGGCCCCATCCGCCGCAACCACATCAAAGTTCGTCGCCGTGCCAAAATCCACAACAACCACGTTGCCGCCATGCCGGTCAAACGCAGCCACCGCGTTGGCCAGTCGATCCGGGCCGGGTACTGTCCCCTCGTCAACACGCGGATTCATCGGCAACAGACAATCGGGCTTGCCCACGACAAGCGGCCGACATCCAAAGAACCGATCAGCAAAGACCCGCAGGTTGAACACAACCCGAGGCACGGTCGAGGCGATGATCACATCAGTAATTTCAGCCTCGATCCCATAGTGTTTCACCAGCGTCGAATACCACGTGAAATAGGCATCCGCCGTGCGCGCATGGTGGGTCGATGTGCGCAGGGTGCAAAGAAACCTTTCACCGTCCCAGATCGAGAACACAGTATTCGTGTTACCGCAGTCGATAGCCAGAAGCATCTGAGCCTCCTTCAGAAAAACACATCCGCCGCCGGAATACTGACGCGGCCTTTGGCGGTGTTTAGGACAAGGTTGCCCCTTGCGTCCACCGTTTCAAAGGTTCCAACCGTTTCCGACGCTGCGGTACGGGCGGTGATGACCTCACCCAACTTGGCGGCCCGGGCCAACCACGCGGTCCGAATCGGTTCAAACCCGTAAGTCACGAATTGGTTCTCGTATCTGGCATAGGCGACAGCAAGTTCTGTCAGGAAATCCTCAGGCGTTACGTTGGCTCCGGCCTCCGATAATAGGGAAACCGGTCGGACGGCGCCGGGTTCTACCTGATCTGCTCCGGGTGCCTCTGACAGGTTCACGCCGATGCCGATGGACAAGTGCGAGACGCCGTGCCCCTGCCCTGTGCTTTCCAGCAGGATACCAGCCAGTTTGCCGCCGTTCAGCAATACATCGTTGGGCCATTTTAGGGACAAACCCGTCGCCCGTCCGGTCACTGCAACGCAGGCGTCAAACAGCGCCAGCGCAGCCACAAAGCTGCGCAGTGCGGCCTGTTCCGGATTTCCCTGTGGCCGCATCAAAAGGGTCGCGGCCAGATTTCCCTTGGGATTGGCCCACGCCCGACCCCGTCGCCCACGCGCCGCCGTCTGGTGATGCGCCATGATCCAAACCGGACCGGTCGTGGTCGGGGCCATGCGGGTGGCCTCGTTCAATGTGCTGTCGACCTCTTGCAGCACATGCAGGCCGTATCCCTGTGGCCAGTCTGTCATGTCAAAAAGGCCCGGTCCGCTGACCGAGCCCCCAAATTTGATGTGTTAAGTGGATCAATTGACAAGAGTAGCCGCCGCAGCTGCAGCCGCGCCTTCAATACCGAACTGATAGAACACACCCACCAGCATCAACGCGGCCGAGCCCATTAGAGCAACCCACAGAACCGGCGAAGAATGCGTTTCGATCGGGTCGTCGTTTTCAGCTCCGAAATACATGTAGAACACGATCCGCAGATAGTAAAAGGCACCAATAACAGACGCGATGGCTGAGGCGATCACCAGCCCGGTCAGGCCCGCGCTTACGCCGGCCTGCCAGACACCGAATTTGGCGAAAAAGCCCAGCATTGGTGGGACGCCCGCCAGGCTGAACATCAGGATCAGCACCGCCAGCGCCTTGCCCGGTTCGCGTTTGGAATATTGGCGCAGGGCGTCGATGTCCGTGACCGGTTTACCGTCCCGCTCCATCATCAGAATGAAAGCGAAAGTGCCGATATTCATCGTCACATAGATGGCCAGATACATCAGCATAGCCTTGATGCCCAACTCGGTCCCCGCAGCCAGTCCGATCAGCGCATAGCCCATATGGGCAATCGACGAAAACGCCATCAGCCGCTTGATGTCACGCTGGCCAATCGCTGCAACCGCACCCAGCAGCATCGACAGAACAGAAAGCAAGACAATCACCTGTTGCCAGTCCTTGATCACGCCTCCAAAAGCGTCGTGCATAACGCGTGCGAACAGAGCCATGGCAGCCACTTTCGGCGCTGTGGCAAAGAATGCGGTGATAGGCGTGGGCGAGCCTTCGTACACATCCGGCGTCCACATGTGGAATGGCACGGCGGACACTTTGAACGCCAGTCCCGAGATCAGGAACACCAGACCAAACAGCAGGCCAACCGAAATCTCACCATCCTGAACCGTTTGGATGATACCCGAGAACAGCGTGGTGCCTGTAAACCCATAAACCAGCGAGGCACCGTACAGCAGCAAGCCCGAGCTCAGCGCACCAAGCACGAAGTACTTCAAACCGGCCTCGGTCGATTTGGCACTATCCCGGCGCAGCGCGGCCACGACGTACAGCGACAGTGACTGCAGTTCCAGCCCCATATAAAGCGACATCAGATCGCCCGCGCTGACCATCATCATCATACCGACAGCGGCCAGCGCAACCAACAGAGGGAATTCGAACCGCAACAGATCGCGACGCGCCATATATTCTTGGCTCATCACCAGAATGGCCGCCGCGGACAGCAGGATCGCCACCTTCGAGAACCTGGCAAACCCGTCATCGACAAACATGCCATTGAACGCGACATTGGTACCATCGCCGTTGGTCGCGATCCAAATCGCCAGTAGTGCCATCAACCCAGCGGTTGTCCAGACCAGCAAAGGTGCCACCCCGTCTTTCGTCGTGTAGACAGCCGCCAACAGCGCCGCCATCGCATATACGGCCAGAACAATCTCTGGCAGGATTATCGTCAGATCAGCCTGGATCATGTCTCCAAAGCCCCCTTAATGCGATGCGGCTGACTGGGTCGCGGCCTCAGCCGCGGCCAGAGCCATGTCATAGTTCGAAATCAACGCGGCGGTCGAGTTGCCGATCACATCGGTCACCAGCGACGGGTAGACGCCCAGCAGGATGGTCATCACGATCAGCGGCGCAAAGATCAGCCGCTCGCGCGAGCTCATATCCGTCATCGCCTTGAGGCTTTCCTTGATCAAATCGCCAAAGACCACTCGGCGATACAGCCATAGCGCATAAGCTGCCGAGAAGATCACGCCAGAAGCCGCCAAAGCCGTCACCCATGTGTTGACCTGGAAGGTTCCCATCAGTGTCAGGAATTCTCCGATGAATCCACTGGTGCCCGGCAGACCTACATTGGCCATGGTGAACAACATGAAGACCAATGCATAGGCTGGCATGCGAATGACCAAACCACCATAAGCCTCGATGTCACGAGTATGCATACGGTCATAGATCACGCCAACACACAGGAAGAGCGCGGCTGAGATGAACCCGTGGCTGAGCATCTGGAAGATCGCACCGTCAATGCCTTGCTGGTTCGCAGCAAAGATGCCCATGGTCACAAAGCCCATATGCGCGACCGAAGAATACGCGATTAGCTTTTTCATATCTTCCTGCACCAGCGCCACCAGCGAGGTGTAGACAACGGCAATCGCTGACATCCACAACACCAGATCGGTCATTACTGCCGAACCCACCGGGAACATCGGCAGGCTGAACCGCAAGAAGCCATAGCCGCCCATCTTCAACAGGATCGCCGCAAGAACGACCGACCCGGCGGTCGGCGCCTGAACGTGCGCATCCGGCAGCCAGGTGTGTACCGGCCACATTGGCATCTTCACCGCGAAGGATGCAAAGAACGCCAGGAACATCAGTGTCTGCATACCGCCGACAACATAGATGCCCAGCACGCTGAACCCTTCGGACGAGAAGTGATGGCTCATCAGTGCTTCGATATCGGTAGTGCCCGCGTCCGCATACATCGCGACCATTGCCACCAGCATCAGCACTGATCCAAGGAAGGTATAGAGGAAGAACTTGAAGCTGGCGTAGATGCGTTCTTTGCCGCCCCAGATGCCGATGATCAGGAACATCGGGATCAGACCTGCCTCGAAGAAAAGATAGAACAGGACCAGATCCAGCGCCATGAACACGCCCAGCATCAGCGTCTCCAGAAGCAGGAAGGCGATCATGTATTCCTTGACGCGGTCCGTGACGTGCCAGCTGGCCAGAATGGTCAGGGGCATGATGAAGGTGGTCAACAAGACAAACAGAACGCTGATACCGTCCACGCCCATCTTGTATTTCAGACCCAGCAGCCATTCGCCTTCTTCCACCATCTGGAAGCCGGTGTTGGACGGATCAAACCCCGTATAGATGCCGATCGAGACCAGGAACGTCACCGTGGTTGCCACCAGTGCGACCCATTTGGCATTGCGCTGTGCGGCCGCGTCCTCGCCATGCAGGAACAGGGCCAGAATGCCTGCTGCCACAGCGGGGATGAAGGTGACGATGGAGAGGATATTATCCATTAGTGTGCGCCTCCGCCGATCGAAATCCAAGTGACAAGGGCAGCGATACCCAGAACCATCCAGAAGGCGTAAGTAAAGATGTAGCCCGTCTGCGCCTTGCCAGCGAGGCGGGTAAAGAAGGGTACAACACCCATGGCCACGCCGTTGAGGAAACCGTCAATGGTGTTGCCGTCACCCCGTTTCCACAGGAATCGGCCAAGGGCGACGGTGGGTTTGACGAAGACCGCATCGTAGATTTCGTCAAAGTACCACTTGTTCAGAAGGAACAGGTACAGAGGACGTTGGTTCTGCGCCAAACGCGCCGGCAGCGACGTGTTCACGATGTAGAACCAATAGGCCACGATAAAGCCCAAAGCCATAGCAACAAAGGGCGAAACCTTGACCCACTTGGGGGCAGCATGCGCATCGTCCAGAACATGGTTGTCCGGCGCGATGTAAATCGCGCCCTCGCCCGGCTCACCCGCGAAGACGTAATGGTGGTCGTCACCGTGAGCCGCTTTTTCTTCGTGTCCGGCGTCATCACCATGGCTTTCATCCGCATGCGTATCGTCACCATGGGTTGTATCGGTTGTACCGTGATCACTGGCCTCGGCATGCTCGGACGCCTCAGCCACCGGTATACCGTAGAACTTGCCGACCTTGTCTGTGTGACCAAAGAAGTTGCCATACCAGATCATCCCGGCAAACACCGCGCCCAAGGACAGAACACCCAGCGGCACCAGCATGGTCATCGGACTTTCATGCGCGTGCTCATGCGTATGCTTGTCGCCACGCTCTTCGCCATAAAAGGTCAGGAAAATCAGACGCCAGCTGTAGAATGACGTGAACGCCGCCGCGATCACCAGCATCCAGAAGGCATATCCGGTGCCGCCGGCAAAAGCGCTTTCGATGATGGCATCCTTGGACAGGAACCCGGCGAACCCAATTTGGGTCAGCGGGATGCCGACGCCTGTAATCGCAAGGGTGCCGATCATCATCGCCCAGAATGTATAGGGGATCTTCTTCCGCAGGCCGCCGTATTCGGTCATTTCCTGCTCGTGATGCATCGCGTGGATCACCGAACCTGCGCCAAGGAACAACAGCGCCTTGAAGAAGGCGTGCGTCAGCAAGTGGAACATCGCTGCCGAATACATACCAACACCCGCGGCCACGAACATGTAGCCCAACTGAGAACAGGTCGAGTAGGCAATGACGCGCTTGATGTCGGTCTGAACCAGGCCAACGGTCGCGGCGAAAAACGCGGTCGAGGCCCCAAGGAAGGTGATGAACCCGGTGGCACCCGGCGCAAATTCCATCAATGGCGACATTCGGCAGATCAGGAACACACCCGCCGTCACCATGGTTGCAGCGTGGATCAGCGCCGACACAGGTGTCGGGCCTTCCATCGCGTCCGGCAACCAGGTGTGCAGGATCAGCTGCGCCGATTTGCCCATCGCGCCGATAAACAGCAGGACGCAGATCACCTCGATTGCGGTCCACTCACCCCACAGGAAGTGCAACTTCTCTTCGGCCAGCGCAGGGGCCGAGGCAAAAATATCCGAGAAGTTGATGCTGTCCGTCAGGAAGAACAGCGCAAAAATACCCAGTGCAAAGCCAAAATCCCCGACCCGGTTTACAACAAAGGCCTTGATCGCCGCCGCGTTAGCCGAAGGCTTGCGATAATAAAACCCGATCAACAGGTAGGACGCGACCCCCACGCCTTCCCAGCCAAAGAACATCTGTACAAGATTGTCCGCTGTCACCAGCATCAGCATGGCGAAGGTGAAAAAGGACAGATAGGCAAAGAAACGCGGCTTATAGCTCTCGCCCTCGCGCCACTGTGGATCGTGATCCATGTAGCCGAAGGAATAGAGGTGCACGAGCGCCGAGACGGTCGTCACCACGATCAGCATGATCGCGGTCAGACGATCCAGTCGAACGGCCCAGCTTGTCGACAGCGAACCGCTTTCGATCCAGCGCATGATCTCGATCTGCTGGGTCACACCGTCGAACGAGAAGAACACGATCCAGGACAGCAGACAGGCCAGGAACAGCAGGCCAGTGGCGGTCCACATGGCGGCTTTCTCGCCAATGAACTTCCAGCCGAACCCGCAGAGCAGCGCGCCCACCAGCGGGGCAAAGAGGATGGTGGTTTCCATATTCTCTTACCCCTTCATCATATTGACGTCTTCAACCGCGATGGTGCCACGGTTGCGGAAGAAGCAAACCAAAATGGCCAGCCCGATCGCCGCCTCGGCCGCCGCCACGGTCAGTACAAACAGCGTGAACACCTGCCCGACCAGATCGCCGAGGAAACTGGAAAACGCCACGAGGTTGATATTCACCGCCAGCAGCATCAGTTCGATGCTCATCAGCAGGATGATGACGTTCTTGCGGTTCAGGAAGAGACCGAAGATGCCGATGACGAACAGCGTCGCCGCGACCGTAAGATAGTGTTCAAGTCCGATCATAGCTTCGCTCCTGGCGAGTCGGGGTAGTAGAGTTTGCAGCCGCAATTTGCTTTTGGTCTGCGATTAATGGGGAAATCCTCGAACTGCTCAGAAATAGTCTCAGATCTGAATTGAACTCCATTTCGTTCAGCAGATTCAGCCAATTGTGACAAAGTCGAAGACTGAGACATTTGCAGTAGGCCATCCGTACGATCAAAACACTCGACGGTGCTGAAAGGGATTGTCAGAATCGGGCCACCACAAGTCGTTCCAAAAAAAGTAACTAATTCCCCTGTCTCACAATCAGAGACCCGAATTTCCTCATCTTTGCCACACCCGAAGGTGGTAAGCTTTTGGGCAACGAGTGAACCCCCAAACGCGGTAACTGGCCCGCCTTCCGTAGTCCATCTCCAATTGCCCGCATTTTCGAACCGGCATTGATCGCCGGTTGTCATAGGAGCGCGGCCTAACGCGTCTCTAAACCAGTTTGGAAGTCCGCACTCAGCTATTGCGCTTCCGGTCCAAAGCATCAACGCAAACCCAGATATTAAAGATCTTCTGATCACAACCCCTGCCCCGGTTTCACGTCCTTCAACTCCATCGCCTTGGCCGGGTCGCGCATCATCTGGCCGACGATGTCCTGACGCTTGATGTCCTTTCGGTGGCGCAACGTCAAAACAATGGCGCCTATCATGGCCACCAGCAGGATCAGGCCCGCCAGTTGGAACAGAAGGAAGTATTGATCATAAAGGATAACACCTAGGGCCTCGGTGTTGTGCCGGTCCACCGGGATCGGCTGTGCCAGATTGGCCGCTGCACCCTGCGCGCTGTCCCATGCCCCAAAGGCCATGACGAACTGCATCAGGATGACCAGACCGATCAACAGGGCCAGCGGCATATAGCGCGCCATCTCGGCCTTGAGCTCGGCAAAGTCCACGTCCAGCATCATCACCACGAACAGGAACAGCACCGCGACCGCGCCGACATAGACGATGATCAGCAGCATCGCTACGAACTCGGCACCCAGCAACACAAACAGCCCCGCCGAAGACAGGAAGGACAGGATCAGCCACAGCACCGAATGCACCGGCTGACGGCTGATCACCGTAAACAGCCCGCCGGTGATGGCGCTGATGGCAAACAGGTAGAAGGCAAAGACGGTCATTGATCCTCATCCTCGTTGTCGCCCAGGACCTCTTGCGCCAATTCCAGCGCGCGGGTCATGGCCGGGATGCCGGCAAAGACCGACATCTGACCGATCGTTTCCACGATCTCTTGTTTCTTGGCACCGGCCTCCAGCGCATGGCGCACGGTCTGACGCACCGCCGCATCCGCCTGCGCGCCCTGACAAGTCAGTCCGGCCAGCGTCAGCAGCAGGCGGGTCTTGGCATCCAGTCCGTCCTTGTTGACGGTGTTGCCGAACATCATTTCCATGACCTCTTTGGGCATGGTCGGCCACAGCGCCTCGAACCCCTTGGGCGAGAAATTCTCCATCGCCGGGTTCATCGCCTTGGCCATGTCCTGCGCCTGCTTCATCATCAGGTCGAACGGATTTTGGGGCGTGTCACTCATCTGTACGGCGCGTCCATTTCCAGATTGCGGGCAATCTCGGCTTCCCAGCGTTCGCCGTTATCCAGCAGTTTTTCCTTGTCGTAGAACAACTCTTCGCGGGTTTCTGTCGCGAATTCAAAGTTCGGACCTTCGACGATGGCATCGACCGGACAGGCCTCCTGGCAAAAACCGCAATAGATGCACTTGGTCATGTCGATGTCATACCGCGTGGTACGGCGGCTGCCGTCTTCGCGCGGTTCGGCGTCGATGGTGATGGCTTGCGCCGGGCAGATCGCCTCGCAGAGTTTGCAGGCGATGCAGCGTTCCTCGCCGTTCGAGTAACGTCTCAGGGCATGCTCACCACGAAAGCGTGGGGAGAGAGGGCCTTTTTCGTGCGGGTAGTTGATGGTGGCTTTGGGGGCGAAGAAATACTTCAGTCCCAGTTTCATGCCGACCCAGAAGTCTTGCAGAAGGAAGTATTTGGCGGCACGAGTGTAATCGATTTGGGTCATGGCTTAGGAATCCTTCTCGCAGCGTCCAATTGTGTCTTCTGCAATCGCCGACATCTGATCCACGATATCTGGCGTATCAGGATCGAGCGCTAATGTGCGACGGTCAAACTCTCTCATACGCGTGCATTCCGACATATCTGTCGCGCTCAGCAACTGATCCACCTTCATATCGCTCGGAAACTCACCGTTTTCGATTCCCCAATTGACGAACTCTTCCAAGTGAGCACGGTCTTCCTGTGTGATCCAAAGGCAATCAACCAGACCCAACAAAGCGATAGATTTGTTGTGCATCCCCTCTGAAATCGGATCACCATTGGCTAGGTGGCTCCGATAAACCGCCATGTCGCCAACCTGGATCGCGTTAACAAGGGCACCAATGGCAAACTTATCGAAGGCAGAATGCTGGTCCACATCAACCCTCGGGTCCAACCCACCTGTGTTATTTGCGAGAATGCCTAGAACCTTATCGTCGATAGCGGATACAGCGTCAATTTCGGATCCACAGAACCCGCGTGCCAAATCAAGCATGTTCCGCAGCTCCAATGGCTCAGCTTTATCAGCCGCGACAGGACCGCTTCCAGCAGCCACCGTGCAAGCCACCAACAGATTTAGAAGACTTATCCTCATCCGCCTACGCTCCAACGGGCAAACGCGCCCCAGAACCAGTCGAACCTCGCCGCGAAGGCCACAAAGACCACCCAGGCTAGCGAGAACGGCAGGAAGACTTTCCAGCCCAACCGCATCAGCTGGTCATAGCGGTAGCGGGGCGTGATCGCCTTGACCATCGCGAAGAGGAAGAAGAAGAACGCCATTTTGGCTACCATCCACAGCACGCCGTCCGGTAGACCTGGGATCGGGGACAGCCAGCCGCCGAAGAACAGCAGCGTGGTCAGCGCACACATCAGGAAGATAGCGATGTATTCACCCGCCATGAACAGCAGGAAGGGTGTCGCCGAGTACTCGACCTGGTAACCGGCGACCAGTTCCGATTCCGCTTCGGGCAGGTCGAAAGGTGGCCGGTTGGTTTCGGCCAACGCCGAGATGAAGAACAGAAAGACCATCGGGAAATGCGGCAGCCAGTACCAGCTGAAGAAACCGAACCGACCGTCCTGCGCCTCGACAATGTGGCCGAAATTCATCGAACCGGTCGAGATGATTACGCCGATAATGATCAAACCGATGGAGACTTCATAAGAAATCATCTGCGCGGCAGAGCGCAGTGATCCGAGGAACGGGTACTTTGAGTTCGATGCCCAACCACCCATAATTACGCCATAAACTTCCAACGAGGATACGGCGAAGACGTACAGGATGGCGACGTTGATATCCGACAGCACCCAACCATCGTTGAACGGGATCACAGCCCAGGCGATCATCGCCAATACGAATGAGGTCAGCGGAGCAAGTATGAACACTGTGCGGTCGGCCCCGGCGGGAATGACCACCTCCTTGACCACGTATTTCAGAGCGTCGGCCACAGATTGCAGCAGGCCATAGACACCAACCACGTTAGGGCCGCGGCGCATCTGAACAGCCGCCCATATCTTGCGGTCGCCGTAGACAAGGAACAACAGCGAGATCATCACAAAGGCAACAACGGCAATCACTTGCGCCAGAATGGTGATGGCTATTCCGCCTGGGGTGTTAAAGAAATCAGCCATTGGTCCTCACACCGTGGGTATTCCGTTTTCCGCGCGTGATGTTCAGGCCAAGTGCCTGCGCATATTGCGGTTTGGTCGGCGCGTAGGTGTAAATAGCATCTACAGTCTTCGCGCTACCTTTTTCATTGCGTTTCATGCGCAATTCCCTGATCCCCACACCGCAGGCGGCGGTGTTGGCTTCTGAAAGCGATATGAAACGTGCTGTATTCATTCCGCCGCGATCTTCCCGGCGTTCCGTGCCTGCGCCTGAGCGGACAGCTCGGCCATCAGTTGCGACGCCCGTGCAATCGGGTTGGTCAGGTAGAAGTCTCTAACCGCAGCGCGGAACGTAGCCTGACCCAGAGGACCGACATCCAGTGGCTGGACCTCATTCTCAATCACTTGGTCGATCTGGGCCAGATGTGGAACGGCTTCGATCAAAGCAGTACGCAGTTGCGCAAGTGAGTCGAAGGGCAGTGTTGCGCCCAATTCCGCTGACAAAGCCCGCAGGATGGCCCAGTTTTCCTTGGCCTCACCGGGGGCAAATCCAGCCCGCATCGCCAGTTGTGGTCGGCCTTCGGTATTCACGAACAGCCCGTTTTCCTCGGTGTATGCGGCACCCGGCAGGATCACGTCGGCACGATGCGCGCCGCGATCACCGTGGCTGCCCTGATAGATCACAAAGGCCCCTTCGCCGATTTCGATCTCATCCGCGCCGAGGTTGTAGATCACGTCAGCCGCACTTACGGCATCCATGCCATTTTCGTTGGTGGCATCCACATCCATCGCACCCACGCGAGAGGCCGCGGTATGCAGAACAAGCAGTCCACTTTCGGTATTGGCCGCAATGGCTTGCGCTGCGGCCAGGACAGCTGCACCATCCGCCTCAAGCAAAGCACCCTGCCCGACGATGACCAGCGAGGCTTTGCCCTTGATCTCATCATCGCCGCCCATGTCGAGGACCTTCTGCAATGCTGCGCGGTCTTCTCCCATATGGTGATACGCGTAAGTCAGATCGGCTGCAGGCCCGACCAAAGCCACCTCGGCGCCATGTGCCCAGGCCTTGCGGATACGCGCGTTCAGAACCGGAGCTTCGTCGCGTGGGTTCGTTCCGATCAGTAGAATACGTTCTGCCGCATCGATATCCTCGATCGTTGCCGTCCCGGCATAGGCCCCGCGATTGCCTGCAGGCAGTTTGGCCCCATCAGTCCGGCATTCAACAACACCGCCCTGCCCTTCGATCACCTGCTTCAGCGCAAAAGCAGCCTCGACCGGAGCCAGATCACCGATAAGTCCGGCCGGCTTTTTAGCCCCTTTCAGCGCCTCGGCCGCCTTGGTCAACGCCTCGGGCCACGAAGCCGGTCGCAGCTTGCCGTTTTCACGTACGTAAGGCTTATCCAAACGCTGGCGACGCAGGCCATCCCAGACAAACCGGGTCTTGTCGCTGATCCATTCCTCGTTCACGCCGTCATGGTTGCGCGGCAGAAAACGCATCACTTCGCGCCCTTTGGTATCGACCCGGATGTTCGAACCCACGGCGTCCATGACATCGATGCTCTCGGTCTTGGTCAGTTCCCACGGGCGCGCTGTGAACGCATAAGGCTTCGAGGTCAGAGCTCCAACTGGGCACAGGTCAATTATGTTTCCCTGCAAGTTCGAATCCAGCGTCTGGTTCAGGTACGAGGTGATCTCGGCATCTTCCCCGCGCCCGGTCTGACCCATCTGTGTGATCCCGGCGACCTCGGTCGTAAAGCGCACGCAACGGGTGCAGCTGATGCAGCGGGTCATCGCGGTTCCGACCAGCGGCCCCAGATCCAGATCGTCTACGGCGCGCTTGGCTTCCTTGAAGCGCGAGCCCGACACACCATACGCCATCGCCTGATCCTGCAGATCGCACTCGCCACCCTGATCGCAGATCGGGCAGTCCAGCGGGTGGTTGATTAGCAGGAACTCCATCACCCCTTCACGGGCTTTCTTGACCATGGGCGAGTTCGTCTTGACCTCGGGCGCCTGTCCTTCCGGCCCTGGGCGTAGATCGCGTACCTGCATCGCACACGACGCTGCAGGTTTGGGCGGGCCGCCGACAACTTCGACCAGACACATCCGGCAATTCCCGGCAATCGACAGACGCTCGTGATAGCAAAAGCGCGGCACCTCGACCCCGGCCTGTTCACAGGCCTGGATCAGCGTCATCGCACCATCGACTTCGATTTCCTGCCCGTCGATATTCACTTTGCGGAGGTCAGACATGGTCTAGTTCGCCCTCAAATACACGCCAATGGCGCTGTTTCTTTCAATCTCTGACTGCCCCAGCGTGCAGAAAGATTTGGGATTGTCATAAGACACACCGTTCGCGGCCAGATACGTCTCGCCTTTGGCACGCATCCGGTCCTTTTCGGCATCCGATTCCACGTAAGCGCGGATTTCGCCGTCCGAATACCCCAGACTGTTCGCTTTGGACTTGAGCCCCCACATCACGCCAATCGCCTTCAACCTGCGCCCGCTGATCGACGGGCAGTAATCCGAAATCTCGTTTGCGATAGCGATGTAATAGAGTTCGTCGTCAATCTCTTTGACTTCGCGCAAGGGCGGTTTGGCCTCGACCGCGACAGGGAACGTCAGAACAGACAACGCAATAAGCAGTTTCACACCAGACATGACAAATCCTTTTGTTTTGGACAGGCCAAAACGATCCGGTGCCGGAGTGCTATTCAATAACACGTCCTGCGTCATGGGCTGATATGCAAAAAACCGCATCATGGTCGCTGGCAGGTTCCTGCAAAGGTCAATTTATTGTCGGTAATGCGCAGGTTTTGCGGCTCGGTGTCGGGTCCGACTTTCCAGTTGATTTTTGAAGTCCCAAAGGCGTCGATACAGAATTTGGTTCCTTCATGCCTTCCCGCTTCGCGCGCGCCATCCAAAGACGCGGACACGCCGTTCACCACAACAGTGAAATCCGTGGGCGCGTTCTTCTTGTCGACAGCTTTCGCTTTGGCCCGGAAGGCTTTGCCATCAAAGAGGATTCGGTCACTGGACGACGTGCCGCAGGCCGCGACAAAAACTGCAGCACCCAAGGCGGCGGTCAGCACCACACGTCCCATCCTGAATTTTGATCCAGTCAACGGATAAGTACCTTTCTTTTCCATTAGAACGCCGCCACCAATGCCATGAAGCCCATCACAACCATGCAGGCCCATCCGACAACGTAGGATACGGACCGAACGCCGCTGTGCGGTTGTCCAATACCATGCATGTGAATAACCAGCATGACGATGCGCGCAATCAGAGCGACCGATGCCAATAGGTTCACCCAAAACGGGCTGACCCCAAGCAACATGGCCGCGACCGTGACAGCGACATAGGCCGGCAACGTCTCGGTCCCGTTCAGATACGCCCGGTTCAGACGATACGCCTTGTCGGAATAGTCCTGTTCAGGCGTCGCCCCGGGAGCCAAGCCCTTGCTCTGTTTGGCCAGCGCTGAAAAAGGCGCAAGCGCCAGAATGATCAACGTAAAGACCACGAGGGATGCGATTGCATGTGAATACTCAGCAAAAGTTTCCATTAGTTCAACTCCCTGATCTCAACTTGGTTTGGGTTTGATCCGATATCCCGCAACTTGATCACTCCGCCGCCATCGCGCCCATACGGCCCGATTTCTGGGCCTTGATACGGTCTTCAATCTCTTCGCGGAAGTTGCGGATCAGGCCCTGGATCGGCCAGGCTGCCGCATCGCCCAAAGCACAGATTGTGTGGCCTTCGACCTGCTTGGTCACGTCAAACAACATGTCGATCTCTTCCAGTTCGGCCTCACCCCGCACCAGACGGTCCATCACGCGCATCATCCAGCCGGTGCCTTCGCGGCAAGGAGTACACTGACCACAGCTTTCATGTTTGTAGAACTTCGACAGCCGCCAGATCGCTTTGATGATGTCCGTGGATTTGTCCATCACGATCACCGCCGCCGTCCCAAGGCCCGAGCCCAGATCATTGCGCAGGTGGTCGAAATCCATGATGGCGTCGCGCATGTCTTCACCGCGCACACAAGGCACTGAAGAACCACCGGGGATCACCGCCAGCAGGTTGTCCCATCCACCGCGAATGCCGCCGCAATGCGTTTCGATCAGTTGCTCAAACGGGATCGACATCGCCTCTTCTACTACGCAGGGATTGTTTACGTGGCCCGATATTGCAAACAGTTTGGTGCCCGCGTTGTTTTGGCGGCCAAAACCGGCAAACCAGTCGGCACCACGCCGTAAGATGGTCGGCACAACGGCGATAGACTCCACATTGTTCACGGTGGTCGGACAGCCATAGAGGCCCGCCCCCGCCGGGAACGGAGGTTTCATACGCGGCATGCCCTTCTTGCCCTCAAGGCTTTCGATCAGGGCTGTTTCCTCACCGCATATATACGCCCCGGCCCCGTGATGCAGAAACAGGTCGAAATCCCAACCCGACCCAGCAGCGTTCTTGCCCAGCAATCCCGCATCATATGCCTCATCAATTGCGGCCTGCAGCGCCTCCCGCTCGCGGATGTATTCACCGCGAAGATAGATGTAGCAGGTATGCGCATTCATCGCGAAAGACGCGATCAAACAACCTTCGATCAACGTATGCGGATCGTGGCGCATGATCTCACGGTCCTTGCAGGTACCGGGCTCGGATTCGTCCGCGTTCACAACCAGATAGGCTGGGCGACCGTCGCTTTCTTTGGGCATGAACGACCATTTCAAGCCGGTGGGAAAACCAGCACCGCCGCGACCGCGAAGCCCTGAGTCCTTCATCTTCTGGATGATCCAGTCACGCCCGTTTCCGATCAGGCCAGCTGTGCCGTCCCAATGCCCGCGGGTCTGCGCGCCTTTCAGCGTACGCTCATGCATCCCGTAGATATTGGTAAAGATCCTGTCCTGATCCTTCAGCATCATGTCTTACCTTCAGCTGTCCTGACGCATGCGCCAGAGTTGAAAAATGTTCACGCCCGCATAGATAAAAGCCGCCAAAGCGGCGAAATCAAACAGCAGCGCATAGCGCCCGGGCAATCCCAGTGCCGGGCCGATGAACAACGAAATGGCAAGCCACAACAGCATGGTCACCGCGATGACCACCCCGATATGTCGGCCCTTGCGGGCCATGGCCTGTTCTTTTTCTTTGTCCATCTCACCTTGATGCCCTGAACGGGCACCGTCCTATTCAGTCTTTGTAGGTGCCGTCTTCTTTGGCACGTTTTGCAAATTCGGTTTCTTCGCCTGTCGCCAGTTGGGCTGCTTGTTCGATCCAACCGTCCCGCTCGATCCGACCCTTGAATTTTAGCCGCGCATCTACCCAGGCCACCTGTTCCGGCGTCCATGCTGCGATCTGGTCAAAGTGGAAAAAGCCAAGTTCGTTCAGCGTCTGTTCAAGCTTGGGGCCAACACCTTTCAGCATCTTGAGGTCATCCGCTTTCCCCTCCCGCGCGGCGGTCAAAGTTTCGGGCTGATCCTCTTTGATCAGCGCCTTCTTTGCCTCTTCCGCCTGCTTCACGGCGGGTTTGGCGGGTGCCGGCGCCTTTGGTGGCTTTGGAGCGGCCTTGGTCGCCGCAGCCTTGCCGTCTTTGCCCAGCCATGGCGTCAGGATCGGAACCTCGGTCCCGTCGATGCGCTTGACCGTATCACCAAGTTCTTCGGCCAGTTCAACACTGGCATTGTACTGCGGTTTTCCGGCATCGTAGTCCGTGAGGCTGGTCAGACCGCTCAGCGGTTCTGCCGCGTATCTGCCATTCTGCGGACCCGGTGTCGGCACCTTGCCTGCGGCCAGATCGTCAATGATCTTGCCAAAACTGTCAGCGGTCAGATCTTCGTAATAGTCCTTGCCGATCTGCGCCATCGGCGCATTGGTGCAGGACCCAAGGCATTCCACCTCTTCCCAACTCAATTTACCATCAACTGAAAGCTCATGCGGTTTGGCGGCGATCTTTTCCTGGCAGACCGCGATCAGGTCTTCGGACCCGCAGATCAAGCAGGAGGTCGTTCCGCAGACCTGAATATGCGCGACAGATCCAACCGGTTGCAACTGAAACATGAAGTAGAACGACGCAACCTCGAGCACCCGGATGTAGGCCATGCCCAGCATGTCGGCAACGGATTCAATCGCCGGACGGCTAAGCCAACCCTCTTGTTCCTGCGCGCGCCACAAAAGCGGAATGACCGCGCTGGCCTGACGGCCATCGGGGTATTTAGTGATCTGTGCTGTGGCCCACTGCTGGTTGGCTGCGGTGAAGGCAAAGCTTTCAGGTTGTTCGGGGTGCAGACGGCGCAGCATTAGCAGGCATCTCCGATAACGATAATATAGGGGTCTTCCTGATGCGCGCGACCTTGATCGACAAGGCGGGCAATCAGGTCAGACGTTTCGGCCTGTGTGAAACCAGCGGGGCGCAATTTGATCTGGGCCTCTTCTTCGACCATGCGGCACCCGTTCAGACGTACAAAATCATAAAGCGCATCGGCACGGCCCGCCGCATCCTCGGAAGCCAGCCCGTGCGCACCGCAAATCGCAGGCGCGATCTCGAATACAGAACCGTCCAGCCCGGCCAACCCCTGTTCAGCCCAGGAGTTTATCACAGCGCTGACATCTTCTGGTCGCAAGTCATGGGCAGAAAAGGCTTCCTCGGCGCGCGATACATCCAGCCGGCAGCCGTTTTCGCGCATCACTTCAAGCACTTTTGCCGTCGAATGGGTCGAGGCGGCCTGCAACGGTGTGGCGGCTGCAAGCGCCAGGATCAAAACAAGGCGTCTCACCGGTCAATCTCTCCGAACACGACATCCATGGTGCCGATGATCGCGGCGACGTCGGCTAGTTGGTGCCCCCCGGCAATATGGTCCATGGCTTGCAGGTGCAAGAAGCCTGGCGCGCGCAGCTTGGCGCGGTAGGGTTTGTTGGTGCCGTCTGCAACCAGATAGACTCCGAACTCACCCTTTGGGGCTTCGACGGCGGCATAAACCTCACCTGCAGGGACGTGGAAACCTTCGGTGTAAAGCTTGAAGTGGTGGATCAGGCTTTCCATCGAGGTTTTCATGTCCGAACGTTTCGGCGGAGTGATCTTGCCGCGTGCCAGGACGTCACCGGGGCAGTCACGGATTTTGACAATGGCCTGCTGGATGATCGACAGCGATTGACGCATCTCTTCCATTCGGACCAGGTAACGGTCATAGCAGTCACCGTTTTTGCCGACGGGGATCTGAAACTCGAACTCGTCATAGCATTCATAGGGCTGCGCGCGTCGCAGGTCCCATGCCAGACCCGATCCACGCACCATCACGCCCGAGAAGCCGTATTTCTGGATGTCATCCTCGGTCACGACACCAATATCGGCATTGCGCTGCTTGAAGATGCGGTTTTCGGTCAACAGACCATCGATATCATTCAGAACAGAGGGGAACTCGTGGCTCCACGTCTCGATATCGTCCAGCAGTTCCGGCGGCAGGTCCTGATGGACACCGCCGGGTCGGAAATAGGCCGCGTGCAGGCGGGCACCGCAGGCACGCTCGTAGAACACCATCAGCTTTTCACGCTCTTCAAAGCCCCACAGCGGCGGAGTCAACGCGCCAACGTCCATCGCCTGTGTCGTCACGTTCAGGAGGTGGTTCAGAATACGCCCGATCTCGGAATACAAAACCCGGATCAACGAGCCGCGACGCGGCACCTCGACGCCGGTCAGCTTTTCGATGGCCAGACACCAGGCGTGCTCCTGGTTCATTGGCGCCACATAATCCAGACGGTCGAAATACGGCAGGTTTTGCAGATACGTTCGGCTTTCCATCAGCTTTTCGGTGCCACGGTGAAGCAGGCCGATATGCGGGTCACAGCGTTCAACGATCTCGCCGTCCAGCTCGAGCACAAGACGCAAAACCCCGTGCGCCGCAGGGTGTTGCGGGCCGAAGTTGATGTTGAAATTGCGGATCTTCTGTTCTCCGCTCAGCGCGTCAGTGCTGCCGTCATCGTATCTTGAGCCGTCCATCAACGCCCCCGTTTCTTTTTCGCATCAGCCCGAACCCGGACCTTTTCCGCTTCGACAGCCTTGGCCGCAGCCCCTGCCAGCAAGACCCCCAGCGCACCCAAAGCGATCAGTTCCCCCAGCAGCATCAGCATCTTATCGGCGCTCCAACTCTTGTAGTTTCAGCCCGACCCACCACAGCAACGCGATCGTGCCGAATGGAACCAGACAAAGAAGGCACCAGAATTTATTGATCCCGAAAAACGGCAATATCTTCACCATCGGGATGATGGTCAGCGCAGACAGGATCAGCCACCAAATGCCACCCATTATTCAGCATCCTGCTTTTCATCACCCGGCAGTATGTAATTCGCGCCCTCCCACGGGGACATGAAATCGAACTGACGGTATTCCTGGACTAGCGACACCGGCTCATACACAACCCGCTTTTGGGCCTCGTCATATCGAACTTCGGTGTATCCTGTGGTTGGGAAATCCTTGCGCAGCGGATAGCCACGGAATCCATAGTCGGTCAGGATGCGCCGCAGATCCGGGTGGCCTGAGAACAAGATGCCGAACATGTCGAACACTTCGCGCTCAAACCAGTTGGCCGATGGATGTACGTCCACGATTGAGGGCACCATGTCCTCTTCGCGGATCGAGACCCGCAGGCGGATGCGCTGGTTCTGATACATCGACAGGAAGTGATAAACCACGTCAAAACGCTTGGCCCGTTCCGGGTAGTCGACGCCGGTGATATCGACGAGCGTGGAAAACTGGCAGCTGCGGTCAGACTTCAGGAATTCAATGAACTCCACAACGTTCGACAGCGCCACATCTACAGTCAACTCACCATGGGTTACGTCCCAGGACAGAACACAATCAGTTCGCTTCAACTCCAGCTGGGTGCCGAGTTCTTTGAGTGCTTCGCTCATCAACCCCCTCCTCAGCGCACGATGGTGCCGGTACGGCGGATTTTGCGTTGCAACTGCATCAGACCGTACAACAGCGCCTCAGCGGTCGGTGGGCAGCCGGGGACGTAGATGTCCACTGGAACAATACGGTCGCAGCCACGCACGACTGAATAGGAGTAGTGGTAATAGCCGCCGCCATTGGCGCATGAGCCCATTGAGATCACATAGCGCGGCTCGGGCATCTGGTCATAGACCTTGCGCAGTGCCGGTGCCATTTTGTTGGTCAGGGTGCCTGCCACGATCATCACGTCTGACTGACGGGGGGAAGCACGGGGCGCGATGCCAAACCGTTCCGCGTCGTAACGCGGCATCGAGGTGTGCATCATCTCAACCGCGCAGCAGGCCAGACCGAAAGTCATCCAGTGCAACGATCCGGTGCGGGCCCAGTTGATGATGTCCTCGGTCGAGGTCAGCAGAAACCCTTTGTCCTGCAGCTCGGCATTCAGGGCCTGGGTGGCGACTTCTTTGTCGACGCCGGCGGTGTTTGCACCCGTCATCACTCCCATTCCAGGGCCCCCTTCTTCCATTCATAGGCAAAGCCGATGGTCAGAACGCCCAGGAACACGATCATGGACCAGAAGCCAACATCGCTGATGTCCTTGAAGCCGACAGCCCAGGGGAACAGAAACGCGATTTCCAGGTCGAATATGATGAACAGAATCGCGACCAGATAGAACCGGACGTCAAACTTCATCCGCGCATCATCGAACGCGTTGAAACCACATTCATATGCGCTGACTTTCTCGGGGTCGGGATTGCGGACCGCCAGAACGACTGCCGCCAGAATCAAAACGATTCCAAGGCCCACAGCTACGGCCAGAAACACCAGAATCGGGAGATACTCCCGCAATAGGTCTTCCACGTACAGCTCCTTTCCTGCGCATACCCTTAAAGGGAGCGCCGTCAATTGGCGTGTTGACTGGACATTCTCTATCCCTGCGGGGTCAGAGGGTCAACCGAACACAAACGCACAGGGGGTTAATATTCGACTTATCGAAGCTCTGTCACGGAAGGCCACCCACACAATCGCGTCCACTTCACAAGTGGCGCCTAAACCTTACTAATCCATGCAGGTTTTCTTTTTTCAAAGAATGCGCCGATTCCCTCCTTGGCCTCTTCGGTTTCCCACCTGTCAACCAGCTCGCGGATCGTGTGGTCGATCACGGCATCGTCAATGCGCGGCCCCAGCTGGCGAACCAATTGCTTGGCCGATGCCACCGCGCCGGGTGCACAGGTAAGATAGGGCAGGACTTCGGCCTCAACCGCATCATTCAGATCGGCAGCGGGCACAATTCTGGCCAGCAGGCCCAGCTCTACAGCTTCTGCGGCTTCGAAGACCCGGGCCGACATGAACACGCGCCGCGCGCGGGCTTCGCCCATGCGGGCGATGACATAGGGGCCAATCGTGGCCGGGATCAGCCCCAGCTTGGTCTCTGTCAGCCCCATTTTGACCGTTTCCACTCCGATCGCTACGTCACAAACCGACGCCAATCCCACACCGCCGCCAAAGGCATTGCCGTGGATCGCGCCGATTAGCGGTTTGGGCAACGTGTTCAGCGCCTGCAACATTTCGGCCAGCTTACGCGCCTCGACAAACCGGGTCTCGGATTCTGCCGCCATCTGAGATTGCATCCACCCAAGATCACCGCCAGCACAAAAGCTTTTGCCCGCACCGGTCAGTACAACAACACGCACGGCGTCGTCGGTTCCAAGCTGGTGCGCGGCTTGCGTAAGATCGGTGATCATCTGGGCCGACATGGCGTTGTGCTTGTCGGCACGGTTCAGGGTCAGAGTGGCCACACCACGCGCGTCCGTGGTCACCGCAATCGTTTCAAACATGTCTGCTCCTTACTGGGATCGCATGGCGCGTGCCATCTGCGCGGCCTCTTCGATGACCGCAAGGTCGAGGCCAGTCTGATATCCAAGCCGCTCCAAATGAGCCACAACAGCTTCGGTGGCGACGTTTCCGGCAGCGCCCGGCGCGTAAGGACACCCACCCAAACCTCCAACGGCGCTGTCGAACACCCGAACGCCCAGCGCCAGCGCAGCGTCGATATTGTCGATGGCCCGTCCGTTGGTGTCGTGGAAATGCCCCGCCAGCCGCGTCATCGGAACGCGTTCGCGCACGGCCAGCAGCATATGGGCAATGGTGTCGGGCGTGCCCTGCCCGATCGTGTCCCCCAGCGATACTTCGTAACATCCCAACGAGAACAGCCGGTCCGCAACTTCAGCCACTTTCTCAGGCGGCGTTGGTCCGTCATAGGGGCAATCAGTCACGCAGGACACATACCCACGTACCGGCAGGTCGATGTGGCGCGCAGCTTCAAGAATCGGGGCAAAGCGGTCGATGGATTCTTCAATAGTCGCGTTGATATTGGCTTTTGAGAACCCTTCCGAAGCCGAAGCGAATACCGCGATCTCATCCGCCTTTGCGGCCAAAGCGTCTTCGTATCCCTGCATATTTGGTGTCAGCGCTCCATACCGGACGCCGTCGGCCCGTTTGATCCCGGCCAACACGTCCGCGCTGCCCGCCATTTGCGGCACCCATTTTGGCGAGACAAAACTGGCCACTTCGATGCGGTTGAAACCAGCCTTGCTCAGGCAATCGACCAGCGCCACTTTTTCCGCCACGGCAATTTCGCGCTTTTCGTTTTGCAGACCGTCGCGCGGACCCACTTCGAAGATTTCGACCCGTTCACCCATTGCTGTGTCCTTCTCTTATTGCCGCATTCGATCCGACTGTGCCACGTTGTTCGAAAAGGGGACAGTTCATTCCTCCTCCAGCCGGACCAACGCGGCCCCAGCC
This sequence comes from Ruegeria sp. YTSC004, assembly GCF_059609805.1. Lineage (NCBI taxonomy): Bacteria > Pseudomonadati > Pseudomonadota > Alphaproteobacteria > Rhodobacterales > Roseobacteraceae > Ruegeria > Ruegeria sp. YTSC004. The sequence continues at coordinate 138,540 of NZ_JBXWMJ010000001.1, forward strand.
TCGACCTGCGCCCCGGCATCCGCCAGCACTTCGGCAACGATACCGTCACGGGCGGCCAGCAGGGAATGTTCCATTTTCATGGCCTCAAGGATTGCCAGCCGGTCGCCTTCCTGCACGGCTTGACCCACCTGCGCAAAGACTGCTTTGACCAGACCCGGCATCGGGGCCTCAATCACATTGGTGTCGCCAGCGGCATCAGCATCGCGGTCCAATGGATCAACAATTTCCAGGACTTGACCATAGTTTTCAAAAACTGTGATCTGCGAACCCGAGACAGACACGCGCGGCATAGGGGCTCCGCCGATCATCCAACCGCCCGGACCGCGCTGGGCAAGGATCGTGTGTTCTCCGACCTGCCAGACCTGACGGTTCTGACCTTCTACCTGAACGTCCAGATCAATATCATCACCTGCCCGCAACTGGACCGCGCGATGCAATGGGGCCCATAGCGAAAACCCGGTTTCCTCATCGGTATCCACCAGCTCCAAAGCTGTCATCGCGGCCGCGACGATCGAAGACGCCGGGATCGGCACTGCACCGGCCAGCGCGTCCAGATCGCGACCAATCAGGCCAGTATCAACATCACCGGCCGCAAAGCCAGGATGCCGTGTCAGTGCGCCCAGAAAGCCAAGGTTCGTGACCGTCCCAGCAACCTCGGTGCCTTTAAGGGCGCGGTGCAGCTGTTCCAATGCGACAGCGCGTGTGGGGCCGTGCACGATCACCTTCGCGATCATCGGATCGTACCAGGGGCTGATTGTGTCACCCGCGCGCACGCCGCTATCGGCGCGGCATGCTGCCGGGAAGCGCAGATGGGTCAGTGTACCGGTCGCCGGCAGAAAGCCCTTTGGCACGTCCTCAGCGTACAGCCGTGCCTCGAATGCGTGGCCCAGGATCGACAGGTCACTCTGTTTCTTAGGCAAGCTCTCGCCCGCTGCAACACGCAACTGCCATTCGACGAGGTCGACGCCGGTGATCGCCTCGGTCACCGGGTGTTCAACCTGCAAACGCGTGTTCATCTCCATGAACCAGAACCGGTCCGGACGCAGCCCGTCCGAGGCATCCACGATGAATTCAACCGTCCCCGCGCCTTTGTAACCGATGGCCTCGGCGGCACGCACGCCCGCCTGGCCCATCGCGTCGCGCATCTCAACGGTCATGCCCGGGGCCGGCGCTTCTTCAATCACTTTCTGGTGCCGCCGTTGCAGCGAGCAGTCGCGTTCAAACAGATGCACCGCATGGGTACCGTCGCCAAACACCTGAACCTCGATATGGCGGGGCTTGGAGACGAATTTCTCGACCAGAACAGCATCATTGCCAAAGGCGGTGCGGGCCTCACCCCGGGCGCTGTCCAATGCCTCGGTAAAATCTGCGGGCCGCTCGACCAGCCGCATACCTTTGCCACCGCCACCTGCGACGGCCTTGATCAGGACCGGATAGCCAATCGTGTCGGCCGCACCCGCCAGATGCTCGGGGTCCTGATTGTCGCCGTGATACCCCGGAACAACCGGCACGCCCGCCTGCTCCATCAATACCTTGGCCGCGTCTTTGAGACCCATCTTGCGGATCGCATCCGCCGAAGGGCCAATGAAGGTCAGGCCAGCCGCCGCGACCGCATCCACGAAATCGGGGTTTTCCGAGAGAAATCCATAACCCGGATGGATCGCCTGCGCCCCGGTATCGAGCGCGGCTTGAATGATCACGTCGCCCTTGAGATAGCTCTCAGCCGGCGCCGCACCACCAATATGAACAGCCTCGTCCGCCATCTGCACATGCCTGGCCGACGCATCGGCATCAGAATACACAGACACGCAAGTTACGCCCATTTTCTGAGCGGTTTCCATCACCCGGCAAGCAATCTCGCCCCGGTTGGCAATCAGGATTTTATTGAACATAGTTTAGCCCTTATCCACCAGGTCTTCGATCAGGCGGAACCGTTCGCAAAGCAATTCCATCTCGGGATCAAACCCGCCGTTACGCTCAAAGTAACGCCGGTGATCCTCGCGCCACCCGTCTAACGTTTCGTTTTCACCTTCGGCCAAGGCGAAGTCTTCGGTCATGTCGCAATAGCGGCAGATCGAAACCTCGATCGTCTCAATCACCAACGCTGGGCGATCATCCCATTCAAGAGCAATGTCGCGCCGCCCAACAACCGGGGTATCAAGGCTGCCTTCGGGATAATCGCGCAGAGCGCCGCAGGTTGCCGTTTTTTGCCCTGCCCGAACCAGCGCTAAAAGCTCGGCACTCAGGATTGCACTGTCGCCGAATTTGAACGTCTGTGCATCGGGGTAACGCGCTTTTATTATTTCCAGGTCGGTGCTCATCTTACATCCTGAACACGCCAAAGCGTGTCTCCTCAATCGGCGCATTCAGTGCCGCGTTCAACGACAAGGCCAGCACGTCCCGGCTTTTGCGCGGGTCGATAATTCCGTCGTCCCACAGTCGAGCCGAGGCATAGAGCGGGTGGGATTGTTCTTCGAACATCTCCAGCGTGGGGCGCTTGAATTCGGCCTCTTCTTCCGCCGACCAAGTTCCGCCCTGACGTTCAATCCCGTCGCGTTTTACAGTGGCCAGAACACCTGCCGCCTGCTCTCCACCCATCACGGAAATGCGCGAGTTTGGCCATGTCCACAGGAACCGCGGTTGGTAGGCGCGGCCTGACATGCCGTAATTCCCTGCTCCGAACGAGCCACCCACGAGCATCGTAATTTTGGGCACATTGGTCGTCGCGACCGCAGTCACCATCTTGGCCCCGTGCCGCGCAATACCTTCGTTTTCGTATTTGCGACCCACCATGAATCCGGTGATGTTCTGTAGGAATACCAACGGGATTTTGCGCTGCGAACACAGCTCGACAAAATGCGCGCCCTTCTGTGCGGCCTCGGAAAACAGCACGCCGTTATTGGCGATGATCCCGACCGGGCAGCCTTTGACATGAGCGAAACCGGTCACCAGCGTTTCACCAAAGCGCGGCTTGAATTCGTCAAAGCGCGAGCCATCGACCAACCGCGCGATCACCTCGCGAATGTCATAGGGCGTGCGCAGATCGGCGGGGACGACGCCCAGAATTTCTTCGGGGTCATAGGCCGGATCCTCGGGGTTGGCCCAATCCACCGTCTGTGGCTTGCGCCGGTTCAGCGATCCGACAGCCCGCCGCGCCAAAGCCAGCGCGTGGGCGTCATCCTCGGCCAGATAATCAGCCACCCCGGACAGGCGCGTATGGACATCTCCGCCCCCCAGATCTTCGGCGCTGACCACCTCACCCGTCGCGGCCTTAACCAAAGGTGGTCCGGCCAAAAAGATGGTGCCCTGTTCCCGGACAATTATCGTTACATCCGACATCGCGGGCACATAAGCTCCACCTGCCGTACACGACCCCATCACCACAGCGATTTGCGGGATGCCCTTCGCGCTCATCCGCGCCTGATTATAGAAGATGCGGCCAAAGTGATCGCGATCGGGGAACACCTCATCCTGATTGGGCAGGTTCGCGCCGCCACTGTCGACCAGATAAATGCACGGCAGTTGGTTTTCTTCAGCAATCTCTTGCGCGCGCAGGTGCTTTTTGACTGACATCGGATAATAGGTGCCGCCCTTCACGGTGGCATCGTTGCACACCACCATGACCTCTTGCCCCTGCACCCGGCCAATCCCTGCAATGACCCCGGCACAGGGCGCAGCGTCGCCATACATCCCGTGCGCCGCCGTCGCGCCGATCTCAAGGAACGGCGACCCCGGGTCCAGCAAGTTCGCCACCCTACGCCGCGGCAGCATCTTGCCCCGCGATTCATGCCGTGCGCGGGATTTCTCGCCTCCGCCCATGCGTGCGACGTCGGCGGCGTCGGCGATTTGCGCCAACGCGTCGAGATGAGCCGCGCGGTTTTGTTGAAAACCTTGAGACGAAGGCAGAGCAGCAGATTGCAGCTTCATTCAGAGTACTCTCTTATCAAGTCGCGAAATGGATTCTCACCCGAGCCAAGTTCCTGCAAAAGCTCGCCATAGCCTCGGGATACGTTTTGAGGGCAGACAGCGTTCAGCTTTTCGATCTCTGGATCCTCAGAAATCGTGTCAACGCCCATCAGCGGGTAAATCAGGTAATAGTCGAACGGCAGCATCTCAGCAGCACGTTCAATAGAGGCTTGCGCACTTGCCTGGTCACCGCGACACAAATAGGCAAGCGCAAGAGTATGGAACGCACTTTCCAGCCCCTCAAAGTCGCTCTCGACTTCGTACTGATGCACCGCGAGGTTAAGCCGCCCGATGACCTGGGCATCAAAGAATGCATCGTCTCCGCGGGCCTCCGGCAGGAACATCGAGACGTATGCGAGGTATTCATCATGCCAACCGTCGGTCTGCATTTCGGTACTGAATACATCTTTAAGCAACCGGATTTCCGGTTCGTATTTCAAGGTGTTATCTGACTGTGCAACCGCGTCCAAATAGTTGTCATAAAATGCAATTTTGCGTTTGTTGCCGCCTTCAAGACCGGAAATTCTATCGCTGATCAGCTTGAGTTCTGAGATGGCCTCGTCCGGATAGCCATAATAAACCAGAAGGTCAGCCAGTTGCAGTTGCTCAAGTATGACAACCTTGTTTTCGACCGCGTTATCGATCGTGTCCTGCATCCAGTTTTCGAAATACGCCTTGCCTGCCCATACAGCGCCAATGACCGCAATTGCGGTGGCGCTAAATTCAATTCCCGTTCTGACGCTGGATTTATCCGGCATGACATTCCTCCTCAGACGCGCGACGTTTCAATTCCTTTCGGATTACTTTTCCGGTCACGGTCAAAGGCAACTCTTGCACAAAAGCCACTTCACGAGGGTAAGAATAATGCGCAAGGCGAGATTTAACCCAGTCTTGCAACTCTCGTTCCTCAGCCTCAGCATTCGGTTTCAACACCACATATGCCTTGACGATCTCGGTCCGCAGCTTGTCAGGTTTTCCGACCACACCGACCGTCGCCACCGCCGGGTGGGTCAGCAGGCAATCCTCGATCTCTGCCGGGCCGATACGATAACCGGACGAGGTGATGACATCATCGTCGCGCCCTACGAAACGCAGGTACTCACCCTCCCAAACGCCACGGTCGCCGGTGATCAGCCAGTCGCCACGAAACTTCTCAGCCGTTGCCTCGGGTCGGTTCCAATATTCCAAAAGCATTGAGGCCGAGCCTCGCCGGATGGCCACGTCACCCTCATCAGCGGTCCGGTTACCGTCCTCGTCGATCACCGCAATTTCGTGGCCCGGGACCGGTTTGCCTATGCAGCCGGGCCGCACCGGGAAGTCATCTGAGCAGGAAGAGACAACCATGTTGCATTCGGTCTGCCCGTAGAATTCGTTGATCGTCAGACCAAACGCCTGTTGCCCCCAGGCTAACATCTCGGCCCCCAGCGGCTCCCCTCCCGACGCTACAGAGCGTAGCCCGGAAATCGCCTGATCTGAGGCCTTGAGCATCCGAAGGGCCGTTGGGGGAAAGAACACGTTCCGCACACTGCCGCGCGCGATCACATTGGTGCAGGCTTCGGGGGTGAACTTGTCCAGCCGGGCCGCCACAACCGGAACGCCCAGCGCAAGACCAGGCATCAGCACATCGAACAACCCACCGATCCAGGCCCAATCGGCCGGTGTCCAGAGGCAGTCGCCCTCTTGCAGGTTGTTATGGCTAATCGAAACCCCCGGCAGGTGGCCGGTCAGCACCCGGTGGCCATGCAACGCGCCTTTCGGGCTGCCCGTGGTCCCGGACGTGTAGATCAACACCGCCGGATCCTCTGGCCCGGTGTCGGCAAAAGGCACAACGCCCCCGTCTTCACCAATCTGGTCCGCCATGAGCGGTTCTGCCAAGTTGCCTACCAGCGTCGCGCCGTCCGGGTCGGTCAGCACAACCTGCGCCCCGGCATCACCCACTCGGGATCGCAAAGCATCCTGCTTGAACAGTTTGAACAAGGGAACCGAGATGGCGCCGATCTTCCAGATCGCCAGATGCGCCGCCGCACACCACGGTGACTGGCTGAGCAGCACGCCCACGCGATCCCCCGGCTGCACTTTCTTCGACAGTGCGCGCGCGATGCCGTCTGTCATTTCAGCAAGCTGCCCGTAGGTGACGCGCCGCTCTTCGATTCCGGTCAAGTCGATCACTGCAACCTGATCCGGTGCGTGATCAAGACACTGGCGCGCCATGTTCAAACGAGATGGCACGTCCCAGCCCCCCGCTGAACGCAAACCCGGTATGCGATTAGCTTCTGGCACGCTGCAATTCCCTTATTTTCAAGGGCCTTACCGGAGAAGCCTCCGATGACCCCGTCACACAAACTTGATGCAGATCAGAGTGCGCGGACCGCGCGGCTGTCAATTCGATCTCATCAACTGAACCAAAGGCAAGACCATGACCAACAAACTCGCCGCTTTGACACTTTCCACCGCGCTGGTGGCGCTTGCCGCCCCCGCCTTTGCCCAATCGCAGGGGGATTGGACCGTCGGTGTCGGTGTCGGTTACCTCAACCCCAAATCCGACAATGGCACGTTGGCCGGACAAAAGGCCGAGATCGACTCGGACACCCGCCCGATCTTCACCGCCGAGTATTTCATCCGTGACAATCTGGGCATCGAACTGCTGGCCGCGACACCGTTCAAGCACACTGTGACCTTGGGCGGAAGCGCCGAGGCCGGAACCGTCAAGCACCTGCCGCCCACCTTGTCGCTGAACTATCACTTCCCGACCAACAGCGCATGGAAGCCCTATGTCGGCGCCGGTCTGAACTACACCATCTTCTTCGACGAGAAATCCGCACTGGGCGATCTGAAGGTTGATGACTCTTTCGGTGTCTCGCTGCAGGCCGGTCTGGACTACATGGTCTCGGACAATGGTGCTGTCCGTCTGAACGTACGTTGGTTTGATATCGATACTGACGTCAAACTGAACGGAACCAAGATCGGCAAAGCCGATATCGATCCCTTCCTTGTCGGTGTATCCTACGTTCATAAGTTCTGATCCTTACAAGGAAAGCGCTTCGCAGTTCACTCGTCTGCGAAGCGTTTTCTTCTCTCAGCGCATCTCGTTCATCAGTTCACGCCCGATCAACATCCGGCGGATTTCGCTGGTGCCCGCGCCAATCTCCATCAGCTTTGCGTCGCGGAAGATTCGGCTGACCGCCGAGTCGGACAGAAAGCCCGCCCCGCCCATCGCCTGAACGGCCTGGTGCGCCTGCGACATGCCCTGTTCTGAAGCATAAAGACAGCACGCCGCCGCATCCTGACGGGTTACATCCCCCCGGTCACAAGCCTTGGCAACCTCATAGACATAGGCCCGCGCCGAGTTCATCGCGGTGTACATATCGGCGATCTTGCCCTGCATCAGTTGAAAGCTGCCGATCGGTTTGCCGAACTGCTTACGCTCGGCCAAGTAGGGCATGATCTCATCCAGACAGGCCGCCATGATGCCGGTCCCGATCCCGGCCAGAACCACACGTTCGTAGTCCAGCCCGGACATCAAAACCGCAACGCCTTTGCCCTCTTCGCCCAAAACGTTTTCGAACGGCACCTCGACATCTTCAAAGATCAGCTCGGCCGTGTTCGACCCGCGCATCCCCAGCTTGTCGAAATGAGGCGAGGTCGAGAAGCCCTTCATCTCTTTTTCAATCAGAAACGCGGTGATGCCCTTCGATCCGGCCTCCGGGTTGGTCTTGGCATATACGACCAGCGTATCCGCGTCCGGCCCGTTGGTGATCCAGTATTTGTTGCCGTTCAACCGGTAGTGATCATTGCGTTTTTCAGCACGCAACTTCATCGACACAACGTCGGATCCGGCGGAAGCCTCGGACATGGCCAACGCACCAACATGTTCGCCCGAGATCAGGCGCGGCAGGTATTTCGCCTTTTGCTCGTCACTACCGTTCAGCTTGATCTGATTGACGCACAGGTTCGAATGCGCGCCGTAAGACAGAGAGACCGAGGCTGACGCACGCGCAACCTCTTCCACCGCAACGGTGTGGGCCAGATAGGACATCCCTGCCCCACCGTATTCCTCGGACACAGTGATGCCGAGCAAACCCAGATCGCCCATCTCTTTCCAAAGCTCGTTTGGAAATGCGTTCGCGGCATCGATGTCAGCCGCCATCGGCTTGACCCGCTCCTGCGCCCAACGGTGCACCATTTCGCGCAGGGCATTCACGTCCTCGCCCAGATCAAATTGCATGGCCGCCGTGAACATAAGCGATCTCCTCTTTCGCATTAATGAACAGTTGTTCAATAAATAGCAGCGAATCTGAATTGGGTCAACGACGGCGTCCCAAAAACAAACCGCCGCCCTGATCGGGGCGGCGGTTTCATACAAATAAAGCGTGCGCGTCGCGCGCACTCGATTGGATTACGACTGAAAGACAGCGCTGACTTCGGACCGAATAATCCGTGCGATCAGCACACAATCCTCAAGCGAAAAGGTCAGCGGAACACGCATGTCGACGATCCCGGCGAGGATTCGATCACTTTTGGGCATAGGCGCGCTGTCGGCATATCGCCAGCTGTCATAGCGCGACGTAAAACCGCTCGGCTCAGCCCCGCCGAACCACTTAAGTTCGACCCCGCGTGCCGCGCATCGCTGGATAACCTCGTTTACCCGCTCTGCCGACCAATCGAGCAGCAGGAACTGGATCGAGGAACCGACAAACGTCTCGGCCTCTGGCCGGTCAACAACGCTCAGACCCGGCGTATCGCGCAGGCCTTTTTCGATTTCAAAATAGCGCTCGTTCCAGCGTTCGATCTGCCGATCCAGATCGCGCAATTGCGGGCGAAGGATTGCGGCCCGCAGATTGTCCATCCGACCCGAGACATTCGGGGTGTGATATTTGATCCGCTCGAACACCTCGGGGTCTGGTGCCGCCAAGTGCCGTTCGTAGAGCATATATGACCCTGATAACATCGTCGCCTTCGCCGCCAGCTCCTCGTCATCGGTGACCAGCAATCCGCCCTCGCCCGAGTTGACGTGTTTGTAAGTCTGGCAGGAATAGCAGCCAATCGCGCCTTGCCGGCCCGAAACCTGCCCACGCCATGCAGCGCCCATTGTGTGGGCGCAATCCTCGATCACCGTGACACCTGCGGCATCGCACATCTGCATCAGCCGATCCATGTCACACAGATGGCCACGCATATGGCTCAGCATCAAAACGCGGGCCTGATCCAGTTTGGTTTCGAGATCGTCCAGATCAATCGTAAGGTCTTCGGTCACGCCCACAAAAACCGGGCGCGCACTGACCGAAGCAATAGATCCGGGCACAGGTGCCAGAGTGAACGTGTTCGTCAGCACCGGGTCCCCCGGTTTGACCCCCACGGCCCGCAGCGCCGTTGCCATCGCATAGCCGCCCGAGGACACGGCCAGACAGTATTTGGCACCTGTCTGGCCGGCAAATTCCTGTTCCAGCAAGGCGGTTTCGCCCAATTCGCCAGGTACGACGTTATAACGATGCAGACGCCCGTGGCGCAGTACGGCCAGAGCGGCCTCAACCGCCTCTTCTGGGATGGGTTCCTGCTGGGTGAAACTGCCAGTGAATATCTCGGTCATAAGAGTGTTCTGGTCCTGCAAAACGTTCGGGTCAAGGGATTACGCGGCCAAGCCAATCAACTCTGCAACCAATTCTGGCAAATCATGGAAATGGTGCAGCAGAGCTTCGGGTTCCAGCGCGGCCATATCATCGCCGGACGGGCCGAAGGTAACCAATACCGACGGCACACCCGCGGCACGGGCCGTGTTTCGGTCAGTGTCGGAATCGCCTATCAGAACACATAAATCAGGATGACCACCCGCCCGGCGTGCAGCTTCGCGCAACGGCTCCGGATCAGGCTTGCGCACCGACAGCGTGTCTGCACCAACTAAAGAGGCAAACAGGTCACGCACTCCCATCTGCGTGAGCAACTGATGGGCCAAGGCTTCAGGCTTATTGGTACAGATGCCAACCCCGTAACCTGCGGACTTCAACTTTTCCACTGCGTCCAGCGCGCCAGGGTAGAAATGGGTATGCGTGTCGATATCGTCGGAATACGCTTCAAGCAGCATCGGGTAGTAGTCTTGAACCGTTGCATCGTCATAAGCGCCCACCCGTTTCAACCCATGGGTCAGCATCATTCGGCCACCGCGCAGCGCAACGCCCGCATCTTCGCCGTGAACCAACACATCCCCATGCCCCATATGCCGAAAACAGTGGTTGGCGGCGGCCAGCAAATCGCCCGATGTATCGGCCAAGGTCCCGTCCAGATCGAAGATAACCGTACGCATTTTGCCCCCTAATTCGGCGAGACTTCGCCATAAGTGTTGCAAACGGCAATCTTGTTTGATGCCCGAACCGCTTGCGACTTTGAACTCAGCGGATAAAACGGGCCGCAACAAAACACAAAGAGAAATCGTTTTTATGACCATCGCCCTTGTTATCCTTGCCGCCGGAAAAGGCACCAGGATGAATTCGGATACCCCGAAAGTTTTGCACCCGATTGCCCAAACGCCGATGTTGGTGCACGCGATGCGCGCCGGTGCGGTGCTGTCACCCGAACGAACCGTTATTGTCACTGGTCACGGCTCTGAGGAGGTTGCTAGGACCGCCACTTCCGAGGATGAAGCCGCGCAGATTGTCGTTCAGAAAGAACAGCTTGGAACAGCGCATGCAGTTGCGCAGGCGCGGGATGCACTGGCCGATTTCGATGGCGATGTGATCATCCTTTACGGCGACACGCCCTTTATCGACCCCAGAACACTGGAGCGTATGATTGAGGCGCGCGCATCCTTTGATCTGGTCATGCTGGGCTTTGATATTGCCGAAGTTCAGCCCCGCTATGGCCGATTAATCATGGATGGCGAAAAACTGGTCGAAATCGTCGAGTACAAAGACGCAACCGAAGAACAGCGCACCATACGCTTTACCAACAGTGGATTACTGGCCTGCAACGCAAAAGTACTGTTCGAATTGATTGACGCGGTCGGCAACGATAACGCCTCGGGTGAATACTACCTGACCGAAATCGTGGCACTGGCAAATGCGCGCGGTCTGTCGGCAACTGCCATCAAATGCGATGAGGCTGAAACGCTGGGCGTGGACTCTCGTGCTGATCTGGCTGCGGCCGATGCCGAGTTTCAGACCCGTGCGCGCAATGAGTTGTTGGCTTTGGGCGTGACGCTGATGGCCCCCGAAACGGTTTATCTGTCCGCTGACACGATCGTAGGTCGAGACACGGTGATCGAACCCAACGTCGTCTTCGGCCCCGGCGTTACCGTCGAAAGCGGCGCGACGATCCGTGCATTCTCACATCTGGAAGGCTGCCATGTTAGCCGCGGCGCCATCGTCGGCCCCTACGCGCGCCTGCGCCCAGGTACAGAACTGGCCGAAAACACCCGTATCGGCAATTTCGTTGAGACAAAGAATGCCCAGATCGCTGAAGGCGCTAAGGTCAACCACCTCAGCTATGTCGGCGACGCCTCTGTTGGAGCGTCGACCAATATCGGCGCGGGGACGATCACCTGTAACTATGACGGCGTGATGAAGCACCAGACGACCATCGGAGAGAACGTCTTTATCGGCTCCAACACTATGCTAGTTGCCCCCGTTTCTGTCGGTGACGGCGCGATGACCGCAACAGGTACAGTCGTCACGCGGGATGTAGAACCCGACGCGCTGGCCGTGGCACGTGCCAAGCAGGACAACAAGCCCGGCTATGCGCGCAAATTGATTGAGATGTTGAAGGCGAAGAAGGCTCGCCGCAACAAGGGAGCCTGAGTTATGTGTGGAATTGTAGGTGTACTGGGTGAGCATGAGGCCGCGCCAACTTTGGTCGAGGCGCTAAAACGTCTTGAATATCGTGGCTATGACAGCGCCGGAATTGCCACGGTCAATGGTGGTACGCTTGGACGTCGTCGGGCGGTCGGCAAGCTGGTCAACCTAAGCGATCTGCTGGTGCACGACCCGCTGCCCGGTAAATCCGGTATTGGTCATACCCGTTGGGCTACCCATGGCGTACCGTCGGTGACCAACGCGCACCCGCATCAGGCCGGCCCTGTGGCGGTTGTTCATAATGGTATCGTCGAAAACTATCGTGAGTTGCGGGCAGAACTGGCCGAACATGGCATCGGTTTCGCGACCGAGACGGACACCGAAACCGTCGCCCTGATGACGGAGTATTACCTGAAGACAGGCCTGTCGCCGGTTGAGGCCGCCTTCAAGACCATCGATCAGCTCGTTGGTGCGTTTGCGCTGGCCTTTCTGTTCGACGGTCAGGACGATCTGATCGTCGCCGCGCGCAAGGGATCACCTTTGGCTATCGGTCACGGAGATGGTGAGATGTACGTGGGCTCAGACGCCATTGCGCTGGCCCCGCTTACGGATCGCATCACCTATCTTGAGGAAGGCGACCGGGCTGTTCTGACCCGAACCTCTCTGGAAATCCGCAACGAAGCCGGTGAATTGGCTAATCGCGAGACTCGCCAGATCAAACTGGACCACACACAGACCGAAAAGAACGGCCATAAACACTTCATGGCCAAGGAAATTGCCGAACAACCCATCGTGATTGCCGACGCGATCCGGTCATACCTGCCAAGTGGTGGTGATCAGGTAGTTCTGCCTGGCGCCGATCTGGATTTCACCAAACTGGATCGTTTGACCATGGTGGCCTGCGGTACCGCATTTTACGCCTGCCTGACGGCGAAGTACTGGTTCGAGCAATTGGCCCAAATGCCCGTCGAGGTCGATATCGCCAGCGAGTTCCGCTATCGCGAACCTCCGATCACGGGGCGCACGATGGCGCTGTTCGTCAGTCAGTCGGGTGAAACTGCCGACACTCTGGCGGCACTGCGCTATTGCGAAGGCAAGGCGGACAAAATCGTCTCGGTCGTCAACGTCCCCGAAAGTTCGATCGCCCGCGAAAGCGATATCGCCCTGCCCATCCATGCAGGCGTTGAGATCGGCGTGGCTTCGACCAAGGCGTTCACGTGTCAACTGAGCGTTCTGCTGATGATGGCGCTCAAGGCGGCTGCGGATCGTGGTACGCTGACCGACGACGAGCTGGCCGACCACTATGCTGCGCTACGCGGCCTGCCAACGGTGATGAATGCAGCGCTGGATCAGAATCCGGCCATCAAGACGTCCGCACAACGCCTGTCCGAAGCCCGCGACGTTCTGTTCCTGGGTCGCGGCCTGATGTATCCGCTGGCGATGGAGGGGGCGCTGAAGCTCAAGGAAATCAGCTATATCCACGCCGAAGGTTATGCTTCGGGTGAGCTGAAGCACGGACCGATCGCCCTGATCGACAAGAATATGCCTGTGGTGGTCATGGCCCCGCGCGACGCCGTGTTCGACAAAACGGTGTCGAACATGCAAGAGGTGATGGCGCGCAAGGGCAAGGTCATTCTGGTCTCGGACGATGACGGGATTGCCGAGGCTGAAGATGGCGTCTGGAGCATCATCCGGATGCCGCATGTCCACCCCAGCCTGGCGCCGATCCTCTACTCGGTCCCGGCGCAACTGCTGGCCTATCACACGGCGGTGGCCAAAGGCACGGATGTAGACCAGCCGCGCAACCTGGCAAAATCGGTTACAGTGGAGTGAGACATGGCCAAGCAATTTCCGGAACTGGACGACGGGCAGCGTAAATTCATCGAAGAACAGCACATGTTCTTCGTCGGCACTGCGGCACCCAACGGACGGGTCAACATCTCGCCCAAGGGCATGGATTCGCTGCGCGTTCTTGGCCCGAACCGGATTGCCTGGATGAACCTGACCGGCAGCGGCAACGAAACCGCCGGTCATCTGCTTGAAGCGAACCGCATGACGCTGATGTGGTGTTCGTTCACGACCCGCCCCATGATCCTGAGAACGTATGGCACCGCGCGCACGCTGCATGTGGGGGATGAGGGCTGGGATGAATTGGCTGGCCTGTTCCCCGATCACCGTAGTGCGCGTCAGATCTATGATCTGGATATCGATGTGGTCCAGACTTCGTGCGGCTATGCCGTGCCGTTCATGGAATATCAGTCCGAACGCGACACGATGCAGAAATGGGTCGATGGCAAGTCCGACGAGCAGATCCAATCCTACTGGGTTGAAAAGAACCATCAGACCATTGATGGCAAACCCACGCGCACCCGACCCTGAGTTTATTGATGATTGAAGCCTATCTGGACCAGATCAAAGCCCATTCCGATCCCGAGCGCGCCGAACAAATGGCGGCCTACCACAAGGCCGACCGCCCCCATCTGGGCGTGGCAAACCCGATCCTGAATGATCTGACCAAAACCTGGCGACAGGAGTTGGATTTGGCAGCGCGCGTCGAACTCGCAGATGCGCTGTGGCAAACCAATATTCACGAAGGACGTCTTGCCGCCGCAAAACTGCTGACACAGGCGCGCATCCGACCGGATGATACCGTTTGGGACCTGCTGCAAAGCTGGTTGCCGGATTTTGATGCCTGGGCCGTGGCGGATCACGCCTGCATGGCGATGCAAAAGCGCCTGTCAGCCGACCCTTCGCGGCTGGATCAGGTGGAAAGCTGGACAAAATCGGACCACATGTGGACCAGGCGCGCGGCGCTGGTGGCGACCCTGCCCTGGACCAAACAGAACCACCCCAAACCGGAAGACCTGCAACGCCGAGACCGCATTCTGGGCTGGGCTGCAGGCTATGTGCCCGACCGCGACTGGTTCATCCAAAAAGCCGTCGCTTGGTGGCTGCGCGAATTGTCCAAGCACGACCCGGACCGGGTCATCGCCTTTTTGAAAACACGCGGCGACGCGATGAAGCCATTTGCGCGAAAAGAGGCCGGCAAGTATTTGAAAGGTCAGTTGGAATAAACTTCCAGCTCAACCAGTTCATCAAATGGCAGCAGCAGGGCCCGCATCGCATCCAGCGAAAGGCGGCTGCCGCCCCCGGTTGGCCCGGATGCCGGAATCAGCGTGATATAGGCCTGCGCGCCCGTCCGCGGTACAACCACGCGCCCGGTGAATTCAGTCTCCACTAAAGACGTTTCCAGCCAACGGCCGGGTGTTGTGGGGTCTCCCAGACCGGCAATCGTGGTTTTTGGACCAACCCAACCAGTGGCGGCTACCGCGACAGGCTGCGGCTCGACCACCTCTTCTACAACGGCGGGTTCTGCCTCTTCAGGGGGCTTGTCACCACCAAAGACACGATCGGTGGTCGACCGCACGGTGTCACATCCCGCTACCAGAACACAAAAAGCCAAAAGCGCATATCTCATGACGCAAACCTAACCCCCTGCGTGCATCTGTTCCAGCGCAAAGCGCAGTTCGCCCTTGTCGGAGGGCGGTTGCAGCTTTACCTATGTCGCATGACAGCTCCGCTTATCGACCCGTTCGCACGTGCCATCACCTATCTCCGCGTTTCCGTTACGGATCGCTGCGATTTCCGCTGTGTCTATTGCATGTCCGAGGACATGACCTTTCTGCCAAAGAAAGACCTGCTGACACTGGAAGAACTTGACCGCATGTGCTCGACCTTTGTGAACATGGGCGTGGAAAAGCTGCGCATTACTGGCGGCGAGCCACTGGTGCGCCGCAATATCATGACGTTTTTCAATTCGATGACCCGTCATCTAGACAGCGGCGCCCTGAAAGAGCTGACGCTGACCACCAATGGCTCGCAACTGCACAGATTTGCCGATGATCTCTACGCTGCCGGTGTTCGTCGCGTGAACGTATCGCTGGATACGCTGGACGAAGACAAATTTGCCAAGGTCACCCGTTGGGGACGCCTCAAGCAGGTGCTGAACGGGATCGACGCCGCGCAGAAAGCGGGTCTGCGGGTAAAGATCAATGCGGTCGCCTTGAAAGGGTTCAATGAACCCGAATTGCCAAAGATCACCGAATGGTGTGCCGAGCGTGACATGGATCTGACCTGGATTGAGGTCATGCCCATGGGTGATATAGGAAACGAAGACCGCCTGGACCAATACTGGTCTCTCGAAGATGTGCGCAAGGAATATGAAAACCACTATTCCGTGACGGATCTGGCCGAACGTACCGGTGGACCTGCGCGTTATGTACGGCTTGAGGATACGGGCCAGAAAATCGGCTTTATCACACCGCTGTCGCATAACTTCTGCGAAAGCTGCAACCGCGTGCGCCTGACCTGCACCGGTGAGCTGTACATGTGCCTTGGGCAAGAGGATATGGCCGACCTGCGCGCGCCGCTGCGCGATCATCCCGACAGTGATAAATCATTGGAAGAGGCAATCAGGTCCGCGATCACCCTCAAGCCCAAAGGGCATGATTTCGACTATTCCCGTCAGGCGGTCGACGGCCAGATGAGCCGCCACATGAGCCACACGGGCGGCTAAAGTGCCAAACAACCCCGACCAGCCAACGCTGCTGTACAAGCTGTATTGCGGCCTGACTTCCGTTGCCGCCCCGCTGGCATGGCGCACGGTTCGCAACAAGCTGCGGGCGGCGGGCGTTCCGGAAACGCGCCAGCAGGAACGCCTTGGCCACGCCACGCAAACCCGCCCGGATGGGCAGCTGATCTGGTTCCACGCCGCCAGCGTTGGCGAAACTCTGTCGGTCATCAGTCTCATCAAGCGTCTGGGCGAACGCCTGCCCAAGGCTGAGTTTCTGATTACCTCCGGAACCCCAACTTCGGCCGCGCTGATCGAAAAACGAATGCCACCGCGCGCACGCCACCAATACCCACCACTGGACACAGCCGGACCGGTGAAGCGGTTTTTGGATCACTGGCACCCGGACGCCGGTGTCTTCGTCGAAAGTGAAATCTGGCCGCGCCTAATTGTCGAAGCATCCCGGCGCGAGGTTCCGCTGGCGCTGCTCAACGCGCGCCTTTCGGATCGCTCGGTCGATGGGTGGAAGAAGCGACCCCAAACCGCGCGATTTATTCTGGACCATTTTACACTGTTCCTAACCCAGAATGACAAGACGGCAGCAAATCTAGTCGACATGGGCGCACGCTCCGATCGGGTACAGCCCGGCACCAACCTCAAGGCGATGTCGGACCCGCTGCCGGTCGATCAGACAACGCTGGGCGATATCCGCG
Organism: Ruegeria sp. YTSC004; assembly: GCF_059609805.1. Lineage (NCBI taxonomy): Bacteria > Pseudomonadati > Pseudomonadota > Alphaproteobacteria > Rhodobacterales > Roseobacteraceae > Ruegeria > Ruegeria sp. YTSC004. Next base: position 155,570 of record NZ_JBXWMJ010000001.1, read on the forward strand.
CTCAGATCGCCGACCGCCCGGTCTGGATCGCCAGTTCGACCCATGCAGGTGAGGAGGAAACGGTTCTGGACGCGCATGCCAAGCTGTTGCAGCGCTGGCCCGATCTGCTGCTCCTGCTGATCCCCCGGCATCCCGAACGACGGTCAGAGGTTGCAAGTCTGCTGGAGTCCGCCGGACAGTCCGCTGCTTTCCGAACCAAGGGCAACAAGATCGCGCCTCAGACTCAAGTTTACGTCGCTGACACACTGGGCGAAACCGGCACATGGTACGCATTGTGCCCTATTGTGTTCCTGGGCGGCTCGCTCAAGGAAATCGGCGGTCACAACCCGTTTGAGCCCGCACAGGCCGGTGCCGCTGTGATCACTGGTCCGGGGTACTTCAATTTTTCTGAAACCTTCGCGCCACTAATCGAAAGCGGTGGCGCGGCCGAGGTCAACTCCGCCCCGCAACTCGCGGATGCCGTTGCAAATTTGTTGTCAGACGACACCGCGCTGGACAAAGCGCAGGCTGGTGCGAAATCCTGCGTAAATCTCCAGAAATCCGCGTTGGACGATGTGATCAACACCTTGTGCGAGACACTCAACCTCGCCTGACGCAGTAAGGGTCCACCTTCAAGCCAAAAATAACCCGGTGAGCGCGAGGGGCTGGTCCCTCGCGCTCACCACCTCTTTATCAGGCCGCGGGCATCCGTTGTTCCACGATCCCGGCCCACCAACTGCATCCAGCCGGAATAGCTTCGTCGTTAAAATTGTATTCAGGATGATGCACAGCAGCTGTGTCGCCGTTGCCAACCAGGATGTACGCTCCGGGCCGTTCTTCCAGCATAAAGGCAAAATCCTCACCGCCCATGATCAAGGGCGCTTCGTCACAGTTTCCAGACACCGAGCGCGCGACATCCGCGGCAAAATCGGTCTGCTCGTCGCTGTTCACCATCACCGGATAGCCTCGATAATAGGTCACCTCGGCCTGACCACCAAAAGTGGTGGCGATACCTGCGCAGATTTCCTGAACGCGCTTTTCAGCCAAGTCGCGCATTTCCTTGCTCATCGTGCGCACGGTCCCTTTGATCTTCACCGATTGGGGGATCACATTGAACGCGTTTGACGATGTCTCAAACGACGTGACCGAGACCACAAGACGATCAATCGGGTCAGCATTGCGCGATGCAATGGTCTGCAGCGCCAAGACAGCCTGAGCCGCCATCACAGTGGTGTCGACCGTTTCATGAGGCTTGGCGGCGTGCCCGCCTTTGCCTTCGAAAGTGATGTCGAACTGATCTGTAGCCGCAAAAAAGGCCCCAGGCCGAATGGCGAAACTGCCCACCGGGCGGCCGGGCCAATTGTGCATGCCGTAGACCTCTTGAATGCCCCAGCGGTCCATCATGCCGTCTTCGCACATCTCACGCCCGCCACCGCCGCCTTCTTCAGCGGGCTGGAAGATCACAACCACGGTGCCGTCAAAATTGCGCGTCTCGGACAGGTATTTCGCGGCCCCCAACAGCATGGCCGTATGCCCGTCATGCCCACAGGCATGCATCGCGCCATCGGTTTTTGAGGCATAGTCCAGCCCGGTCGCCTCGTGGATCGGCAGCGCATCCATATCCGCCCGTAGCCCGATCACCTTGCCGCTTGTGTCCGTCTTGCCCTTGATCACGCCGACAACTCCGGTTCGGCCGATACCTGTCACCACTTCATCACAGCCAAAGTCCCGCAACCTGTCGGTGACCAGGGCACTGGTGCGGTGGGTTTCAAACAGGATTTCCGGGTTTTCATGAATATCGCGTCGCCACTCGGTGATTTCACCCTGCAACTCGGCGAACCGGTTTTTGATCGGCATGTTGGTCTCCTAACTGTTGGTTTTCCGGCCTGCTGCTCTGCTATGGCTCCGCCATGACTTCAATCTGTTTCGGCGGGTCGCAACGAACCCGCCAACAGGACAATGAATACGGCCAGCGGCAACAGCGCCGTGAATGCTATGCGCAATGTAAGCATCTCTGCGAGAAACCCAATAAGCGGTGGGCCAATCAACAGGCCTCCGTACCCCAGCGTGGCGACGCTGGCGATCGCCTGCCCCGGCGGTACGCTGGGATCACTTGCCGCCCGGCTGAACGCCAACGGCATGATCACCGCGTACCCGATCCCCATCATCGCAAAACCTACCAATGCCAACCCTGCCTCGGCAGCGGACACAACACAGAACACACCCAAAGCGGCGCAAGCCCCGCCAAATCGCGCTGTCACGACCGGTCCAAAGCGCGCAATGACAAACCCGCCTGCCAAGCGGAAAGCAACCATGGCCACGGAGAATACCGCATAACCCAGGGCCGCAATGCTTTCGGCGGCGTCGGTCACATCCCGTAGGAAAATCGCACTCCAATCCGCCACAGCACCTTCCCCCAAAGCTCCGCACAAAGCGGTGAAGCCCACAAGGATCAATACGCCTGAAGGTAATGCAAAAACCTTGCCTCCGGACACAGCCGCGCGGCGCGATTCCCACCGCACCCAAGCCAGTGCCAATGCCAGCCCAACGACGATCCCGCCTGCCAGTAGAAAATGTTGGATCACCGTCAGCCCCACTTGCACCGCAGCAAATCCGCTGAGGGCGCCCAACCCTGCCCCAAGGCTCCACATCGCGTGGAAGGATGACATCACGGGTTTCGTGTACGCCTGCTCAACCTCCGCCGCCCAGGCGTTCATCGCTACATCCATCGAGCCATGGAAAGCCCCGAATACAAATAAAAAAGCCGCAAGCGACCAGAAGCCACCCGCGAGGGCCAGAAGGATCAAGGAAACCGTGTAAAAAACGGCAATGTACCGCGTCAGGACCACCGCTCCGAACCTGTCGGTCAGCCGGCCCGTGATCGGAAAAGAACACACAGCGCCCGCCGCCATGAACAAAAGGCCATATCCCAGCGTCTCATGCGTCAGGTCCAGTTTGTCCCGAACCGCTGGAATTCGCGATGCCCAGATGCCGAACAATGCGCCATTCAATATGAACATGGCGGCCACTGCCCGCCACGCCGACACGATTCCAATCACAGAGAATTCCCCGACCCAGGTGTCAAACGCGTTTGTTGTACAGCGCGCGGGTCCAAAGGCAAATACGGATCTACCCCAACCGCTTTCGAATCCTGCGAACGGCAAACCATACCGCCAGGACAACCGGAATCGTCACCGCTGCGCTTAACATCCCTTTACTGATCCCGACACCTGTCAGGGGGTAGAGCAGATAGCTGACCAGCGATACGGCGTAATAGCTGATCGCGACCACGGAAAGCCCCTCGACCGTGTGCTGCAGACGCAGCGCCAGATCGGCGCGGCGATCCATGCTTTCCAACAGGGCCTGGTTCTGCGCGCTGCGCTCAACATCGACACGGGTTCGCAGCAATTCCCCTGCACGGATGGCCCGATCAGACAGGGCTTGCAGGCGACGTTCCGTGGATTTCACCGTGCGGATCGCCGGGTCGTATCGGCGCATCATGAAGTCCGCAAAATTCTGACCGCCTTCAAAACGCTCTTCGCGCAGGACCTCAATCCGCTGATTTACGATGGCCTCATAGGCACCCGTGGCTCCGAACCGAAACGAACACTGCGCGGCCAGAGTTTCCAGTTCGATCGAGGTCGACAGCAAATCCTGAAGCAATTCGTCGGGCTGGGCAGAATTGTCGGTCATCTGCCCCATCAGTCGAGTCAGCTTTTCATCCAGCTTTCCGATGCGAGGCATCAGTTGTTTGACCCGCGCAAAACCCAGCATGGACATTGCCTTGTAGGTCTCGATCTCACACAACCGCTGGACGATCCGTCCCGTCCTGCGCCGACCGGTGCCATTCGCGACAAACAGCGCAAACCGCATGTGCCCTGCCGGATCGATACGAAAATCACTTGCGCAAACAGCTGCGTCATCCAGCACCCGAGCAACAGCCAGGCTTTCTGGTTCGAACCAATCCAGCAGCTTGGATTTGATCACCTCGTCGCCTTCGCGTTCGACAACACGCACCATGGCCGACGTGACCCTCTGACCGGGGCTGGCCATCAACCAGTCGGGGGGAAAAACCTCAAAATCAGCCGGGTTGAACGCACGCTCGCTGACGTTCTGGGCGATGGCCGTATAGGTCACGAACTCGGTATGTTGTTCCCACTTCAACCAATGGCGGCCGATTTGTCCGGCATAGTGCGTGGCGTCCGGCTGCGGATGCTGTGCACCGTGGCGGTCGAGAAGATCGATCAGGTGGTCCAGATCTTCGCGGCGATCCCGTGCGACGGCGGCGACAGATTTCTTGATCGCAAGAAAGACCACAGTACAGGGCATTGCCGCCACCGGAAACGGACGGGCGTGCAATTCATTGGCCAGCGCATAGCGCAGCGGATGGTCATCTATCGGCGTCATCTTGGGCTCCGTTTCGTCCGAGGCACTATACGACACCTATAAAATTCATCAATTCTCTTTTTATTTCATATACTTACAAGGATACTACGGTATACAAACCCGCTATCTCATTGATTTGGCTGCCACAGCTCGATCGGGTTGCCCTCAGGGTCATGGATGCGCGCGAACTTGCCAACCTCACTGTCCCACTCTGCGTTAGTTTCAACCTTGATCCCTGCGGCTTCAAGCTGTGCAATCATGGTGGCCAGATCATCGACACGAAAATTGATCATCCACTGCTGCTCGGATCTTCCGAAGTACGCGGTGTCCTGCGCAAAGGGGGCGAAGACTGTGTAACCCTCGCGCTGTTTCCATGGCTCTGGGACATAGTGATTTACGCCCAGGTGCTTTTCGTACCACGCGCTCAAGGCCTCGGGATCACGAGCGCGAAAGAACACGCCGCCTATGCCGTTCACTTTTTCCATCGGGCACCTCCTTTTCAATTCAGGATACACCAAAAACAGAAAAGGCGCCCACTGGGGCGCCTTTCCGATAGTTATCCTGACCCGGCTTATTCGATCATAGGCAGTAGTTTGTCGAGGCTTGCCTTTGCATCGCCATAGAACATGCGGGTGTTTTCTTTGAAGAACAGCGGGTTTTCGATGCCCGAGTACCCGGTGCCCTGGCCGCGTTTGGACACGAAGACCTGCTTGGCCTTCCAGCATTCCAGAACCGGCATGCCGGCGATGGGGCTGTTCGGGTCTTCCTGCGCCGCTGGGTTCACGATGTCGTTCGAGCCGATGACGATGGCCACATCCGTTTCGGGGAAGTCGTCGTTGATCTCGTCCATTTCCAGCACGATGTCGTATGGCACCTTTGCCTCGGCCAGCAGCACGTTCATGTGGCCAGGCAGACGACCCGCAACCGGGTGGATCGCAAAGCGCACATTCTTGCCCTGTGCCCGCAGCTTGCGGACCAGTTCGCTGACCGATTGCTGTGCCTGCGCCACCGCCATGCCGTAGCCGGGGATGATGACAACGCTGTCAGCGTCGTTCAAGGCCGCAGCCACACCGTCGGCTTCGATGGCGATCTGCTCGCCCTCAACCGCCATCTGTTCACCCTGTGGGCCGCCAAAGCCGCCCAGGATCACACTGACAAAGTGACGGTTCATCGCCTTGCACATGATGTAGGACAGGATCGCACCCGACGAGCCCACCAGCGCGCCAACCACGATCAGCAGGTCGTTGCCGAGGCTGAAGCCGATTGCCGCAGCTGCCCAGCCCGAGTAGCTGTTCAGCATCGACACAACCACCGGCATGTCGGCGCCGCCGATGCCCATGATCAGGTGATAGCCGATGAACAGCGCTGCCAGCGTCATCAGGAACAGCGGGAAGAAGCCGCCCGATGCAGTGTACCAGATCAGACAGATCAACGAGAGACCCGCCGCTGCCGCGTTCAACGCATGACCGCCTGGCAGCTTGGTTGCCGCAGACGTCACCTTGCCCGCCAGCTTGCCATAAGCCACGACCGAGCCGGTAAAGGTGATCGCACCGATGAAGACGCCCAGGAACAGTTCGACATGCAGGATCGACAATTCCGCCGGGGTTTTCTTGGCGATCAGTTTGGCAAATCCTCCGAGACCCGTGTACAGAACTTCTTTCGATGCATCCGAGACCGCCATCACCTCGGCGACGTTCAGAACTTCAAAATGCGCGTTGTATCCGACGAACACAGCCGCCAGACCGACCAGCGAGTGCATCGCGGCCACCAGCTGCGGCATCTCGGTCATCTGCACGCGCTGTGCGACGTACTGACCGATCAGACCACCGCCCGCGATCAACAGCAGCGACAGCAGCCACAGACCGGAACCGGGGCCGACCAGCGTGGCGAAGACCGCCAGCGCCATACCGACGATGCCATACCAGACCGCGCGCTTGGCGCTTTCCTGGTTCGACAGGCCGCCGAGCGAAAGGATGAACAGAACAGCCGCAACAACGTAGGCGGCAGTAGTGAAGCCAAATTCCATGTGCCCGGCCTCCTTAAGATTTCTGGAACATGGCGAGCATGCGCCGGGTTACGAGGAAGCCGCCGAAGATGTTGATCCCGGCCATGAAGATGGACAGCGCCGCCAGCAGAATGACCAGGATCGACCCCGATCCGATCTGCATCACAGCCCCAACGATGATGATCGACGAGATCGCGTTGGTGATCGCCATCAGCGGTGTGTGCAGGCTGTGCGCGACGCCCCAGATCACCTGGAAGCCCACAAAAATGGCCAGCACAAAGACGATGAAGTGCTGCATGAAGCTGGCCGGAGCGATCAGCCCCACCAGCAGCATCAGCGCGCCACCGACACCCAGCAGGGTGAACTGCTGCTTGGTCTGCGCCTTGAAGGCCGCAATTTCCTGCGCCTTTTTCTCTTCCGGGGTCAGTTCCTTGACTTCCGGTTTCTTCTGAGCCGCGATCGCCTGCACTTTAGGCGGCGGCGGCGGGAAGGTGATGTCGCCTTCAAATGTCACAGTCGCACCGCGGATCACGTCATCTTCCATGTCGTGATTGATCTGACCGTCCTTTTCAGGCGTCAGGTCGGTCATCATGTGACGGATATTGGTCGCGTACAAAGACGAGGACTGCGCCGCCATCCGGCTGGGGAAGTCGGTATAGCCGATGATGGTCACGCCATTGTCGGTCACGATCTTCTCATCCGCCACGGTCAGCTTGCAGTTGCCGCCCTTTTCCGCCGCAAGGTCAACAATGACCGAGCCCGGCTTCATCGCCTCAACCATATCCTTGGTCCAAAGCTCGGGCGCTTCGCGGTTCGGGATCAGCGCGGTGGTGATCACGATGTCTATCTCGGGTGCCAGCTCGCGGAACTTGGCCAGCTGCGCCTCGCGGAATTCCTCGGATTGAACGCTGGCATAACCGCCGGTGGCGGCACCGTCCTGCTGATCCTCACTGAAATCCAGATAGACGAACTCGGCCCCCATCGATTCGACCTGTTCGGCCACTTCGGGGCGCACGTCGAACGCGTAAGTGATCGCGCCCAGAGAGGTCGAGGTGCCGATGGCCGCCAGGCCAGCCACACCGGCCCCAACGATCAGCACCTTCGCAGGCGGAACCTTACCGGCAGCCGTCACCTGACCGGTGAAAAAACGGCCAAAGTTGTTGCCCGCCTCGATCACCGCGCGGTAACCGGCGATATTGGCCATCGACGACAGCGCGTCCATCTTCTGCGCGCGGCTGATCCGCGGCACCATTTCCATGGCGATGACATTGGCACCCTTGGCCTTGGCCGCTTCCATCCCCTCTTCGTTCCCCGCAGGGTTGAAGAAGGAAATCAACGTCTTACCCTTGGTCAGACGCTTCAGCTCAGCCTCGTTCGGTTGACGCACCTTGGCAACAATGTCGGCCTGCTTCCACAGCGACGCAGCCGTCTTGACGACCTCAACCCCCGCTGCCTCATACGACGCATCCGAAAACCCGGCCGCAGCACCAGCACCCTTCTCAATCAGACACTCATAGCCCAATTTCTGAAGCTGCAACGCTGACTCCGGCGTCATCCCAACACGGTTCTCACCGTCATAATTCTCTCTCGGTGTGCCTATCTTCACTGGCAGTCCCCCTAATTTTCACTCTGACCGAGCGGGTGGTCGGTATTGTTTGTTAAGCAAAGGTGTATCCTGCGCAACATTATTTCGCAAGCGCAGCATATTTACGTTGTGTCATTACCACATCACTTCATATCCATCGGCGGGTTTGGCGTTCATATCGGGCAAAGTCGGCGCGAAAAGTTCTGCGTAAACGGTCCTCTTCGGGCATGATGAAACGACGTTCCAAAAGCCACACGAAAATCGGAATCAGAACCAGTGATGCAACCGCATCAAACCTTAGTATCAGGCCGGACAAGATCAGCACATCGCCAACGTATATGGGGTTTCGGCTACGCTTAAATATCCCCGATTGCACCAGCGATGTCGGCGTTTCATGCGGGATAATCGTGGTGCGATGACGGCGAAATTCGGCTGCGGCCAGAACGATCATGATGACACCGCCACCGATCAGCACGCCGCTGAGCAAATCAACAAACCCATTGTCGAGCGACAGCCCCATCGGCATATGCCGCGCCTGCAGCCATGCCAGCACCGCAAAGCCCAGCAACCACACCGGAGGGACGTCGATTTTTCGCATGTCAGGCAGTCTTTCATATCCGGGCGGGACAAAATGTCGCTTTTGTCCGATGACCTACCGCTTTTCGCTGGAAAAAGCAAAATCACAGTTGGTCGCAGCCGTGCAATCGGCTCGCGTCCGGACATGGTTGCAGAGAGGTCCTTCGATGATGGACAGCTGCTTTTGGATCAGATAGCCATTTTGCATCAACAATTGCCCACACAATGATGAGAAAACGATGACCGACTTTGCCGCGACCAAAGCCATGTTCAACCTTCCCCAAGGCGTCGTTTATTTGGACGGCAACTCGCTTGGACCGCTTCCCCGAGCGGCCGGAGTTCGGGTTAATGACATGATGGTTCAGGAATGGGGGCAGATGCTGATCACCGGCTGGAACAAGGCCGGTTGGATGGCGTTGCCGACCAGTTTGGGTGATCGTGTCGGGCGGCTTATTGGCGCTGAACCCGGTAGTGTCGTTACCGGCGACACTCTGTCGATCAAAGTCTATCAGGCCGTCGCCTCGGCGCTGGAACTGTGCCCGGATCGCAAGGTCGTTCTGTCAGACAGCGGTAATTTCCCATCCGATTTATATATGGTGGATGGCCTGCTGCGCTCGCTCGGGCCGGAATATGAATTGCGCGTTGTCGCGCCAGAAGATGTCGCGGCCAATGTGACCGAAGATGTCGCCGTTCTGATGCTGACCGAGGTAGATTATCGCTCGGGCCGGATGCATGACATGAAGGCACTGACGGAACTGGCCCATGCAAACGGCACTATTACGGTTTGGGACCTGGCCCATTCAGCTGGTGGAATTCCCGTCGATCTGGCGGGGTGTAATGCAGATTTCGCGGTTGGCTGTACCTACAAATACCTGAATGGTGGCCCCGGAGCGCCCGCATTCATCTATGTCTCCCCACGTCTGACGGATCAGGTACGCCCCGCATTGTCTGGGTGGTTGGGCCACGAAGCGCCTTTTGCCTTTGATCTGGATTACCGCGCCGGAAATGGCATCGAGAGAATGCGCGTCGGAACCCCTCCTATCCTTCAGATGACTGCCTTGTCGGCTGCGATGGACATTTGGGATATGGCCGACATACGGGACGTCCGAGCCAAGTCAACTGAGCTAACAGAGCTGTTCATCAAACGGGTCGAAGCCACCTGCCCCGACCTGCAACTGGCAAGCCCACGCAATCCCGCCCAGCGCGGCAGTCAGGTGTCTTTCCGATTTGCCGATGGCTATGCCGCTATGCAGGCCCTGATTGCGCGCGGCGTGATCGGGGACTTCCGGGCGCCTGACATCATGCGGTTTGGCTTTACGCCGCTATACATAGATGAACAGGATGTGGAAAACGCGGCCGAAATCCTGACCGATATCATGCAGAACCGGCTGTGGGACGCGCCAGAATACAAGGTGCGCCAGCATGTTACCTGACCTCTAACCCAGCTCCTATCAGTGCGGCAAACTGGGCAACACGCGTTTCGTATTCCTCTGCGCCAATGGCGCTTGCCTTCAGCCCCTTAAGAGTAGCCGTTATCGTTTTGCCCGTCTCGTCGGCATCCGCCAGTAATCTGACGCGCCCGGCTTTATGTTCGCGTGTCAACCACTCGGAATACAGTCGGGCCAATTCAGCCTCGCCTTGCGAAATGATATCTGACGACATGGACTTGGTCGCATCCAGCATTTCAAGCCCGTGGGGCGATGCAAGGATCATTGCCATCCCCTCGGTTTGCGCTTGAACGGCATCCTTCAACACGTCCGAAACCGAACCCGACACAGTCAGCGCCGCAGCGACGGCGGCGATCTTCTCGGCATAGTAATGCTCGGTCAGGCTGGTGACGATCGCTTCTTTGTTCTTGAAATGCAGATAAACGGCCGGCCGGGACATCCTCGCGCCCCGCGCTATGTCATCCATTGAGGTTTTTCGGAATCCATAGGTGGCGAAGGCCTGAAAGGCTGAGTTCAGGATCGCCTGCTGCCGTGAGTCTTCTGCTGCATCTGCCATTCTTAAACTCGTGACATTTTCTGTTTATTTTGTCAATTGACATACTGACATTTTCCACCAATTATGTCAGAAACCAGCCACAGCTACGAGAGGTGCGCCATGGCGACCGACTTGAAGATCAACGGAAACCAACACCAAATCGACCTTCCCGATGACGTACCCCTTCTTTGGGTTCTGCGTGATGAAGTCGGACTGACGGGCACCAAATTCGGCTGCGGCGTTGCTGCCTGCGGGGCGTGCACAGTGCACATTGATGGCGAAGCAGTTCGGTCATGCCAGGTTGCGCTGTCAGATGTCTGGGGGGATGTTACCACGATTGAAGGGATTGGCACGCCGGACGCGATGGCTGCAATTCAACAGGCCTGGGTGGATCATCAGGTAGCGCAATGTGGTTACTGCCAGTCAGGCCAGATCATGCAGGCTGCCGCTCTGTTGGCAGAAAACCCTGCACCTTCAGACACAGAAATCGATGATGCCATGCAAGGCAACCTGTGTCGCTGTGGCACCTACCCCCGCATCCGCGCAGCTATCCACGACGCTGCATCCAAGCTGAAGGAGGCATAAACGATGGCATCCGTTGGAAAAATCCTCCGTCGTACTTTCTTGATCGGCTCAGCAGCGATTGTCGGGGGCGTGGCCTTTGGCGCTTACTACGTCAGCCGCCCGGCCGCCAATCCGCTGAAACCAGCAGAGGGCGAAACCGCACTCAGCCCCTTTGTTCTAATCGACCAGCAAGGCGTCACTCTATTCGCCCCGCGAGCCGAGATGGGACAGGGCGTGATGACCACGTGGGCGGCATTGATCGCCGAAGAGCTGGACGTGGAACTGGACCAGATCCGCGTTTTACATGGGCCAGCGGCTGCGGCCTACTATAACTCGGCACTTGTTGGTGAAGGGTTGCCGAACAAGGGCTATGACATCTCTGACTTCCAGCACAATCTCGGTGAGGCTCTGGGCGTTCTTGGCCGAACGCTGAGCTTGCAGGTCACTGGCGGGTCGACTTCGATGAAGGACGGGTTCGAGCGTATGCGCGAGGCCGGAGCGACCGCACGCGAAACGTTGAAGCAGGCGGCAGCCGATCGGCTGGGCGTGGATCGTTCCGAACTGAAAACCGAAAAAGGCGCAGTGATTGCGCCTGATGGAACTCGCATTCCGTACACCGAACTGGCGGAAGCCGCGGGTCAGATCGAACCTCCGCAGGTCGAGCTGCGTGATCCGTCCAACTGGCGTTTGCTCGGGCGGAACCTGCCGCGCGTTGATGTGGTCGGAAAATCCACCGGAACAGCCGAATTCGGCATTGATGTGCGCCCCGAGGGTCTGAAATTTGCCTCGGTCCGCATCAATCCCAAACTGGGCGGCGAGATGAAGGGCTTTGATGCCAGCGCAGCCGAGCAGATGTCGGGCGTGGAAAAGGTGGTTGATCTGGGCAATGGCGTGGCTGTGATTGCCAGCAACACGTGGCTGGCCATTCAGGCGGTCGAGGCAATTGACGTGGACTGGGGCGATGCGCCCTACCCACCGGAAACCGACGCTGTATTTGCGGAAATCGCGAAGGCTTTCGACGCGTCACCCAATTCGACAATGCGTGATGATGGGGATGTGGACACCCTGCCCGACGGTGCCACCGAGGTCACGGCTGAATACACGGTGCCCTATCTGGCCCACGCAACAATGGAGCCGATGAACGCCACCGCGCTTTTCACAGGCTCGGCGCTGGAGTTGTGGTGCGGCAACCAGGCACCGACACTTATTCAGATACGCGCGGCCAATACCGCCAACCTGGATAAAGAGGCCGTTCAGATCCACACCACCTATCTGGGCGGAGGGTTTGGCCGCCGGGGCGAGCTGGACTTCGGCGAGATCGCCACAAAGGTCGCAATGGCCATGCCCGGCGTCCCCGTCCAGACCACCTGGAGCCGTGAAGAGGATATGCGCCACGACTATTACCGCCCTGGCGCGATGGCCCGCATGCGCGGCGCAGTGAAAGACGGTCAGGCCGTTCTGATTGACGGCAAGGTCGCGGCGCAATCCTGCACGCAACAAGCGGTTCAGCGCTATACCGGCCTGCCGGCTGGCGGCCCTGACAAAGTGCTGGTCGAAGGGTTTTTTAACCAACCTTACGCGGTGCCAAACTACCGCATGAGCGGGCACATCGCAGATCTGGATATTCCGGTCGGTTTCTGGCGCTCGGTCGGGAACAGCCACAATGGCTTCTTCCACGAGACCTTCATGGATGAGATGGCCCATGCCGCAGGACGAGATCCGCTGGAGTTCCGTTTGGAATTGGCCAAGGCCGAGCACGCTCCATCGGCAGGCTGCCTACAAGCCGTGAAAGAGATGTCCGGCTGGACCGGAGAAACCCCTGATGGTGTCGGGCGCGGTGTGGCGATGACCTACAGCTTTGGCACCCCTGTTGCACAAGTGATTGAGGTCGTCGATGAGGACGGCACTATCCGTATCGCCAAGGCATGGATCGCCTGTGACGTGGGTCTGGCCCTGGACCCCGGCACAGTCGAGGCGCAGATGTTCGGTGGCATGATCTATGGCTTGTCGGCAGCCGTGATGGGTGAGATCACATTTTCGGACGGAGAGGTCAAACAGTACAATTTCCCCGACTACGACGCTCTGCGGATCCACAATGCTCCGGTGACCCAGGTGGAAATTCTGGAAACCAACCACCGCATGGGTGGCGTTGGCGAACCGGGGACACCCCCGTCCATGCCCGCGCTCGGCAATGCCCTGTTCGACTTGACGGGTGAGCGCGCGCGCACCCTGCCTTTGATCAATCAGTTCAATCTGCTGGTTTGATCGCGCTGCGCCGGTCCGGACCCTCTCTCTCGGATCGGCGCAGGAGTTACGCGGATTGTTGGACCAACGCCCTATCCGAACCGGTTGCCCATGCATGTACAGCAGCACCGAACGCCTTGAATAAAGGGCGGGACACGGGATCATTTTCAGCATCCCATTCCGGGTGCCATTGCACTGACAACGTGAATCCGGGCGCGTCCTGAATGTATATCGCCTCGGGCGTTCCATCGGGGGCTTGACCATCAATCACAACCCGACGCCCAACCGATTTGATCCCCTGCCCGTGCAACGTGTTTGTCATCACTTCGGTCGCGCCCATCAGGCGGTGGAATACACCGCCCTCGTTTAGCGCAACGACATGACGCAGGGCAAATTTCTCTTCCAGGGTCCCATCGGGCGGCATGCGGTGGTTCATCCGACCCGGCAGCTCGCGGATTTCCGGGTACAGTGTCCCGCCCATCGCCACGTTGACTTCTTGGAACCCTCGGCAGATGCCAAAGAAGGGCTGGCCACGCTCCACACAGGCGCGCACCAGCGGCAATGTGATCGCGTCGCGCGCCCGGTCAAATTCACCATGGGCCTCAGTTGCGGGCTCGCCGTATTCTTCAGGGTGAACGTTCGGGCGCCCGCCGGTCAGCAGAAATCCGTCACAGACCTCTAGCAGCTCATCAACCGAGACATAGCGCGGATCGGCTGGGATCAGCAGCGGCAGACAGTCCGACACATTGGCAACCGCGTCCGAGTTCATCGTCCCACCGGCATGGGTCGGATATTGATCATTCATCAAATACGAGTTGCCGATGATACCGACGACGGGTCGAGACATGCTGCGTTCCTGCGTTTTCTGTTTGTTTTCCAAAAACTATCGACGGCAAGAACAGCGCGCAATAGCACAGGCCCTGCGTGTCAGCGCAAGCTCTTGTTCAACTGTGCACATGATGGAATATGAACGCGCTTTGTCTGGTACTTTGGCCATTGCCCGTTTTTGTGGCGTTGCACGAACATCGCATTGGGTCAGAGAGCCCAAAAGGCTCTCCGCCAGTCATCAGGTTCAGATCTCGCCAATCAAGCCAGCGGTTTCGATCCCGGCCAATGCCGCTGCGGCATCATTGTCAGACGTATCGCCGGTTACGCCGACCGCACCGATCACCGCGCCCTTTTTGTCGCGCAGCAACACACCACCCGGAACCGGCACGACCTGCCCACCATAGACGCCATTCACCGCTGCCATGAAATAGGCCTGCGCTTCGGCCCGCTGCATCTGCGCGGTGCCCGCCATGCCCAGCATCACTGCGCCATAGGCCTTGCCATGCGCAATCGCGAACCGACCCGGGGCCGCGTCGTCTTCGCGTTCGAAAGCGATCACATGACCGCCTGCATCAAGAACGACGACAGAAAGGGGTTTCAGCTCCAATTCGTGCCCCTTCTCAAGGGTCTTTCGGATGATGGTGCGGGCTTTGCGGAGGGAAACTCCCATGTCGTGTCCTATCGTTCCTGATCGTTTAAAGGCTGGCTTTCAGTTCCAGACGGCGAGCATGCAGGACCGGCTCGGTATAGCCCGAGGGTTGCACACGCCCCTTGAAGACCAGATCACAGGCCGCTTGGAAAGCAATTCCGTCGAAACCGGGTGCCAACGGGCGATAGTCTGCGTCGTTTTCGTTCTGGCGATCCACCACTGCGGCCATTTTTTGCATAGCAGCCATGACCTGCCCTTCCGAGGCAACTTCATGGTGCAACCAGTTGGCCAGCGCCTGAGATGAAATCCGGCATGTCGCGCGATCCTCCATCAGGCCGACATCGTTGATATCCGGCACCTTCGAACAGCCAACCCCCTGATCAACCCAACGCACCACGTATCCAAGAATGCCCTGCGCGTTGTTCTCGATCTCGCGGGTGATCTCGTTCTCGCTGAGGTTTCGACCGCCCAGCAACGGAATGGTCAGCAAATCCCCCAGCGTCCCCCGCGCGCCACCGGCAGCCAGTTCATCCTGGCGGGCCAGCACGTCAACCTTGTGATAATGCGTCGCGTGCAATGTCGCAGCTGTCGGCGACGGCACCCAGGCGCACGTCGCGCCGGATTTCGGGTGGCCGATCTTCTGCTCCAGCATATCACCCATCCGGTCGGGCATCGCCCACATGCCCTTACCAATCTGCGCCTTGCCCTTCAGACCGCAGGCCAAACCAGTATCTACGTTGCGATCTTCATAAGACGCAATCCACGGCGTGTTCTTGATGTCGCCCTTGGGCAGCATTGGCCCAGCTTCGATCGAGGTGTGAATCTCATCCCCAGTCCGGTCAAGAAAACCGGTGTTGATGAAAGCCACCCGCGATTTCGCAGCGCGGATGCATTCCTTGAGGTTGACCGACGTGCGGCGCTCTTCATCCATGATGCCCAGCTTCACGGTATTGCGCGGCAGGCCAAGGATGTCTTCGACCATGTCAAAAATCTCGACCGAGAACGCGACTTCTGCCGGTCCGTGCATCTTGGGCTTGACCACATAGACCGAGCCTTGGACCGAATTTCCGCCGTCTCGCTTGAGATCGTGCATGGCGATCAGCGTCGTGCAGAGCGCATCCATCAACCCTTCGCCGATCTCATTGCCCTGTTCATCCAACACAGCAGGGTTTGTCATCAAATGCCCGACGTTGCGGATCAGCATCAGCGAACGACCCTTCAGGCTGGCTGCCCCACCGGATGCTGCAGTAAAGCTCAGGTCCTGGGCCAGTTTACGGGTAAAGGTCTTGCCACCTTTCGCGACCTCTTCTGTCAGGTCGCCCTTCATCAGACCCAGCCAATTGCCATAGGCAACAACCTTGTCCTCGGCATCGACACACGCAACCGAGTCCTCGCAATCCATGATCGTGGACAGGGCGGATTCCAGATAAACATCGGAAATGCCAGCAGGATCCGCCGCCCCGATGTTGCTGGACGGGTCGATCACGATCTTGATGTGCAGACCGTTGTTTTTCAGCAGCACAAAATCGGGGTTCTCAGTCGAACCGCCATAGCCAACAAATCGCGAAGCGTCCGTCAGTGCGGGCACCAATGCCCCCTCTTCAACCCGCAGTTCAGGCGCATTCGCCCACGAGCCATTTGCCAATGGAACGGCGTCATCCAGAAACCCCTTTGCCCAGGCAATCACCCGCGCGCCGCGCGCCGCGTCGTAGTCGCCAGCCGCAGGCAAATCACCCATAGCGTCCGTTCCATAAAGCGCGTCATACAGGCTGCCCCAACGTGCATTGGCTGCGTTCAGTGCAAATCGCGCATTGGTAATCGGAACAACAAGCTGCGGTCCGGGGATCGAGGCGATCTCGGGGTCGACATTGACGGTTTCAATCTGGAAATCTGCACCTTCTTCGACCAAATAATCGATCTCGCGCAGGAAAGCCTGATAGGCCTCGGCGTCGTGGTCCTGCCCTTGACGCTCAAGATGCCATGCATCGATCTTGCCCTGAATGTCCTGCCGCTTGGCCAGAAAGGCGCGATTCTTGGGGCCCAGTTCGGCGACCATGCGCGCAAGACCATCCCAGAATGCGTCGGCTGTGACACCTGTACCCGGCAGGGCTTCGCCTTCAATGAACTCGGCCAGAACCGTATCCACCTGCAATCCGCTGCGCGCCTGTCTGCTGCTCATTTTGTTTCTCCCGGGAATGTGCACGACTGTATGCCGTCAGCATTTAGGGCGAAAGTTTCCGATAGGCAACGTGCGTCGCAGCGTCGCGGTCAAAAAGACTTACCAAAATCAGACTTGAGGCATTCCGGCGCGCGGATCGCACCGCTTGCAGCCAACCGCCACAGCCCATACGTTCGCGCAAACACAAAATCACGCGAGGCCCCTGATGCGCGACGCTGCCCCCACGACGATCTATCTGAAAGACTACACGCCCTTTGGCTATCTGGTGGACAGCGTGCACCTGACGTTCGATTTGGCCGCCCACGCAACCCGCGTCACCTCTCGCATCGCATTTCGCCCGAACCCGGAGGCCAGCGACAAGACGTTCTTCCTGCACGGTGAGGACCTCAAGCTGATCCGCGCATCCATTGATGGTGCGGAAATCACCCCCGAGATTACCGACAAGGGCCTGACCGTTGCTGCCCCCGACGCGCCGTTTATCTGGGAAGCCGAGGTTGAGATCGATCCCGGCAATAACACGGCGCTCGAAGGCCTGTATATGTCGAACGGCATGTACTGCACCCAGTGTGAGGCTGAAGGGTTCCGCAAGATAACCTATTACCCCGACCGCCCGGACGTAATGTCCACCTTTACCGTGCGCATCAACGGCGACCTTCCTGTACTGCTGTCCAACGGCAACCCTTCGGGCCAAGGCGAAGGCTGGGCCGAATGGACCGATCCGTGGCCTAAACCCGCTTACCTGTTCGCGCTGGTCGCGGGCGAGCTGATCGCCCATCCCGGCCAGTTCACCACCATGTCGGGTCGCGATGTGGAGCTGAACCTCTGGGTCCGTCCCGGTGACGAAGGCAAATGCGATTTCGGTATGGAAGCCCTGAAGAAATCCATGAAGTGGGACGAAGACGTCTATGGTCGGGAATACGACCTAGACGTGTTCAACATCGTGGCCGTAGACGATTTCAACATGGGTGCGATGGAGAACAAGGGGCTGAACATCTTCAACTCATCTGCTGTTCTGGCCAGCCCTGAAACCTCGACCGACGCCAATTTTGAACGGATCGAAGCGATCATCGCGCATGAGTATTTCCACAACTGGACCGGCAACCGGATCACCTGCCGTGACTGGTTCCAACTGTGCCTGAAAGAAGGGCTGACCGTTTTCCGGGATGCGCAGTTCACCTCGGACATGCGCTCGGCCCCAGTAAAGCGGATTGAGGACGCCATCGACCTGCGCGCGCGGCAGTTCCCCGAGGATAACGGGCCCTTGTCGCATCCCGTCCGGCCTGAGAGTTTTCAGGAAATCAACAACTTCTACACCGCCACCGTCTACGAAAAAGGTGCCGAGATCATCGGTATGCTGAAACGTCTGGTTGGTGATGAGGCCTACACCAAGGCTTTGGATTTGTATTTCGATCGTCACGATGGGCAAGCCTGCACCATTGAAGACTGGATCAAGGTGTTTGAGGACACCACCGGCCGCGACCTGAGCCAGTTCAAGCGCTGGTACAGCCAATCCGGCACGCCGCGCGTAACAGTGAGCGAAGATTGGAATGACGGCACATATACGCTGACACTGGCGCAGCACACCGAAGAAACACCTGGGCAGTCCGAAAAGCTGCCGCAAGTGATCCCAGTCGCTGTAGGTCTGCTTGGCCAAAACGGGGACGAGGTGCGCGCAACCGAGGTTCTGGAACTGACCGAAGCGCAACAAAGATTCCAATTCACCGGGCTGGCGGCAAAACCTGTGGCCTCGATCCTGCGAGATTTCTCGGCCCCTGTGATCCTTGAGCACGATCACACCGACGCCGAACGCGCCTTCCTTCTGGCCCACGACACCGATCCTTTCAATCGGTGGCAGGCGGGACGGTCTTTGGCGCAGGACACGCTGTTGCGCATGATCCTGGAAGACGCAACGCCGGGTGCGGATTACCTGGACGGGGTGTTGGCCGTTCTCCGCGACGGCGATTTGGACCCGGCGTATCGCGCCCTGATGCTGGGTCTGCCTTCGCAATCCGAGCTGGCGGCCGCGTTGTCCGACCGGGGCGAAACACCTGACCCGATGGCGATCTGGACAGCGGTAGAGACACTGCGACAGGCAACAGCCCAGCACGTCCAGGACCTGCTACCGCGTTTGCACAGCGAAACCTTGATCGAGGCAACATACAGTCCCGATGCAGACCAAGCCGGCAAACGTTCGCTTGGCAATGCCGCACTGGCCCTAACATCCCGGCTTGATGGTGCGGCAATGGCGGCCGAGCAATACGCGGCGGCTGGCAACATGACACAGCAGCTAAGCGCGCTGTCCTGCCTGCTGCGCGCAGGCAAAGGCGAGGCCGAACTTTCTGCGTTCTACGAACAATGGCAGCACGACCGCCTGGTGATGGACAAATGGTTTGCCCTTCAGGTCGGGATGGCCTCGCCGGCGGCCACGGCAGACATCGCCCGCACCCTGACCGAGCACGCCGATTTCAACTGGAAAAACCCCAACCGGTTCCGGGCGGTGATGGGTGCGCTGGCGATGAACCACGCCGGTTTCCACCGCGCAGATGGTGCGGGTTATGCGTTGCTGGCCGACTGGCTGATCAAACTGGACCCTGTCAACCCGCAGACCACGGCGCGGATGTGTTCGGCCTTCCAGACCTGGAAACGCTATGACGCGGACCGTCAGGACCTGATCCGCGCACAGCTGACCCGCATCGCAGAAACGCCTGACCTGTCACGCGACACGACCGAAATGGTCTCACGCATTCTCAACGCATGACGGAATTTGAATTTACGCGTCAGAACCGGGCACCGCGCACTGTTGGTGTTCTGATCTGCGTCTATGCGGCCTTGTTGGCACTTGTAATCCTGTTCGACGCGGCATGGTGGCTGGTGGTGCTGTTGGCGTTGCCTACGTTACCGGCCATTTGGGATATTACTCAGAACACCAGCGCAGGGCTGGTTCTTGATCAGAACAAACTGAGCTGGTTTACCGGCACCCGTGAGGCCGAAATTGATCGTTCGGACATTGATTATATCCGCTTCGACACGCGTTGGGATTTCTCGGTGCGCGTTTCATTGGTTCTGACATCCGGCAAGCGGATTCGGCTGCCTGATGAGTCGTCTCCACACCACAGGGACTTCGAACAGGTCCTGCAACAGGCTGGTTTTCGAATTGAACGTCATCACTTCGTCGCATTTTGAAACAATAGGTTCATTTTTGAAAAATTAGAGGCAAATATTAACCAGTCCCCTTCAAAGACCTTGAATTTGACACCGATTGCGGCAAAGCTCTTACCCTCAAGTTTCTGGTTTGTTTGTTTCGAGTGCCGCCATGTTCTGGTTTTTGAGGGACCGTTGGTCCCGTTCCCGATCTTCTACTACTCATCCCGCTGCATCCGGCGCGTATTTCGCTGACCCGGCTGTTTCGCCCGTGTTGCCGGACCAAGGGCAACTGAACATACCATTGGCTGATGTTCAGGCCCAGGATGAGATTGGGCGCAGCTCGATAGAAAAAGGCCGTTTCCTGGCCAGGCAGGATCGCTGGGCAGAATTGTCCGACCTGATGCGCAAAGCAGACGACGCACGGGACACTGCACCCGACGGAATGCCCGTCGCCGAATTGCTGGCGTTTGGGGCACGAGCCGATGTGGTTCTGGCCGCAGAGCACGCGCTGTCTGACGCCAAAGCGCTATCAGAATTTGATGTCATGAACGGCATTTCCGAATTGGAAGACGAGATGCGCGCGCACTCGGGCGACCCGATGATCGCCTTGGTTGTCGCTTTGGCCCACATTGACATGGCATGGGCATGGCGCGGGACAACGAACGAAGCAACCCTTCCCTCGCTGCACCAATCCCGCTGCGCCGCCCATTTCGATCGGGCAGCTGCAATCCTTCCCGATTGTCGCGAGGCCGCAGCGGAGAGCCCCATTGTCGCCTCGGCTGGCTGCGCAATTTTGGCGGGTCAGCGTAGAGCAAACACACGGGTAGCGGATGAATACGAGCGGTTGATCAAGCTCGACCCGATGAACCATCGACACATGCGCGCGATGGGCACTCACCTGCTGCCGCGCTGGTTCGGAAGCTATGGCGAGCTTGAGGTCCAGGCGCTTCGTATGGCGGCCCAGACCCGGGACATCTGGGGGGCCGGAGGCTATACTTGGGTTCAGTTCGATGCAATTGCTCTGGACGAAGAGGCCTGCGCGCGTCTGGATGTCGATTTCTTCCTGGAAGGCATGCACGATATTCTGCGCCTTCGCCCTGACCAGCAAACCGTCAACATGCTGTCGGCATACTGTGCCATCACGATCCAGAACGGCGCTGGCCAGTGCGACAAGGCTGATCTGGTGCGCAGCCAGATACACCAGGCTGCAAACTGGCTGATCCGCGACCACCTGACCGAATTGCACCCGTTGATTTGGGCCCATGCAGCAAATGGGTTCAACAACAGTGTTCGGATCAATTCACCTGAACGGTTTGCGGCTCGCGGGCAACGCGATGCTCTGCGTGCAATTGGCGATCTGTTCCGTGATGAGCTGCGCAGCGGATTGGATGTGACCTTTACTCCGACGGGTTTGCGCCTATCCGGGCACTGATTCCCCCTTGCCCCTAGGCCGTGCCGGGCCTAATACGCAGGCTTAGACTTCTGCGGAAATGAGGCGCGCCATGCTCGACCTGACATACGAAATGCCCAAACCCAAAACCATTGCCGGGGCCAAGCACGATTGGGAACTGGTCATCGGGATGGAGGTGCATGCGCAGGTCTCGTCCAATGCCAAGCTGTTCTCGGGCGCATCGACCCAATTCGGGGCTGAGCCGAACTCGAATGTTGCATTCGTGGACGCCGCGATGCCGGGAATGCTGCCGGTGATCAATGAATATTGTGTTGAACAGGCGGTACGAACCGGTCTGGGCCTGAAGGCGGATATCAACCTGGTATCGGCCTTTGACCGCAAGAATTATTTCTATCCCGACCTGCCGCAGGGTTACCAGATTTCTCAGCTGTACCAGCCCATCGTGGGCGAAGGTGAAGTGCTGGTGGAAATGGGCGACGGCACAGCACGCATGGTGCGGATTGAACGCATCCACATGGAACAGGACGCAGGCAAATCGATCCATGACATGGACCCGCATATGTCCTTTGTCGACCTAAACCGGACCGGTGTTTGCCTGATGGAGATCGTCAGCCGCCCCGATATTCGCGGCCCCGAAGAGGCGGCAGCCTACATCGCCAAGATGCGCCAGATTCTGCGTTATCTGGGCACCTGCGATGGCAACATGCAAAACGGCAACTTGCGGGCGGACGTCAATGTTTCGATCTGTCTACCCGGTGCCTATGAAAAGTATCAGGAAACGCAGGACTTCTCGCATCTGGGCACCCGTTGCGAAATCAAGAATATGAACTCGATGCGCTTTATTCAGCAAGCGATCGAAGTCGAAGCGCGTCGTCAGATTGCCATCGTTGAAGGTGGCGGCAAGGTCGATCAGGAAACCCGGCTATATGACCCGGACAAGGGCGAAACACGGTCGATGCGGTCCAAGGAAGAGGCGCATGACTATCGCTACTTCCCTGACCCAGATCTGCTGCCGTTGGAGATTGAGCAGGCATGGGTGGACGACATCGCCGCCAAACTGCCCGAACTGCCCGACGACAAGAAGGCGCGGTTTATCAGCGAGTTCGGCCTGACGGATTATGACGCATCTGTTCTGACAGCCGAGGTGGAATCGGCTGCCTATTTCGAAGAGGTCGCCAAAGGCCGCAACGGCAAGTTGGCCGCAAACTGGGTCATCAACGAACTGTTTGGTCGCCTGAAGAAAGAAGACCACAGCATCACCGACTCGCCGGTTTCGCCTGCGCAGTTGGGCGGGATCATCGATCTGATCGCCTCAGACGCCATTTCTGGCAAGATCGCCAAGGATCTGTTCGAGATTGTCTACACCGAAGGCGGCGACCCGGCACAGATCGTTGAAGAACGCGGCATGAAACAGGTCACCGACACCGGTGCCATCGAAACTGCGCTGGACGAAATCATCGCGGCCAACCCATCGCAGGTCGAAAAAGCCAAGGTGAACCCCAAACTGGCAGGCTGGTTTGTTGGTCAGGTCATGAAGGCAACTGGCGGCAAGGCGAACCCCAAAGCCGTCAATGAGTTGGTCAGCAAAAAGCTGAGCTCGTAAACCTTTCGGTTCAAGAAACTGCAACGGAGTGGTCCGTGCATCTGGCGCGGACCACTCCGGCCCCGCGCGCGGGGCGCAACAGACAAAACAGAATTTGCCCAATGGGCGATGATGACTGTTCGAAACCCGACAACATGTTAGATTGCCAGGGATCGGCAACCAGGAAAATCTGATGCAGCGCTACGAATACAAAGTTGTCCCCGCCCCGCTGAAAGGCACCAAGGCCAAGGGCGTCAAAACTGCCGAAGGGCGGTTTGCAGTGTCGATCGAACAGATCCTGAATCAGATGGGGCAGGATGGCTGGGAATACCAGCGTGCGGAACTTCTGCCCAGCGAGGAACGCGCTGGCCTGACCAGTTCCACCGTGAACTGGCGCAACGTTCTGGTGTTTCGGCGTGAGATTGCAGCTGAATTTTCTTCGGAGCGTGAGGCGGTTGAGGACAGCGACGATGCCCCCGTGGCTCAGCCGGTGCCTGGACCAGAAGAAGTGCAGGCCCCTGCACCGATTTCAGAAGAGGTCAAAGATCCGCCATTGACCCTGAAGCCAACAGACCTGTCCGAAAAGGACAAAGAGCAGACCTAAGCGGTCTGCTCGGGTTTTCATAGCCTGCAGCTGAATTTTACTCGGCAGCGCTTGCTGCTTGGCTCAGATCCTGCGCCAGCATCAGTGCATTTCCGTCCGGGTCGTAGAACGTTGCGGTGCTGACCATGCCCTCGATCGTTTCAGTCGCCCCATCGAACCTGACGCCCGAGGATTCGAGCGCCTGACGCGCCGTCGCAATATCCGACACCCCGAACACCGGCACCGTATTGCCAGGCGCAGGCTCGGCCTGTTCACCCAGGCCCAAGGTCACACCGTCGGTTTTGGTCTTCATCTCGCTCCAACCGGCCTCGTCAATATGGTGGATCAGCTCAAACCCCAGCTTGGCCTGATACCATTCGGCACTGACATGCCTGTCTTGCACGGACATGGCGAGCGTGATCGTGTTTTCCAGTGAAACGAGTGGCATTAAACTATCCTTTTGGCGAAAATTAAAGTAACTATACTTTATGGACATAACGATTCTTGTCAAGCTTACATCCCGCGCCTGGTCCCTGAACATTCTGGCGTTGATGCATGAAGGCACGCCGGGACGACAGGCACCGCTACTGGCTGCGACAAGCGCCGGCAGAACCGCTTTTGCACAAAGCCTTGACCATTTGATTCAATTGGGTTTTCTGGAACGGAATCCCGGCCACGGTCATCCGTTGCGTCCCGAGTTTCGATTGACCCAAACGGGTGAAACTGCGGCCGAAATCGCCAGCCGAATCGTGAATGCCGTGCCAGATGACGCTGATTTCGCGTTACTCAGACGCAGTTGGACGGCACCTATTCTGGCGTTGACCGACAGGCCCCAACGGTTCTCGACCCTCAAATCCGGTCTGATCACGATTTCCGATCGCGCACTTTCGACGTCGCTTCATCGCCTGGAAAAGCAAGAGTGGATACAGCGAGACATTGATGCGACGCACCGGCTGCCTTTTCCCACCTATCGCGCGGTGAATCAGGGAATCGCGGTTAACAGGGCCATTACTCTGGTCGCCTAGGCACCGACCAAAGGGCCTGTTCAGGTATCAATATCCAGCGCCAGCGCATGAATGCGGGGCACGATGTCACCCAGTGCCTTATGTACGGCCCGGTGGCGGGCGACGCGGGATTGACCCTGAAAAGCGCTGGCACGAATACGGACGTTGAAATGGCTTTCGCCGCCCTCTTGAAACCCGGCGTGTCCTCGGTGGCTTTCGCTGTCATCCACGACTTCCAGCTCACGCGGTTCAAAGGCTGCCATCAGGCAGGTTCGGATCTCGTCGGTAACAGTCATTTTTTTGCTCACGGGCGAAAATTTTACCGCCCCCCCTCTTCTACTTTCGGCTGCTTAGACTAAACTGCTGCCTCCGAGTCGAAAAGATGCGTTCTTAAGGATGAGCACATGGTGAAGTCAGACCCCTTCGGATTTGATATGTCCGTATCCACTTCGAAGAAAAAGAACCCGCGCGGGCGTCGCGGAATGTCGGGCGCGTCTGAAACCTCGACGCGTATCTGCGATCACGAAGGTTGCGAAGAACCGGGCAAGTTCCGTGCACCCAAGGCCCCTGACGTTCTGGACGACTTTTTCTGGTTCTGCCAGCAGCACGTTCGCGAATACAACAACAAATGGAACTTCTTTGACGGCACCACCGAGGCCGAGCTGAACGCCCAGCGCTCCAAGGACAAAGTGTGGGAGCGCGAAACAAAGCCAATGGGCGATCCCGAAGCGCGCGCATGGGCGCGTCTGGGCATCGAAGACCCGCATCAGGTACTTGGCGCAAACAGCACCCAAAACAAAGGGCGCACGTCAGGTGGTGGCGGTCGTCGCCTGCCCCCCACGGAACGCCGCGCGATCGAAATTCTGGAAGCCAACGACAGCTGGACCAAGGCCGAGGTGCGCAAAGCGTACAAAAAGCTGATCAAGGTGCTGCACCCTGACATGAACGGCGGCGACCGTTCCCAGGAAGAGCAGTTGCAAGAGGTCGTCTGGGCGTGGGATCAGATCAAGGACAGCCGGAACTTTAGGTAGTCGTCTTATCGACGACCGTACATGCGCAAAAGCGCCTCTGTTTCGGGGCGCTTTAGGCACCGCACGCGAGTTTGTTCCAAAGTGGGTTTAAGGCTGAAACGATCCGGGAATAGCATACCAAGCTCCTCGACATCTTCGCGATCGAATGACAAAAGCGCCATGTCGCCCAGAAACAAGCTTTCTGTCGGCAAACCATGCGAAATCAGTATCGCATGGCGATCACAGGCAACGTGGAAATACGTCACGGCCTCATCGGGCCGCACTTGTCGAATTGTTTTGTCATTGACCAAATGAATTGCCGCAGCAAAAACTCTGGGCTCTCCAAACAGCAATTCGGCGCGCCACCCTTCGAGAACAATCCTATGCTGTGGGGACACGTATAAATCACGATCAGGCAAACCGTCCCCGATTGCCCCTTTCTGGATGCAAACAGGGCGCAATCGCGGGTTTCGCTGCAACGCTTCCGCGCTCATGGTCTTTTTGCCAATCCAAAGGATAGGCAACAGCGCACCGCTGGAAACGCGAACTTTGTCCCCAACCGACAGTTCTTCGACAGGGCGAGGGCCTTTTTCGGTTTCTATCAAAGTGCCCTTTACGAAACATGGCACTGTTCCGGCAGGAAGGTCGACTGTCACACTGAGAGAGGCATTGTTACCATTTCCCGGATTTCCCGTCGTCGCGCGTATTAGAACCGTGAGTTGCGTATTCGGGGGAATGTCTGCCCCCTCAGTAAGCTCAACGGTCAGAACTCCGCTCGGTGAAATCGAAACAGTGTAGTCGGAAGGATCCAATCCACCATTGCCAGTTACGGTCACGCTCCACGTCACAGCTTTGGTCGCGGTATACTGCTCCGCAACCGAGCTCGACCCACTGGGGATGGAGATAGAAGTCGGACCTGAGATTACTAACGACATTTTTACCTACACTCTTAAAAACAAAATCGGGAACCGCTTTTGCACAATCATATATGCATATTTAACTCATCATATCTTACTATTGCAATGTTAATGCTTCACGGGACTGCGTGGCGGCGTTCTGGACCCAAAATTCGTGCTGTCCAAGATTTGAAAGATTAGCTCGAGACATTGGACGCAACGTCGATAAGGCCAGTTTCAAAGAAACATCCGCCTAAGTACCTACCAGCACGGCTTTCCCTTGCCCTTGCCCGCAATATGTTGCACCACACACGAGTTCAAACCCGGCAACGCGGGGCAAAGGATAAGGACAAGGCGAATGGCTGACGGATCGATCGACGTAAACGCAAAACCCACCGAAGAAATTTCGGTCCGTGACGTGTTCGGTATTGAAACCGACATGGCGATCAAGGGCTTTGCTGACCGCAGTGACCGCGTACCCGCGATCGACCCGACCTACAAGTTTGACCCGGAAACCACACTGGCCATTCTGGCAGGCTTTTCCCACAATCGTCGTGTGATGATCCAAGGCTATCACGGCACGGGCAAATCGACCCATATCGAACAGGTCGCAGCCCGCCTGAACTGGCCCGCCGTGCGTGTGAACCTCGACAGCCACATCAGCCGGATCGACCTGATCGGCAAGGACGCCATCAAACTGCGTGACGGCAAACAGGTCACCGAGTTCCACGAGGGTATCCTGCCCTGGGCGTTGCGCAATCCTGTCGCCATCGTGTTCGATGAATACGACGCGGGCCGTGCCGACGTGATGTTCGTGATCCAACGTGTGCTGGAACACGACGGCAAGTTGACCCTGCTGGACCAGAACGAGATCATCACGCCGAATCCCAATTTCCGCCTGTTCGCCACGGCAAACACTGTGGGCCTGGGCGATACAACTGGCCTCTATCACGGCACGCAACAGATTAACCAGGCTCAGATGGACCGCTGGTCGCTGGTCTCGACGCTGAACTACCTCAGCCATGATGCCGAAACGATGATCGTTCTGTCCAAGGCGCCGCACTACAATACCGAGAAAGGCCGCAAGACCGTCAGCCAGATGGTCACTGTTGCCGACCTGACCCGGACCGCCTTCATGAACGGTGACCTGTCCACAGTTATGAGCCCTCGGACCGTTATCAACTGGGCCCAAAACGCCGAGATTTTCCGTGATGTGGGTTACGCTTTCCGCCTGTCCTTCCTGAACAAGTGTGATGAGCTTGAGCGCCAGACCGTGGCCGAGTTCTATCAACGTTGTTTTGATGAGGAACTGCCGGAAAGTGCAGCGAGCGTAAGCTTGGGGTGAAAGCCTTTTTTGTCATAGCATCGATCTGGGTCGTTTTTGATTCATTTTGGCTATTTGACAAAGTAGGTTGGAAAAAGTCGGCGCCTTCAGACATGACGGCGTCGCAATATGTTCACCTGATACGGCTGCGTTGGGAGTACGCAATACTTTTCCTAGCAGCAATGATCTGGAGTACGTTCATTGTCTAAACCTAACGACAACCCCGCCGATCCGTTCAAGAAGGCCTTGGCCGAGGCCACCAAGGTTATGGCCGACGATCCAGAGCTGTCTGTAAGCTATACGGTCGACCCCTCGGGGCTGTCGGGCGAGTCGATGCGTTTGCCGCAGGTTTCTCGGCGGATGACTCGCGAAGAGGTTTTGCTGGCGCGCGGTACGGCGGATGCTTTGGCGCTGCAGCGCCGATATCATGACGATGCGACCCATAATCGCTATGCACCTCCGGGTGATATGGCGCGGGATCTTTATGAGGCCATGGAAGTTGCCCGGTGTGAAGCGATGGGCGCGCGGGATATGCCCGGCACCGCATCAAACATCGATGTCAAGATCGGGCATGAGGCGCTGCGCCGTGGGTACGACCAGTGCAAGCAACCCGCAGATGCCCCCTTGTCGGTGGCCGCGGGTTATCTGATCCGCCACTTGGCAACCGGACGCGACCTGCCGCCTGCGGCCGAGAACATCATGAACCTCTGGCGTGGCTTCATCGAAGAGCAGGCTGGTGGCACGCTGGAAAACTTGCAGGACATCCTTTCGGATCAGGCCGAGTTTGCCAAATTTGCCCGCCAGATGATCAAGGATCTGGGGTATGGCGACCAGTTGGGCGAAGACCCGGACGAACTGGACGAAGATCAGGAAGATCAGGCTGAGGACGACGCCGAAGAACAGCCCGATCCCGACAGCACCGGTCAGGATGATCAGGACGAACAGGACGCCGACGCGACCCCTGAGCAAACTCAGGAAGAGCAGCAGGATCAGTCCCAGGCCCAGGTCTCGATGGACGAGATGGCCGAGGATGAGATGGGCGAAGAGGCCGAGATGCCCGAGGGCGAGGCACCGTTGGAGCCACCTGCCCCACCGCCAGCGTCCGAGGCCGACCCGGATTATAAGGTTTACCTTGGAACCTTTGACGAAGAGATCGCAGCCGAAGACCTGGCCGAGCCTGCCGAATTGGAACGGCTGCGCGCCTATCTGGATCAGCAGCTTGAGCCGCTTAAGGGTGCCGTCAGCCGTCTGGCGAACAAACTGCAGCGCCGTTTGCAGGCGCAACAGAACCGCTCTTGGGAGTTTGACCGCGAAGAAGGTATTCTAGATGCCGGGCGACTGGCGCGTGTTGTGGCCAACCCGACCACGCCGCTGAGTTTCAAGGTCGAAAAAGACACTGAGTTCCGCGATACGGTGGTGACACTGCTGCTGGATAACTCGGGCTCGATGCGCGGTCGTCCGATCTCGATCGCGGCGATCTGTGCCGATGTTCTGGCCCGGACGTTGGAACGTTGCAACGTGAAGGTCGAAATCCTTGGCTTTACTACGCGCGCTTGGAAAGGTGGCCAGGCACGTGAGGCATGGCTGAATGACGGTCGCCCGCAACAGCCGGGGCGTCTGAACGATCTGCGCCACATCATCTATAAAGGCGCGGATGCCCCGTGGCGTCGCGCGCGACCCAACTTGGGTTTGATGATGAAAGAAGGCCTGCTGAAAGAGAACATCGATGGTGAGGCGCTGGAGTGGGCGCATCGCCGGATGCTGGCGCGACGCGAACAGCGTAAGATCCTGATGGTGATCTCGGACGGCGCGCCGGTTGATGATTCAACGCTCAGCGTTAACCCCGCGAATTACTTGGAAAAACACTTACGCGACGTGATCGGAATGGTCGAAAAACGTAAGATGGTCGAGCTTTTGGCCATTGGTATCGGCCACGATGTAACCCGATACTACGACCGCGCGGTAACGATCACGGATGTCGAACAGCTGGCAGGTGCGATGACTGAACAGCTGGCGGCATTGTTCGACAGCGATCCTCGGGCACGTGCACGCGTGATGGGGATGAAGAGGGCCAGCTGACGCTGGCCCTGCCTCCGGCAGAAGTATTTTTCAAAAGATGAAGGGGCAGCCCCCCGTTTGCGAGAGGTGTCACATGTTTCAATCCTTTGCAGTCACTGCGCGTCCGGAACAGGGACCGCCCAGGCTGGCCGCTTTGCGATCCCAGATGGCACAGGATGGGTTGGACGGTTTTCTGATCCCACGCGCAGATGCGCATCAGGGCGAGTATGTGGCCCCACGCGATGAACGTCTGGCATGGCTGACGGGTTTCACCGGGTCGGCCGGTTTCTGCGCAGTGCTGTCCGATATTGCCGGCGTTTTCATCGATGGCCGGTATCGCACGCAGGTCAAGGCTCAGGTTGCGGCGGATTTCACGCCTGTGCCCTGGCCTGAAACCAGTTTGGGCGTGTGGCTTAAAGAACAGCTGCCCAACGGCGGCAAGGTTGGTTTTGATCCTTGGCTGCATGCAGCAGGGCAGATTACCAGTCTGAAGAAAGAGTTGAACGCAAGCGGCGTCGAACTTGTTCGTAGCGACAATCTGGTGGACAGGGTGTGGTCGGATCAACCGGACGCCCCGATGAACCCGGTCAAGGCGCACCCGATTGAGTTTGCAGGGGAAACAGCCACAAGCAAAATTGCGCGGGTGGCGGAGGATCTAAAACAGAACGGGTGTGATGCGGCCATCATTACATTGCCGGATTCGATCATGTGGCTGCTTAACATTCGTGGATCAGATATCGGGTATAACCCGGTAGCGCATGGGTTTGCCATTCTACACGTCGATGGTCGGGTTGATCTGTTCATGTCGGCGCAAAAACTGGCCGGGGTGTTAGATCACCTTGTCGAGCAAGTTCAGGTTCACGACCCTCGGTTTTTTCTGGATGCGGCCGCGGATTTGGGCGGCGCGGTTCAAGTCGATTTGGGAACCCTGCCGCAGGCAGTTGCGGATGTGCTGGGTGACAAAATGATGGATGCAGGTGATCCCTGTGCCCTGCCCAAAGCTCGCAAGAACGCCGCCGAAATCGCAGGCAGCGCCGAGGCGCATCTTCGTGACGCGGTTGCTGTTATTGAAACCCTGTGCTGGTTGGACGCACAGACCCCGGGCACAGTGGCGGAAACGCAGGTGGTCACGCAGCTTGAGGAAAACCGCCGCCGGGATAACGCGCTACAGGATATCTCGTTCGACACGATTGCGGGCACCGGTCCCAACGGCGCGATCATGCATTACCGGGTGACCGAAGAAACCGACAGCCGGCTGGAGAATGGTCACTTGTTGGTTTTGGATAGCGGAGGTCAGTATCTGGATGGCACAACCGACATCACCCGCACCATTGCAATCGGAGAAGTGGGCGTTGAGGAAAAAGCCTGCTTTACCCGCGTGCTGAAAGGGATGATCGATCTGTCCATGCTGCGCTGGCCCGCCGGGCTGGCCGGACGAGACATTGAATGCATCGCACGCGCCCCCTTGTGGGCAGCGGGGCAGGATTTCAATCACGGGGTCGGCCACGGGGTCGGCGCATACCTGAGCGTCCACGAAGGGCCGCAGCGCTTGTCGAAGGTCAGCCATGTTCCGCTTGAGCCGGGGATGATCCTGTCAAACGAGCCGGGATATTACCGCGAAGGCGCATTCGGCATTCGCATCGAGAACCTTGTTGTGGTTCAAGATGCCCCTTCCTTGCCCACGGCGGACACCGAGCGTGCGATGCTGAACTGGCGGACGCTCACATACGTTCCAATTGACCGGCGGCTGATTGTAGTCGATATGCTTACGACAGAAGAACGCGCGTGGCTTAACGCATACCACCGCGACGTTGCGGAAAAAGTTCGTCCAAGGCTGGGCGACAACGCTCAACTGTGGTTGGATGCCGCAAGTGCGCCGATCTGACACTGGACTGTCACATAAACCGGGCAGAGGAGTGATCCGTACTAAAGACGAGGGAAGAAGCAGAGATGACAGACATAACGATCCGCAAAGCAGCTGGTAAATGGAGCGTTCGTTCCGGGGGCGCCGTTCTCGGAGAGAGCATGAATGCGCTGGAGCTGCTGGAAGGTGATCTGGAGCCGGTGATCTATTTCCCTCGCGCCGATATCGGAATGGCATTTCTGGACCGTACAGAAAAAGTTACGCACTGCCCGCACAAAGGCGATGCGACGCATTTCTCAATTGTCAATAAATCATCCGTGACCGAAAACGCAGCGTGGAGCTATGAGGACCCGGTCGCCGCAATGGCCGAGATCAAGGGTTATGTCGCGTTTTACCGCGTCGATTCCGTTAAGGTCGAACAGAT
Organism: Ruegeria sp. YTSC004; assembly: GCF_059609805.1. NCBI lineage: Bacteria > Pseudomonadati > Pseudomonadota > Alphaproteobacteria > Rhodobacterales > Roseobacteraceae > Ruegeria > Ruegeria sp. YTSC004. The sequence goes on from NZ_JBXWMJ010000001.1 coordinate 187,848, forward strand.
TTAAATCCCTCAGATGGCCTCTCTGACCCGCTCGGTCGCGGCCATGTCGTGACGCACACGCCCATAGGCCTGTGCCATGGATGCCAGTGATCTTAGGTGGGCTGCTGCCGTTCGTACGCGACCAAGAAATCCCTGGCCGGGCCTCCCTGGCATGGCCAGAATTTCGAACCCATTGCAAAATTTATCGTTTTTGGCATCGTGACAAAAAATATCTGTGAATTTTTTTGGATACGACTAACCGGCAAATTTCACGATAACATGCAAGCATATAGTCTTCGCAGGTAGCTCAACAGCGCGCTCGCAACTGACAAGGCTTGATCACGATCCAATCACGGGGCTGTTGCATGCATTTGAGGCATCAAGCGTGCACAATGCCACCAAACACCGCCCAGAGGATGCCATGTCACTTACCCGTCGCAGTTTCGCTGGATCATTGGGGGCCGCGCTCTTGTTGCCTAGCGCGTTGTCCGCGCAACAAGACCCCGTGCTTGATGCTGTGCGTTCCACACTGTTTGGAAGCAACGCAGAGTTTGAGCAAGGCATGGCCTTTCTCGTACAACGCGGCAACCCGGATGTGGTGCCTGCTTTGCTGACCGGTATGCGATACGCCAGACGTCGCAGCAGCGACATCGTGAAAGTCATGCAGACCCTGACTGGTGAGAATACCGGTCAAGACTGGTTTGAGTGGATGCTCTGGCAGGAAAAGAACCCGCAAATCGTGCCACACCCCTCGCTCATCCCGTTCAAGCGCGAGGTTCTTTTGGGAATTGATACGAATTTCGATGACTTCCTGAAACCAAAGTATTTGCAGCGCGACAAGATGAAGATCCGGCTTGAAGAGATCGCGTGGGGTGGTGTGAACAAGGACGGTATCCCATCGCTGGACAATCCGGCTCTGATCCCTGCCGCGCGTGCAGATTACCTTAAGGACGATGACCTGGTCTTTGGCGTTTCGATCAACGGGGACGAACGAGCTTACCCGCTGCGGATCATGGGCTGGCATGAAATGTTCAACGAGGTGATTGGCGGAGTTCCGGTGGCCTTAGCCTACTGTACACTGTGCGGATCCGGAATTCTGTTTGAAACGCAAGTGCCGGGTCGCAGCAAACCCCTGATCTTCGGCTCATCGGGGTTTCTGTACAGATCGAACAAACTGATGTTCGATCGTCAGACGCATTCCCTGTGGAACCAATACACCGGCAAGCCAGTCGTCGGCGCGCTTGTCGGCAGCGGTATCGAATTGAAACAACGCCCGGTGGTCATCACCACATGGCAAAGCTGGAAAACATCTCACCCCAAGACGAAGGTCCTTTCAATGAACACCGGTCACCGGCGGAATTATGGATCGGGTGTCGTGTATCGGGAGTATTTCGCTTCGTCCGAATTGATGTTTCCGGCGCTGGTCGATCAGTCCAGTCACAGACAGAAAGATTATGTTTTTGCCATCCGGCAATTTGGCGCGGCGCGAGCATGGCCCCTGGACGCGTTCGGCAAGAGCCGAGTAATCAACGACGCCATCGCCAACCGGCCGCTGGTGCTTATCGGAAACGACGAAAAGCGCGCAGTGCGCGCCTATGAACGCGCATCCCACAAGTTCGCTGCGTCTGGCGGCGATTTGGTGGACGAAACGGGTCAGAAGTGGACCATGACCGAAGAGGCGCTGGTTGGACCGGGAGGCGCGGAGTTGCCCCGGGTCGCAGGCCATATTTCGTACTGGTTTGCTTGGGACAACTACCTGGGCGATACCGCGACCGTGTATAAACGCTAAGAGTGCTCTTCAGCCGCAGTGGCAGCCAAGGCGCGGTTATACGCCTTCAGTGCATCGACGTGGTAAAGCGCTCCGACCGGGTTTTCACTACCATCCTCTTCGACAATCACCACCGGAATACAGGGGATGTCATCCCTGTCGAAATAGGGCATCGCTGCCTCTAGTGTAGCGCTAGCCTGAACACAAAGCCCCTGTTCGATCAATTCGACCGCCTGTTCTTTCGTGATCGAGCGCGGGTCGCCCAAGGGGCGCATGACTGCCCCGGTCCGCAGCATCGCCAGCAGATAGGCTTGCGGGCCGGCGGCCAGATGCACGTTGCGACGTTCCAGCTGGGTCAAGAAGAAGGACCGATCCACAAGACGCGAGGCCAGCGCTGTCGACATCGACACCGAAACCATCACAGCCAGGCCGATTTGCCAATCTCCGGTCAGTTCAAAGACGATCATCGTTGTCGAAATCGGCGCGCCCAGAACCGCGGCAGCAACGGCCCCCATTCCGGCAAAGGCATAAAGCGTATGCGTGCCCGACACATCCGGCAGCAGCCCGGTTGCGATCAGGCCAAAGGCCAGCCCGGTCAACGCCCCAATCATCAGCGATGGGGAAAACACCCCGCCGCCCATACGCCCGCCCATGGTGATCGCCACGGCAACCGTCTTGATCACCGCAAACAGGATGGCAAAACTCAGGGTCAGGTCACCTGCCAAAGCGCGGATCGTCGTTTCATACCCGACGCCGATGATATGCGGGAACCAGATCGCCAGCAGCCCCAGCATCGCACCTGAAACAGCTGGGCGCAGCCAGCCAGGCAAGGCAAGCCGGTTCTGGATATGGTTGCCGATATCTTCGGCAAAAAAGATCGACCGCATGAGCAGAAGCGAAACCAGGCCGCAGATCAGGCCAAGTAGCAGAAAGGCAGGCAGTTCCACGTAGAATTGCAGGGAACCGGGTGTATCCAGAACAAACTCGGTCACATCGCCATATTCCAGCCGGTTGATTACTGTCCCGGCAACCGAAGCAATCACGATTGGCGCAAATGCATGCACTGCAAAGTGACGCAGCACGACCTCAAGCGCGAACAGCGCACCTGCGATCGGTGAGTTAAAACTGGCCGAGACGGCGGCGGCGACAGCGCATCCCAACAGGTCGCGCCCGGTGATGCCATCAGCATGGATGCGGTTACTGACCCAGGTTGAGATCACACCAGCCATGTGCACGACCGGCCCCTCTCGGCCCGTGGACCCGCCTGTGCTGAGCGTGACGAGCGAGGCAAAGAAAGACGCGATACCCGCCTTGCTTTCCACGCGACCATCGGTCACCGCGGCCCCTTCGATGACGTCAGCGACGGATCGCACGCGTCCGTCGTCGGTGAACTTATTCAGGATCACGCCCACGATAAGCCCGCCGATGATGGGAATGATCAGGATCAGAAACCAAGGCAGCTTTTCCGCGTGGCTGTGCAAAAGCAAAATGTCATCCGTATCATAGACATAGGCCTGCAGCGACCGGATCGCCTTGCGAAATCCCAATGCCATGAAACCTGCCGCGATCCCGATCGCCAGCGCGATGAACCAGAATTGAATCTGGCTGGGCCCACGCCGCCGCATCACCCGCCAGGCGTCCTTTATCGCGGCCAGAGCCTGATTGAGCTGGTTGCGCAGAACGGTGCGGGTTGATTGGGTCATTTGCCCTCGGGGATCACGTCTTTCCCCTTAGTAAGCCACGGAGCGCCCTTATAAAAGTGGGATCGCGACGGATTGAACACAGGAAAGCGGCAGAATTACCTCAGGCCTGCAAAAGGGCTCGGGCCGCAGCGCGGGCCTCGTCCGTTATTGTGTCACCTGCGACCATACGGGCGATTTCATCCACGCGGTCGGGTTCGGCCAGCGGCACAACGGTCGACAGGGTATGCCCGTCGGTGACGTGTTTTTGAACCCGCCAGTGATGCGCCGCGCGGGCCGCCACCTGCGGAGAGTGGGTCACAACCAGCACCTGACCGCCATGCGCTAACGACGCAAGGCGCCGCCCGACAGCATCAGCGGTCGCGCCGCCGACACCTCGGTCGATTTCGTCGAAAATCATCGTGCGCGCGCTGTCATCACCGGCCAGACAGACCTTGAGCGCCAAAAGAAAACGACTGAGTTCACCGCCTGAGGCGATCTTGTTCAGCGGTCCCGAAGGCGCGCCGGGGTTGGTGGCAACCGTGAACGCCACAGCGTCAATCCCCTCGGGGCCCGGGTCTGCCACCGTGATTTCGGTTTGGAACACAGCGCGTTCCATCTTCAACGGGGCGAGTTCGGTCATCACGGCGGCATCGAGTTGCCCGGCGGCCTTTTGCCGCGCAGCACTCAGTTTGGCCGCTGCGTCGTCATAAGCCGCCTGTGCCGCGTCTACCGCCGCCCTCTGATCGGCCAGATCCGCATCGCCCGCGTCAAGCCGGTTCAGGCGGTCGCGCAAAGTGTCGGCGAAGGTGCCCAGATCATCTGGCACGACGTCATGTTTACGAGCCAGCGCACGAATAGCGAACAAGCGTTCTTCGGCCTGCTCCAACTCAGACGGGTTAAAGTCCAGTTTTTGCAGGCAGGCATCGACACCATCCTGCGCCTCACCCAACTCGATCAAGGCGCGTCCCAATGCGGCGATCGGCTCTTCCAATTGGCCGCCCGCACTATCCGACACCCCTTCGAGCCAGCGCACGGCGTCAGCCATCGCCCCCTCGGCCCCGTCCCCACCCAGCAGAGCGAAGGCACGGGCAACGTCATCGCGGATACGCTCGGCCCCCTGCATCATGCGACGACGGGCGTCGAGCTCGGCGTCCTCGCCCGGCTGCGGGTCCAGCTGATCCAGTTCGGATACCGAATGCCGCAAGAATTCCTCTTCTGCACGCATGGCTGCTAGGGCCGATTCCGTCTGCGCAAGAGCTTTGCGCGCACGTGACATCTCGGACCATGCTGACCGCACCTTTACTAGATAGGATTCTGCTCCGGCGTAATCATCCAGCATTGCCCGGTGACCTCGCGGGTTCAACAGGCCGCGATCATCGTGTTGGCCATGCAGTTCGATCAGGGTCTCGGACAATGCCCGCAGCACCTCGCCCGAACAACGACGATCATTGACCCACGCGGTCTTACGCCCCTCGGCCGTATTCACCCGCCGCAGGATCAGCTCTTCTCCGTCGGGCAGGCCCGCTTCGGCCAGAATTGCATGTGCGGCGTGATCTTCGTTCAATTCGAACTCGGCCACGACTTCACCCTGAGCGGCGCCCTGACGGACCAGTTCTGCCCGACCACGCCAGCCCAGAACAAATCCCAGCGAATCCAGAAGAATCGACTTGCCCGCACCGGTTTCACCGGTCAACGCATTCAGGCCCGGCTGAAACGTCAGTTCCAGCCGATCGATGATCAGCATGTCACGGATATCGAGGGCGCGCAGCATCGGGTCTTAGCGTCCCACCCCATTGGCCATGGCGATTACAACCACTCACCTTTGACAGTCTGACGGTAGATCGTGCTGAGCCAGTTGTTGCCACGGCTCTTGAGATCCAATCCGCGTGACGTCAGCAGCGAATAGCCCGCATCGTACCATTCGGACGACTGATAGTTGTACCCCAGAATGGCCCCCGCCGACTGTGCCTCATCCACAAGACCCAGTGCCAGATAGGCTTCAATCAAGCGGTACAGAGCTTCGGCGGTGTGAGATGTGGTCTGGAAGTCTTCAACCACCACACGGAACCGGTTGATGGCTGCAGTATAATGGTCCTGGCGCAGATAATAGCGTCCAATTTCCATCTCTTTGCCAGCCAGGTGGTCAAAGGCCAGATCGAATTTCAGCACCGCAGAGGTCGCGTATTCGCTATCCGGGTAGACCTCGATCACGGTGCGCAGCGATTGCAACGCCTGAAAAGTCAGGCCCTGATCGCGCCCGACCTCGTCAATCTGGTCATAATAGCTGAGCGCCAGAAGATATTGGGCATAAGCCGCATCTTCGTCCGTCGGGTAAAAGTCGATGTACCGTTGTGCGGCGCCTCGGCTTTCTTCGTAGTTTTTGTCCGAGTGGTATGAGAATGCCTGCATGATCAGCGCACGCTTGGCCCAATCGGAATACGGATACAGACGTTCAACTTCTGAAAAATACCACGCCGCATCATCCGAACGATTCTGCGACAGCTCATATTCGCCGCGCGTGAATATCTGTTCAGGAGTGAACCCTTCCAGGTTCTGATTGCGGTCTGCGCCTTTTCCAGCGCATGCCGTCAAAACTGCTGTCAGAAGAATCGCGCTTGCGAACCTGACTGCCGCTTTGGTGCCAACCATTCCGCCTATCCTTGTCGTATTACTTGACGGGGTTAAGCCCCGATTTAGGCCAAGGTCTAGCACATAAAATTCCGGTGCAAAACGCCTTATGCGCCCGTTCGCAGAATTGTCGGAAGAGTTGATCCAATCAAGCGACTTCCGGGATTTCGTCCCGGACCAGGCCCTGCCCCGGAAGGCGGGCTGCCTGTTCAGGCGTGCACAGGATCGGACGGACCGCACCCGGCGTCTCGAACAGCTTGCGCAGCAGAGTATTGGTCATTGAATGGCCGGATTTGTCACCGGTAAAGTGACCAAAGATCGGACCGCCTGCCAAATACAGGTCACCAAGGGCATCCAGCATCTTGTGGCGCACGGCCTCGTCCGCGCGGCGGAAACCACCCGGCGTAAGGACTTCGTCACCCTGAACAACGACGGCATTTTCCAGCGTGCCGCCCAAAGCCAGCCCGTTTTCGCGCATCGCCTCAACATCAGTACGGCGGCAGAACGTCCGGCAGTCACACAGCTCACGTGCGAACGAACCGTTGCGCATATCCAAGGTCTTGGTCTGGTTGCCAATGGCACCGTCTTCGAAGTCGATATGAAAGTCGATGATCAGACCGTTTGCAGGCGCAATCGAAGCGCTAGCACCTTCGCGCACAGCGGTCACCGGCTTAAGAACCTCATAGGCCAGAACCGGGCTGGCTTGGCGACGCACGCCCTTCGCCATGATACCGCGAACGAAATCAATCGAAGACCCATCCATGATCGGAACTTCGGGACCATCAATCTCGATCAGCGCGTTATGTATTCCGCAACCGGCCAACGCGGCCATGATGTGCTCGACCGTGGACACAGACACACCCGCGTCGTTGATCAGGCGGGTGCACAGCGGGGTGCGCTCGACCACATCATAGATCGCAGGGACAAGGGCATTGCCCAGCTCAATATCCGTCCGTTTGAACCAGATGCCGTGACCGGCGGCTGCCGGTTTCAGGACCATCGTCGCAGGCTTACCGCTATGCAGTCCGACGCCTGTAAACGTGACCGGAGATTTGAGCGTATGTTGCAAGGTGAACCTCGAAGAGTGGTGTCCGGCCTCGGTTGGCCGTGTTGGACACTCAGTTAAGGAAGGCGGCGTCAAGGCTCAACTCACTCTTTGCAACCGAATGAAACATGTATGTGACAGATCGGCAAATCCCTGCTTACACCCCATTAAGCATCTGTAAAACAAAAGAAAAGGGCCGCCATTTGGCGACCCTCTGCATTCATTTTGTTACCGCGATCAGTTGGCCTGGCGCCGCAAAAAGGCGGGAATTTCGATCCGGTCCTGTTCGGGATCGATCTCATCCCTTGCAGGTGCCGTAGCGTCAGATTGGCGCATAACGGGCTGCTGGCGCGGTGGTTGCGCCGGAGTATCTGCCGCGTGACCGGTCATCCGATCGATCAATCGGTTAAAGCCAAACCGGGGACGATCATGCGCTTCTTCCTGCGGCGCAGGGGTCGGCTGTGGGGTCGCAGGGCGAGCCATCGAAGGGCTCCGCTCGGACGGCGGAACGTTCTGGACTGCGGCCTGCAAGCGCTGCAGCGCCTCGGGCGACGGTGTTCCCGCTGCCGGTTGAGGCTGCGGCGCGACATAGTTTTCGGACGCAGGCTCAACCGGTTCGGGGGTCGGCTCGAATTCGGCAACGCGCGGCTGATAGGCCGGCGGAGGCAAACCATCATCATCCTGCCGGGCACGCGACTGGAACTGCGGCTGGGCAGGCTCTTCCGGCGCTTCAAACAGCGAGGGTTCGCGGATCATATCTTGCTGCGGCGCTTCCTCAGCGACTTGCGCAGCAACCGGGACCTCTTCCTGCACCGACTCTTCTGCCGAAACGGTGCGGGTCAGCGGTGCCGACATAGAGCGGCGCGCGACAGGGACATCTTCCTGCTTTTCACTGGCATCGATACCGGTCGCGACAACCGATACGCGCATGCCGCCTTCCATCACGGTATCCAGTGTCGAACCAACGATGATGTTCGCCTCGGGATCCACTTCTTCGCGGATGCGGTTGGCGGCTTCGTCCAGTTCGAACAGGGTCAGGTCGTGCGAGCCGGTGATGTTGATCAGAACGCCCTTGGCACCCTTGAGGCTGATTTCGTCCAGCAGCGGGTTGGCGATCGCCTTCTCGGCGGCCTGAACCGCGCGATCTTCGCCGGTGGCCTCGCCGGTTCCCATCATCGCTTTGCCCATCTCATCCATCACGGCGCGAACATCTGCAAAGTCGAGGTTGATCAGGCCCGGACGGACCATCAGATCGGTCACGCCTTTGACGCCCTGATAGAGAACATCGTCCGCCATCGAGAACGCCTCGGTAAAGGTGGTCTTTTCGTTGGCCAGACGGAACAGGTTCTGGTTCGGGATGATGATCAGAGTGTCGACGACCTTTTGCAGCATCTCAACGCCGTCTTCGGCCTGACGCATCCGCTTGGCACCCTCAAACTGGAAGGGCTTGGTCACAACACCAACAGTCAGAACGCCCAATTCCCGTGCAGCTTGCGCGATGATCGGGGCCGCGCCTGTACCGGTGCCACCGCCCATTCCGGCGGTGATAAAGCACATATGCGCGCCGGCCAGGTGATCAACGATCTGTTCAATGCTTTCTTCGGCTGCTGCCGCACCCACGGTCGGACGGGCCCCTGCCCCCAGACCTTCGGTGACTTTCACGCCCAGTTGAACCCGTGCCGAGGACTGGCTTTGTTGCAGTGCCTGCGCATCGGTGTTGGCGACCACAAAATCGACGCCGTCCAGCTGTTTCTCAATCATGTTGTTGACAGCGTTTCCGCCTGCACCACCAACGCCAAATACTGTGATCCGAGGCTTCAGTTCGTCGTGCCCGGGCATCGAAAGATTCAATGTCATGCTCTGTCCGCCTGTTTTTTTGTTCCCGCCAAAGCGGTGTTTTTCTTACCTATCCACTAACAATCCTACCGTTTGAAACGGCAAACGTCACGCCAAAAATCGCGCAATTCCACAAAATATGGAGGAAATAAGGCGCTGACCGGCAGTATTTCGCAAATACCGCCAGATGTTGCGTAAAGAACTCAATGTAGCACAAAACAGGCGATTTGCGCGCGGCACTCAACCGACGCATCACCAAAGGGACTCATAAACTGTCAAACTGCGGAAAACTGCTCAGGTCCTGCCGCGGGCCTCTGTCGGGCCTTGTGGATATCTTGCGGGATAAACGAGTCAGCTGCAACCCATTTCTTTAGCTGATCGGGGCACTTGGACAATTCAAACCGTCCTCGGTGATGCTGCGCACCTCCTGGATTTCGCTGTCCGCAAAAGTGGCCAGTCGCACCACCAACCTGCCCTTATATTCGAAAGGCCACCAACACACGGCTGGCCCTTCGACTTCATCATCATAGAGAAAACAGATTTGCCCGTTCGGCGTTGTGATATGCCCATAAACGCACCCTCTTCCTTCTCGGCGCCAAACCGACACGGTGGAGCTGAGAAATTCTTCGGTGCCAACAAGGTCGCCGCTGCGAAAGTCATGAAAGTCGACGGTTTTGCCAAGAACCGCATCCAGAAATGCCTCAGGGGTGATCCGGGTTTGCGCCTGAGTGGTCAGCGGTGTCAGGGCCAGCAGCGCTGCGACCCCTAGCTTACCAATTGTCACGGAACCAACGCACGGCCCGCTTGAACGGGCGCGCGGCATAGGTGTCGACAGGGATTTCAAAGTCCCACCATTCGTCCTGTGGGTGCGCTGCAAACAGGCTAAGCCCCACTGCGGAGGAGAACCCCGGCCCGGTCGCCGATTGCGGTAGACCATGCACACGCAGCGGCCGGCCAAGGCGGACGCGCTGCCCAAGGATGCGGGTGGCCAGTCCGTCCAGTCCCATGATCTGGCTGCCGCCGCCGGTCAGGACGATCTGCTGGCTCGGCATGTGCTCGAACCCGGCGGCATCCAGACGAACACGCACCTCTTCAAGGATCTCTTCCACACGGGGACGCATAATCCCGATCAGTTCAGCACGGCTGACGGTGCGGCGATCATGTTCCCAGTCGCCAGTATCCCCACCGATGTCGATCAGGTCCCGATCATCCGCGCCAGTTGCGTGAACCCCGCCGTTAAAGGTTTTAATCCGCTCAGCCACCGAGGCCGGGATACCCAACCCCATCGAAATGTCCGAGGTTACGTGATCGCCACCCATGCGCACGCAATCGGCATAGATCATGTGCTTTTTCATAAAGATCGACACGCTGGTCGTGCCGCCACCCATGTCGATACAGGCCGCGCCCAGTTCCTGCTCATCCTCGACTAAGGCGGAAACACCAGACACATAGGCCGAGTTTGCAATTCCGGCCAATTCCAGATCGCAGCGTTTGATGCAGCGCACGATGTTTTGGATCGCAGTTGCGTCGACGGTCAGCATGTGCATGTCGACGGCAAGGCTCTGCCCCATTTGGCCGCGCGGGTCGATCAGACCTGAGCGGTTGTCCAAAGCGAAGTTTACCGGTTGGGCATGCAACACCTCGCGCCCTGCCCCGTAGTCCGGCACATCACAGGCGTTCAGGACACGGCCAACCTCTGCCTCGGTCACGACCTGACCCTCAAGATCGACCTGCGCGTCCAACCCGTAAGAGCGCGGGTTCGCACCCGAGAAACTCGCGATCACGTGATCGACCCGGATATCAGCCATCTTTTGCGCCGCTTGCAACGCGGTCCGGATCGCCCGTTCCGTTTCCTGCATGGCGGTGACTTCGCCGAACTGTACACCCCGCGACCGAGTGGTTGCAGCACCGATCACACGAAAGCCGGTCTGCCCGGCCATCGACCCGATGGTGTTGTCCTCGCTCAGGCGGCCGGTCCCGTCAAAGCGCAGTACAAGACAGGCAATCTTGGAGCTGCCAACATCGAGAATGGCGACAACACCGCGTTGCATGGCTTGTCTGCGCATCTGCCGCATGGCGCGCTGGGACTGATAAAGATCGGTCATCATGGTCGTTACTGCTCGCTACCCACTGTCACTTTTGTATTCCACCAGTCTTCGCTGGCAGCTTTGGTCATTCTTATTGTCGGACGTTGCCCAAGGCGCATGTCGACCACCGCGACGTCGCGTTCCAAAAGGTCCTGCACCTCATTCACGGCCAGAACGCGTTCCAACGCGCGTACGGGGCGTTCGGTTGGCAACATGATGCGCTGGCCGCGGTCCATAACCAGGTCCCAGCGACGTTCACCAATCCGGACCAGCCCGCGCACACGACCGCCGAGGCTGCGGGCGGTTGTCAGCAATTCAAGCGCCTCACCTACGTGACCGTCTGCACCTTTGCCCGCGATCAGAGGTAAATTAGAGTGATCCTTGCGCGACGCGATGCGTTCCACATGCGCGCCGGTCTCATCCAGCAATTCGATCCCACGGCGCGTACGCCAGACGATGACGGGCTGACGCTCGACAACATCCACCTGCAGAATGCCGCCCGGGCGCACCCGTACCGTGGCGGATTTGACCGGATTCAGCCCGGTAATCGTGTCGCGGATTTGCTCAACATCCAGATCCCATGAGCTGACAGGGAAATCCAGCGGTACGACCTCACGAATATCCTCGGACAGGTTGGTCCCTGCCCCGTCAATGGCCATCAGATTGACCATGAACTCTGGCCGTTGCTGGATCGAAGTCTTGATGTCGATGACATAGGCCACTACCGCATCGCGACGCTCTTGCGAACCGAAATAGATGCCAACTGCGGCGCAAACGGCAAACACCGGCAGGCCAATCTTTAGGCTGCGCCGAACGCCCCGCGTCAGCATCCAGCGCTGCAGGCGGTAGCTGAGACGAGACGGGGCCGGGTCGAGGCGATCGCCCTTGCCACCAAACATACCACGCAGCCGCAATTTGGGTTCGACTCCGGTATGTGCGCCGGATTCGAAATCAGCATCGGGACCGGTCAGTTGTTTGGGCCGGTGAACCACAGGCGCTCGGGTGGCTCTTAGCGGTCGCATGATGCGTCCTCCACCATCCAGGCGCATAGCTGCCCGAAACTCATCCCCAGATGTGCGGCCTGTTCAGGCACCAGGGACGTCGGCGTCATGCCGGGCTGAGTGTTGGTCTCGAGAAGGAAAAGCCCATCGGCACCCATACTGTCATCCCAGCGGAAATCCGTACGGCTTACGCCCTTGCATCCCAGCGCAGAATGAGCGCGCAATGCGTAGTCCATGCACAGGGCGAAAATTTCGGTCGGTACGTCAGCGGGCAAAACATGCCACGATCCGCCGGGCTTGTACTTGGCGTCATAATCGTACCAACCGCCATCGGTCATGATCTCGGTAACCGTTACGGCCTTGTCGTTCATCACCGTTACAGTCAACTCGCGTCCGGCAATGTATTTCTCGACCATAACCTGATCGGGCATTTCATGCGACAGCTGCGGAGGGCCATTAGACCCTTCATGCACGATGTAGATCCCAACGCTGGAGCCTTCGTTGTTGGGCTTGGCCACGTAAGGAGGCTCCATCACATGAACCTTAACTACCTCAATCTTTGGTACGATCACGCTGGCAACAACGGGTAGGCCTTCGGCCTCAAACACTTCTTTGCTGCGCTGCTTGTCCATCGCCAGCGCCGAGGCCAGAACACCAGAGTGCGTGTACGGAATGCGCATCCATTCCAGCAGACCCTGAACGCAGCCATCCTCACCCCAGCGGCCATGCAGGGCGTTGAACACAACGTCTGGTTTGATTTCCAAAAGGCGCGCATAGAGGTCAGGACCTGCGTCCAGCTCAACTACTTCAAAGCCTTCTCCCACAAGGGCGGCCGCGCATTCGCGCCCAGAGCTGAGAGACACCTCGCGTTCCTTCGAGGGTCCACCCATCAATACCGCCACTTTGGGGTTTGTCCTGCTCGACATACCCAACGTGCGCCTCAATGTCCCCGGACCTTATGTGGTGGTCCGTACTGCGTTTATCTCCTTGATCCGTCGCCTTAATTTGCCTGTTATGGTCTGACGGTCAGGGCTTTATTCTGTCAACGGATCACCGACCCGCATGATTTCCCACTCTAGCGTGATGCCGCTTGTTTCGTAAACCTTTTTTCGCACCTCTTCGCCCAGACCTTCGAGGTCCGCGGCAGAGGCATCACCGGTATTGATCAGGAAATTCGAGTGCTTTTCGCTCATCTGTGCTCCGCCGCGCGTCGCGCCGCGCATGCCCGCATCGTCAATGACCTTCCATGCCTTAAGGTCGTGTACATCATCCGCCCGCCCGGTCGAAGAAAACCCTGCCGGGTTGCGGAAGGTTGACCCGGCGCAACGGTCTTTGGTCGGCTGGGTTTCGTCGCGTTTTTGCAACTGCGCGGACATCCGGGCGTACAGCTCTTCCGGATCGCCGGATGGACCTTCGAAAGTGGCCGAGATTAGTACCGCGCCTTCGGGCAGATCGGACTGGCGATAACGAAAATTCAGGTCTTCCGGAGTCAGTTCCACAAGCTCTCCCTGCCGGGTGACAATGGTCGCCTTGCGCAGCACGTCTGCCGTGTAGCTGCCATAACACCCTGCGTTCATCCGCACCGCACCGCCGATTGAGCCCGGGATGGTGCGCAAAAAGGTCAGGTCCACACCCTCATCCGCCACCTTGCGCGCCACATGCGCATCCAACGCGGCAGCTCCGGCGGTGACGATGTTTCCCTCAACCGAGATAGCATTGAACCCCCGCCCCAATCGGATCACAACTGCGCGCAAGCCGCCATCGCGAACGATCAGGTTTGACCCGACGCCCATGGGAAAGACCGAGACGTCGCCGGACAGATCACGGAGAAAATCCTGCAAATCCTCGGTGTCAGCAGGTTGAAACAAATAGTCAGCCGGGCCGCCAACACGCAGCCAAGTCAAGTCATTAAGAGCCCGTTTTTTCGAGAGTTTGCCGCGTGGCTTGGGAAGCAATTGATCCATGGTGCTCTGGTAATCTGCTTGAACGGTTTTGTCACCCAATTGCTTAGAATTGTTCTTCCACCGCGCCAGAACGCGGTGCAGTCCCCCGGTGACAAACCCAACGCATAAGGCGGCAATCAACGGAATGGAGACCGCAAGCACGTAGATCACAATCCAAGCGTCTATCGTTGCGGTTTGTTTATCGATAGATACTGGCTCGAAATGTATACGGGTAACAAAGCCGTAAAGTCCCGACGCGATCAAAAACAAAATCAAAATGAGTGGGCCGCGAAGTTTGCCTGCTTTCGTACGTAGATGCGAATACATCGCGACCATAACAGAAACTAAGGTAAGCCCGCAGAGAAACGCGAATATTCTGGGGTCCAATTCTATTCTCCGACCATACGCCGCACCCACCGCCCCAGATAGATCACAGGCCAACGCAGTACCGACATACCCGCCGCCAGAACGATCAGCCCGATCCACGGGCCGTTCTGCAAAGTGACGTAACCCAGTATTGGAATCCCCACAGCGATCAGGACATAAGCGCGGGTCCAATGGTTGTCCTTGCTGGGGATCATCGCCAGCACATTTGCGGCGATCCCCCACAGAGCGGCAAGGGCGATCGACCAGTTCACTCCTCGACCTCCTGCCCGGTCCAGCGGCGCCAGTAATAGCGAATGGGATTGCGGAACATGGATGCAAAAGCAGCAAAGGCCAGCAACGAGAAAAACCAGCCAAAGTCATGACCCAGCCAGACGATCAGCGCAGGAGCGGAAACGAACAGCACAATGCCCGGCGGAAATTGCAGGCGCATTGGCAGCATGGCGACGATCGTTGAGGCCAAAACCCACAAGCCAGCAAAAAGCACCGAATATACCAACTGCCCCTCCGAGGACGATTATTGCTGCAACTGCAAAATCACACTTTAAAGTTGCAGTGCTAGAGAGTCCATTCCATCAAACGGCTTGTTTTTGTCGCAGCCTTTCAGGCAACCCATTGGCCCAGGCGCTAATTGTACCGGCGCCAAGGCAAACAACCATGTCACCGGGACGGGCCTGTTCGCGAACAAGGCGCTCCAGATCGTTTTCGTTCAGCAATGCACGCGCGTGGCGGTGACCGTGACGGATCAGGCCTTGCACCAGATCATCTCGGCTGGCTCCTTCGATCGGGTCCTCTCCGGCAGAGAAAACATCAGCGATGGCTACAACGTCCGCGTCATTGAAGCAGGTGCAGAAATCGTCAAACAGATTGGACAGGCGCGAGTACCGGTGCGGTTGGTGCACGGCGATCACGCGCCCATCGGTGGCCTGGCGCGCAGCTTTAAGAACGGCTGCAATCTCTACCGGATGGTGGCCGTAATCGTCGATAATGGTGACGCCATCGACCTCGCCGACCTTAGTGAAGCGGCGGTTGACGCCGCCAAAATTAGCCAGCGCATCACGGATTTCCGAGGCCTTCATACCCAGATGGCGGGCGACGGCCACTGCAGACAGCGCGTTTGAGACATTGTGGTCGCCGGGCATCGGCAATGTGCAGCCCTCGATCATCTTATCTTCGTACTGAAGGTGGATGTCGAAATGCGCCACGCCGCCCCTGTAGGTCAGGTTCAACGCACGAACATCAGCCTGCGCATTGAACCCATAGGTCCGGACCCGGCGGTCGGTGATACGTCCAACCAACGTCTGCACCTCTGCATGGTCCGTGCAGCACACAGCCAGACCGTAGAATGGCAGGTTCGAGACGAACTCGTAGAACCCGTCGCGCAGTTGGTCGAAGTCACCCCAATGCTCCATATGCTCGGGGTCGATATTCGTAACAATGGCAATGGTCGCGGGCAGTCGGTTGAACGAACCGTCGGATTCGTCGGCCTCGACCACCATCCATTCACCCTGCCCCATCCGTGCGTTCGAACCGTAGGCATGGATGATGCCGCCATTGATGACGGTCGGATCGAAATCGCCGGCCACCATCAGCTCGGCCATCATGGTGGTCGTGGTGGTCTTGCCGTGGGTTCCGGCAATGGCGATGTTGGATTTCAGGCGCATCAGCTCGGCCAGCATGTCGGCGCGACGAACAACCGGCAGGCCTTGCGCCCGGGCGCCGTCCAGCTCGGGGTTGCCAGGCTTGATCGCGGTCGACACCACAACAACGGCCGCGTTTTCAAGGTTTTCGGCACGCTGGCCGACAAATATCTCAGCCCCAAGGCTCGCCAGACGATCAGTGATCTTGGACGCCTTCAGGTCGGACCCCTGCACGCGGTAACCGAGGTTCAGCAAAACCTCGGCAATGCCCGACATCCCAATTCCGCCGATCCCCACAAAGTGAATCGACCCTACGTCTTGCGGCAGTTTGGTTGCAGGATTCATGTGGTCTCCTTCTGCGCCAGTTGTTCGACAAGGGCCGTCAGACGTTCAGTTGCGTCGGGGGCACCGGTCGAGAGGGCGGCATGGGCCATCTTTTGGGCGGCTTCGGGGTTGGTAAGAACGGCGGTGATTTGCTCTGTCAGCGAGGGAACGTCAAGTGCGTTTTCCGGGATCATAATCGCGCCGCCTGCCTGAACCAATCCTCGCGCGTTCGCAGTTTGATGGTCGCCTGCGGCTGCGGCGAACGGGATCAGGATCGATGGACGTCCGATGACCGAGATATCCGCCACGCTGGATGCGCCGGACCGGCTGATGACAAGTTGTGCATCCGACATGCGACGCGGAACGTCGTCAAAGAAAGGTTTGACCTCGGCCCGGATACCATGTTCGGCATAGAACGCCGTAACACGTTCCCCATCCTCGTCGCGGGCCTGATGTGCAACACGGATATGGCTGCGCAAGTCGTCAGGCAAGGCAGCAATCGCGCCAGGGACAATATCGCTGAGAATGCGCGCACCCTGACTGCCGCCCATAACCAGAATAGACATAGGATAGTCGCCCGGTGGGATGTAACCTGCGGCCTCGCGCTCAAGCACGGCGGCGCGGACCGGGTTTCCGGTGTGGATTCCATTGGCCCCTTCGGGCAGATCGGTTGGCCAGACACCACAGGCGACGTTGGCAACACGCGTGGCAAACAATTGGTTCACGCGCCCCAGAACCCCATTCTGTTCGTGGATCATGCGCGGAACTTTCAGCATCGTCGCGGCCCCCAAAGCCGGGATCGACGGGTATCCGCCAAAGCCCACGACAACGTCCGGTTTGTCCCGCATCATCTGGAACGCCATGCTGCTGACGCCGCCCGCAATCCTGGGGCCGACCAATGCCTTAGCGGCCAGCCCGCCGCGCGCGAAAGTGGCAGAGGCGACCTCGACAATCTCAACCGTTTGCGGAAAGGCGCCTGTGTAGCGCGCGCCACGCTCATCCGTGGACAGGCGCACGCGCCAGCCTTTATTCAGCATCGCTTCGGCCAGCGCCTGCGCCGGGAACATATGGCCCCCGGTGCCGCCAGCCGCAATCAACAGGTAAGGTTTCCCCATTATCCTCTTCCGCGCAGAATATCGCCAAGTTCGCCCTGTGGGCGGCTTCTGGTGAAGGCCAGCAGCATGCCAACAGCGATGCCACCTGCAATCAGCGACGACCCACCATAGCTGACAAAGGGCAGCGTCATGCCCTTGGCGGGCAGCAGGCGCACGGCCACACCCATGTTGATCATGGCCTGAACGCCAAACATGCAGGCCAGACCGGTCCCGGCCAGGCGGATGAACATATCGCGCTCGCGCATCAGCCGAAGCAGTGAGCGTACAACGATCAGTGAATACAGCGCGATGATGATCAGCACCAGGATCAGCCCGTATTCCTCGGCCGCAACGGCGATGATGAAATCCGTATGGGCATCGGGCAAGGACCATTTCACCTGCCCCTCACCCACGCCGACACCGAACAGACCGCCTTCGCGGATGGCGTTCGTGGCATAGCCAAGCTGGGTGGTCGGGTCGACCTCCTGGTTCAGGAAGCCATCAATACGGCGGGCAAAGTGTTCCGAATTCGAATAGGCGAACATACCCCCCAGGACAACGACGCCCGCCATGCCAACCAGCAGCAGCATCGGCGCGCCGGCCACAAAGTACATCACACCCCATCCAAACAGGATCAGGCAGGCCTGACCGAAGTCAGGTTGCAAAACCAGCATCGCCACAATTGCAATGCACAACGCAAATGACCACAACCGACCCGGAGGGCCGTTGATCTGTTGCGACGCAGCCAGCAGCCACGCGGCCACGACGACAAATCCGGGTTTCAGAAATTCCGACGGCTGCAAAGATGCAAAGCCCAGCGAGTACCAGCGCACTGCCCCTTTTCCGAAATCCGTTCCGAAGACGGGCAGAAAGGCCAGCGCCACAAACGAGGCAAGGAACCCAAGTACTGCCAAACGGCGCACCAGTGTCGGCGACATCATCGACGTCAGCAGCATCGCAATCAGCGCCAGTCCGCCGAACAGTGCCTGCCGTTCGACATAGTGGAACGGATCAAACCCGTTGCGCCCTGCCAGCGGTGGTGATGAGGCCAGCCCCAGCAACAATCCGATGACAAACAGGATCAGAACGCAGGACATCGTCCAGCGATCAATTGTCCGCCACCATTTCGGAAGAATCGGTTCTCCGCGCTGGTCCTGGACCGCGCCATACACCATCTCAGTCATGAGATACCGCCACTATCTGCCTCGTTAACGTCCCGTTTTTCAGGATCTGACTGAGAGTCTACAGGCATTTTTGCGTTTGGGCTAGCGGAATGACACGGCAACAGGGGAAATTGACACCTTCAAGCCGGTGATCCGACCCGGGCTTTCCCTTCCAAGATGTACGGATCACCTAGGTTACAAGATCGTAGTGCTTTATCGTTCTGGATTCGACCAACTCGGCCTCTGCCGGATCGATATGTGGACTTTGGTAATCGTCACCAACAAAAGCTACTAATGCGTCCAGGCTGCTCCAAATCATAACAAAACTGAACTCACGCGGTGAATCCGAACGCGGAGCACCCGGCAGGACCTGAACAATGCCTTCGGTGCTTTGCATCAAAGGGATCGCAGTCTCGTGGAAGAACTTTGAAAATTCCGCCTCTTTGCCCGGTCGAACTGTGACTTGGAAAATGCGCATGATCATTGAACCGCCCTCCTGTGCTGTGCATCAAGATGAGTTTTCTTTCCGCGAGCATTCTAACACATAATATCGCGGCCAAATTCGCAAAGGCCTCAGCGACCGCTTTAAATCCCTTTCCCAGAACTGGCAAAAAGGACAAGGACTCACCACCAAACAGACTTACACGACTTGTGTTTTCGTCTAGCCCTTGCCTTCCCAATTAATCCAAGCCATGCGCAGCACATGACTTATGACACGATCATCCTTGGTGCCGGTGCAGCCGGTATGATGTGCGCCGCCTATTGCGGCGGGCGCGTTTTGGTGATCGACCACGCCAAAGCTGCCGGAGAGAAAATCCGCATCTCAGGAGGTGGGCGCTGCAACTTCACCAATATGTACGCGGGACCGGGAAATTTCCTGTCGCAGAATCCGCATTTCTGCAAATCCGCGCTGGCGCGGTACACGCAGTGGGATTTCATTGATCTGGTCGACCGACACGGCATCGCGTGGCATGAGAAAACGCTGGGGCAACTGTTCTGCGACGGATCGTCAAAACAGATCATTCAGATGTTGCTGGATGAGATCGAGCGTGCCGGGGCCGAATTGTGGATTCGGACCGACGTAAAAGACCTGCGCAAGACCGATGGCGGATTTGCTGTGGACCTCGAACGTGAAGGGCAGCGGCTTAGCCTAAGCTGCACCAACCTCGTGCTGGCTACTGGCGGCAAGTCGATCCCCAAGATGGGCGCGACCGGGCTGGCCTATGAGATTGCGCGCCAGTTCGGATTAACGATAACCGAAACGCGGGCCGCGCTCGTGCCGTTTACGTTTTCGGATGGTAAATTCAAGGACCTGTCTGGCGTATCCTTGCCTGCGCGGCTGTCGAATGACCGGACCAGCTTTGACGAGGCCCTGTTGTTCACCCATCGCGGGCTTAGCGGACCATCGGTTCTGCAATTGTCTTCCTATTGGCGCGAAGGCGAGGCGATCCGCGTAAACCTGATCCCGGATCTGCCGCTGTTTGATTTGCTGCGGGATCAGCGGCAAAGCAGCGGACGCAAGGCGCTGACCACGGAACTCGCGCGCCACCTGCCCGGGCGTCTGGTCGAGTACCTGAGCCATCATATCCCCATGCCAGGCAATCTGGCCGATCAGTCGGACGCCGCGCTGTCCGAACTGGTCGCAGCACTGTCCGACTGGCAGCTTACCCCCTCGGGCACCGAAGGGTATCGTACAGCCGAGGTGACGCTGGGTGGGATCGACACTGATAGCCTGTCGTCAAAAACGATGGAGGCCAGGGATGTCCCCGGCCTCTATACGATTGGCGAAGCAGTGGATGTCACCGGCTGGCTAGGCGGCTACAACTTCCAATGGGCGTGGTCCTCGGGCCACGCCGCAGGAATTGCAATCGCCGGGCAGAGTTAGCCGACGACGTTGTAGCCACGTCCGCGCATGCAGTTGCGCACGATTACTTCTTTGTTCTGGTTTTTGTTGATCACGTCAGCGCCGGCGCCAACAAGCGCACCGGCAACTGCCGCACGGCCCAGATTGTCGCTGCTGTCCTGAACAATCCCGGTTACAGCCGCCGCACCTGCCGCGCCTATCGCTGCATTTCCTGCGGTAGAGCCATCAACGCTGGCTTGTGATGCCGCCAGTTGTTGGCACTGCTGAAGGTCTACGTTGTAGTTCGGGCCGATCGGGCCGTCGACGATTGGTTGATAATTGGCACCTGTGTTGGTGCAGGCACCGGCAACGAGAATGGCAGGCAGGATCAGAGAAAACTTACGAAATGGCATAGTCATAACCTCGTGTTGAATTTGCAGGCAAGCAAAACCAATAATGATGGCGCGTCAAGCTGATAGCATCGCAGCTTGGCCCAACCGGCGGTCTATTGCAAATGGCTATTCCGGAAGCCGTTGCCTGACTTCCGCTACAAAGTCCTCTCCGCGCTGCTCGAAATTGTCATATTGATCGAAACTGGCCGCGGCTGGCGCAAGCAGGACTGTCTCGCCGGGTTGGGCATCCTTCATGGCTTGCTCAACAGCCTCGGACATGGTGGTGCAAACCAGCGCATCGGCCTTAAGTTGCATGGCGAAATTCGCGGCCTCGCGACCAATGACATATGCCTTGACCACCTGGTCAGCGGCTGCGTTCAGAGCGGCGACACCGCCTTCCTTCTCAAGCCCCCCACAGACCCAGCGGACCTTCCTGAAGGCGCTCAACGCCTTGAGAGCGCTGTCCACATTGGTGGCTTTTGAGTCATTCACATAAGTAATACCGCCTACCTCGGCGATGATCTGACTGCGATGCGGCAGGCCCGGATAGCTGTGCAGCGCGTCTTCGATCACGCGCGGTGCCAGTCCCAGCACGCGACAAGCGGCATAGGCCGAACAGGCGTTTTGGTGGTTATGCGCGCCGGGAAGGCCCGTGATTCCGCGCAGGTCAATCGAACCCGCTTGCCGTCCCTTGCGGTATTCCGACAGGAACCCTTTGCGGGCAAACACCTGCCATCCGGGTCCCGTCAGTTTGCGCGCAACAGACACGCGGATGACCCTATCATCAGCGCGGCCCTCTGCCAGTTGACCGGCCAAAAACGCGCCCTCTTTCTCGTCAATGCCAATCACGGCGCGGTCCGGGCCACCTTCAGCGAACAACCGACGCTTGGCGGCAAAATAGCCCCCCATCCCGCCGTGGCGGTCAAGATGGTCGGGCGACAGGTTGGTGAAAACGGCCACGTCCGGGGTCAGGGCACGGGCCAGTTCTGTTTGATAGCTGGACAGCTCCAGCACAACGACCGAACCGTCACCACCCGGATCAATATCCAGCACACCACGCCCGATATTACCCGCCAGCTGTACCTCGTGCCCGGCTTCGGTCAGGATATGGTGGATCAAAGCCGCGGTGGTCGATTTCCCGTTCGACCCGGTCACCGCGATCACACGCGGCGGAGAGTCATAATTGTTCCACTCAGGCCCTGCAAAGGATCGAAAAAACAGCCCGATGTCGTTATCGACCGGGACACCGGCCTCAAGCGCCGCAGCCACAATTGGATTGGGGTCAGGATAGAGATGAGGAATACCGGGCGAAACGATCAGCGTGGCGATATCGTCAAAAGCGCCATGACGGCGCAGATCGACGCAGACGAACCCCTCGGCCTTGGCCTTTTCCTGGGCGGCAGGATTGTCATCCCAACACACAGGCTCAGTTTTGCCTGCCTGCAGGGCACGCGCCGTGGCCAGCCCCGACCGGCCTAGCCCCAGAACCGCAACCTTCTGCCCTGAAAACCCTTTGACCGGGATCATACTGCCCACCTTTTTTGACGTAAATTTAGCCGCCACACTGCACCGAAGAAATCACTGATGGCAAGGGTGGCAAAAGGCTCGCGCGTCAGCGCGAGCCGGGCCCAACAGGTGGCAGGCGGACCGCAGGTCCGCTGAACCTGGCGGGAGCTTTACCGGATCTTCAGCGTTGCCAGACCGATCATCGCCAGGATCAGCGAGATGATCCAGAACCGGATCACGATCGTCGGCTCAGCCCATCCCTTTTTCTCATAGTGATGATGGATCGGCGCCATCAGGAACACGCGCCGCCCGGTGCGTTTGAAGTACAGCACCTGGATGATCACGCTCAACGCTTCGACCACGAACAAACCGCCGACGACTGCCAGCACCAGCTCATGTTTGGTGGCCACCGCAATGGCACCCAAAGCACCGCCTAACGCAAGCGACCCGGTGTCGCCCATGAACACCGCAGCCGGAGGTGCGTTGTACCAAAGGAACCCAAGGCCCGCGCCAAACAAAGCCGAGGTAAAAATGAAAATCTCACCGGTTCCCGGCACGTAATGAACGTCCAGATATTCGGTAAAGTCGACCCGTCCCACGGCGTAGGCAATCACGCCTAGCGTCGAGGCCGCGATCATCGCCGGCATGATGGCCAGACCATCCAGACCATCGGTCAGGTTCACCGCATTGGCCGCGCCAACGATCACGATGATCGAGAAGGGAATGTAGAATATGCCTAGATTGATCAGTGTATCCTTGAAAATCGGCAAAGCCAGCTGGTTTTGCAGCGCCTCGGGATGATGCAGCGTAGCCCAGGCCGAGGCCAAAACTGCGATTATCACCCCTAGCGCCATACGCATTTTGCCCGAAACGCCCTTAGTGTTCTGCTTCGATACCTTTGCATAGTCATCTGCAAACCCGATCGCCGCATAGGCCAGTGTTACAAATAAGACCATCCAGACGTAAGGGTTGTCCCACCGAGCCCAGACCAGGGTCGATGTCACCAGCGCGCCTACGATCAAAAGCCCGCCCATTGTCGGTGTGCCCGCCTTCGAAAAATGCCCCTCTGGGCCGTCATCCCGAATAGGTTGGCCTTTGCCCTGTTTTTTGCGCAGTACATTGATCAGCGGCTTCCCGAAAAGAAAACCAAAGATCAACGCAGTCAAAAAGGCGCCGCCAGCGCGGAACGTGATGTATCGGAAGAGGTTAAAAAAATCCCCTCCGTCCGACAGGGCGGTCAACCAATAGAGCATTACAAAACCTTTCTCACACTGAGGTCGCGGGCGCGGTCATCAATCAAGCGCGCCCCCTTGCCCCATTTTACGCAAACCGTCAACAATCTGTGCCAATGCCATGCTCAGCGATCCCTTGGCCAACACAGTGTCACCGGTCTGAACAAGCTCTGACATATGCACGGCCATCTCGGTGCTGGTCTCGAACCAAAGCCCGCGTTTGTCCGCCGAAAGTGCATCGTGCAGCGCCTTCATCAGCGGACCAACGCAATGCACTTTGTCCACGCGTTGCATGGCCGAAACATCCGCCATCGCCGCATGCATGGCAATTTCCTCCGGCCCCAACTCCTTCATATCCCCAAGAAAAGCGATACGACGCTGACCTTGCGCGGCGGCCAGAACGTCCAGTGCGGCCTCCATCGACGTCGGGTTAGCGTTATAGCTGTCATCCAGCAATTCGATCCGACCGCCATCGGTCAAAGCGATCTGTTCGCGCACCCCGCGCCCCTTGACCGGCGACCATCCGCTGAGACCTGCAATGGCTTGATCCAGATCGACGCCCATTTCGACACATGCAGCCAATGCCCCCAGTGCGTTCATGGCGAAATGCGTGCCGGCTGACTGCACGTCAAACGCAAACGGGCGCCCTGCGACTGTTGCCTTTGCATGAACCGAGTCAGCCTCTTGGATTACATCGGTCAATGTGTAGTCGGAGCCATTGCGGCCGAAATCCACCGTTTTCGCGCCTAAATCTCGCGCACAGTCGCGCAGGATGTCCACATGCTCGATATCTGCGTTCAGGATGGCCGCACCGTCCTCCGTCAGACCGTCAAAAATTGCGGCCTTCTCATGTGCAATACCGGCCACCGATTCAAACGCTTCGAGGTGTACTGCCGCCACAGTCGTGACCAGCGCCACATGCGGGCGGGCTTGCTGCGCCAGCGGCGAAATCTCTCCGGGGTGGTTCATACCGATTTCGATCACAGCAAACTCAGTATCGCGCGGCATCCGCGCCAATGTCAGGGGAACCCCCCAATGATTGTTGTAGCTGGCAACGCTGGCATGGGTTTTCCCCTGCGTTTCCAATATGGTGGCCAGCATTTCCTTGGTTGACGTCTTGCCAACGCTGCCTGTGACGCCCAGCACACGCGCTTCGGTTCGGGCACGACCCGCCCGACCCAGCGCTTCCAGCCCGGTCTGGACATCTTCGACCACCAACAAGGGCGCGTCTTCAGCCACGCCTTCGGGAATGCGGGATACCAAAGCCGCACCTGCGCCTTTCTCCAAAGCTTGCGCTACAAAATCATGCCCGTCCCGCGCAGCCTTTAGCGCAACGAAAAGATCGCCGGGCTGGATGGTGCGCGTGTCGATCGACACACCATTGACCGCCCAATCCGAAGTGACGCGTCCACCGGTTGCCTCGGCGGCCTCGGCTGCAGTCCACAATGTCATGCCACCCTCCCGTCCAGTGCGGCCACGCTGATGCTGGCCTGTTCGACATCATCAAATGGCAGAACCTGATCGCCAACGATCTGGCCGGTTTCATGCCCTTTGCCCGCAATCAAAAGCGCATCCCCGGGTTGCAGCGCGTCTATCCCGCGCAAGATGGCCTCGGCCCGATCGCCGACCTCGGTGGCCTCAGGCGCCCCACCCATCACGGCGGCGCGTATCGTGGCCGGATCTTCACTGCGCGGGTTGTCGTCGGTGACGAAAACAACATCTGCGTGGTTGGCGGCGGCTTGCCCCATCAGCGGGCGCTTGGTCGCGTCGCGATCACCACCCGCGCCGACAATAGCTATCAGGCGGCCCATCACATGCGGGCGCAGTGCCTTGAGCGCGGTCGCCACTGCGTCAGGTGTATGAGCGTAATCTACAAAAACCGCTGCCCCATTCTCTCGCGTCGCGGCCAGCTGCATGCGTCCACGAACCGTCGTGAGATGCGGCAGGGTTTCGAAAACGTGTTCAGGCTCTTCCCCTGCAGCAATAACCAAACCGCAGGCCAACAAGATATTTTCAGCCTGAAAACCGCCGATCAGATTCAAACGGGTTTGGAATATCTTGCCCTGCCAAGAGAACCGCAGGTCCTGACCTGTTGCGTCAAACCGCTGATTCATCAGGCACAGGTCTGCTTCCCCAAGCCCAACGGTCAAAACCTTCTGCCCCCGGTCTTTGGCAATCCGGAGGACCTGAGCCCCCTTGGGATCGCTCATGTTGACGACAACGGTGCCGTCTTGCGGCAGGACCCGATCAAACAGACCTGCCTTGGCGTTGAAATACGCTTCGAACGTTTCGTGGTAGTCCAGATGGTCCTGAGTGAAGTTCGAAAACCCCGCCGCAGCCAGCTGTACCCCATCCAAGCGACGCTGTTCCAACCCGTGCGAGGATGCCTCCATCGCAGCATGAGTCACTCCGTTCTCTGCAGCCTTGGACAGGCAACGATGCAAAGTGATTGGTTCGGGCGTTGTATGGGCTAGTGGTGCGGTCCATGCGCCCTCGACCCCTGTCGTCCCGAGGTTCACCGCGGCGTGACCAAGTTCAGTCCAGATCTGGCGAACAAATGTCGCGACCGAGGTTTTGCCATTGGTGCCGGTAACCGCAACGATGGTCTTAGGCTGCGCTCCGAACCACAGCGCGGCGCACCCGGCCAACGCCTGACGCGGGTCCTCGACCACGATCAGCGCCGCATCTGATGCGGCCAGTTCGTCGGTTGCGATCTCTGCCCCTTCAGCATCCGTCAGGATGGCCGCGGCCCCCATACGCAAAGCGTATTGAATGAACTCACCGCCATGAACACGTGTACCGGGAAGTGCCGCAAAGAGGAAACCGTCTTTGACTTCGCGGCTGTCGACCGCCAGCCCTGTGACATCAGGATTGGTGCCACCTCGGGCGGTCAGGGCCAGTTGGCTCAGTTTCTTTGTCCTTGCGCCCATGACCCACCTCGTTTGGACAGCCTAATTTGAGGTCAGCGTTATAGCAGCGCCGGCCTCAGGCTCAACCCGAGGACGCAGGCCCAGCAATGGTGCAATGCGCCCGATCAATTCTGCGGCCACAGGAACCGCTGTCCAGCCTGCCGTACGGCGCTTTTCGCCATAAGCAAGGATGGATGGTTCGTCCAATGTTACGATCAGGACGTATTTTGGGTCATAAGCGGGAAAGAACGTCGCAAAGGTCGCAATCACCTTGTCGTCGTAATAACCACCACGCGGCTTGGGCTTATCCGCGGTGCCGGTCTTACCGGCCACATCATAGCCTGCCACATCGCCAAAACTGGCGGTGCCATCTGTTACCACCCGGCGCAACATGTTCTGCGCCTGGTTTGCCGCGTTGTCAGACATCACCCGAGGACCGTATTGTGGCCCATTTTTGCGCAGGATCGTCGGGCTTACATAGTGCCCGCCATTGGCAATCGCCGCATACCCCGCCGCCAGGTGCATGGGGCTGGTCGACAGACCATGACCGTATGAGATGGTCACCGTGCTCAGTTCGCCCCATTTTTTGGGCTTCAGCGGTTCACCACCCTTGGCTTCGACGATTTCGAACGGGGTGGGATCGAACATACCAAGAGATTCCAGGAAATCCTGCTGCCGTTGCGCGCCGATCTGCAGCGCCAGTCGCCCGGTGCCCCGGTTCGAGCTGTGGACGATCACATCCGCGACGCTGATCTTACCGTAATTCTTGCCGTTGAACTCACCAATCGGGAAACGGCCGATCTTCATTGGCCCTGAGGTATCGATGATCGTATTTGAATTCACCAAACCCAGCTGAACCGCCTGCGCAGCGGTGAAAATCTTAAACACAGATCCCAGTTCATAAACGCCCTGAACATAGCGATTGAACAGTGGGCTGTCTGAGGGATCGAACCCCGAGGTCGGTGGGCGTGGGCGATCATTGGGATCGAAGGACGGCAATGAGGCCGCCGAGATCACCTCGCCCGTATGCGCGTTCATAAGAACCGCCGACGCCCCCTTGGCGTTCATGATCTTCATGCCGCCAAACAGCACCTGCTCAACCGCGGCCTGAACGGTCAGGTCCAGCGAGAGCTGCAGCGGCTTAGTCCCATTCGCGGGATCACGCAGATAGTCGTCGAATTGTTTTTCAACACCGGCCACACCGATCACTTCGGCAGCACTGACACCTTCGCGCCCAAAGCTTGACCCGCCTAGGATATGCGCCGCCAGACGGCCATTCGGGTACAACCGCATCTCACGCGGGCCGAATAGAATGCCCGGGTCACCGATATCGTGCACGGCTTGTTTCTGCTCGGGCGAGATACGCTTTTTGATCCACAGGAATTTGCGATTCCCAGTGAAATCCTTGACTAGGCGTTCTTTTTCCAGATCGGGGAAGATCGCGACAAGCTGATCAGCGGCAGCAATCGGGTCGATCATCAGCGGCGGCTGCGCATATACAGAATAAGTATCCAGATTGGTCGCAAGAATGCGTCCTTCCCGGTCGACGATGTTGGCCCGCTGCATCGCAATGGCTGCACCCGGGGCCGAGGCCACAGGTTCTTGCGCTTCGGACGTGGCCAACATGCCCATCCGGACGCCTACGACCGAAAAAGCGCAGAAAAAGAACAGACCCAGCACCAACAAGCGGCCTTCAGCACGAGTGCGGCTGCGGTCTTTCATGTCTTCGTGACGCTTGCGGATATTTTCGCGCTCAATGGCTTTGGGATTCTCGCCCCGCGAACGCGCGTCAAGGATTCGGGCCAGAGGGCGCAGTGGCGTGCGGGTCATGGGATCTGCACCTCACCCAGCGCCTGAATATTGGTGATGGCCTGCAGCTCGATCGGATCGACGATTGGCAGGTCAGGATCTTCCGCATAGGCAATCTGATCGGCGCGACCGAACTGCTCGGCCCGCAGGGGCAAAAGGCCCAGCCGTTCAAAGTTCAGATCAGCAAGCTCACGCAACCTGTCGGGGCGGTTCAGATAGGCCCATTCGGCGTTCAAAACCGCCAGCTTCACCTGCGCCATACCAATTTCGCGCTGCAGCTTCTGCGTTTCCTTCACCACCTGCTGCGTGCGATAGTTTTCCTGATACGCCCACAGCGCCAGTCCGAACACGGACAGAGCAGTCAACACATACAAAACACTCTTCATTTTGCTCTTCCCCCTAGTTGCGGCATACCAACGGCGCGGGCATCAATTTCCCCCGACGGCGCATCCGTTCGAATTGCAACGCGCAGCTTTGCCGAGCGTGAACGCGGATTTTCCTGCAGCTCCTGATCATCCGGCCCCACGGCTTTACGAGTCTTGAGCGTGAACTGCGGCAGCTCCTGTTCAATCTCGGGCGCATACCGATTGGCCCGGCCCGTCTTGCCCGCACGAGACTGAAAGAACCGTTTGACCATCCGGTCTTCGATCGAATGAAACGTCACGACTGCCAGTTGCCCGCCCGGCTTCAACGCACGTTCCGCAGCCATCAGTCCTTGATACAGCTCTTCATATTCAGCATTCACTGCGATCCGCAGACCCTGAAAACTCCGCGTTGCAGGGTGGGACTGCCCGGGCTTGGGTCGCGGCAAACAGGATTCGATGACCTGGACGAGGCGCAGAGTCGTTGTAATCGGCTCTTCCGCACGCGCTTTGGCGATGGCCTTGGCAATGCGGCGGCTGGCACGTTCCTCGCCATAATGATACAGGATATCGGCAAGTTGTTCCTCGGTCGCGGTGTTGACCAAATCAGCCGCGCTTTCGCCTTCCTGACTCATTCGCATGTCGAGCGGGCCGTCTTTCATGAAAGAAAAGCCGCGTTCCGCCAGATCCAGCTGCATCGACGACACGCCCAGATCCAGAACGACACCATCCAGATCCTGTGCGTATTCGTCCATGCGTGAGAATACACCTTGCTGCATCACAAGCCGGTCGCCATAATCTCCGACCCAATCCGCCGCCATTTCAAACGCCAACGGATCACGGTCCACGCCGATGACCTTATCTGCACCAGCCTCCAGCAGGCCCCGTGTATATCCGCCTGCTCCAAACGTTCCGTCCAGCCAGACACCTGACACGGGCGCCACAGCTGCCAGCAATGGACGCAGCAGAACGGGAATATGAGGTTTATCGGAAGGGATGTTAGCGCCGGCCATGCCGTTACGCATCCCCGGTGCCGTCAAGGAACTCCAAAGGATCGAAATCCTCGGGCTGTTCGTCCAACCACTCTTCGGCTGCAGCGAGTTCTTCGGATTCGTAAGTTTCCGGCTTCCAAATCTGGAACGTGTCACCCGCGGCGATAAAGAATGCCTCACCTTCAAGGCCAATCTTGTTACGCAGCTTTGCCGGCAGCACCAGTCGGCCGGTTTCATCCACTGTGGTCGGGAAGGATTGACCGTGGAACATGCGCTGCAACATCTTCCGCTGCATAGATCCGCGCGGCAGCGCGTCGATCTTGGCATCGACCTCTTCGATCGCTTGCATGGTATAGCATTCCAGGAATTTGCGACGGTGGTCGCCGTAGACAATTACAAGCTCAGGTGTGTCGCCGGGCTGCCAGTTCGGGTCCGAGGATTCAAGCACACGGCGAAACGAAGCCGGGATCGATACCCTGCCCTTCGTATCCACCTTATGGTGGCTTTCACCTCTAAACCTGCGCGCCAAGACGACTGTCCCTTCCGCTTGCGCCCCACTTAAAATTCACTCCCCCAGATGAAAAACGGCGGGTTGATCTGCTGCCACTGATCAACCCGCCGCATTGACCCGCTGTGCGGGATGTCCAGCTGCGCGCGCCACCTGGGGGGATGTCTGCTCGCCCGCGCGCCGGATCTCTTGATTGATGAAAGCGAGATGCCTGTATGAAACCTGATTTTTGTTGTTTCGGGGTCGTTTGGTGCCCCATGTGCCTCGTCCTCATCGGATGAATTAGGGATGACATGGGAATTCATGGAAATCAACAAAAAATTTGCAGATCTTATGTTCAGACTTGCAGTTTAGCCAACGCGATTGAGAAAGAAAACCACCCTGTGGACACCAATTGTAGATAATTGCGGCAATGGCTGCACTAAATAAGCCAATTTTGAACCCACTCCAACTATTCCCATAATTTCCCAGATATTTCTTCAAAGGGTGAAGGTTTATGATGAGCGTAGCGAAAATGGGCCACTTGATTAGCGAATCACTCCAGCTTTAAACCTCAACCACATGTGGATTCTTCGCCGCTCCAGCTGACGCCCATGAATTCCCACGAACCGAAATCAACATGTCAGCCGCCGCGCGCCTGGCCCATCCAATACACAAAGCGCACAAGAATTGACAAACTCCGCTCAAAAGACGCGCAAACACGAAAATCCAGAAAATCTTGTTGCAACCTTCCTTTGGGGAAGCATCATCTGAAGGCCTTATTTTACTGGCCCTTCCCAACCCTCATCGACAACCAGTTGATATCTATGCACTTGCTGCATAGCAGCATTGACGTTGTCGGGTATTGTGCAATTGCAGCATTTGCTTATTTTCAGTCTCAAGCAAGCGCCGGACAACACCGGCAACAACGAATACATCGAGTAAAGCAAATGGCTGCAGCAACACATAACACCGCGCTCAAAGGCGCACCGGCAACTAGCCTGGCTTCGCTATTCGAGGCGGCAAAGACCCGGTTCATCCAATATCGCGTCTATCGCCAGACAGTTCACGAACTGTCTGATCTGTCGAACCGCGAACTGGCTGATCTGGGGCTTCACCGCTCGATGATCCGCCGCCTGGCTCAGCAAGCGGCCGAAGAACACGTCGCACGTTAAGCGACACAGAAACACCGAGATCAGGTCCTTCCTCCTCCCTTTTGGACCTGTATTTCAGCGGCGGCATCTCTCCTCCTCCCTGATGTCGCCGCCCCTAATACCGGCCCTGATCGCCGGAAGCAGACACACCGGGTACTCCTCCTCCCTTTCCCGGTGTTGAAAGCGCGCGGCGACGTCTCTCCTCCTCCCTGACGTCGCCGCGTCTTCCTCATACCGGGATCAAACCCGGGTTCGGATACATCGGGGCTCTCCTCCTCCCTGCCCTGATGTTGAAAAGAACGGCGGTTCCCTCTCCTCCTCCCTGCGAACCGCCGTTTTTGTTTTTCGTACCGAGATGTAAACTGAAGCCCTGACCAGAATTTCAGGAGTTTCCGATGGCCGCATATTTCATCGCCCAGATTTCCATTCACGACCCTGACGGGTACCAGAAATACCTTGAAGGTTTCATGCCGATCTTTGACCGGCACGGAGGTCGCCTGCTGACGATATCCTCCAAGCCCGTGGAACTGGTCGAGGGCGTATGGCCCGAAGACGGAATTGTGTTGATGGAGTTCCCATCTCTTGCTGCGGCCAAGGCGTGGAAAGACGACCCAGACTATATCAAGCTGGCGGAAATTCGGCACAAAACCGCGACGGCGAACATGGTACTGGTTGAAGGGCTATAGCGTTTAGAACGGCACATCATCCTTGGCGGACAGAAAGCGAGAAACCACTTTTTTCAATCCAGCTTTTTCGAAATCGACCTCAACCTTGTCACCTTCGATGCCGATCACCGCGCCATAGCCGAATTTCTGATGAAACACGCGCTCGCCAAGGGTGAAACTGGCAACAGCAGTCGTGTCGATCACCGTATTGCGGCTTTCGCGGGGTTGGGACGTTCCATACTGCCCCTGCCGGGCCTGCAACCGCCGCCAACCGGGCGAGTTATAGACATTGGCCTCGGCCGCACGGGTTTCGATACCGGCAGTCGGCTGACCACCCCCGTACAGCCCTGGCGGCGTCAGAACTTCGACATGATCTTCAGGCAACTCGTCAATGAACCGCGACGGCATCGCGTTTTGCCATTGACCAAACACCCGACGATTGGCCGCAAAGGAGATCGTACAGATCTCTTCCGCGCGGGTGATGCCCACATAGGCCAATCGCCGTTCTTCTTCGAGGCCCTTGATCCCGGATTCGTCCATTGATCTCTGTGACGGGAACAGCCCGTCTTCCCACCCCGGCAAGAACACGGCCGGAAACTCAAGCCCCTTTGCCGCGTGCAGCGTCATGATGGAAACCTTGGCCCCGTCACCCTCTTGCTCATTGTCCATGACCAGGCTGACATGCTCAAGAAACCCTTGCAGATTCTCAAAGTTGTCCAGCTGATTGACCAATTCCTTGAGGTTTTCCAACCGACCCGGAGCTTCGGGTGTTTTTTCGTTCTGCCAGTGTGCCGTGTAGCCGGATTCGTCCAATATGATCTGTGCCAGTTCGATATGTGAGACCTCGGGCTCACCAAACCGCATCGGAGCGGAGCCGTCATCAATCACAGAATCATCGTCGACTTCGATCCGGGGCCCGCGCGTCATCGCGTTCCAACGCGCCAACCCGTCGATCAACTCGCGTAGTGCTTTGCCGCCTTTGCCTTTGATCAGCCCATTATCGACAGCGATCCGGGCGCCATCGACCAGCGACACGCCATTTTCCCGCGCCGTCATCTGAATCGTCTGCTGCGCCTTGTCACCCAG
Source organism: Ruegeria sp. YTSC004 (assembly GCF_059609805.1). Lineage (NCBI taxonomy): Bacteria > Pseudomonadati > Pseudomonadota > Alphaproteobacteria > Rhodobacterales > Roseobacteraceae > Ruegeria > Ruegeria sp. YTSC004. Next base: position 220,859 of record NZ_JBXWMJ010000001.1, read on the forward strand.
CCCGCGTTTCGGAGTATTCACGATCCGCTCGAATGCCAGATCGTCACCGGGGCTGACCACCAGCCGGAAATAGGCCATCGCGTCGCGGATCTCCATCCGCTCATAGAATCGTGGGCCGCCTATGACCTTGTAGGGCAGACCGATGGTCAGAAAACGGTCCTCAAACGCGCGCATCTGATGGCTGGCCCGCACGAGAATCGCAATTTCATCCAGATTAAAGGGCCGCGCACCACGCGTTCCCCCCTGCATCGCGTCGATCTCTTCACCGATCCAGCGCGCCTCTTCCTCGCCATCCCAATGACCGATCAGGCGGACCTTTTCACCGTCCTGCGCATCGGTCCACAATTCCTTACCCAGCCGACTCTCATTGCCACGGATGACATTGGACGCAGCCGCCAAAATATGGGGGGTCGAGCGATAGTTCTGCTCTAACCGAACGACATAAGCCCCTGGAAAATCCTTTTCAAACCGCAGGATGTTGCCCACTTCGGCCCCGCGCCAGCCATAAATTGACTGATCGTCATCTCCCACACAACAAATGTTCTTGTGCGCCCCAGCCAGCAACCTCAACCACAGATATTGGGCAACGTTGGTATCCTGGTATTCGTCCACAAGGATGTAGCGGAACCAACGTTGATATCGCTCCAACACATCCGGATGGGTCTGGAAGATCGTGACCATGTGCAACAGCAGGTCGCCAAAATCCACCGCGTTCAGCTCGCGCAGCCGGGTTTGGTACTGAGCGTAGATCTCAATTCCCTTGTGGTTATAGGCGCCGGCATCGGCAGCAGGCACCTTGTCGGGCGTAAGCGCCCGGTTCTTCCAGTCATCAATGATTCCGGCCAACATGCGCGCAGGCCAGCGTTTGTCATCGATATTGGCCGCCTGAATCAGCTGTTTGAGCAGCCGCAACTGATCATCCGTATCCAGAATGGTGAAATTCGATTTCAGATCGACCAGTTCCGCGTGACGCCGCAGCAACTTGACGCAGATCGAGTGGAACGTGCCCAGCCAAGGCATCCCCTCGGCTGGTTGCCCCAACAAACGGCCCACGCGGTTCTTCATCTCGCGCGCGGCTTTGTTGGTGAAAGTCACCGACAATATCTCGTTCGGACGCGCCCGCCCGGTACTAAGCAGATGCGCGATACGCGCGGTCAGTGCCTTGGTTTTGCCCGTACCTGCGCCTGCCAGCATCAGGACAGGCCCATCCAGTCGCTCGACCGCGTCACGTTGCGCCGGGTTCAGCTCGTCCAGATAAGGCATAGGGCGCGCGGCCATGGCGCGCGCGGACAGGGATGCGCCCTCAAAGGCGTCCATTTCGTCGAAACTGCTCATCTTTCCAAACTACGCTGGATGTTGACCGAGGGAAAGGGTTTGTTCACGCCTTGTTCGCACAGTTTTTGATGCTCTGTTACGATCAATTCTAATCAAGCGACTTGGACTGAGAACGATTTCATTAACCATCTGTAAAACACCCGCCGCGATGATCAGTAAATTGCTGTGGGAGCGCGAAGGTATGACTCAGGATAATCGGGGGGCCGTAAATCACCGGCTGAAATGGATCGGTGTCAGCATGTTGCTGATTTTTCTGACAATTGGATGCGGCTGGGGAATTTACAAATTACCTGCGCCGCTGGTCGACAGGATGCTAAAGGTCGACATTCTCAAGCAGGCCGAACTGTGGAAGCGCCGCGTAGTATTGCATCTAGAAGACCCCGAGACCGCGCTTAAGACGGGCGTGATTGATGCGCATGACGCCGAATTTCTGGCCGCGATGCCCGAAGCTTCTGATGTTTACCGCTTCAAATTGCTCGACTCGAATGGGCGTGTCACTTGGTCGACTCGTCCGACAGAGGTAGGCAGTGTTGAAACCCGTGATTTCTTTCGCAGCGACGTTGCCAGAGGAATGATTCACTATATTCAGGAAGTAGTTCCACTGTCCGAGATCGACGGGCTTGATCTGCATACCGACAATATCCTGAACGCAACGCAGCACCATGTTGCCGAAGTCTTTATGCCGGTGGCCAAGAATGGGCGTTTCATCGGTGCCATTGAATTCTTTACTGATATCTCCGACTTGCGCACCACGTTCATCTCGCGGCTCAGGATTTCTTTGACCGTTCTAAGCGTCATCGCCTTGCTTGCGCTTGTTGCTGTGTCCTTTGCCAGCTACAGGGCGAACCGCTTGCAATTGCAGGCCCTGCAAAAACAATCCGCCAAAGAACGTGATCTGATGGAAGATCAACTGCGCCTGGCCCGCGAAGTCCGATTGCTGGGCGAATTGAACGAGTGGTTGCAATCCAGCCGGTCCTTGGACGAGCTGTTCGATATGGTCTCGCGCTTCATGACCCATATCCTACCCGAGGCTGAGGGCAGCGTTTACGTATATTCCAACTCGCGCGACGTCCTGGATGGCTGTGCCAGTTGGAATGGCGGGACCCATAAGGCGCACATCCATCCCGAAGGGTGTTGGGGGCTTCGGCGTGGCCGAACCTATGAATACGGCGCGTCCGAGATCGACTTTGTCTGTGAACACGCCGAACCACACGACGGGCGACCTTATTTCTGCTTTCCGATACTGGCGCATGGGGAAACGGTCGGCCTTCTACACCTCCGCGCCCTTGAGGGTACAGATGAGGCGTTTCACACGAGTAAAAAGCTGGCACAGCTCAGCGCCGAACAGATCAGCATGGCGATTGCCAATGTACGGATGCGCGATCAGTTGCATGACCAGTCCGTCCGGGACCCGTTGACCGGGCTGTTCAACCGGCGGCATATGCTTGAAACCCTGCGCAAATCCATCAATCGCAGTCAGCAAACCGGAGCGCCGCTCAGCCTGATTGCCGTGGATATCGATCATTTCAAGAAATTCAACGACACCCATGGGCATGATGCCGGTGACATGGTGTTGCGTGCAGTTGGTGCCGCTTTGGAACAGGGCTGCGACCGGGATGAAGTTGCCTGCCGCATTGGTGGTGAAGAATTTATGCTGATCCTGCCCGACAATACCTCGGACGACGCAATCACCCGCGCCGAACAATTGCGGCAAGCGATCGAGGCCGTCTCGGTGCGCTACGGTGAGAAATCCCTGCCCCGTATCACGATCTCGGTTGGGGTTTCGCATTATCCGGCACATGGCACCATGCCGCAGGATCTGATGCGCGCTGCCGATGATGCGTTGTATGCGGCAAAGGACAAAGGTCGCAATCAAGTGCAGGTCGCCGGCAGCGGAAGTGACTCACAGCAGATTTCCCAGCTCAAAAAGCCGGTAAAAGCCATTGGTGGGAAATCAACGGCTTAAAATCCTTGCCGAATCGCGCCTTTGGTCCGATCAATCCCCATGGACCTTCATAGTCGCTTTCCCGGCATCGCCGATCTGAAACACCGCGCCCAGCGCAGGATTCCTCACTTTGTCTGGGAGTATCTGGACAGCGGAACCGGGGTTGAAGCCACGCTGCGCCGCAATCGCGAGGGATTGGACCGCGTCGGTTTCCTGCCGTCTATCCTGCACGGACCATTGGAATTTGACACTTCGACCGAGTTCCTGGGTCAGACCTACCCATTACCGTTCGGCGTTGCCCCGATCGGTATGGCCGGCCTGATTTGGCCTGATGCCGAAGCTCATCTTGCCCGCGCTGCCGCAAGCGCCGGTCTGCCGTTTACCCTATCCAACGTTGCCTGCCTAAGCCCCGAGGACGTCGCGCCGCATCTGGGTGACAACGCGTGGTTTCAGCTTTATCCGCCAAAGGACCCGGACATTCGCAAGGACTTGCTGGATCGGGTTCGGAACGCTGGTTTTACGACGCTGGTGATGACGGCAGACGTCCCGGTTGCATCCCGGCGCGAGCGCCAAACACGCTCGGGTCTGACCAATCCACCGCGGTTGACGCCACGCCTTCTGGCCCAGATCGCGATGCGGCCGGAATGGGCGCTCGGAATAGCGCGCAGCGGGCCGCCGCGGATGCGGACACTGGACAAGTATACGGACAACTCCAGCAACCTGCCCCCGACAGCCCATGTTGGGTACCTGCTGCGGACGTCCCCGGATATGGAATATGTGCACTGGCTGCGCGATGCCTGGGATGGCCCGCTGATCGTGAAAGGCGTCCAGCGTCCTGAAGATGCCGAACCGTTGCAGCAAGCGGGAGTGGACGCTCTCTGGCTTTCGAATCACGGCGGTCGGCAATTTGATGGTGCCCCGGCCAGCATCGAAGCCCTGCCCACCATCCGTGCGGCTACGGACTTGCCCCTTATCTTCGACAGTGGGGTCGAAGGTGGTTTGGACATATTGCGTGCTAAGGCCCTTGGCGCCGATTTCGTGATGATGGGGCGCGGCTTCATGTATGCCCTCGCCGCCCTGGGTGCCAAAGGCCCTGCCCACCTCATCGACATTTTGCGGCAGGACATGCACGCAAACATGGGCCAATTGGGCGCCGAGTCGCTGAATCACCTTCCGCCCACTACACCGCTTGTTCATGCCGCGATGCAGCGCTATTAGAAAGATAGCGCTAACAGGGGGCGTTTGCGAGCGTTAACATGCCGGTTCTACCCAGAACGACTGATATACGTACGCGTATTGTCCGCCTATCAACACGGCCAAACAAGTAGGACCGGGACCCGACATGACTGATTTCAACAAGATCCTGATCGCCAACCGCGGCGAAATTGCCATCCGCGTGATGCGCGCCGCCAATGAGATGGGCAAACGCACCGTTGCCGTCTTTGCCGAAGAGGACAAGCTGGGCTTGCATCGGTTCAAAGCGGACGAAGCCTATCGCATTGGCGAAGGGATGGGGCCTGTTGCGGCCTACCTGAGCATCGATGAGATCATCCGCGTCGCTAAAGAATGTGGGGCAGATGCGATCCATCCCGGCTATGGCCTGCTGTCCGAGAACCCGGACTTTGTCGATGCCTGCGTGCAGAACGGCATCACCTTTATTGGCCCGAAGGCGGAAACCATGCGCGCCTTGGGTGACAAGGCCAGCGCGCGCCGCGTGGCCGTCGCGGCGGGTGTGCCTGTGATTCCGGCGACTGAGGTTCTGGGCGATGACATGGATGCGATCCGGGCCGAGGCAAAAGAAATCGGTTATCCCCTGATGCTCAAGGCGTCGTGGGGCGGTGGCGGGCGCGGTATGCGCCCGATCCTATCCGAGGATGAACTGGAAGAGATGGTTCTGGAAGGCCGTCGCGAGGCCGAGGCCGCGTTCGGCAATGGCGAGGGTTATCTGGAAAAGATGATCATCCGCGCCCGCCATGTCGAGGTGCAGATTCTGGGCGACAAGCATGGTGAGATCTATCACCTGTATGAACGCGACTGCTCGGTCCAGAGACGGAACCAGAAGGTGGTCGAGCGCGCCCCTGCCCCGTATCTGTCCGAAGAGCAGCGTGCCGAGATCTGCGAACTGGGCCGCAAAATCTGCGCCCATGTGAATTATGAATGCGCCGGCACTGTTGAATTCCTTATGGATATGGAAACCGGCAAGTTCTACTTCATCGAAGTGAACCCACGTGTTCAGGTGGAACACACCGTCACCGAAGAAGTCACCGGTATCGACATCGTTCAGGCGCAAATCCTGATTGCCGAAGGCAAAACTCTGGCCGAGGCCACCGGCGCAAACAGCCAGTCGGATGTGCACCTGACCGGCCACGCGCTGCAAACCCGGATCACCACCGAGGACCCGCAAAACAACTTCATTCCCGACTACGGTCGTATCACTGCCTATCGCTCGGCCACTGGCATGGGCATCCGTCTGGATGGCGGCACCGCTTATGCGGGGGGTGTGATCACGCGCTATTACGACTCGCTGTTGACCAAAGTGACTGCCAAGGCGCCGACACCCGAGGCTGCGATTGCCCGGATGGACCGCGCTTTGCGTGAATTCCGAATTCGCGGCGTCAGCACCAATATCGACTTTGTCATCAACCTGCTCAAACACCCGACTTTCTTGTCGAATGAATATACGACCAAATTCATCGACACGACGCCGGATCTGTTCTCCTTTAAACGCCGCCGCGACCGGGGCACCAAGGTTCTGACCTACATCGCCGACATCACGGTGAACGGGCATCCCGAGACCAAGGACCGCCCCGAACCTCGCGCTGATCTGAAAGACGCAAAGCCCCCGGCACCGAACTCCGAGCCGCAGATGGGCGCTCGCAACCTGCTGGAACAAAAAGGTCCGCAAGCCGTTGCTGATTGGATGAAGGCGCAGCGCCAGCTTCTGATCACCGACACAACCATGCGTGACGGGCATCAGTCTCTGCTGGCGACCCGGATGCGTTCGATCGACATGATCAAAGTGGCACCAACCTATGCAGCGAACTTGCCCCAGCTATTCTCGATCGAGTGCTGGGGGGGCGCGACCTTTGACGTGGCCTATCGTTTCTTGCAGGAATGCCCGTGGCAGCGCCTGCGCGACCTGCGCGAGGCGATGCCGAACCTGATGACCCAGATGCTGCTGCGCGGCGCGAACGGGGTCGGTTACACCAATTACCCTGACAACGTTGTGCAGGAGTTCGTGCGTCAAGCATCGCAGAACATCGATGTGTTCCGTGTGTTCGACTCGTTGAACTGGGTTGAGAATATGCGCGTCGCGATGGACGCCGTGGTTGAGAACGGCAAAATCTGTGAGGGCACCGTCTGTTACACCGGTGATATTCTGGACCCGGACCGCGCCAAGTATGACCTGAAATACTATGTCGGCATGGCGAAAGAACTGCGCGATGCGGGTGCTCATATTCTTGGCCTCAAGGACATGGCGGGGCTATTGAAACCAGCCTCGGCGCGCATCTTGATCCGTGCACTGAAGGAGGAGGTTGGGCTACCGATCCACTTCCACACACACGACACAGCCGGCATCGCCAGCGCGACCATCCTGGCCGCATCCGAGGCAGGTGTGGACGCGGTGGATTGCGCGATGGACAGCTTTAGTGGCAACACATCACAGGCGACTTTGGGCACAGTGGTCGAAGCGCTGCGGCATACCGAGCGTGACACCGGGCTGGACATCAAATCCATCCGCGAGATCAGCGATTATTTTGAGGCGGTCCGCGGGCAATATGCGGCCTTCGAATCCAGCCTGCAGGCTCCGGCTTCTGAGGTCTACTTGCACGAGATGCCCGGCGGTCAGTTCACCAACCTCAAGGCGCAGGCGCGTTCGCTGGGGCTGGAAGAACGTTGGCACGAGGTCGCTCAGATGTATGCTGACGTGAACCGGATGTTCGGTGACATCGTGAAGGTGACACCGTCATCCAAGGTGGTCGGTGACATGGCGCTGATGATGGTCAGCCAGAACATGACCCGTGAACAGGTCGAAGACCCGAATACAGATGTGGCCTTCCCCGACTCGGTGGTCGACATGATGCGCGGCAATCTGGGTCAACCTCCGGGCGGTTTCCCCGACACCATCGTCAAGAAGGTGCTCAAGGATGAAGCCCCTAACACCAATCGCCCCGGCAAAGACGTCCCAGCAGTCGACTTGGAGGCGACCCGGGCGGACTTGTCCAAACAGCTTGAGGGCAAAGAAGTCGATGATGAGGATCTGAACGGCTATCTGATGTATCCCAAGGTGTTCCTTGACTACATGGGGCGTCACCGGGCTTACGGACCTGTACGCACACTTCCCACGCGCACCTTCTTCTATGGCATGGAACCGGGCGAAGAGATCACGGCTGAGATAGACCCCGGAAAAACGCTGGAAATCCGCTGTCAGGCCATCGGTGAGACCGATGAAAAGGGCGAGGTCAAAGTGTTCTTTGAGCTCAACGGCCAACCGCGCGTGATCCGGGTTCCAAACCGTCTGGTGACCTCAACCACGCAGTCCCGTCCCAAAGCCGAGGCGGGCAACCCCAACCACATCGGCGCGCCGATGCCCGGCGTGGTGGCCACCGTTGCCGTGACCGCGGGCCAGGAGGTCAAGGAAGGCGACATGCTGCTGACCATCGAAGCGATGAAGATGGAAACCGGCATCCACGCCGAGCGCGATGCGACGGTCAAGGCCGTGCACGTTCAGCCGGGCAGCCAGATTGACGCAAAGGACCTACTGGTCGAACTGGAATAAACGACCTAACCTTTTCGGGAACAAGGGCCGTTCGGGGAACCGGGCGGCCCTTTTTTGATCCTGAAAGGAGCAGACCATGCTGTCCATCACCCCAGTCTATGCCGCATTGCTGGCACTTCTCTATGTCGCGCTCAGTGTGCGGGTCATCCTGCAGCGCCGCGGCGACAAGATTTCTTACGGCGACGGCGGCAACACCGACATGCTCAAAGTGATGCGCACGCATTCCAACTTTGCCGAATATGCACCGTTTGCCCTGTTACTAATCGCTATGGTCGAGCTGCAGGGCGCCGGTGGCTGGCTGGTCAATCTGTTGGGCCTTGGCATTCTGGCCGGGCGCGTGCTGCATGCCTATGGGTTCGGCCGCAAACCGCAGATTGTGATTCTGCGCCAGATCGGCATGTTGCTGACCTTTGCCGTGATTGTGGTTGCGGCGATAGCCAGCCTTTTGATGGCGCTGTGAACGGGATGGCGGGGATTACCCCGCCAAAATCCGCGTTTCGATTCGAGGGGATCCCGTAAAAATTGATTCGACATCGCCCTTTCGATTCTCACCTTTGCCAGACACCGCGATAGCCAGCAAAATCATCGCCGCCAGGGCCGCCATCTTCAGGTCCTTAATATACGCCATTATTGTCACCTCCACCGTTCTTATTCTTGGATGCTCTGGTTCTTGAACGGTTAAGAGGCGGGCTTCCGTCGCAAAGAATTTTCCTATTTTTTGCTTTTTCCGCTTGCAGGCATGCGTGGGAATTTATACATCCCTCCTCACTCAACGGCGCGGGCGTAGCTCAGGGGTAGAGCATAACCTTGCCAAGGTTAGGGTCGGGCGTTCGAATCGCCTCGCCCGCTCCATTGAGAGACCGAAAGGTCGAAAATATGTATCTGATGCGGGCGTAGCTCAGGGGTAGAGCATAACCTTGCCAAGGTTAGGGTCGGGCGTTCGAATCGCCTCGCCCGCTCCAGATACAAACCTCTCTGAACATGCTGGTTCTTTGTCTGGTGTTGCGGCATTCTCGAATGGCACGCAATCACGACAGAGGTCCGCCGATGCCCGAATATGTTATTCGCGCTTTGACAGAAAACGAAGTTCAAACCGCCGTCGACTGGGCCGGTCAGGAGGGGTGGAACCCGGGCCTGCACGATGCGGTTTGTTTCCGCAGTTCGGACCCAGAAGGATTCAAGGGTGGATTTCTGGATGGGCAGATGATCGCCTCTGCGTCCGCTGTGAATTACGACGATAACTACTCGTTTTTAGGCTTCTATATCGTGCAACCCGAGTATCGCGGATCGGGATATGGGTTACAGGTTGCCGAGGCGGTCAAGGCGCATTGCCAGCACCGGAACATGGGCATGGATGGCGTTGTCGAACAGCAAGACAATTATCGCAAATTCGGGTTCGAGCTGGCCTATGACAATTATCGTTTTTCGGGCACGGTCGGTGAGATTCTAAACCAATTGGGCCGGTCCCTTCACGATCAGATCACACCCCTACGCGCCCTGACGGATCAACTGAAAACGTATGACCGGGGCTTGTTCCCTGCCCCGCGCGACACGTTTCTTCACGCTTGGTTCGGCGCGCCCAGCCACGTCTCTCACGTCTTCGAAGAAGATGGTCAGATCAAGGGCTATGCAACCCTGCGGCGGTGTTTGAGCGGGTACAAGGTGGGCCCCCTGTTTGCGAACAATCCCGAGATCGCAGAGGCCCTTTTGGTGTCGCTGCTGGCGACACTTCCCGCCGATCAGATGGATGCAGAGGTCTTCATCGACATGCCCAACCCCAACGCGCATGCTATGGCAATGGCGCAACAGTTGGGTTTGACCAAAGTGTTTGAAACTGGCCGCATGTATTCCAGCCACGCACCGGACATTGATCTGGACCGGATTTACGGCATCACTACATTCGAATTGGGGTAATTTCATCCCACACTCGACATTCCAAAAGCGCAATTGCAAAAAGGAAATCTACTGAATGCCCAGCGATACCCAAAAGCGATTGCTGCTTGAGATGTTTGAGAATCTGCCGGGCGTGGTTTTCATGCTTTTGTTTCGGGCCACGGATGATATGCGATTGGCTGGGTGGGTCGGCACGGTTCTGGCTGCCTCAGTTTGTGTTACCTATGTCAGGAAAACACTGCCTCCACAGCCAATTTTACTTGGCATCAATCTCTTTATGGTGGCGATCACGCCACTGATCGAATGCCTGATTTTGCTTGGCTATCGCGACACGGCGACGATTTTGACCGGGAACATCGCGACCCTCGTTCTTATGAGCGTGTTTTTGACGGGTGTCATTTTGACGGTTCTTAGAACGAACGGTTTTCTGAACTATCAGACCAACGGCGCGAAACAGAGAAACACACACTCTGCCGTTTTGCTGATTGTCTGCACAATCGGTGTGGTTTGGTCGCAAGTGGCCGGAGACAACTATCTGGTCACGCTTGGTGTTCCGCTGATGGTATTGTTCGGTGTACATCAGTTGCTCCGGGCAGGAACAACTGATCAGCAGGCGCGTAACGGCGCGATTTTGGCATGTGCCGCGCCGCAAGGTTCGGTGTCCGACGTTTCGGCCTGACTCAGAACGCCTTGAAGGTCATAGTGGTCAGCGATCGCTCGATATTCGGGATCACAAGCAGGTTTTCATTGATGAAATGACCGACATCGTCGGGTTCGGGAATGTAGAGCTTGAGCAGCAGGTCATATTCGCCGCTGGTCGAGTAAAGCTCGGAGTGAATCTCGCGCAGCGCGATCTCTTCGGCGACTTTGTAGGTGGTGCCGGGTGTGCAGCGGATTTGAATGAAAACGCAGGTGGACATGATTTGGACCTGTTGGTTGAGTTTCCGGCAGGCTGGCATGGCACGTTACCGGGCGCAATCCCCTGCAACAGATTGCAGTGAAAGCAACGCTTGGTCTGGATAAGCCGACCAATCCCCGTCTATAAGCGCGCCTGTAGCAAAAGGAATTCGCCCATGCGCAGCGCAAAGATCAGCCGTCAAACCGCCGAGACCGAGATTTCGGTCGAGGTCAATCTTGACGGCACCGGCACCTATGACAATCAGACCGGCGTCGGGTTCTTCGATCACATGCTGGACCAACTTGCGCGCCATTCGCTGATCGACATGACGATCAGCGCCAAGGGCGATTATCATATCGACGACCACCACACTGTCGAAGATACCGGTATTGCACTGGGCCAGGCGTTGACGCAGGCCTTGGGCGACAAGAAAGGCATCCGTCGCTATGGCGAGTGCCACTTGCCCATGGATGACGCGCAAGTACGCTGCGCGCTGGATTTATCGGGCCGTCCGTTCCTGATCTGGAACGTGGACCTTCCGACCCCAAAGATCGGCAATTTCGACACCGAACTGGTGCGCGAGTTCTTTCAGGCACTCAGCACCCATGGCGGCATCACCTTGCACATTGACCAAGTGCACGGATTCAACAGCCACCACATTGCCGAGGCTGCCTTCAAGGCCGTCGCGCGCGCATTGCGTCTGGCCGTTGAGACAGACCCGCGCAAAGCTGATGCGATTCCGTCGACCAAGGGCGCGCTGTAAATGCTAACCGCCATTATCGACTACGAAAGCGGCAACCTGCATTCGGCCGAAAAGGCGTTTCAGCGCATGGCGCGCGAGATGGACGCGGGTGAGGTTGTCGTGACCTCAGACGCCGACGTCGTTGCGCGGGCCGACCGACTGGTTTTGCCCGGTGACGGCGCTTTTCCTGCCTGCGCGGCTGAGCTGCGCGGCCACAAAGGCATCTACGACGCGATGGTCGAGGCAGTCGAGCAGAAAGGTCGCCCATTTCTGGGCATCTGCGTCGGCATGCAACTGATGGCCTCTAAAGGCCATGAATACTCCCAGACCGACGGTCTGGGCTGGGTTGCAGGCGATGTGGTGCGGATCGAACCATCGGACAGCGCGCTGAAAGTGCCCCATATGGGCTGGAACGATCTGGTTTTGGAAAGCGACCACCCGGTCTTTGCTGGAGTGCAGTCAGGCGATCACGCCTATTTCGTGCACTCCTACCATTTCCGTGTTATCGATCCGGCACAGCGTTTGGCTTATGTTGAGTATGGGCAGGAGGTCACGGCCGTGATCGGCCGCGACACAATGGTTGGGATGCAGTTTCACCCTGAGAAAAGTCAGGATGTGGGCCTGCGCATGATCGGGAACTTCCTGACCTGGACGCCCTGAGCGGTTACTGAACCCGCGTCCAGTCTTGCCCGCGACACACGAGACCGCCCACAGCACAGCCTTTGACGGTCAGCTTGTTCTGGCTGTCCAGCGTCATTTTCGAGCTGTAGGTCTTGTCCCGGTCCGGGGCCCAAATCTTGCCGCCGCTATAGCTGCCGCCGCCATCGGGCACCATATCCCAGATGATCTGCTTGCCAAGGTTTTCATACGCCAGCTGCTCATTACCGTCTTTGTCAAAGGCGGTGTCGATGGTGCCACAAATCGCGCTGCCGCATTCCGAAATCGAAACGTGTAGATACCCACCGGTATCCCCGGGCTGAGTCTTCCAAAGACCGTCAACCGGATCGGCTGCAAAAGCAGCGCTGGCCAATACCGCAAACCCGGCTGCAAGTGTGAATGTTTTCATGATTTCCTCCCTTATTTCTGCTCAGTCTGGCCCGGCTGGGCAATTCCGGCAAGATTGACTTGGCGTCGCGTTGCATCCCCTGCCCCGCATGTGCGATATCCCGCGCGAACAAATCAGATATAGGGCCGCCTGACATGATCCTCTACCCCGCCATCGACCTCAAAGACGGACAGGCCGTGCGCCTGTTGCGTGGTGAAATGGATAAGGCAACCGTGTTCAACGACGACCCTGCAGCGCAGGCACGGGCTTTTGTCGAGGCAGGGTGCGAATGGCTGCACTTGGTCGACCTGAACGGCGCGTTTGCTGGTGAACCCGTCAACGCCGTCCCGGTCGAGGCCATCCTGAAGGAATGCAACGTGCCCGCGCAGTTAGGTGGTGGCATTCGCGACATGTCCACGATCGAGACATGGATCGACAAAGGTCTGGCGCGCGTGATTCTGGGCACCGTGGCCGTCGAAAACCCCGATCTGGTGCGTGAAGCTGCCAAGGAATTTCCGGGCAAAGTTGCTGTCGGCATCGATGCGCGCGACGGCATGGTGGCCACCAAGGGCTGGGCCGAAGAGACCAACGTGAAGGTCACCGATCTGGCCCGCAGTTTCGAGGACGCAGGCGTTGCGGCCATCATCTATACCGACATTAATCGCGACGGAGCGATGCAGGGGCCGAACATCCGGGCAACGGCAGATTTGGCCCGCTCGGTGTCAATCCCGGTCATCGCCTCGGGTGGGGTCAGTTCGCTGGATGATCTGATCGCCCTGCGTGATTGTGGCGTGGCATTGGACGGCGCGATCTCGGGCCGGGCGCTTTATGATGGCGCGATTGACCTTTCCGAGGCCATTCGCGCCTTAAGCTGATCACTCGGCCGCAACCGAAGTCAGCTTGGCAAGCGCACCGCGCATCTTTTCGATGACAGGTGATTTCTCGACTTCGTCGAGCTCATCCATCGTCTCTTTCGGGTCCTCATAGGCCAGCCAGACCTGCCCGGTCTCGTCTTCGTATGCCTGCACTTTGAGCGGCAGGAAAAGCCCGGCACGTGGATCAATCTGCATCGCGGGTGTACCCAGTGCCGGGTTGCCAAAGATCAGAACCTGATTGGCGGGAATGGTTAGGCCAACCTTTTCCGCACCCGCCGCATGATCGACGCGGGCAAAGACGGTCGCGCCCGCATTGCCAACGGCAGCTTCCAGGGCGTCCATCGCCTCTTGCACCGATTTGTTCGAATTTACCTTGATGATGTCGTCAGCCATGGCAGACATCGCCCCTCCAAAAGTCAAAATTGTTGCCAGTATCAGATTTCGCATATCGGGTTTCCTTTTGTAAATTTCATCCAAATTGTCTCAGCTTTTCGCGAACTTGCAATCACATCTCCGGCATCGGCGAAGCCTTGCCGCGCACCCGAATCTCACAGCTTAGCAACCTGCGCAGACCGTCCCGCATTTGAGAACAATAGCCCATTCTGACAGATATTTTACCAAGCTTGGCCCAAACTTGGTCTTATTTCGCCTGTAGCAGTTTGAAAAATAACTCGAGCAGGGATTGCCACCGTGATTATTACGAGCACAGAATATTCGAACAATTCTTGGTTCAGAATTGCGATCATATTCAGTTTTTGCGTCACAATTTTTGTCAGCGCATCTCTTCTGTTTTTTGTCCAGCCCCTGTTTGCCAAGCTGGTCCTACCGCAAATCGGTGGCGCTCCTGCGGTTTGGACGACCGCGATGCTGTTCTTCCAAGTGGTTTTAATCTTGGGCTACATTTACGCCCATGTGCTGACGAAATGGATACCTCTGCGCTGGCAGCTTGTTACTCACCTGGTACTTTGGGCGGCTGCGCTGACGTATCTGCCGCTCTCAATAAACGAGGGCTGGAGCTATGACGCATCCAGCTCGACCGCACTGCAAACCCTTAAGTTGTTTGCCTTGGGTGTCGGCCTGCCATTTGCGGTTCTTTCTGCGAATGCGCCGTTGCTTCAAGCGTGGTACTCACGGTCCGGCGGGCCGTCGGCAGACGACCCCTATTTCCTGTACAGCGCCAGTAATGTGGGATCACTACTGGCTCTTTTGGCTTTTCCTTTGCTGGCAGACCCTCTTCTGGGTGCCAGTGCGACCAGCAAAATTTGGTCCGTCGGTTTTGTCATTTTTGGTGGGTTGATGGCGATAAGTGGCCTTATTGCGCTACGCGGATCGAACAGTGACCTTGCGCCGATCGCGAGTGAATTCGCGAGCAGCACCCCAAAGCTGAAGCAGATTGCAAAATGGATTGTGATCGCTTTTGTACCCTCATCCCTGATGCTTTCCTTTACCACGAAAGCCAGTACGGATCTGGGTTCAATCCCGCTTATCTGGGTTGTGCCCCTTGCGACCTACCTTCTTTCCTTCATATTCGCCTTTGCGAAACTGAATTGGCTTAGTGTCAAATCCTTACACATCCCGATGATTTTGGCGCTGGCGATTGGTGTCGTCCTATTTTCCAACCTGATCGACCATCACACGAACCCCATCGTCTTTTTGTTGTACGTTCCCATTCTATTCGTAATCGCCTTGTATGCACATAGGTTGCTTTATGAAATGAGACCGCCGGCAGAGCAATTGACAGTGTTCTACATCGCACTGTCGATAGGCGGTGCTTTTGGCGGATTGTTCAATTCCGTCATTGCGCCTTTCGCATTTGCCCTAGAAGTCGAGGCGCAAATGACGCTTATTTTGGCTGGCGGGTTGCTCTTGATCGGGAAAGGCGCAGTTACACCTAGGAATCTGGCATTTGGCCTGCTTGTCAGCTACCCGATCCTTTTGTGCTTCGGCATGATCGATGGCATAAACCCTCTTGGAGATGGAGCCTTGCGTGCGGTTGTCGCAACCGCAATGCTGTTGGTTGCACTGATCCTGTTCCGTAATCAACCTGCGCGTATCATAGCCATCATCGCGGCACTTATGCTGCCGGTACTTTGGCCGCAAAAGGACTCGTTGCTTCAGGATCGAAGCTTCTTTGGAACTCACAGGGTATACTCAGAGGCAGGCCTCAGAATGTATCAAAACGGGACCACACTGCACGGTTTGCAGTTGGAATCAGAAATTGGTCAAAAACCTACGCCGAAGTCTTACTACTATCCCAAAGGGCCAATGGCACAGGTCATAACGTCTGAGTTTGGACGAGAAGCCGACAGCATCGGTATTGTCGGCCTCGGAGTCGGTGCTCTTTCCTGCTACAAGCTTCCATCTCAGAAATGGGCATTCTTTGAAATCGACGCCATGGTTGACCAAGTGGCGCGCAAACCTTCCCTTTTCACCTACATCTCGGAATGCGCACCAGATTCGCCAACACACCTTGGTGACGCACGCATTGTCCTGGCGCACACAGATTATTCCTTCGATATTCTCGTCCTGGACGCATACAGCTCTGATGCTATTCCTGTGCATCTGATCACTGAAGAAGCGGTGCGGATGTATACAGAGCGACTGGCTGATGACGGAATAATGGTCTTTCACGTCAGCAACCGGTACTACGATCTGGTCGACCCGCTTGCGCGCATTGCAGACAAACTTGGGTTCCACGCGGCCAAACAGTTCCATCGGGTTGAGCCGGGCGCAAACGAACTAGGCGCATCGGATTCCCAAGTGGTGATTGTCAGCCCAGATCAGAGAAGAGTCGACGGTTTTGTCCAAAATGGAAAATGGCAGTCCGTGGTTTCTGATGGGGGTGAGCCGTGGACGGACGATAAGGCAAACTTGCTGTCCGCGCTCATATTGCTCAAAGACTAGTAGCAAACGCACTAATGTGAGACAGCGTTTTCTTCCAACCGGCAGAAATTCCGCTTTTAAGGTTCAAATGACCCCGCCGTTTTCCTCAAGGTGCCTTTACGGCACTGGAAAAGGCGGCGTTTTGCCGATACAGGTGCGCCAACAAAGGACGCCGGTATGCTGAAAACCCGTATCATTCCCTGTCTGGATGTCGCCGATGGCCGTGTTGTCAAAGGTGTCAATTTCGTTGGCCTGCGTGACGCGGGCGATCCTGTAGAGTCGGCCAAAGCCTATGACGCAGCAGGCGCGGATGAGATCTGTTTTCTGGACATTCACGCCACCCATGAAAACCGTGGCACCATGTTTGATGTGGTTCAACGCACGGCTGAACAGTGTTTTGTTCCGCTGACTGTCGGTGGAGGCGTCCGCACCAAAGACGACGTGCGTGCGCTGCTGTTGGCTGGTGCCGACAAGGTCAGCTTCAACTCGGCCGCTGTCGCCAACCCCGATGTCATCGCCGAAGCTGCAGATCAATTCGGTAGCCAGTGTATTGTCTGCGCCATCGACGCCAAAACCGTCAGCCCGGGCAAATGGGAGATTTTCACCCATGGGGGTCGCAAACCGACCGGCATCGACGCAGTTGAGTTCGCCAAAACCGTTGTCGCCAAAGGGGCCGGCGAGATTCTGTTGACCTCGATGGACCGCGACGGCACCAAAGCCGGGTTCAATCTGCCCCTGACCCGCGCGATCTCAGACGCGGTGGACGTGCCGGTGATTGCCTCGGGCGGCGTAGGCAACCTGGATCATCTGGTCGAAGGTGTGACAGAGGGCGGGGCCAGTGCCGTACTGGCGGCCTCAATCTTCCACTTTGGCGAATACACCATCCGCGAGGCCAAGGAACACATGGCTGCTGCTGGCATCCCCATGAGGCTGACATGAACATCCTGCACGATCTGGCCGCGACGATTGAAGCCCGCAAGGGGGCCGAGCCCGACTCCAGCTGGACCGCAAAGCTACTGGCCAAGGGGCCTGAGAAATGTGCCGAGAAATTCGGGGAAGAGGCTGTTGAGGCCATCATCGAAGCCGTCAAGGGTGACAAAGGTAAACTGACGGCCGAGGCTGCGGATGTCCTCTATCACCTGTTGGTCATGCTGGCCGCGCGGGACGTGGCGCTGGATGACGTTTTGGCCGAGTTGGCCCGACGCCAGGGCACAAGCGGAATCGCGGAAAAGGCATCACGCCCAAAGACCTAAGCGCGGGTTCCGTCCTGCCGCCCTGCCCTGTATAGTCAGGGATCAGTGTGGGACCGACCGAGGAACGCAGGAATGACCAGGGCTCTGGCCAGTGTAATGGCTTTGCTTTCGCTTGTGATGATTACCGCGTGTTCGGCGCCGCCGCGCACGACCGGTGATGAAGTTCAAAGACTGGCAATGGAAATCCGCAGCCTTGGTCCCGACATCGACCCCGAAGAAGCCGACCGCGCAGCCAGCATCGCCTATTCCTATACCGCGCAGTTGGTTCAGGAATACGAAATTACTGACCCGCCGCTGATCCACAATGCCAAGGTCAACAAGGGTCTACGCCCGCGTGGGCTGTGTTGGCATTGGGCCGAGGATATCGAACGTCGACTGAAGCAAGAGAACTTCCAGACCTTGGAATTGCACCGCGCGATAGCAAATGCGGACAATCAGTTCAGAATCGACCACAGCACGGCCATCATCAGCCGCAAGGGTGAGACGATGTATGACGGCGTGGTGCTGGACCCATGGCGGTACGGCGGTGTTCTGTTCTGGTCGCCCTTGGTGGAAGACACCAAGTATGAGTGGGTGCCGCGCAGCGTTGTTCTGGAAAAGCGCCGCCAGGAACAATACGGGGAATTGCTGCCGTATGTCGGCGGCTAACCTTCACAGTCTGGAAGAAATCACTCCGGTCGCGAATCCACCCATGCGCAGCTCACCAAACAGGCGCTGATATTCGATTTTAGGGCAGCGATTCATCACCACATCCACGCCGCGCGCCTGTGCTTTGGCTGCGGCTTCGGGGTGTTCAACGCCGATCTGCATCCAGATCGTGCGTAGGTCGGGAAAAGAAGACAGTGCTTCGTCGACTATTGGCGGAACAGCTTCGGAACGGCGAAAGATGTCAACCATATCGACCGGCTGAGTAATCTCGGACAATGACGCGCGAACGGTCTGCCCGAAAAGTACTTTCCCGGCATGACCTGGGTTCACCGGGATCACCGTGTATCCCTTAAGTGAAAGATACCGCGCGACATAATAGCTGGGCCGCACCGGGTTCATCGAAACGCCCACGACAGCAATCACCTTGGTGCGACGCAGGATGTCTTTCAGGAATGGGTCTGTGTAATTCGGCATGCGGGCACCCTAGACTTGGCGCAGCAAAGAAAAAAGCGCTCAGGTCAAACCTGAGCGCCAGTTGTTGGAACGAGGGACAGTGAAATGACCCGCGGCAGTTCCGTTCCGCGGTCACTGTGACATTTAGGCATAAGTTCAGAGAAAAAAAGAGGGGCGTCGCATTTTTGTGATGACAGCCCGAAGAAGGCGGAAATTCGCCTAGTCTTGATACAGCACCACAGGCCAGTTTTCCTCGGCCATGTGAATGTATTCTGCACGATCTCCGCGCCAGAGCTGCTCAATCTCAGGTGAGTGGGTCAGGTACAGCCGGCCTTCCACCATATCCCAAAGCATCGGATCGGTGCTTTTTAAGATACCTTGCGCCATGGCATAGGCGCAGTAGCCCCCGAACTGAGGGGAAAAGGCGCGAGGATTGCTTTCAAACAGATCGCGATTCTCGGCCGAGGCGAAATGCCACTCGGCCCCTTTCCAGATCACAGAATATTCTGGCAATCCGCGGACCGGCGTTTCCTCAAGAAAATATGAGACAGGGTCGTAGCCGGCCATGACGGCACCGTCCGCCTCATAGAAGACGGGCATGTCCTGTGCTTGGGCGGCAGAAAGAAGGGCAACGGCGGCTATCGCGCCAAGTATGAAACGTTTGATTGGCATCACATGCTCAGGATTACAAATTCAGGGTATCAAAATGCAATCTTTTGTCGCGCGAAACACCCCTATTAACGCGGTTGTGAACGCTCGTGTCGTATTATCCCACGTCAGTCAAAGATATCCTCGACCACATCCCATGCTTCATCAATGACGCGCGCAAAAATCCCCTTTTTCTTCTTTTTCTTTTTGGACTTGTATGCGGTAGCGGTTTTGTAGCTGTCGCGCTTTGGCTTGTCATTGCACAGCTTGCGCTTGGGAACCATCTTGAGGTCATGCAAAGGGGCCCCACAGCTAGAGCAGCTGAGTTCGTGGCGTTGCTTCCCTTTCAGAACCAACGCAGCGCGCGTTCCGCAGTAACAGCAAGTAGCGATTTTGGTCGGGCTGGTAATGGCTCTCTCCTGTCTATCGATGCCTTGAAGCATATAAGGCAATTGCGGCAGCATTTGAGACGTTAAGAGAACCAAACCCACCGGCTGCGTCGATTTTCACCAGTTGATTGACAGTTTCCTTGGTCTTTTGCCGCAGGCCGGGTCCTTCGGCCCCCAGCACCAACGCGACAGGTTGGTCCAGTTTGCCGCCCAACGCCGTCTCGATGGTTTGTTCGGCCTCACCGTCCAGACCCAATACCTGAAAGCCCATGTTCTGCAGCTCGACAATAGTATCCGCCAGATTGCGCACGCGCAGATAGGGCTGACGCTCCAGTGCTCCACTCGCGGTTTTGGCCAGCGCGCCCGTCTCCGGCGCCGAATGGTGCCGCGTACCGATCACGGCACTGGCTCCAAGCACTTCGGCCGAGCGAAGAATCGCCCCGACATTGTGCGGGTCAGTCACGCGGTCCAACAAAATGACTCTCGGATGTTCACGCCCGATGCAGTTTTCGGCCAACCCGCCCCAATCCAGCGGCTTGACCTCAAGCGCAGCCCCCTGATGAACCGAACCGGGATCAATGGGCGCGTTGAACTTGCGCGGGTCGACCATTTCGGCCTCAATCCCTGCAAATTCAATCGCTTCGGCCAGTTTGTCCCGCGCGTTTCGCGTCACGATCAGTTTCAGTTTCTGCCGGTTCGGGTTCATCAAAGCATCCCGAACGGCATGCAAACCGAACAGCCAAACGGTTTCAGACGCCGCAGCTTTGCGCGCCTGTTCCTTTTCAACGACCCACTTGGGTTTCTTCATTTCTTGGGCCTCCGGGCCGGGAATTCGGTTTCCTGCGTCAAAGCCAAATTTTCCTGTTGACGCTTCTTCAAGGCGCTAGTAATCACGCCTCCACGTCAGGTGCAACGCCTGACAGTGGGCGACAGGCCGCAAGGTGTGGCAGGGGACTGTAACTCCCTCGCGGAGACGCACGCCTGGTTCGATTCCAGGGTCGCCCACCACTTTCCAATCACATGCAGATCACTCAATCCAAGCACTTTCGTTTGCGCTGGCCTTCGATTGCGCGGCTCTGTTGCAAATTGTTGACATCGGCGGGACGCTGCGCGACGGATCAGCGGTCTTGCCACTGGAAGTGCAAATCGCCTCCGGTTAATCTGATCGCAAACAACGAACAGCAGGATACCCAGCGAAGTCAGGGCTTTGCGGATCCATCCGATGTGGAGAGCAAATGCTACAGGCAATACGTGAAGCGCAGGAAATCGGCATTCCGTTCGATGATGTTTTTCCCCATCAATACGCAGTCAGATCGGACAATGTGGCAGCGCCCGAAGGTTGGAATACAGTTGAGTTCGCCCCGTTCAAAATTCATCACAGTCCTCGGCTAAACGTTGCGCAACCCGATTGCGCCGACGCCAGCCTACAGCTGTTGATTCTGGGGATCGCGGTCGACACCGGAACGGTTATAGCAGACGATACACAGGTCGATCTTGGTGCCAGCCCGACTTGGCGCGATCTGGAAGACTGGCTTGAAAACCTGGCAGGGCGCTTTGTCATATTCAGCAGGCTCGGGCGCGAACAAAGGCTATATTTCGATCCCACACTGGAATTGTCCTGTTTCTATGACCCGAAGACGGGCCTAATCGGCTCATCACCTTTCATGGCGCTGGACCGACCCATTGAACCAGGTCGGTATATCCGGGTCGAGGACGTCATGTCTGGGGCAACCAACTTTTCACTGGGCATCACTGGTGATCGCGATTTGCGGCTGGCGCGGCCAAATCACGCTCTTACCCTTGCCCGGTATCAGCAATACCGCCATTGGCCCCGGTCGGACGCACCGTTTACCGCAGATGTAGATATTGACACTGTTGCATCAGAAATAGTGACGCGTCTCGGGGCGACAGTTGGTGCGCTTGCGGGATCCTTTCGGGCCGCCATTCCGATTACAGGTGGGTATGACAGCCGGGCACTGGTCGCGTCGGCCAAGGAGCACCTTGAACATGTCAGTGCGTTTTATACGCACCGGATTAACTATCTGTCATCTCTGGATTGTCTGCTTGCCCAGAAAATTGGACAGAAACTTGGATTCGAACCCGATTTGATTGACGGCATGAAGTTGACCGAAAAACGTGACCCCTCGGATGCACCCAGCTTAGAGGAGAAACTATTCGGCCTACGCACGGGCGGGCACACGTCGACGATGGGGTATCGTGAACTGGCGGCACACGAATTCCTGCCTGATGCCGAGATTTCGATGCGTGGAAATGTCATGGACATGAACCGTGCAAATCAGTGGAAAGGGCAGGATGCGTTTCGATTTCCACATCTGGTGCGGCGCCTGCGCTTAAGGGCGCTTGAAGGCATTCCACCCGCTGTCTATTGGCAACGTGAGGTGATGACTTGGCTTGACACACTGCCACCGGAAACGCACCGCTACGCGTTTGACCTATCATTTCTTGAGAACATCCTTCCAAACACAATGGGTGCCGGGCTGAATGGGATGCCGCGTCACTTTACGCTCAATCCGTTCAATGACAGATATCTAATCTCACGCAGTATGAGCATTACTCCTGCCCTGCGCAGGAACGGAGATTTGAACGCGGCGATCTTGCGTCAGTCGGTGCCCGAACTGGCCGAGCTTCCTTACAACCAAGAAATCAAACGCGACCCCGAGGCGCGCCGTGCCGCCGAAGCCCTGTTTGCAGATTAACCGACGCCTAGTTAGGCAGGCATGGCCATTCACTAACCACCTGCCCGCCTCGGACGGCCAGAATGGTGCCGAACTGATTCAGCACAGCCTCGCTTTGATCAGGGCGCAGCAGTGCGATGTCGCCCGGCGATACGTCTGCCGAACGTGGACCTGTCCACACTTCCTGATTGCTTGAACGGCCAAAGACCGCTGAGTAGCCAAACGCTGCTGGGAAAACCGGCTGGGCAAGGAAGTGGCCGCCAAAGATCGCAATATCCGTTTTTTGTCGCGGCAAGAACTCCAGACCCGGCAATGCGTTTCCCGGCATTACTTTCAGAACTGGTGTCGCAATGAACGCGGCTGGGTCAAACGCCTGCGTCGTGGCGTGGTCAAAATCGCCGGGCTTTACCAGGACCGAGCCGAATGCCACCTCATTCGCAGAACCCTCGGCAAGGTAGGATTGAAAGGTCAGGCTGCCGCCTGTGTTCAGACACAACCCATCCTCGTCACGCGGCAAAGCGGCGATGGCTGTGTTGAACGCATCTGCACTGGCCCGAACCGCTCGGTTGCGCAGAATGCCGGGCAGTTTCGCCAAATGCGCCTCGTACCCCATGACCCCGGCAAGCTGCCCGTATGGGTGCGCCATTATTTGTTGGGCAAGTTCTGGGACATTCTGAGAATTTAGCCCGCCACGGTGCAGGCCGATATCCAGTTCCAAAGACAAACGCAGTGATGTCTGGCGATCTGAAGCCAACGCCAAATATTCCCCAAGCCGAGCTGGTGTGTCGATCAACCATTGAACGCGCCTTGCCGCGTCGTGATTGGTGGTCAGAAGCCTTGCAGCCGTACTGACAGGCAGGGGCTTCCCGATCAGATGGTCCGTATCGGGCTCGGCCGTCAAAAGCGCCTGCAACATCGGTTCGGAAAACGTCATCAGGCCAGAGGTCGAGATGCGCTCGCGAATGAAATCCAACAAAGGAAGGCAGGGCAGAGACTTGGCGACCAGCCTGCGGGCCAGCCCAGCGTCAGCAGCCCTTTTCGCGACAACACAATTGGCGTCCAACAAGTCTAAGTCCACTACGACGACGGGCTTGTCGACCCCGTGTGATCGCAGAACATCTGACAGGGCTTTCAGGGCTGCTGCATTCATGGTCGAAACAACCGAGCAAGCGCGGGGGTCAAAAACTTACCCTGTGGATCGAGCCGTTCGCGCAGCGCACAAAACCGATCAAAATCCGGATACATTGCGGACAGGTCTTTGTAAGCCAAATTGTGCATCTTACCCCAATGAGGGCGGCCCCCTGCTTCGACAAATAGCGGCTCAATGGCTTCGAAATACCGTTTATGATCCTCGGCTGCGTCGGCGTGAATAGCGATGGAAATGCGCGGCCCACCCTGGAACGGAGACAGACAGGCCGTGTCGCCAGCAGTCTGGCGCACTTCGATCGGAAAGTAGATGTCCTTGTGGTCGCGATGTAGGCGCGTCAGAACCTCTTGCAGAACATCCCCAGCCACATCTGGCGGCAGATGGAATTCCATTTCCTTGAAACGAATATGCCGGTCGCTACACAAAACCCGCCAGCTTTCGCCGATATAATCCTCGTCCGACTGCGCAAGCGTCAGTAGCTTGAGTATCGCACTGCGCAACCCTTCGCTGATCCGCCCCGCGCTGCGCGCAAGTTTCAGTACCTTTACAGCAATCATATCCAAATCGCGCGGTGCTTTGCTTTCGGCTGCATCCGTGATGGCGTGACGAAGTTCGACAGTCTTTCCGGTAAACGGGATGCAGAAGAATTCGAAATTCCGGTTCTCTGCCCATTTCTCGTGCATCGTGGCCAGACTTTCCTCGACCGAGGCAAGCTGAACCTGACGACGTAAGTTGTACTTTGGCACGACCGAAATCTGCGCTTCGGTCAGAACGCCTAGCATCCCCAAACTGACCTGTACCATCTCAAGCGGGATATCATCCGTGGTCAGAATATCGCCGCTTGCCCCGACCATTCGGGCCGCCGTGACTTCTGCCGCAAGGCACGGCAAGTCCCGCCCGGTCCCATGGGTCGCCGTCGACACCGCGCCGGCCAGTGATTGTGCGTTGATATCTCCAAGGTTACGGAACGCCAGCCCCCTGTCCGCCAGCGTCGGTGACAAATCTCGCAACCGCGCATTGGCGTTGACCCACACCCGATCCTGCCGGGCATCGCCAGGTGTTGATAGATCCAAATCAGACAAGTCCACGATCCGGTCACCACCGGCTACGATTGGCGTAAAGGAATGCCCCGCACCCAAGACCCGCAGGCTTTGGGGTCGCGCGATCTCATTTTGCAGTTCAGCAATCGACGTCGGGCGCGCTATTGGCGTATCCGTGCGCTGGTTTCCGGCCCAGTTGGTCCACATGCACTGTCTCCTCCGAGAGAAAGGATTGCAGCACATGCGACACGAAACAAGTCAGGAAAACAGAAGCTTACCCAACGGGAGCTTTGTCAGGCCGCGGCCTCACGTTGCGCAGTGACTCGGTCGAACCATGCGATGATGCTTTCAGAATCAGGTTCGATCTGTTCAGCAGCACCACCTGTGAACGCGTCGAATTTTTCCTTGTTCAGACCATTCACACCGACAAGGACGGGAACATCCTGCGCCAGTGCTTCGGCGATCACCGGGCGGAATCCGCGCCCGTCAGCCTCATGTTTTCCGAACTTGTTGATGATCAGCAATTGCGGCGCGTCGGCCAGCGTAGAGGTCACATATCCGACGGCCTGTTCCAGCGCGGCAGGATCCAGACGACAACCACGTGACTGCTCACCAAGGGATTGCGAGATACGGATCGTCTCACCCTCGGGCAGAACGCGAACATCCATGTCACATTTGCTGCTATCCGCGCATTCGGTGTTGGTTTGAACCACACCCGCAAGGCTCGCGCCTTTGGCGAGCAGGTGTTCGGCAACCGCACTTAACAGGCGGTCGGTTGCGCCGCGGTCGGTGGTAGTAACATAGGCCAGATGCATCCAAGGACCCCTTAGTACAGATTTGTAACGTTCCAGATAGCACGCAAGGTCCTGCGCGACCACTCTCTTGGATCACGGTAATGGCGATAATCCGATCACAGGCGCGTGCAAATGAAGCAATGCCATGAAGATCGCAATTGCAACCAGCCAGACCCAAGGGCGCGGCCACGGTTGTGGTACGCGCAGCGACAGGCGGGCCGTGTTGCGGGACAACCGGGTCCATTCCATACCCAAGTCGCGTTGTTTGCGGCGGTCGATCAGTGCCATGCCGAATGTCGAAAAGCCTGCAAAAAGCCCGAACAGGATCACGTGTGACAGGCTGCCATTGGCCAGCAGATGAGCCCCCGCCCACAGCATCAAAGCCGCAAGAACAGGGTGGCGAGTGGACCGCAAGATGCCCGGTTTTTCGGGATCGAATGTACAATGCCCCATCCCGCCAAATGAGAACGGGTTTTGGATCGATATGCCCGCGACAGCCAGCCAGCACACGATTGGCATCACCAAGAGTGGCGCCCAGCGAAAGATGACAAGCGGCGGGATGACCTCAACATATGGCGCTTGCGCTGCGGCGACGATCAGCCATGCCAGCACCAGAAGGGAAAGTGCGGAATATGCCGCAAAATAACCCTTGCGCCCTAGTGTTTCGATCAGTCGACTGCGAACACCCGGCCTCACCGGGATGGCGTGGCTGAGAAGAAAGGTGATCAGTGCTGCAAGAAAGAAGGCCCAACTGGTCATAGTATTCTCCGAACGTGTTACGCGCGGTCTACGCCCCGAACGCTGTCCGGTCTTTGTCCAAGATCAAACGCGGGGTAGAAGGGGCGGACGCGCCGCCCCTGCCCCAATTTACAGCCCCAGCGCTTTGCGCCGTTCTTCGGCAAAGCCCTGTACGATACGGTCGGCAACAAGCGCCAGAATCGCCATAGCAGCACCGGCCGAGATGCCCAGACCCACATCCGCTTGCCCCAGTGCAAGATAGATCGACTGCCCCAGACCGGTGGTCCCGATCAGTGCCGCGATCACCAGCATTGCAAAGGCATAAAGGATGGTCTGGTTCAACCCCAGCAGGATCGTCGGCGCAGCATACGGCGCGCGCACGTCGCGCATGATCTGCCACTCGGTCGCACCGCTCGAGATTGCGGCCTCCATCATCTCTTCTGGAGTGTTGACCAGCCCGTGACGCGTGTAGCGGATCATCGGGACGATGGCGTAAGCACAGATGGCCAGAAAGGCCGAGAACTCGCCAATCTGGAACACCATCAGCACGGGGATCAGGAACACGAATAGCGGGATCGTCTGCAGCATGTCGCAAATTGGACGAACAACCTTCCAGACCGGCGCCCATACCGCACTGGCCAGTCCGATCAAGCCGCCTGCCACGGCGCAGGAAAACACCGCAGCACCGCTGAGGTAAAGCGACAGCAAGGCGCGCTCCCAAAGACCGGAGACAAGGATGGTACACAGCAACCCCACCGAAAGCGCCGCCAGACGCCAGCCGCCCGCGACATAGCTGAGCGCGGCAGCGCCAGTAAGAACGAAAGGCCATGGCAGGTTTGCAATACCAGTTTCCAACATTCCGATCAGGATCAGCACGATCAAACCGCCTGTCAGGTGACCGCGCCATGCCATCAGTGCGGCGATGACACCCCCAACGATAAACAGGCGTTCGCTCATTTCAGGCGTCCATTGGAACCCCCATGTGAAGGGCAAAACCGCCTGATCAAGACCGATCCGCAGTGGCAACAGAACATAGAACAATGAGTTGTTCTTGAGCGCATCCAGCCAAGGACCATTTGCCTGCGTGAACGCGGTCAGACCGCTATCGACAGCCTCGGCCATAGGATCCAGCAAGGTCAGTTCGGACGGGTTCGGCAGCCATGCCCAGAAGGCGACGGTGAAAAGGGCCGTAAAGCCCAAGACCGCCCAGACAACGCGTGGATCATAGCGCTTACGCTCGGTCGCCAGCGTGCCGCTCATCCGGTCGATCACCACAGCAAAGACCACGATGACGAGACCGGCCATCAGCGACTCACCAAACTGAGCCTTGCGCATGGTCAGAAGAACTTCCCAGCCGATGTCGTTGAACCCGCCGATAACGGCAGCGATGATGACCATTGAAAGGGCAGCCATCAGGCATTGGTTTACGCCCACCATGATCTGCGTCGCCGCTGCGGGGATTTCGACCTGAAATAACTGCTGAAACCGCGTGCCGCCGGACATAATGGCGGCCTCTTTGATTTCGGGTTCGACCCGTTCCAGACCCAGCATCACGTTGCGCGCCATTGGCGGGGCCGCATAGATGGCCGAGGCAATCAGACCTACAACCGGGCCAAAGCCGAATAGCAGCAATAGCGGGGTCAAATAGGCAAATGTCGGAACCGTTTGCATCACGTCCAAAACCGCCTGAACAAAGGACCTGACGCGCGGCACCTCGTTGGCAAGGATGCCGATGGCACCGCCCACGATCAGCGCGACAGGAACCGAAACAGCGACCAGAGCCAGCGTATTCATACTCTCGGCCCAGTAGCCTGAGGCCAGCACAAAACTCAGGCCAAAGAATCCCAGCGCCGCCATCGGCAAACCGCCCAGAAACCAACCCAGCGCCGTTACCAGACCGATGAGAATGGGCCATGGTGTATTACCTAATACGAAATTGGCCCCGTTCATGGGATATGCCATCAGGTCGGAGAACAACCGCATCGCCGGTTTGATACCGTTCAGAAACCAGTCCAGAAACGCGCCGACCCATTGCGTGGCGGGCAGTTCCCAAGTGGCGGGCCACTTGACCAACCAAGGCGCAACGCCCTCTAACGCAAGACAAATCGCACCAACGATAGCAGTGATCAAAGCCGCCTTTGCGCCTACCGAAAGACGCAATGCGTGTTGCCTCGGAGTATCCGTGACGGCGGTCATGTTTCTTCCACCTGCAAGGCGGCGGCCAGATCCGAGGGGTGGACTGTCCCGACAATGTTGCCGTTTTCATCTCGCACAGGAACGGGCTCATAAAGCTCCATGCAATGCGCCAACGCGGCGTCTAGCGTCATCGAGGTTGTCAGGCCAGGATCATCCGGGCCACGTTCAGACTCGTCCCGCATGACCGAGGCAACTTTGGCGTGCTGACCCTTGGCCACGTCTTTCGAGAATTCGCGCACGTAATCATCGACAGGGCGCAATACGATATCCGTCGGCGTTCCAATCTGGACGATCTTGCCATCGCGCATGATGGCGATGCGGTCGGCCAGTTTCAGTGCTTCTTGGATATCGTGAGTAATAAACACGATGGATTTCTTCAGCGTCGCCTGAATGCGCAGGAATTCGTCCTGCAGCTGACGGCGGATCAATGGATCAAGGGCCGAGAACGGCTCGTCCAGAAACCAGATGTCCGGGTTCACCGCCAAAGACCGTGCAATTCCCACGCGCTGACGCTGACCACCGGAAAGCTGACGCGGGTAGCTGTCCTCGCGGCCCTCCAGCCCGACCAAAGTGATGACCTCTTGTGCGCGAGCCATTCGTTCCTTTTTGCCGACGCCCGATACGCGCAGTGGATAGGCCACGTTGTCCGCAACGGTCATGTGTGGAAACAGGCCAAAATGCTGGAACACCATGCCCAACTTCTTGCGCCGCAATTCGGTCAGCGCTTTCTTCGACGCACCGATGACGTTTTCGCCGTCGACACGGATTTCGCCCCCCGTGCCCGGCAACAATTGCGAGATACAGCGGATCAGTGTGGACTTGCCCGACCCAGACAGGCCCATGATGACGAACAGCTCGCCCTCTTTGACTTCAAAATTTGCGTCCTGAACGGCCGGGATGAACCCGTGTTCGCGCAGATCGGCGGCGGCTTGGTCTGCATCATTCCCTGACCGAGACAGCGCGTCGGTCAGGGCTTTGTCTGCGCCTTGACCAAAAACCTGCCAGAGATTCTGGCAGGTAATGGCTGGCGTATTCGCGTCAGTCACTTATGCGAACTCACTGCGTTGCCGCGTCAACAACCGGACGCCATTTGTCTTCGTTCGCAGCCATCCATTCGGCGACAACTTCTTCGACTTTACCGCCGTCAACGTCGATCGCGCCCATCATCGGCTGCTGGTCCTCGACCGCCAATTGATAGTTGGACAGGATTTCATAGGCCGCGGGCCATTTTTCTTCCATCCCGTTCCAGCTGGCTTTGAAGATGCGCGAGGGCGAGAAATCGCAGTCGTTCACGGCGTTCGGGTTCGGTCCCCATGCCGGATCGTTAAAGCAGGCTTCTTCACCGGCAGGCAATTCAACGAACTGAACGTCATAGGCCGACATCGCCCAATGCGGCTGCCAGAAAGTGATCAGCAGCGGCGACTTGCGCTCGGTCGAGGCGCGCAATTCTGCGATCAGAGCACCTTCGGAACCGGCAGGCACAGCTTTGAACGGCAGTTCAAGACCGGTCATACGGTCGGCGCCGGGCGTACCCCAATCAGCAGGATAGTCGACCAGACGACCACCGGGCAGAGTTTCAGCGGTCGCGAAGACCTGCGCGCAATCCTTCAGCGCTTCCCATGCCGGCAGACCGGGGCACAGATCGGCCACGTGTGCCGGATAAGCGATGCCTTCCTTGGCATCCAGACCCAGATCGCCGATCTCGACGACGGTGCCTTCGTCAATTTTCTTAGCATATTCGTCCGAGACGTTGGACGACCAGATTTCCAGCGTCGCAGTGATGTCGCCATCCGCGATTGCTTGGAATTGGTTCATCATACCAGCGGTCACATATTCGACGTTGTAACCCGCGGCTTTCAGCATCTCACCCGCCACTTGGGTCGTTACGTGCTGACCGGTCCATTCGTTGATCGCCAGTTTAATCGGCTCGTCCACAGCCCCCATATCGGCGGCGTAAGCGGAACCGGCTACCATCATAGCCAACAGGCTGACACTGAGTTTTTTCATCGACATTCTCCCTGTCTTTTTTTGTTTTTCGTCCACCTCAGCGCACAGGTGCGCGCCGGAAGGTTGAACAGACGACAATACCATGTCGCAACATGCACAAAATTAGCCGCAAAAGGGAAGTGAACACTTTGAACAAAGGCGGAATTTTTCGCCTTGTACTAAGCTGCAAGTCCCCACCCGCTGCGTTGTACTGATCGCGCGCGTTTTTGCTTAACACAAATATTTGGCGCAGGTCTTTGATTGACGAGTCAATCACAAACCCGAATCCCCTGTTTTGTCGAGTATTTCTTTTCCCGATGTTCGATTTTTCTGCATTTTTCGATTTCAGACGCACCAAATGTCCAAAATTTCACTCTCTTTGAGACCTTGCAACGAAGCGATCAACAAGCAACTTTATCGGTGGAGGACATGATTGATGCATCATTTCGATGAAATTTTTGTAATGGCTACCAATCGCCATGGTGGCCCGGATGCGTTGAATGAAAAGTTGAGCAAACCCAAAAGTCTGGCCGAGCTTGCTGAGATTCCCGAAGATCGCTGGCTTTCGATTATCACCAAATCCATCTTTCAGGCAGGGTTCAACTGGAAGGTCATCGAAAACAAGTGGGACGGGTTTGAAATCGCCTTTGACGGTTTCGATGTCGGACGCTGCGCCTTCATGGACGATGAGAAATTCGACGCCTTGCTGCAGGATACCCGCATTGTGCGCAACGGAACCAAGATCGCGACTGTTCGTGACAATGCCGCATTTTTGCTGGAGCTTCGTGACGAAGGCGGTGCGGGTCAGGTTCTTGGGGGTTGGCCATCGGACGACTTTGTCGGGCTGCTAGCGATGCTGGGCAAGCGAGGGTCGCGTCTGGGTGGGGCTTCGGCGCAATACGCCATGCGATTTGCAGGGCGCGACAGCTTTATCCT
The DNA here is from genome assembly GCF_059609805.1 of Ruegeria sp. YTSC004. Lineage (NCBI taxonomy): Bacteria > Pseudomonadati > Pseudomonadota > Alphaproteobacteria > Rhodobacterales > Roseobacteraceae > Ruegeria > Ruegeria sp. YTSC004. The sequence goes on from NZ_JBXWMJ010000001.1 coordinate 252,179, forward strand.
CTCGCAAGACGTCACCGCGCGATTGATTGCCGAAGGCGTGGTCGACAAGGCCCCAACATCAAAAAAGGCGATGGCTGCGGTGCAAGAGGCCTTTAATACATGGATGAAACAATCCGGCCGATCGCTGTCCGAAATCAGCAGGGTTTTGGCAATGAGCCTGTGAAAACGGGTTGCAGCGCGGGCACTTCGCATTAGGCTTTGATTATGGCCTTTCGTATTTTGATGACGCTATTAATTTTGCTTGCTGCCTGTGGTCGCCCTTTGACGGATCAGGAACGCGCATTTGCAAGTGTCGTTCAAGGCGACACGCTGGATTTGGATCGCGTGCGACTTGTCGAAGGTGCGCCGGTAACGCCGATCACGTTTTACCGCAAGGACCGGCCGCGCTTGGCCTGTCGGGAACGTATCCTGCCACCAACCGAAGAAGGTGTCGTCACCGCGAAACCCGCCGCTGTTGCGTTGTTCAATAAGGTCTATTTTAACAAGGACTGGTACCTTGAGGACTATATGTCCGATTTCCCGGAACAGATGGACCTTATTGCCGGGATGTTGCTTGCACACGAACTGACCCACGTCTGGCAATGGCAGAACCGCCAGTCCACTGGTTACCACCCCCTGCGAGCCGCCGCCGAACATGGCGGAAGCAAGGACCCGTACTTGTTCGACCTGCAGACATCGCCTGATTTTTTATCCTATGGATTCGAACAACAGGGGGCGATCGTCGAGGAATACGTCTGCTGCCGGGCATTGGACCCTACCGCACCGCGGACCCAGCGCCTGCATGACATGTTGGGCGCGCATTTCGACTTGTCACCGCTGCCTGGCGCGCAACGCGAGCGTGCCGTTGTCATTCCGTGGAGCGGAGCGAAGGTCGAAGGGATCTGCCGCGAAGGCTAAGCCTTATTGCAGCGTCTCCAGATATGCCACCAGATCCACAATCGGCTGACTGGTCAGGATAGGCTGACCGTCTGGGGTTTTCATCGTGGTATCCTGCCCGTCGAAATAGGGACCGTAAACCGGCATCGGGCTGCCATGACTTACCAAGGGATCACGCCCGTCGATACGCGCCACAACGCTGGCTGTTGGGAACATTCCATCCCCGGATGCCAGCTGTGTCAGATCAGTCGGCTGGATCACCAACACACCAGCCATTGGCCCCTGCCCGGTCGCATCGATCCCATGACAAGTCGCACAATAATGCTGATAGAGTTCGGCACCGGTTTCAACGTTCTGCGCTATGGCCTGAGACGCCAACGCAGCAACACTCGCGCAAACGGCCCTGAACATCGGTCTGATCATCGCATCCTCCTGTCACGATTGACATTTGCAGGCTTGCCCGCCGGGCGGCTTGGCGCAATGATCCAGATCAACGAAGCGGGAGGATACGGGCAATGACACAATACGCAGCCATTATGCTGGCGGCCGGGATCGGCGTTCCGATTCTGGCGGCTTTGAATGCCGCACTGGGCAAGCTGATCGGGTCCCCGACAACCGCCGGCGTAGTCCTGTTTGCCATCGCGTTCCTGGCGTCAGCCCTGGTCATGCTGCTGTTTCCAGGAATGGAAGCGCTATCCAAGGTGGCCCAAGCCCCGAAATACCTGTTGTTGGCCGGTGTTTTGATTGCGTTTTATGTTTTGTCGATCACGCATGTTGCCCCCCATTTCGGGGTCGGTAACGCAGTGTTCTTTGTTCTGCTTGGACAGCTGATCAGCACGGCGGCCATCGATCATTTTGGCCTGTTTGGTGCTCAGGTCACGCCGCTGACATGGATAAGGGCCGGGGGTATCGCCGTGATGGCGGCCGGTGTCGCCATCACTCAACTGGCTTAAGAACACCCGCCTCCAGCCGCAGTTTTCGGTCCATCCGCGCGGCCAGATCCATGTTATGCGTGACAATCAACGCTGAAAGCCCTTCATCCCGGACCAGCGACATCAAAGCACCAAATACCTGATCCGAGGTTTCGGGATCCAGGTTACCGGTCGGTTCATCCGCCAGCAAAACGCGTGGCTTGTTCGCCAGGGCCCGGCAAAACGCAACACGCTGCTGCTCGCCCCCTGACAGGGCGGCGGGGCGGTGTTTGGCACGTGCCGCCACTCCAACGCGGTCCAGCAAGGCCATCGCCCTGTCCAGTGCAGCCTTCTCGGATACACCGTTAGCCAGTTGCGGCAGGGTGATGTTTTCCAGCGCAGTAAACTCGGGCAACAAATGATGGAACTGGTACACGAACCCAACGTCCTGCCGTCTAAGCGCTGTACGGGTTCGATCCCCCCTGCCCGCTACATTCTGGCCCGCGATCTCAACTGATCCTTCATCTGGTTTGTCCAGTAGCCCAGCAATGTGCAACAGTGTCGATTTGCCTGCCCCGGATGGCGCGACCAAAGCCACAGCCTCACCTGCGCGCAATTCCAGATCGACCCCACGCAACACCTGCACCTCACCTGGAGTGCCCTTGAGGTAGGTCTTGGTCAAACCGTTCAGCCGCATCGTCAGATCATTCATAGCGCAGCGCCTCAACCGGGTTCAGCCGCGCCGCGCGGCGGGCCGGGAAATAGGTGACGATGAATGACAGCCCCAACGACAGCCCAATCGCCTTGAGAACATCTGAAAGGTGCAACTCGGCGGGTAAGGAGTAGATGCCGCGAATGGACGGATCCCAGACGCCGCCGCCCATGACGTAGTTCACGAATGAGAATATCGGGTCGATATAGATGGCAAACAGGCAGCCGAGGATCACGCCCATGACGGTGCCAATGATGCCTGTGAATGCACCGCAGATGAAAAAGACCCGCAGGATCGACCCTTCGCTCAGGCCAATGGTGCGCAGGATACCGATATCGCGCCCCTTGTTTTTCACCAGCATGATCAGGCCCGACACGATGTTCATTGCTGCGATCAGGACGAGGATCGACAGGATGATAAACATCACGTTGTCCTCAACCTCAAGCGCACGCAGAAATCCGCCCGACGCATCCTGCCAAGTCCAGATCTGGCTGCGCCCGCCTGCGGCCTCGAGGATGGGAATCAGAACCGGGGTCATTTCCTCGGGCCGTTCGACCATCACTTCGATCTCGTCGGCCACACCGTCGCGGTTGAAAAAGCTCTGAGCTTGCGTGAACGGCATATAAACGCGGGTGCGGTCGATGTCATACCGCCCGGCCGAGAACACATAGACCACCTGATAAGCGTTCACGCGCGGAGACGTCCCAAAGGCGGTTTTCACCCCATTGGGTGAGGTCAGTTTGACCGTGTCACCAACCGCCGCTCCGATGCTGCGCGCCACACCGGACCCAATGGCAATCACATCCTCTCCGTCTTGAAACTGGGTCAGATCACCGACGGCTTGTTCGCTTTGCGCGACGCCCGGCAGATCGCGCAAGTCGTCGGGGCGGATACCAAAGACCTCGACCCCGCTGCTGCGATCGCGATTGGTAATCAGGACCTGCCCTTTGACCAGCGGGGCCGCGCGTTCCACGCCCGGAACCTGCGCGATCCGGCTGGTCATCTCTTCATATTCCGCGATTGTGCGGTCAACGCGCCCCTGCGCATCAAACTCTCCGGCGGAGTACACAGTCACATGGGCGTTTGCGCCCAGAATAGTGCCGACGAATTCGGACCGAAATCCAGAACGGACGGCCAGAGTGGCAATCAGGGCAAAGACGGCCAGCGTGATCCCGATCAGGGAAATCCACGTCATAACGCTCACGCCACCTTCGGCACGGCGCGCGCGCAGGTAACGCCACGCGATTTTCCACTCAAATGGGGCAAAGGGCGGGGGTGTTCTGGCCATGCCTGCTCCGGTTATTTTGTTGTCGCGACCCTTTCGGCATTTCACCGGATGGTCAAGCCGGTTGTCAGCCGGTCAGCGTTGCCGCGCGGTTTAGCACCTCTTCGGCGCGCGGTCGGGTACAAATACCCCTGTCTTCCAACTCGGAAAACACACGATCCCGCAGATCGCCGGGCAACAGCGACAAGGCGCGGTTATGCAGACCCAACGTCAATGCAGCGGGATCATCCAGCATCGCCAACTGCGATGCCATTTCCTCGGGCGAATAGGTCGGCCAGAGCCCGATATTGCATTGCGCGTGGTCCTCGAACCACTGTGCATAGCCATCAGGCGACTTGAGGCAGAACGCATTCAGCAGCATGAACTCGGACGGCCGCCTGCGCGATCCAAACAACGCCTGCACCGAGCCATACCGATCGTTGATCTCGTCCAACAGCGCCAAGGCCAAGGATCGGCGCATCGCGAAAGGGGTCGCAAATGTCGTGGTCCTTAACCCGTTGAGGTCGGTACCTGACGCGCCCAGTGCATCATGGCTCTCGACCAGCCAATTGCGGTGGTAATCGCTTTGGACGTCGATGAAAGCGATACGCGCCGCACCATTGTCAGCAAAGAACTCAGTCGGATCAAAGCTGCGCAGAAAGACGTTCTTGGTGTCCAGGACAACCATGTTCTCGGACGCCGCAACGCGCGCGGCGCCCAGCTTCAGAACTTGCTGACTGCGATACCCGTTGGACCCGCGCCACCCCTGCCTGCGAATGCCGGGAATACGAAACCGATTTTCGATCATGATCCGATCCGACAAGGATCGCCGCGCGTACTGACCGGGCTGCAACAACAGGTCATCGCCGCCCAGGACCTGAACCTTGGATCGCAGTGGGCCGTATGAAGCCAAAAGGGGTTCGATTTTTGCCCTGAGCGTATCTTCGTCGCAGTCATTCATGATCACGTGAATCGACGAAACCATGTCCGGATCGACAAAACGGGCAAAAGACAGCGCCTGAAGTTCAAGCAGGGGAAAGTCCTTGGAATACACGACGGTCGCGAAACTCAGCACAGCGCGGGCCCTTTCATCGTTTTGCCCGGTTTATCAGCAATTTCGGCGCGGTCAAATTCGCTCTCAAAGCCCCGAAATTGCGAATCAGCAACGCCACCGGTCAAACGGACACTCGAACTAAAGGAGATCATCCGCCATTAAAATATACCGCCGGTTGTGACGCTCTTCACAGACAGCCCGGTATTGTTTCAGGTATGAAGTTAATGTGAGCATGGCGAGGCAAACTGACCTCAAAATGCAACATTATTAGCGCAATTTTATTTCGCGTTTTGCTTATTTTTGGAAACTTTGTCACCCTGACTATGGGGGAATTCATTTTACAGAGCGGGGGTCGCTCATGAGTATTCGAATTGAAACTGAACAACCGGACGCATTTTCGGTCCGACAAACATCAACCGAACTGGATTGTGAATCCGCAGTTCTTCTGCGCGCAACCATCCTTCCGGTCTTTGCCAGCGCGGCAAGCTGGGCTGGTCTGACCGACATCCTGAACGACAAGGGATATTGTCTGGCGTTCCGGGATGGACGGATGTGCATCACCGATCAAACCACCGGAGACCGGGTTTGCGGTCTGCGTTTCCTGGGCCTTGAATTCAGGGATCTGGTGCGACAGCTGGGCCGTCCGATCGTCGTGGCACGGGGCCATGAGGCCAACGGAGATGTTCTGACTGCCCGACCGACGGCCTGACGCGCCTAAAAGCTGCGCCAGAACTGAACGGATCGGCGTGTGGTCTTCCACAGACTGTGGCGCGCGGCGGCTTTGATGGCATCCGACGTGCCGGGCTTTAACATTCGCTCAAGGATCAGTGCCGCGGGCATGTGACCACGTTGGTAATACCGAACGAAATCGGATTGTGTCAGACTATCGGTCGACCTGTAACCGCCGTAGTAATTCATCCAGACACGGGCGTAGTCTTCCGCTGTTGCGACATCGTCGCTCGTGGCACCCCTGCCCCAGAACATGGATATCGGGTCGTCAATGCGCTCGCCCTGATACCCTTCGGTCAAAAGGCGTAACATCAGATCGTAATCGGCCGCGACGCTAAATTGAGTGGCATGTCCGCCCAGCGCCAAAAACACATCCCGCTTCAGCAACACCGAGTTATGGCAGAACGGCATCCGCTGCAGAATCGCTGTCAGCGACATCCGTTTCTCTCGGCTTTCTGATCCATCCTCGAACCGGCGCAACGTCGAACCGAACAGGAAATCCGGCTGTGTCGCTTCAAGCCGATCAGCGACGATGTTCAAAATGTCGTCGGATGCCAGCGAGTCATCCGAGTTCAGGAACAACAGATATTCCCCACGCGCGGCCTTCGCGCCCTTGTTCATTGCGTCATACAAACCGGTATCCGGTTCGCTGAACAGCCGGGTGCGCGGTGCGTCCGCAGTCAGGTCCTGTAGAAACTCGACCGTGCCATCACTCGACGCCCCATCTTGAATGATATGCTCAGCCCGGCCGCAATTCTGACGGGCCATGCAATCGATCACCTCGCGAAAACTGTCCTGCCGCCCTTGCGACAGCAGGTCATAAGTCGCGGTGATGACCGAGATCAGCGGCGCGTCAGAGGTATCAGGCGATGCGCTCATAGATCTCGGCGATCTTGGTAACGGCGGCCTCGGGGGGCAACTCCTCGCTTTCGCCTGTGCGGCGGCAGGTCAGTTCAACCACTCCGTTTTTCAGACCGCGCGGGCCAACGGTGATGCGCCACGGCAGACCGATCAAGTCCATGGTGGCGAACTTGCCCCCTGCCCGTTCCTTACGGTCATCATACAATGGGTCGAGGCCCAGCGCAGTCAGCGCGCCGTAAATCTTGTTACACGCGGCGTCGGCCTCGCCATCACCCTGTTTCAGGTTGACGATACCGCAATGGAACGGCGTCACGCCTTCGGGCCAGATGATGCCCTTGTCGTCATGGCTGGCCTCGATGATTGCACCGATCAAGCGGCTGACGCCGATACCGTGGCTGCCCATGTGAACAGGAACCGGCTTTCCGTCGGGGCCTTGAACAGTTGCACCCATGGCTTCGGAATACTTGGTGCCGAAGTAGAAGATCTGGCCAACCTCGATCCCACGCGCCACGCGGCGACGCTCCTCGGGGACCTGATTGAACAGCGCCTCGTCATGGGTCTCATCGGTGCGGGCGTATTTCGAGGTGAACTCCTCAAGAATGGCCTGGCACTGCTCGGGGCTGTCGTAGTCGATCTGACGGTCACCAAAGGTCAGGTCGGTGACTGCGCTGTCATAGAACACCTCAGATTCACCGGTATCAGCCAGAACGAGGAACTCGTGCGTGTTGTCGCCACCGATGGGGCCGGAATCGGCGCGCATCGGGATGGCTTGCAGGCCCATGCGCTCATAGGTGCGCAGATAGGTGACCAGATGGCGATTGTAGGAGTGCAGCGAATCCTCTTTGGTCAGGTCGAAATTGTAGCCGTCCTTCATGTAGAATTCGCGCCCACGCATCACGCCGAAACGGGGGCGGATCTCATCGCGGAACTTCCACTGGATTTGGTACAGCGTCAGCGGCAGGTCTTTGTAGCTGCTCACATGACCGCGGAAGATGTCGGTGACCAGTTCCTCGGCAGTCGGCGTGAACAGCATATCCCGGTCATGCCGGTCCTTCATGCGCAGCATTTCCTGACCGTAGTCATCATACCGCCCGGATTCGCGCCACAGGTCAGCCGATTGGATGATGGGCATCTGGATCGCGATGTGGCCAGCGCGCGCCTGCTCTTCGTGGATGATGTTTTCCAGCTTGCGCAGCACTTTGAAGCCCAGCGGCAGCCAGGAGTAAATTCCGGCTGAAGCTTGCTTGATCATCCCGGCGCGCAGCATCAGCCGGTGGCTGACGATCTGGGCCTCGGAGGGGTTTTCCTTGAGAACGGGCAGAAAGTAACGGCTGAGGCGCATTGGTGAACCTTTAAAGGTGAATTTGGACTTCAAAGTTGCTTATGCCAAAGCCCCGCCGGGGGCAATCATGCATTGGTTATTTTGCGACCTCGGGTCAGTCGGTTTTTTGATTGACCCGCCAGTCAGAGACTTCGATTGTGACGGAAATGTAATTCCAAGGGGCACCCATGCAGACCATTCAGGAACCCGCTCGTAAGATTCCCGTGGTACACCAAACGGACGTTCTTATTGTTGGATCAGGCCCAGCCGGACTGGCCGCCGCGCTGGCTGCGGCGCGCGCCGGTGTTGAGGTTTCGTTGGTCGACCGCTTTGGCTGTATGGGTGGCAATATCACCGCCGTGGGTGTTGAGGGCTTTGCCTGGTACCGCCACGAACAGACGGTCGAGGCTGGTGGCATCGGCATGGAGTTCGAGACCCGTGCTAAGGACATGGGCGCCGCGGTGCCCGAAAGCCAGTCGCTGAGCTATGAATTGGACAGCGAGGGTTTTAAGCTAGTGGCCGACAAGCTGGTTGAAGAGGCAGGCGTTCATCCGATGCTGCACCGGCAATTCGTCGCTCCGATCATGGAAGGTGACCGGATCACCGGCATCATTACTGAATCCAAAGCGGGGCGCGAGGCGATCCTGGCCAAGGTTGTGATCGACGCCACCGGCGACGCCGATGTTGCCCACCGCGCAGGCGCGCCGACGCACAAGACCGCCCGCGAAGATATGATGGCCGCCTCGGTCATGTTTCATCTGGCTGGTGTCGACAAACGCGCTTTTATGGAGGGCGTCAAGGCAGATCCCCAGACCTACAAGGATTGGGGCGGCGGCGGTGAGTGGAACATCGAAACTTCGGGCAAAGAAGACGACATGTTCTCTCCCTTCGTGCACAAGCCGTTCCAGCAGGCCATCGATCAGGGCCTGATCCCGCCGCATCTGAACACCATCGCGGGCACATGGGGTGCAATGCACGACACGGGCGAGCTGACCTATATGAACCTCATCCACCTGGCCGAGATCGACGGCACGGACCCCGACAGTTTGACACGTGGCGAGATTGAGGGCCGCCGCCAGTCGATGCTTGCCATTGAGGCGCTGCGCCGGTTCATGCCCGGTTGTGAAAACGCACGGCTGCGGAACTTTGGGATGACCATCGGCATTCGCGACACGCGGAAGATCGATGCGGTCTATAACATGACTGAAGATGACGCCCGCCATCAGGGCCGGTTCGAGGATACAATCGGTATCTATCCCGAATTCATCGATGGCTATGGCATATTGATCCTGCCGACCACGGGGCGATATTTGCAGGTTCCCTATCGCTCGATGCTACCCAAGGGCATCAAAGGCTTGCTGGTCGCGGGCCGTTCGCACGGTGCGGACAAGGTGGCCCACGCCGCAACGCGCAACATGGCCTGTTGCGCGGTCATGGGACAGGGTGCAGGAATTGCCGCGGCCTTGTCGCTGAAAGGCAACCAGGACCTACACGCGATGAACCTTGCCCCTGTTCACGCGGAACTGGACCGGCAGGGCGTGAGGGTTCACTGATGCAGTCAATCCCCACGATCGACATCTCTCCGCTGCAAGACACGGCCCATCCGGACCATGACGCAACCGTTCAGCGGATATTGAACGCCTGCACTGACATCGGCTTTCTCTCCATCACAGGCACTGGGGTTTCGCCTGACACCGTTAATCAGGTCCGTGCCAAGACGCGCGCGATCTTTGACATCGATGAACAGAGCAAGTGGGATCAGGCCATCACCCGCAACAATTATCGCGGATATATCCCCATGGGTTTCTTCACGCCCAATGATGGCTCGGGCAAGGCGGACAAATACGAAGGTTACAAGCTTCATTTCGAAGTTTCCGAGGACCACCCGGTTCGTGATGACTGTGCGCTTTATGGCCCGAACCTCTGGCCAGCTGAAGTACAGGGCGCGCAGGAAGTGATATTGGAGTATTGGTCGCAACTGGACCACGTGGCCGAACTGCTTCTGGGCGCGCTTGAAATCGGTCTGGCTCTGAAGCCCAACGTCCTGAAAGAGGCCTTTGCCACCCCCATGACAAACATGACGCTGTTGCACTATCCGCCGCAGGCACCGGATGAGGAAGGCTTTGGCATTCATCCCCACAAGGACACGGATGCCCTGACGATTATCGCCCCCGACCCCGTTGGCGGGCTAGAAGTGCAGACCCGCGATGGCGGATGGATCACCCCGGATTGCCCACCCGGCGGCTTTATCGTGAATATCGGCGACATGCTTGAGCTGTGGTCGGGTGGACGGTTGAAATCAACGCCGCATCGGGTGGTCAACAAATCTGGCAAAGAACGCTATTCCTTCCCTTATTTCGCGGTTCCGCGTCACGAAGTGATCGTCGAGCCACTGTTACCGCCGCTGCCCGGCTTTGATCGCCCTGCGGTTCACTGCGGGCTTTGGTCGGCCGAAATCTGGCGCACAAACTGGCCCGATGAAACCGCCACGGCTGATACGCCCGAGCTCGGAACGCTGGACTCATAATTCCTGGAAATCCCCAAGGCATGAACCGCTTGCATCGCGGGACCGGTTAAGCCAAGAACACCGGTAAGAGCCAAAAACAAGGGGACAAGCATGGCCTTGCCGGTAAAGGATCAACTCAGGTATTGGGGCGTCGCGGCTGCCATTTTTGTGCTTTGCCTATGGGCACTTGGAGACGTTTTGCTACCCTTTGTGATTGGCGGTGCAATCGCCTATTTCCTTGACCCGATTGCAGATCGTCTTGAAAATCTGGGCCTGTCGCGCATGGCAGCCACTGCGATCATCACAGTTGTTGGCATTCTGGGCTTTGCTCTGGCAATCCTGATGGTTGTTCCCGCGCTGATTACCCAGTTGATCGAGTTGGTCGAAGTTATGCCAAGCCTGTTCCAACAGCTGCGCAGCTTCATCGAACAACAGTTCCCGTCCCTTCTGGACCGCGAATCCAATTCGCACCAATTCCTCGTCTCACTGGGTGAAACGCTGAAATCCAAAACAGGCGATGTCTTGCAATCCGTCGCTGCCTCATTGGGTTCGGCGATCAACGTCGTCGTTCTGTTGGTCATTGTTCCGGTTGTGGCCGTCTACATGCTGTTGGACTGGGACCGCATGATCGCCCGGATCGGTGATCTACTGCCCCGCGATCACGCCCCGACGATCAAACGACTGGCCGGTGAAATTGACGCCGTTCTGGCCTCATTCGTGCGCGGCATGGGCACGGTCTGCCTGATCCTTGGCACCTATTACGCCGTGGCACTGATGGCGGTCGGCCTGCAGTTCGGACTGATCGTCGGTTTCATCGCGGGTCTGGTCACATTCATTCCCTACCTCGGCGCGCTTATCGGCGGCACGCTGGCCATCGGTCTGGCGCTGTTCCAGTTCTGGGGGGATTGGGCGCATATCGGTCTGGTTGCCGGGATCTTTGCGCTGGGCCAGGTAACCGAAGGCAATTTCCTGACGCCAAAGCTGGTAGGTAGCTCAGTGGGTTTGCACCCAGTGTGGTTGCTACTGGCTCTGTCAGTTTTCGGTGCCTTGTTCGGCTTTGTCGGGATGCTGATCGCGGTGCCCGTTGCCGCAGCGCTGGGAGTGCTGGCGCGGTATGCAACATCGGTCTATTTGGGCAGCCGCCTGTATACCGGCCTCGAAAGCGCGGATCAGGAAGACCTGTAGTATGGCCCTTCAGCTAAGCTTTGATCTTCCGGCGAAAACTGCGCTGGGGCGTGAGGATTTTTTCGTCTCTCCCGCGAATGCACTTGCGGTTGCCATGATCTCGGCCACGTCCTGGCCGGGCAACAAACTGGTTCTGAGCGGCCCTGCGGGTGCAGGTAAAACCCATCTGGCACATGTCTGGGCGGCGGAAACCGGTGGTCGGATCATTCAGGCCACGGATGTGCGTCACGAAGACGTGCCGGATCTGGCACGCGCGCCTGTCGCGGTTGAAGACGTCCCGATGATCGCGGACGACTTAGAACAACAGAAAACACTGTTTCACTTGCACAATCTTGTGTTGGCCGAAGGCAACGCCCTTCTCATGACTGGGCGGCTGGCCCCTAATTTCTGGCAACTTCCGTTGCCCGATCTCCAAAGCCGGATCGAGGGCGCGCATCACGTAGCGCTTGACCCGCCGGATGACGCATTGCTGGGCGCGGTTCTGGCCAAGCTGTTCGTGGACCGGCAATTGAACCCCAGCCCTGAGGTCATCGCCTATTTGGTCAAACATATGGACCGGCGCTTTGAAACTGCCGCCAGTGTTGTGGCGCAACTGGACCAGCTTGCCCTATCGGAAAAGCGCGACATTACCCGCGCCTTGGCGGTGCGTGTTTTGAGCGCAGATTTAGATGATATCCAATCTGGGAATTGACCCACGCCGGGTCATCTCGCATTCTGCACGCGGAATATCTGGAAGAGACATGGATCAAACTGTCGTTACCGAAATCCCTGACTGGGGTCCGTTCGGAAAACCCCTCTTTGATGACCCCCAAGCCCGAGCTCTGTCACGCGTGGGCGTGGTTGACGTCGGATCAAACTCAGTCCGGATGGTGATCTTTGACGGTGCCGCGCGCTCACCGGCTTATTTCTACAATGAAAAAGTGATGTGCGAGCTCGGCGCGGGCCTTTCAGACACGGGGCGGCTTAACCCAACGGGTCGCAAACGCGCCTTGGCCGCTTTGGGCCGGTTTGCCCAACTCTCCGATGACCTTGGCCTGCCCGGCCTGCATGTCGTCGCCACCGCAGCCGTGCGTGAGGCCGAAGACGGCCCCGAGTTTTGTGCCGAAGTCAAAGCCGAAACCGGCCTGACCGTATCGGTCATCAACGGCGATGAAGAGGCACGCCTGTCCGCGCAGGGTGTCCTGCTGGGATGGCCAGGTGCGTATGGGCTGATTTGCGATATTGGCGGGTCCTCAATGGAATTGGCCGAGATCGGAGACGGCGGTGTCGGTCGGCGCCTGACCTCGGCGCTGGGGCCGCTGAAACTGCGGGACATCAAAGGTGGGCGGCGTGCGCGCAAGGCACACATCAAGGTCACGATGGAGGATCTGCGCGACCAGATGGGGCCGCAACGAGATCGCCTGTTCCTAGTGGGCGGAAGCTGGCGAGCATTTGCGCGTCTGGACATGCTGCGTCGGGGTTATCCCCTGAACGTGCTGCATGAATATCGCATGACCACCAAGCAGGTGCGCGAGACCATTAAATTCATCGAAAAAGGTGACCCGGAAAAGCTGCGCAGCAAAGCCGGTGTGTCGGGATCACGGATGGCACTGATCCCCTATGCGATGGATGTGCTGGCACGCTTGATCCGCACGTTCAAACCCAAGGATATCGCCATTTCCAGCTATGGTATCCGCGAGGGTCTGCTTTACGAGCAGATGCCACAAAACCTCCGAGACCGCGATCCGTTGATCGAGGCGAGCCGTTTTTCCGAAGCCAAGGACGCCCGCCTGCCCGGTTTCGGAAAACATCTGCTCGATTTCGTGATGCCGCTGTTCAAATCAGCCCCACCCGCGCGCATCCGCCTGATAAAGGCGGCCTGTCTGTTGCACGACGTCAGCTGGCGCGCACATCCTGACTATCGCGCCGAGGTCTGTTTCGACTACGTCACACGTGCCAATCTGGGCGGCTTGAAGCACTCGGAGCGAGTTTATATCGGGCTGGCCCTGCAACACCGGTATCGCAACAAACGCGAGGGCAACCGGTTCACCGCACTGTACGAACTCCTAGACGAGAAAGACCAGAAACAGGCCGAGATTTTGGGAAAGGCCATGCGGTTTGGTGCTATGCTGTGGATGCAGAACGATGCGCCGATGGCGACTTTGAAATTTTACCCCAAGAAGCAACAACTGGACCTGTTCTTGCCAACTGCAGCACGCCCCCTGTTCAACGAAGTGGCCGAGGCACGGCTAAAGTCACTCGGCAACGCTTTGAAATCCGAGACTCGCGTCATCATCCGGGGCTAGATATCAAATCTCGGTTTCGCCCTCGGGCGGGCCTTCAGGGATCTCTGGCTGTATCTCTGGGTCCTGCGGCGGCTTTTTGCGGATAATTATATCGCCGTTAGGCAGGATCTCGGGTGCTTCATAGGCGCTCCAATCCTCAATCTCATCTGCCATCTCGGCCAAGGCGGGCCCCATTTCCGCAATAAATGACTGCATTGCAGGGCCAAACTGTTCGGCCAGGCCCAGCAGTTCATCCAATGCAGGCTCCATCTCCTGGCGCAAGCCTTCAAAGAACAGCTCTGCCCCCTGCTCTATCAGGGATTTGTTCCCCTCTTCCTCGGCAAAAGCCGGAAGGGCCATAGTGACGGTCAACGCGCAGATTGGAATGAAACGTTTCATATCGAAAATATAGGGCAACTGAAACGCGGTTGAAAGATCACAGCTCGATATCCAGAGTGACAGGGAAATGGTCAGACGCGGTTAGCAACGCTGCATGTAGATCCTGCGCATCACGGCAAGCCGGATCGCGAAACGGATGCCATATGCGCCAGTCCGGGCGACGATCCTTTAACCCATCGCTGATCATAATATAGTCCAGCAACGCCTCAAGATACCCGCGATCTTGGGGCCGATAAAAGCGCGCGGTCGACGGGCGTTCACCCGGTTCTGACCCAAAGGCCGTATCCGCGTGGGGGTCGAACAACCCCGATTGCAGCAGGATTTCAACCGATGAGCGACCAAACAAGTTTTCGAATTCGTCCAGCCCCGGACCATCGTTCAGATCGCCCATTAAGATCAACTGTTCATCAGCCGCCAGATGCGCCTTGATCCGCCTGCTCAGCCAGATCGCCTGAGCCAGCTGTTTCCGACGATTGGCGATCGAGATGCGGATCGCCGCATCGCGGGTTTCCGCCCCATGAGGCGCCTTTGACTTCAGATGCGCGCCAATAAGACGGAACCGTTCGCCTGCCTTGGTTTCAACTGCCAATTCCATAGGCGGCTTGGAAAACTGCACCTGATCCTCGGTTGCGTCGATATCGAGGTCGATGTGAAACACCTGATCGAAACGCGGAGCCCGTTGCCCTCCGTCTTTTGGATCATGTCGCACCGTCAGAACGCGCGGGTCGTACAACAAGGCCAGTTCTTGGTGCGTATCGTTGGCAAATCCCATCACGGCTTCGCTGGCGCGCAGATCGAATGTCTCGGCAAAGTTTTGTAGCGCGCGGACCGTGTTCTGAGATTTCCCTGTGTTTGGTGCTTCGACAACCAGCACAGCATCCGCATCGATCGCCGTCAGAACCTTGGCGATAGCCTCGATCTGCTGCGCTTTCGTGACATCATGGCGACCTGACCAACTGTCATCAGCGACCAGTTCGTCATGACGATCAAACAGATTAGCGAACCACTCGATGTTATAGGTCGCGAGGCGCATGCCTCAGGCCTGCGCGCCGTTGATTTCGTCCCAGGCGCGGTTGATGTCGATCATCTTCTTTTCAGCCAAACGTACGGCCTCTTCTGGGACACCACGTGCCAACATCGCATCGGGATGTGTTTCGCGCACAAGTTGCCGCCAGACCTTACGAATATCGGGTAACGGCATGTCCCGTGGCACCCCAAGAACCGTGTAGGGATCATTGGGCGCATCAGGCACAAAACGGGCACGCAAGGCCATGAACTGCGCATCGGTCTGGCCGAAAATATGACTGACCTCTTCCAGAAACTCGTTTTCGTTGGGGTGATAGAACCCGTCCGCCATGGCGATGTGGAACAACCCCTCCATCAAATCGCACAGCGTGTTGCTGTCTTCGGAAAACATGCGCGCGATCTTACGGGCGTAATCCTGATAACCCGCAACATCCGTGCGGGCCATGTTGAACACGCGCGCCGCGCCTTCCTCGTCATCGCGGGCAATCTGGAACACGTCGCGAAACGCCGTAACTTCATCTCGCGTCACTTGCCCGTCAGCCTTGGCCATTTTCGCGCCCAATGCGATCACGGCGATGGTGAAGGCCACCGACCGTTCTGGCGGCGAGCGCAGCTTTTCAAAGACTGCGGTAAGGCTTTCACCCTGGGCAAGCGCGCTTAGCGCATCGGATATACGGATCCAGATCGACATGAGCGCACCCTAGCGTCCCAAATCGGGACTGTCAGGTGCAACCAAACCGTCTGTGGCAAGAATTTTCTGCATCAGCACAAGGTCCAGGCGTTTCCCCCACTTGAACCCAACCTCGGGCATGCGTCCGACTTCGACAAAGCCCACGGCCGCGTGAAAAGAAACTGCCGCCGGATTTGCCGAAGAAATTCCCGCAACCAGTGCATGAGTTCCTTCTGCCCGGGCGGCGGCCTCAAGCGACCGCATCAAAACGCGCCCCGTACCTTGTTCACGCGCATCAGTGGCCAGTTGGATCGTTAGCTCTCGGCACTGCGCGTATCCCGGACCGGATCGAAACGGACCATAGGTGGCAAACCCAAGAATCTGGTCGTCCTGTTCAGCCACAAGATAGGCCGGACCGCGCGCTTCGATGTCACGCGCAATGCTGTCTACACTGCGTTCGTCGGTTGTGAATGTTACCAGCGTGTCGCGGATGATTGCGTTGGTGATCGCAGCTATCTCTTTGGCATCCGCAGCTTTGGCTTGTCTGATTTTCATTCCAAAACGCGTTTCCCATGCGGTGTTTCGAACTCTGCCCGCAATGCGGCCGGGCCAGTGTCGAAAACCACAGCGTCCATTTCGCCTAGCAGCCTGGCTAGCTCCAGCGCGTCCGGGTGAAAAACCACCAACCGACGCAAGCAACATCCGCTATCCTGCAGCATATTTGCCGGATGCAAATCTCCGTGCCACTGAATAAGCGCCGGGAACAGATTGTCGAAGGGCAGACGCCCGTTTGGCGGAACCGCCATTTGCCATCTCAATGCGCCACGGGCCAGGTCGATCGGGTGGCCCACCCCATCCGGAAACACGGTCAACGAGGCTGAAATGTCCGGCACCCGGCATATCCAGTTGGTAAGGCGCGGCACGCCCTTGAACCGGTCCAGATCGAACCATCTGGTTCTATGCGGATTCGGTGCCTGTGGGTCAATCGCGATGGCCTCAAGATACAAGCCGTCTCGCAATCCTAACAGGCGGTTATATGTGCCAAACCTTTCATGCTTGCCGCCGTCCTGCAGCGGTACTCCCAATGCCTGTTCGACATGGGCAGACGCTTCTTCGAGCGTTTCGCCCGCAACCGCCAGATGATCCAGTAACACGCAGCGCCTCCTATGAAAAACGACCAAACCCTATCGGATCTGGTCGCATGTTTTCCTTAAAGGCGGTGGATCACAAGATTTTTCGACGAAAATCTTTGAAACCCTCAGCCTTTCGCTTCACCGATCAGGCGCAGGATGTCCTGAGCGGCTTCGGGGATGTTGGTGCCCGGGCCAAAGATCGCTTTGACGCCGTGATCATAGAGGAATCGATAATCCTGCTGCGGGATCACCCCGCCGCAGATTACAAGAATGTCCTCGGCACCGGCTTTCTTCAGCTCTTCTACTAGCTGCGGTGCCAGTGTTTTGTGCCCCGCTGCCTGCGACGAAATACCGATGACGTGCACGTCGTTGTCCACGGCGTCCTGCGCGGCCTCAGCCGGGGTTTGGAACAGCGGGCCTACATCCACGTCAAACCCGATATCCGCAAAGGCGGTTGCGATCACCTTGGCACCGCGGTCATGCCCGTCTTGCCCCATCTTGACCACAAGCAGGCGTGGACGGCGGCCTTCGGCCTCGGCAAACTCTTCGATGGATTTCTGGATCGCAGCAAAGCCTTCATCGCCTTCATATGCCGCGCCATAGACACCGGCCAACGTTTTCACTTCGGCGCGGTGGCGACCGAATTCTTTTTCCATTGCCATGCTGATCTCTCCTACGGATGCACGGGCGCGGGCGGCCTCAACGGCAGCAGCCAGCAGGTTTCCACCCTCGCGGGCGGTCTTGGTCAGAGCATCCAGTGCCGTTTGACAGGCGGCTTCGTCACGGGTTGCACGGATACGTTCCAATCGCGCGACCTGAGCTTCGCGCACGGCCACATTGTCGACGTCCAGAATGTCGATCGGGTCTTCCTGTTCCTTGCGGTACTTGTTGACGCCGACGATCACCTCGTCACCCCGGTCAATCATGGCCTGACGGCGGGCGGCGCTTTCCTCGATCCGCAGCTTGGGCATACCGCTGGCAACGGCCTTGGTCATGCCGCCCATTTCCTCGACCTCTTCCATCAAGGCCCAGGCTTTTTCGATCAACTCGTTGGTCAGGCTTTCGATGTAATACGAACCGGCCAGCGGATCGACCACATCGGTCACACCGGTTTCCTCTTGCAGAACTAGCTGCGTGTTCCGCGCGATACGGGCCGAGAAATCAGTGGGCAGCGCAATCGCCTCGTCCAGCGCGTTTGTGTGCAGAGACTGGGTACCGCCTAGAACCGCGCTCATCGCCTCATAGGCGGTGCGGATCACGTTGTTATACGGGTCCTGTTCCTGCAGCGACACGCCCGAAGTCTGGCAATGAGTTCGTAGCATTTTGGAGCGTTCGGATTTCGCGCCAAAATCCGTCATCACCCGGTGCCACAGAGTACGTGCGGCGCGCAATTTGGCGATTTCCATAAAGAAATTCATGCCGATAGCAAAGAAGAAGGACAAACGCCCAGCGAACTTGTCGACATCCATGCCAGCCTGCGTGGCGGCACGGACGTATTCACGCCCGTCGGCCAGCGTATAGGCCAGTTCCTGCACCAGGTTCGCCCCGGCCTCTTGCATGTGATAGCCCGAGATCGAGATCGAGTTGAATTTCGGCATCTCGTTCGATGTGAATTCAATGATGTCCGAGATGATCTTCATCGAAGGCTCAGGCGGGTAAATATAGGTGTTTCGGACCATGAACTCTTTCAGAATGTCATTCTGAATGGTGCCGGACAGGACGGATTTGTCATGCCCCTGCTCTTCGCCTGCAACGATGAAACTTGCCAGGATCGGGATCACCGCGCCGTTCATGGTCATCGAGACCGAGACCTTATCCAACGGAATACCGTCGAACAGGATCTTCATGTCCTCGACGCTGTCGATTGCCACACCGGCCTTGCCCACGTCACCGACAACGCGCGGATGGTCACTGTCATAGCCGCGGTGCGTCGCCAGATCGAAAGCGACCGACACACCCTGCTGACCGGCCGCCAGATTGCGGCGATAGAACGCGTTTGATTCTTCAGCGGTCGAGAAACCCGCATATTGGCGGATCGTCCAAGGGCGGCCCGCATACATGGTCGCCTTCACACCGCGCGTAAAAGGACCGAACCCAGGCAGCGACCCCATATGCGGCAGCTCAGCGGTGTCTTCCTGCGTGTAAAGAGGTTTGACGTCGATACCTTCCAAAGTCTCTTTGGTCAGGTCGTCCAACGGGCGTCCGCGCAGCTCTTTCTCGGCCAGCGCCTGCCAGTCTATCGTATCGGTCATTGCGTATTCCTTTTCTCAATTCGGGTCGCGAACAGGCTTGGCCTGCGCGTTTTAACGTTCGGTGCCGCGCGTCGCGGCAGGTGTAAACGCGATATTTTGAAGCCTGCGTGCATTTCGCCGGTCGCATTCACCGGCGCAGAGGCTATATTCAAACGAACAGGAGGCCCTATGACACGAACGCTTGCCCTTGTTTTCTCGGCACTATTCCCGCTGGTCGCGATGGCGGCAGATGGGTCTGCGCCCGCCGATGAAGATTTTGTCCGCCCCGCTGGTGATAGCGAGCTGAGCGAATACTTATGGGTCAACCGGCCCATCGTCGTCTTTGCCGATACCCCAGCCGACCCGCGTTTCCGGCAGCAAATCGACATGCTTCTGGAAGGCGAAGAGGCCATGCGCGACCGGGATGTGGTCGTGCTGACCGATACCGATCCGTCCGCCCGATCTCCGATCCGGTCACAATTGCGCCCGCGCGGCTTCCAGATGGTGTTCGTCGACAAGGACGGCGTGGTCAAACTGCGCAAACCTTCGCCGTGGAGCACACGTGAAATCGGCCGTTCCATCGACAAAACGCCCCTGCGCGAACGTGAAATCCGCGAACGACGCGACGGCGGCTGAGCGCTTTCGCCACGCCCAAAGCTCCCGGCGCGAACCGCCGGGAAACCACGGAGATATGGTGAAAACGCGATCATGATCACTCGAACTCGATGATCACGTCGTCCACGGCCAGGTTGTCGCCGGGGCCTGCGTTGACTTTGGACACGACACCTTTCTTCTCGGCGCGCAGGATGTTTTCCATCTTCATCGCCTCAACAGTGCACAGCGCCTGACCTTCCTGCACTTCCTGCCCTACTTCGACATCGATCTTCACGATCAGGCCGGGCATCGGGCACAGCAGCATTTTCGAAGTATCCGGCGGCAGCTTTTCGGGCATCATACGCGCCAGCTCGGCCTGACGCGTCGTGCGGACATGGACCTTGAGGTCTGCGCCCCGGTTGCGAATACGGAACCCGCCCGAGATTTTTCCGACTTTCAGAACCAGCGGGCTGCCATCGACGTCCAGCACCGCCAAGTGATCGCCCGGCGTCCAGTCCGAAGTGACCCGCACGGTGGTACCGTCTGAAAACGTCACGGATGACCCATCGCGATCCGCATCAATCTCAACTGCATATTCCTGCCCTTGCAGTGTGACGACCCAATCAGAGCCGACCTTGCGTTCGTGATTGTCCATCCGGCCAGAAACGCGGGTGCGGCGAATCTCGGCCACGCGGTGCATGGCTGCGCAGGAAGCCGCGATGCGGCGCAAGTCGGCCTCGGACAGTTCAACGCCTTCGAAACCGTCGGGATATTCCTCGGCGATAAAGGCCGTGGTCATGTCCCCGCTGACGAATTTCGGATGGTCCATCACAGCCGACAGGAATGGCAGGTTGTGGCCGATGCCTTCGACCTCAAAGCTGTCCAGCGCTACGCGCATCGCCTCAATCGCCGCCTCGCGGGTCGGGGCCCAGGTGCACAGTTTGGCGATCATCGGGTCATAGTACATGCTGATCTCGCCGCCTTCATAGACGCCGGTGTCGTTGCGCACGGCGGCTTCACCTTCGGGCGCTTCACCTTGCCATTTATCGTTCACCAACAGCGGACCAGAGGCAATCTCTTGCGGCGGACGATAGCGGGTCAGACGACCAATCGACGGTAGGAAGCCGCGATACGGATCTTCGGCATACAGGCGGTTTTCGATGGCCCAGCCGGTCAGGGTCACGTCGTCCTGTGTGATCGACAGCTTTTCACCCGCCGCCACTCGGATCATCTGCTCAACCAGATCGACACCGGTGATCAGTTCGGTGACCGGGTGTTCCACCTGAAGACGCGTGTTCATTTCCAGGAAATAGAAGTTCTTTTCGCCATCGACGATGAATTCAACCGTACCGGCGCTGGCATAGTCCACGGCCTTGGCCAGTGCCACGGCCTGTTCGCCCATCGCCTTACGGGTCGCCTCGTCCAGGAACGGCGACGGTGCCTCTTCGACCACTTTCTGGTTCCGACGCTGGATCGAGCATTCACGTTCGCCCAGATAAATGCCGTTGCCATGGCTGTCGCAAAGGACCTGAATTTCGATGTGACGCGGCTGGGTCACGAATTTTTCAATAAAGATACGGTCATCACCGAACGAGTTTGCCGCCTCGTTCTTAGACGACTGGAAGCCTTCGCGCGCCTCTTCATCATTCCAAGCGATCCGCATACCTTTGCCGCCGCCGCCGGCGCTGGCCTTGATCATGACAGGATAGCCGATTTCGTTGGAAATCTTAACGGCCTCTTCGGCGTCTTCGATCAGGCCCATGTAACCGGGAACGGTCGAAACGCCGGCTTCTTGCGCGATCTTTTTCGAAGTGATCTTGTCACCCATGCTTTCAATCGCTCCAACCGGGGGGCCGACAAAGGCCACGCCTTCCGCCTCAAGCGCCTCGGCGAATTTGGAGTTTTCCGATAAAAAGCCGTAACCGGGGTGAACCGCCTGCGCGCCACTTTGGCGGATGGCCTCCATGACCTTATCGATAACGATGTAGGATTGGTTCGCAGGCGGCGGGCCGATATGCACCGATTCATCCGCCATCGACACATGCAAGGCGTTCTTGTCTGCGTCCGAATAAATAGCAACGGTGCCGATACCCATCTTGCGGGCTGTCTTGATGACCCGGCAGGCGATCTCGCCCCGGTTGGCGATCAGGATCTTGTTAAACATGGAACGTCCTTTGTCTTGATGTTCTGAGAACGCAAAACGCCGCCGCAGGGAACGTTCCCCACGACGGCGTGATGCGCGATGACGGTCGGGGCGACGCGCGCCCCGAAAAACCCGGTTTTACCTACAGTTGTTTTGTGTCTTGCAGTACAGGACATTGCCCGCCGCGCCGACAACCGCGCCGAACAGCGGGTCGGCGCTGACAACAGCCGCCCCGACGGCGCCTGCGCCGCCGCCAAGCAGCGCCTGTTCGCCCGTCGTGTCACCACAGGCGGCAAGGCCTGCGCAGGTCGCCATTGCAAGAACGAGTTTCGAGATTCGCATGATATCTGCCCCTTTGGAATTCTTGATGCGTTCCGGGGCAGATGTCCGATTTCGACCTTGTTATTCAATAACAGGCCGTCCTGAACAGAGTTTTGCGCAGATTTGTGCCGCTTTACGCTTGGATATTGCGCAAAGAAAAACGCGGGCAGGACTTTGTGAACATCACAAGCCTGCCCGCGGAAGGAAGGGGTACGGAATAGTAGGTGCTTGTGCGACGCAGGCAAAGTAGAGCCGCACGGCTTAGTCAGGTTGCTTGGCACAATCAAATGCGTAAACAAAGTATTGTTTCCGGTCAGGATTCCGGCTGGAAATCGCCCATTGGGCGAATGCGCGCGCAGATTCGCGCCGAGATCGGATGCAGTTTTGGGGGTGAAACGCGAGGCCAATGCCGTCACGTTGCTGTTACTTTTCCTCAGCAATTGGTCTGTTTCTGCGCCTGCAACATCACGGGTTGCGAAAAAGGGCGCCTGAATTTGTCTTTTCAAACGCAAAGGGTTAACCGATCTGTTCACCTTAGGGTGAAAACGGCCCGATAATTTTGCACGTTTCCTTGAGAAACTAGGAGATTCCCATCCCGTTCTCGTGATTTCCCTCAAGTTCTCTTGCGTGGAACGGTACCCGTGCACACTCGCACACAAGGAAATATCCACATGATTGCAAAGAGAAAAACGGCGTTGCTGCTTGCCGTGTCCGCGCTTGGCATGTCCGGCGCGGCTGCTTTCGCCCAAGACGCCCAGACGCAAACGGAACTTGATGCCCTGCGTGCCCGCGTCGAGGCCCTCGAGGGAGCAAAACCCGGCGCTGGCACTGGCGATCTTCGAATCGGAAACACCACGCTTGATGTTTATGGGTACGTTAAGGCTGATTTCTTCTACGACACCGACTTTGAACTGGGCGACCTTGCCGATGCGACCCGAATTGGCGAGCCAGCAAACGCCACCAGCGGCACCTTTGGGGCCACCGTGCGCCAATCGCGCATCGGGCTTCGGACCAATACGCCGTCTGCCATCGGCGATATTGCGGGCCAGCTGGAACTGGACCTGTTTTCCGGCGGGACGGATGGGCCTGCTGAACTGCGCCTGCGCCACGCCAATATCCGCATTGGCGACAACTGGTTGATCGGTCAATACTGGACCAACTTCCAGCCGCTCGACACCTATCCCACGACCGTCGAATTCAACGGCCCCGTTGGCATTCCTTTCGCTCGCGTTCCTCAAGTGCGCTATACGAACACGCTGGGCTCTGACACAACCTTTGCGGTGGCGATCGAGGAGAACGTTGGCGGCTCGGATTCGAATGATCCCGTCCTGACCGGCTCCATCGAATACAACAACGGCACCTACCTGGCCCGCGCCTCGGCTTTGTACGGTAAGGCACAATCCGGCGCGGTCGAAGTGGATCAGACCGGCTATACCCTCTCGGCTGGCATCCGGCCCTGGCAAGGCGGTCTGTTTCAGGTCAACTATGTCGACGGCGAGGCTTTGGGCCCCTACCTGATCGCTGCCGGTGACGCCATCGTCAACGGACAGGCCAACGACGTGGACGGATTCACTGTGGAATTCCGCCAGGAACTGAGCCCCAAATGGAATGTCGGCATCGCCTACGGGCAAGAAAACTATGATCTGCCGACCTCGACCGGGACCCTGTCCTTTACCGAAGTTGAAACGATCCACGTGAACGCCTTCTACAAGGCGACCGACAATCTGACCCTTAGCGCCGAATTTTTCTACGGCGAACGAAACGACGCACCGACCGGGCGCACATTTGACAGCAATCGCATTCAACTGGCAGCCCAGTTGAACTTCTGACCGCACATTCCGGCCCTGCCCCGATGTGGGCAGGGTTCCGGGCTCTGACGGCACCACGAAGGTATGTGCGACAGCGGTTTGCACGATCAGCGCACCCCGTCGAAAATTTCGGGGAAGGAAATCCGGCCCACATTCGGATCAATTACCAAAAGCGCATCATAACTAGCCGGATCAAACGGATCTTCGGCCGGAATGACCTCGCGTTCGAAAAGCCAGCAAAGACGACCGGCATCCAAATTGCCCCGCTCAAACGGTTGGTCGCCAAAATGCGCCCACAGGGCTTCCATAAAGGCTGCATCCGCGCGCTTATCCGCGGGTTTACGATCTCGAAACCGCTCGCGGCGGGTCAGGGGCGTCACGCCTTTGGGATTGGCCCGACGAATGATGAACTGAAAGTCAGTACCCGGCAGGCGCCCGGGAAATCCGCGATGTTTCAGCATGGTTCCACCTCAGTTGCACAAGGGGTCATGGGGATCAGATATTCACATCCGTCACAGGATGATGTCATGGTGCGCACCTCCAAAGCCGCGTAGCTGTTCAGAAATGCCCTGACGGGATGAATAGCGCGATTCATGGTCAAAGCCCCTCCCAGATACACCGGGACTGTTCCAGCCGGTAGGCTTCAAAGAACTGCGTGGCGTCAGGGGATGTACGGCCGAATTCGATAGGTCGGTCAGACAGGGAAATGACCACCCGGGCAGCGTCCAATTCGTACTTGGCGACATAGGTAACCGCCAGCGTCTGGCACAGATGCTCCATATCGACCGAGGCGACATCGTACCCGATTCGGCCAATATCCGAACCGATCTTGGGCGCAATAAAGCGAAACCGCACCCAAAGCTCACCGGGGTTATTGTCCAGCAGTACGTCGCTCAGGTGCACTGGCTGTCCGGACGGGACCGGCAACAGGTTTTCGGTATCAGCCAGAACGGGGACCGCAAAAATAGACAGCACCACAGCTAAGGCGCGATCCCGGACCCGCCTCAGGCGAGCTCCTCTCTCCGGGATCGCGCGCGCCTGGCTTTCGGCCCGCGCTGTTCTATGTCTGATTGGGCAACTCATTAGCAGTTGTGGCCTCAAAGTCAATTTTGCACCCAAGTAATCTGCCCTGACCGTTTGTCAGAGACGCTGTCCAAACCGTTTTGGCCGGGCAGATTTCCTTGCACATCCCCTCAAAGAGGGATGTTGTCGTGCTTTTTCCACGGGTTTTTCACGTGCTTGTTCCGCAAGCTGGCAAAGGCCCGCGAAACGCGACGGCGGGTCGATTGAGGCATGATCACCTCATCGATAAAGCCACGCTCGGCCGCGACAAACGGGTTCGCAAACCTGTCCTCATAATCCTGCGTGTGCTGCACAATTTTCTCGGCATCGCCCAGATCGGCACGGTGAATGATCTCGGTCGCGCCCTTTGCGCCCATCACCGCGATTTCGGCTGTAGGCCAGGCATAGTTGAAGTCACCGCGCAGGTGCTTGGACGCCATAACATCATAGGCACCACCATAAGCCTTACGGGTGATGACGGTAACTTTTGGCACCGTGGCTTCACCGTAGGCAAACAACAGCTTGGCGCCGTGCTTGATCACTCCGCCATATTCCTGCGACGTCCCCGGCAGGAATCCAGGTACGTCCACCAGCGTCAGGATCGGAATTTCGAAGCAATCGCAGAACCGCACAAACCGCGCGGCCTTGCGCGAGCTGTCGATGTCCAGACAACCGGCCAGAATCATCGGCTGATTGGCTACAACGCCCACTGTCTGCCCTTCAAGCCGGATGAACCCGGTGATGATGTTTTTGGCAAAATCCTCCTGAATTTCGTAGAAATCACCCTCATCCGCCACTTTGGTGATGAGTTCCTTCATGTCGTACGGCGTATTAGGGTTGTCGGGGATCAATGTATCCAGCGAGGTTTCCAGACGGTCGGGTTCGTCAAAGAACGGGCGCACTGGCGGCTTTTCGCGGTTGTTGAGCGGCAGGAAATCAACCAAACGGCGCACCTCGGCCAGTGCTTCAACGTCGTTCTCAAACGCTCCGTCAGCAACCGAGGATTTCTTGGTATGGGTCGACGCCCCACCCAGTTCCTCAGCGGTAACCACTTCGTTTGTGACCGTCTTGACCACGTCGGGGCCGGTCACAAACATGTACGAGGTGTCTTTGACCATGAAGATAAAGTCTGTCATCGCCGGGCTGTAGACTGCGCCACCAGCACAAGGCCCCATGATCACGCTGATCTGCGGAACCACGCCTGACGCCATGATGTTGCGCTGGAACACCTCGGCATAACCAGCCAGCGACGCCACGCCTTCCTGAATTCGCGCCCCGCCCGAGTCGTTAATGCCAATCACCGGTGCACCGTTCTGAACGGCCATATCCATGATCTTGCAGATCTTCTGAGCATGGGTTTCCGAAAGTGAGCCGCCAAAGACTGTAAAGTCCTGGCTGAACACATAAACCATGCGGCCATTGATCGTACCCCAGCCAGTAACGACACCGTCACCCGCTGGCCTTTGCTTCTCCATCCCGAAATCGGTGCACCGATGGCTGACAAACATGTCAAATTCTTCAAAGCTGCCTTCATCCAGCAACAGTTCGACCCGTTCCCGCGCAGTCAGTTTGCCGCGCGAGTGCTGTGCGTCGATGCGCTTTTGTCCACCACCCAGCCGCGCGTTGTCGCGACGGTCTTCAAGTTCGGAAAGGATGTCTTTCATAACGATGATCCCCTGTAAAATCTGGCCGGACACTATACGTAGATGCCGCAAGACCAAAGTATCTTTCGGCAAATTTGCAAATCTTTTCCAATCACCTTGGTGAATATTGTAAACTTGCTAATTTTCACTCACAAAACGCGTGATGGATGGCATTCTTATCCGTGGTGACTATACACGTGAACTATGCAGTTTAGTTCTTCGTCGGCGCATCGCTCGCCTCCTAAAATTACCACTCTGGTTTTGCTGTCCGGATTGTCCGCGCTCAGCCTCAATCTGTTTTTGCCGAGCCTGCCCAATATGGCACTGCACTTTAAGGCCGACTACAAGGTCATGCAGCTGTCGATTGCCCTGTACCTGCTGGTCAATGCGGTGCTTCAGATCCTGATCGGACCAATTGCCGACAAGGCGGGGCGCCGTCCCGTTCTACTTTGGGGGTTGGTCCTTTTTTTAGTGGCTACGTTGGGCTGCATCTATGCACCCAACGTCCAGGTTTTTCTTGTTTTCAGAATGTGTCAGGCAATCATCGTGGTCGGCATGGTTCTTAGCCGTGCGGCGGTTCGGGACCTATATGATCAGGACCAGGCGGCGTCGATGATCGGTTATGTAACGATGGGCATGGCCATTGTCCCCATGATCGGACCCGCGATCGGAGGCCTGTTGGAGGAGAGCTTTGGCTGGAAAGCCAACTTCTGGCTGCCCTTCGTTCTTGGCGTAATGACGCTGGTGCTAACTTACTTAGATTTTGGCGAAACCTCAGCCAAGAGCGGCAAAACACTGGTTCAACAATTCCGGGAATACCCCGAACTGCTGGGTTCCCCGCGATTTTGGGGCTATTCGCTGTCATCCGCGCTGTCGTCTGGCGCCTTCTTTGCCTATCTGGGCGGCGCTCCCTTTATCGGCACCGAACTATTCGGCCTCAGCGCCGCCGAGGTCGGCATCTACTTTGGCGCCCCAGCTGTAGGGTACTTTTTTGGTAACTTCTTCAGCGGTCGCTATTCCGTTCACTTCGGCGTCAATCGAATGGTACTTTGGGGCTGCTGGCTGAACGCAGCAGGCGTTGCAATGTCCGCCATCTTGTTTCTGGCCGGCTTCGGAACAGCGCTCAGCTTTTTTGGATTCATGACCTTCGTCGGCATTGGAAACGGCATGACGATTCCCAACGCGACATCCGGCGCGCTTTCGGTGCGACCGCATCTGGCCGCCACAGCATCCGGACTGAGTGGAGCGATCATGCTGGGCGGCGGCGCGGGCCTCAGCGCCCTTGCAGGAGCTTTGCTAACGCACGAAACCGGTGCAATGCCCTTGCTCTGGCTAATGCTGACAACCTCGGTCCTGGCGGTCTGCGCAATTTTGTCTGTCATTCGACGCGAACGGCAACTAGGCCTTTGACACGGCTTGCCTATGACGGTTTGCAAAGTTAGCTTACCGATTTAGGAAAGTTGCAAAGGCTCATCATGGCGACTCAGAAACTTTATGCAGGTGCAAAGCTGCGTGAAATGCGTACGCGCTTGTCACTTACCCAAAAGGAATTTGCCGCTAAACTGGGTGTTTCCCTGCCCTATCTGAACCAGATGGAGAACAACAACCGTCCGATTTCGACTACGGTCGTTCTGGCGCTGGCGCAAGAATTCGGAATGGATGTCACCGAGTTGAGCACCGGCGACAGTGAGCGTCTGGTCTCGGACATGCGCGAAGCATTGGCCGATCCGGTCTTTGACGACGCTGTTCCACCGCTCGCCGATCTCCGCCTCACGGCTTCAAACGCACCCGCTCTGGCACGGGCCTTCATTGCCCTGCACCGCACCTATCGTCAGACGCATGAACGCCTGGCCTCCCTTGACGAAGCATTGGGGCGCGAAGACGCACAAATCCAGGCTAGCCCATGGGAGGAAGTGCGGGACTTCTTCCACTATTGCGACAACTACATCGACGCGGTGGACCGCGCGGCTGAACGATTTGCCGGGCGCGCCGGGGATGCAGGCGGCATACGTGCGGCAGCCCTGGACAGCCTCGCAGAGCGTGGCATCCGGGCACAATTCCCGGACATCGATGAAACCCGAAAGTACGACGCAGAGAACAAAACTCTGCAGCTTTCGTCCAGAACCGCACCACAAACTCAGGTGTTTCAGTTGTTGTTGCAGGTTGCACTGATCAGCCAGGACAAACTTCTTGAAGCAACGCTGGATTTTGCCAAATTTCACAGCGATGAAGCCCGCGCCATTGCCAAGATCGGGCTGGCAAACTATTTCGCCGGCGCATCATTGATGCCTTATGCCAAATTTCTGGCCACAGCGCAGGAATATCGTCACGATCTTGAACTGCTTAGCAACCGGTTTGGGGCATCAATCGAACAGGTGGCGCACAGGCTTTCAACCCTGCAACGGCCCGGCGCAAAAGGCATCCCGTTCTTTTTCGTGCGCGTCGATCAGGCTGGTACGATCACCAAAAGACACTCGGCCACGCGTCTGCAATTTGCGCGGTTCGGCGGCGCCTGCCCCCTATGGAACGTCCATCGCGCTTTCGAAACGCCCGGCCACTTCCTACGACAGCTTGCAGAAACACCCGATGGTGTTCAGTATATATCTTTAGCTCGGGACGTGTCGAAATCGGGCGGCTCATACGGCGCACCTGTGCGCCGTTATGCGATTGCACTAGGTTGCGAGGTGCGCCACGCCGAGGCGCTGGTTTATGCCGACAATCTGGATTTCAACAACGCCAGCGCTTACGAGCCAATTGGCATATCCTGCCGTATCTGCGAGCGGCCGAATTGTCATCAGCGATCGGTCCCGCCATTGGAAAGACGTCTGACAATCGACGCCCATACCCGCGGCACCTTGCCCTATGAAGTCACCTGATCTTCACCTGACCTAAAATATCCCGCGGAAGGCGTGCCGCGACGGGGGCAGAGCCCCCGCTGTTTTTCAGGGCTTGGACAAGATCGCCCAGATCTCGTCTTTCAGAACCGCACGTCTTTTACGCAGATCTGTCTCAGCGATATCATCCATCGGTTCTACATTGGTTTCGGCACGATGAACCTCGCGGTTGATCTCATGATACTCGTCCGCCAGCCGTGAAAAATGAGCGTCTGTTTGCTTAAGCTGGCTCATCAGCTCAACCTTGTCCGGAAACTCTTCGGCCAGTTCGTGCGGGGTATGGGACATTCCTGTTCGCTCCTCAAAATATGTTGTTGCGATTCAAGTCTATTCGTCCGGTCCCCGTCAATCTTTGACGCGGATCAAATCATGCTTTCGATCATCGCTGCGCAACCGCCCATTGGGGATTAATCCAAGGTTGGTCATTGGCTGCTGGCAGGGCATCCTTACCCAGCAGATGATCGGACATCTTCTCACCCACCATGATAGACGGCGCGTTTAGATTGCCATTGGTAATCTGTGGGAAGATTGAACTGTCGGCAACGCGCAGACCGTCCACGCCAATAACGCGTCCCTCGGGATCGACCACAGCGTTTTTGTCATCTGCCCGACCCATCCGGCAGGTTCCACAAGGGTGATACGCGCTTTCGGCATGTTCCGCGATAAAGGCATTGAGCGCTTCGTCAGACTGCACGTCCGCACCCGGCTGGATTTCTTTTCCCGAATAAGGTTTGAACGCATCCTGCCCGAAAATCTCACGCGTCAGGCGAATACAGGTGCGGAAATCCGCCCAATCCTCTTCATGGCTCATGTAGTTGAAGCGGATCACCGGCGCGTCTTCGACCTTGGCCGACCGCAGCGTCACCGCCCCGCGCGACGGCGAGCGCATCGGCCCGACATGCGCCTGGAAACCATGACCTTCGGCTGCGGCCTGGCCATCATAGCGAACGGCAATTGGCAGGAAGTGATATTGAATATCCGGATATTCTACGCCCGGCTTGGAGCGAATAAACGCCGCACTTTCGAATTGGTTGGATGCACCCAGACCGGTCTTTGTGAACAGCCACTGCGCCCCGATCAGACCTTTGCTGATCAGGTTCCAATGTTTGTACAGCGTGATCGGCTGCAAGGACGCTTGCTGAATGTAAAGCTCCAGATGGTCCTGAAGGTTCGCACCCACACCCGGGCGATCTGCGACAACGTCTATCCCGTGTTCAGCCAAGTGCGCCGCCGGACCGATGCCAGACAGCATCAGCAGCTTGGGAGAGTTGATGGAGGACGCGGCAAGAACCACTTCGCGCCGCGCACGGATGACCTCAGTCTTGCCACCTCGGATCAATTCCACTCCAATTGCGCAGCCATTTTCCATAACCACCCTTGAGGCCAGTCCGCGCACGATATCGCAGTTATCGCGCTTGAGCGCGGGTTTCAGATACGCATTCGCCGCCGACCAACGCCGTCCTTTCCAGACGGTTTGCTCCATCGGGCCGAAGCCTTCCTGCTTTTCACCGTTATAGTCGCCGGTAACTTCGTATCCCGCCTGCTGTCCCGCATCGACGAAAGCCTGAAACAGAGGGTTCTCACGCGGTCCGCGCGAAACATGCAGCGGGCCATCGGTGCCACGCCATGTCGGATCACCACCATGCCCACCGTCATGCCAGGTCTCCATGCGTTTGTAATAGGGCAGCACATCCGCATAGGACCAGCCATCGGCGCCCATCTCGGCCCAAGTGTCAAAATCACGCGCGTGGCCACGTACGTAAACCATGCCGTTGATCGATGACGATCCACCAATAACCTTGCCGCGCGGACAAGCCAGTTCGCGGTTATTCAGGTGCGGCTCGGGCTCGGATTTGTAACCCCAATCGTACATCGGCATGTTCATCGGATAGCTCAATGCCGCTGGCATCTGGATGAACGGACCAGCATCAGTCCCGCCGTGTTCGATCACCAATACCGAGGCCCCGGCCTCGCTCAGGCGATACGCCATTGCGCAGCCTGCCGATCCTGCGCCAACGATGACGAAATCTGCTTCCATTTTCAGGTCTCCATATCCCGCCGAACCAAATTTCTGATCGTCCGGCAGGCGTATTTTCGAAAAGGTGAAGAGGTTACTCGCCGCGCGGGAAGCGGGCGTTTTCCTCTACGACATTCAGATCCATGTGATTGCGCATGTAGCGCTCAGATGCCTTCTGCAGTGGCTGGTAGTCCCACGGGTAATACCCACCCTGCCGCAACGCCTCATAGACAACCCAGCGGCGCGCCTGACTGGCACGGACGTCGGCATCGAACTGGTCCAGATCCCAGCGTGCCTCAGATTTCGCGCGCAAAGTTTCCAGCGTGCCTGCGTGTTCTGGGTGTTCCGCGAGGTTTTCCAATTCATGCGGATCATTTTCCAGATCGTACAGTTGATCGGGGTCCAGCGCGCAGCGATTGTATTTCCACTTACCATAGCGCAGCGAAACCAGCGGCGCATACGAGGCTTCGGCCGCATATTCCATCTTCACCGGGGCAGTTCGTTCGGTGCCATTGGCCAGAGGCACAAGGTCTTCGCCATCGGTCCACGGCGCGATCTCGGCCATATCTACGCCCGCCAGTGCGCCTAGGGTTGGCGTGACGTCGATTGTCGAAACCGGCGTGTCGATACGGCCTGCCGGTATATCCGGCGCGGCAATCATCAACGGCACGCGTGCCGATCCCTCGTAAAAGTTCATTTTGAACCACAGGCCCCGCTCACCCAGCATGTCGCCGTGATCCGAGACAAACATGATGATCGCCTCTTGCCGGGTTGTTTCCAGCACCTCGAGGATTTCACCGATCTTGTCGTCCAGATATGAGATATTGGAAAAGTACGCGCGGCGCGACTTGCGGATGTCTTCTTCTGTGATGTCGAAACTGCGCCAATCATTGGCGTCAAATATGCGCTTAGAGTGCGGGTCCTGATTGTCATAGCCAATGTCCGCAATCTCGGGCTGCAGGTGTTCGCAATCTTCGTAGAGGTCCCAGTATTTGCGACGCGCCACATAGGGATCATGGGGGTGCGTAAAGCTGACGGTGACGCACCATGGGCGGTCATCCTTGCCACGCGCAAGATCATAGAGCTTGGCCTTGGCATTATAGGCGACCTCGTCGTCATACTCCATCTGGTTGGAAATCTCGGCCACGCCTGCGCCGGTCACCGAACCCATATTGTGGTACCACCAGTCGATCCGCTCGCCGGGTTTGCGGTAGTCGGGGGTCCAGCCAAAATCGGCGGGATAGATATCGGTTGTCAGGCGGTCCTCAAACCCGTGCATCTGATCTGGGCCGACAAAGTGCATCTTGCCGGACAGGCAGGTGTAGTAGCCCGCGCGGCGCAGATGGTGTGCATAGGTCGGGATGTCGCTGCGGAATTCTGCGGCGTTGTCATAAACACCCGTGCGCGAAGGCAGCTGACCGGACATGAAGCTGGCCCGCCCCGGCGCGCAAAGCGGCGAAGCCGTATAAGCATTGGCAAACCGGGTCGAGCGTTCCGCCAGTTTCTTCAGGTTCGGAGCGTGAAGCCAGTCAGCGGGACCGTCTGGAAAGAGGGTCCCGTTCAGCTGATCCACCATCAGGATCAGAATGTTCGGTTTTGTCATTTTTCAGCCTCGAGCAGAGTATTGAGGACACGCATCGCGTGATTGACCGCCAGCTGCGGTTCTTCCGGCGCGCTGAGTGCGGCGCGGATATATAGCCCGTCGATAAGGGCGATCATGTTTTCGGCCGCTTCGGCCGGATCGTTCAACAACGGGCGCAGGGCGTGGGTCAGGTTCGACCGGATACGCGCCTGATAGATTTGCCACAGGCGCAAGGCGTCATCATTGGTTTGGGCCAACACGTAAAATGTCATCCACGCAGCGATGACATCCGGTGTGAAACATGATGGTGCAAAACAGGCCCGGATAATGGCCTGCGCTCGTTTCTGCGGAACAGCATTCTTCAGCTCCTGTCTAGCCTCGTCGGCAAAGTCCGACAGGATGCGGCGCATGGCAGCCAGAAATATCTGATCTTTGCCACCGAAATAATGATGCGCCAGCGCGCTGGACATACCTGCCCGTTTGGCAATCTGGCTGACAGTCACATCAAGGGATTTCTTCGACCCGAGTTCGGCAATTGTTGCCTTGACGATCGCGTCACGGCGGATTGGCTCCATTCCGAGTTTCGGCATCACTATCCCTCACTAAGTATAGTGAGAAAACGCTAAGGGCTTTTTATTGACTCGTCAATCAATAACGTTTCACGCGACCGCCAATGATCAGAGTTTGGGTGCGATGCTGGGGGTCGTCAAGCTGCCGCGGTTCAAAACCGCTTCGCGCCAGGCAATGAAACTGACCGCTAGCAGAATCACCGTTCCACCCGCGACAACCCAAATGTCGATGCTTTCGTTGAAGACCAGCGCGCCCAACAAGGTGGCCCAGATCAACTGCAGGAACGTAACCGGCTGTGTGACCGCTACCGGGGCCGCCTTAAGTGCGATCGTCATGAAATAGTGGCCCGCCGTGGCAAAACTGGCCACCAGAAACAGCACGCCGAGGTCGCGCAAGCTGGGCGTGGTCCAAACCGCAATTGCAAAAGGGATCAAAGCTATGGTCACCCAGATCGACATATGCGCCACAACAACTGACGGCGGCAGATCACGCACAAGCACTTTGGCGATCAGATAGGATCCGCCCAAGGTCAGGGCCGTGCCCAGCATGGTGATATGACCCAGTGAAATCTCACGAAAACCCGGCCTTAAGATGATCAGAACGCCAACCAGTGCCACGACAATCGCGGCGATCCGACGGATGGCCAGCTTCTCGCCCAGAAACAGCGCGGCCCCCAGCGTTACATAGACCGGCGTCATGTAGTTCATCGCCGTGACCTCAGCCAGCGGGATCTGTGTCATCGAGAAGAACCACAGCATCACTGCAAATGCGTGGACGACACCGCGTGTCCCCAGCAACACGATGTGGCTGCGTGTAAGGTGGGTTTTCAACACCAGGCGCAACGCCGGCAACAGAAAGATCAAGCCGAAGGCAAACCGCAGGAACGCAGCCTGCGTAGGGTCCATCGTTGGGCCCAGCGACTTTACCAATGCGGTCATGACCACAAACGACAAGCCTGCCGAAAACATCCAGAGCATGCCAGCCACGGGGCGGTGTTGGGCGGTTAAAGTTGACATGTTAACGGTTGAACACCGAATACTTGGCAGAGGCAACCCGTCACATCAATACAAGCTTTGCAGCAATTGCCAGCATGACCACGCCGATTATTAAATCCAGCACCTGCCACGCCCGTGGTCTTGCAAAAATCGGGGACAGCATCCCTGCCCCGTAGCCCAGCGAAAAGAAGAACACAAAGCTGGCCGTCATTGCCCCAAGCGCAAAGGCCAGCCGATCATCATACTGCGCCGAGATTGAACCAATCAGCACAACTGTATCCAGATAGACATGCGGGTTCAGCCATGTGAACGCAAGAACGGTCAGCAAAACAGATTTCAGGCTGACGCGCTTCCCCTCGCCGATCTCCATCACCGCTCCGCCGCGCCATGCCGAACCCAGGCTGCGCAAACCGTACCATATCAGAAAGATCGCCCCGCCATACCGCATGACGGTCTCGAACCAGGGCAACGCGTGCGCCAATGTTCCGAAACCCGCAACGCCCGCGGCTATGAGAATGGCATCAGACACCGCGCAAGTCAGGCACAGTGGGAACACATGCTCGCGCCGCAACCCCTGGCGCAGGACAAAGGCGTTTTGCGCGCCAATGGCGAGGATCAGGCTGAAGCCAAGCACAAAGCCTGAAATCAAGGATGTGGACATGAAACCTCCGATAGTCTGAGGCGTTGACTACCTGCTTACCAAGCACCTATCAAATTAAAGAAACTGACCTGAATTAAGTCTGGCTAATGCTACTGGATCCAAACCATCTGTCCGCGCTGTCTGCCATCCTGCGTCATGGCAGCTTTGACGCGGCCGCCTCAGA
This sequence comes from Ruegeria sp. YTSC004, assembly GCF_059609805.1. Lineage (NCBI taxonomy): Bacteria > Pseudomonadati > Pseudomonadota > Alphaproteobacteria > Rhodobacterales > Roseobacteraceae > Ruegeria > Ruegeria sp. YTSC004. The sequence goes on from NZ_JBXWMJ010000001.1 coordinate 287,774, forward strand.
ACTTGCGGTTACGCCTTCCGCGGTTTCACAGCGGATCAAGGCGCTGGAAGACCTTGTCGGCGCAACACTGATCAATCGGGGAACGCCCTGCACGGGCACTCCGATGGGTTTGCGTATCGCTCAACACGCCGAGGATATCGGGTTACTTGAGACGCATCTGGCCCGCGAACTGACACTTGATCAAACCAACGGCCCCGCGCGCGTGCGCGTCGCCGTGCCAGCCGACGTTCTCGCGACGTGGTTCATCAATGTCATGTCTCAGGTCGACGGCCTGCTGTTCGATCTGGTCGTTGACGATCAGGATCATTCAGCGGAATGGTTGAGGCGCGGAGAGGTCAGCGCCGCCATAACGGTCGGAGGTGATACAGTCCCAGGCAGCGACGCCGTGGCCCTTGGCGCCTTGCGGTACATCCCCACGGCCAGCCCGGATTTCATGCGCAAATGGTTCACGAACGGTGTAAATATCGACACATTGTCCCGCGCCACCTGTTTGACATTCAACCGCAAGGATGGGCTGCAAAAAGCTTGGATTACCCGGCAGACAGGTCAACGGCTATCACCCCCCTCGCATTTCCTGCCCTCCTCTCAGGGGTTTGTAGAAGCGGCCATTGCGGGGATTGGTTGGGGAATGAATCCGGAAAGTCTTGCGCGCCCAGCGCTGGAAGATGGCCGGTTATGCCCTTTGGTACCGGGCGCGCGGCTTGACGTAGGGCTGACCTGGCAGGTGGGTCGTGTGCTCTCCACGGCGTTGGCCCCGCTAACTGACGCAGTCAAGCGCACCGCCAATGGTGCCCTGCTTCCAGTTGACAGGGCAGACTAGGACTGAACCGCTTTTTTCTCGCTGGGTACAACCACACGGTAACAGGCGACCGCCGCGAAAACGCTTGTGGCGACGATGAAGGCGATTGCCCAGGCGACCTCGTGCAAATGCGCAACGCCTGCCAACGCGGCCGAGAGCAATACGCCAGAGATCCGGCAAATGCTCTTGATCGCTGCGGCACCTTTGACCCTCTGATCTTTTGGGGCAACGTCCAGGAAGTACAACTTGCGGGCACTGCAGATCCCTGTCACCGCAACAGTGACAACGAACAAGGCAATGGCGTGTAAGTGAACGTCATGGTCCATGCCCAGAAAGTGCACGGACAAAAGCGCACCGCCCGTCAGTGCCACCATTAGGTTCCCGGTGACCATCACGGCGCGATGCGATTTCATGTTCACCAATTGCCACAGTGGGGCAGATACAAGATACCCCGACGCCGACGACACGATCATCGCCGTCAGCCCCTTGGCCGAGGCGTGGTGCGCTTCGGCAGCGATCAACGCAAAGAACGGTACCGACAGGGATACCACGACAAGCGGCATGCGCATGACCATATAACGGCGGAACCAGCGCTGATCAAACATTGCGGCGATATCGGTGAAGTTATCGAGGAACTTTCGCTTCTTGTCCCCTTGCGTGTCCTTTTTGTCGGTGGGACCAGCGGTTTCGGACATCATAAGAATTGACAAGCCAGACAACACAAAGAATGCCACAGACACGGCAATCACCGCGGAATGGCGCGAAAAAGGTGAGTTTTCTTTGGTGATCTCGTGAACCAGCAACGCTAAGCCGATTGCGCCCAATCCACCCACCCCAAGTTGCAGGTAGTGCATGATCATCCGCGATTTGGAGCGCACCTGATCGCCCAGCAGATCAGTATACATCAGCGACTGAATTTCTTCGATCAAACCGATCATAAAAAACGCAGCGACAAACGCCACTCCGATGACCGGTACCACACCTGTTGAGGCCACCAACAAAGCCAAAATCAGGCAGGCACCGATTGCGACCTCAGTCATCGCGATTGCACGTTTCTTGCGGTCACGCGCTGCGATGGGATACGCGAGGAAAACATCCGAGATCATGCTGCCAACCATCCGCACCGACACCAGCGCGCCGGCTATGAACATCGGAAGCTCAAGCGACACGGCCAGAAATGGCAAGACCACGGATGGGCTGCCTAGGGTCCACGCCACCTGAGACAGAATGCTTTGCCCAGCCAGGACCGGAACGTTTCTTTTCGATGTGTCCAGTGACTTGTCAGTCATTTGCGCGCTTGGGTTCCTCGGCTCGCAAAAGGGCGTGCCACTTGGGTTTGACCAATCCATGGTACTCAGTTCCACGCAACCGGCCAAGAACCCCCTGTGTCAAAAATGAAAAACCCGGCCAAAGACCGGGTTTTCTTTCTTCTTTTTTGACTTGGATCAGAGCTGAGCCATGACCTCGTCCGTGGCTTCGAAATTCGTCGTCACACGCTGAACGTCATCGTCGTCTTCCAGCGCATCGACCAGTTTCATCAGTTTTTGCATGTCTTCCAGACCCAGCTCGGTTGTGGTCGTGGGCTTCCAGACCAACTTGGTGGAATCGGTTTCCCCCAGCGCAGCTTCAAGGGCGCTCGACACTTCGTTCAGGTCGGTATCGGCACACCAGATGATATGCCCTTCTTCCGAGCTTTCGACATCTTCGGCACCGGCTTCGATTGCGGCTTCGAACACGGTGTCCGCGTCGCCAACGGAACCCGGGTAAACCACTTCGCCCTTGCGTTCGAACATGAAGCCAACTGAACCGGTTTCGCCCAGGTTGCCGCCGTTCTTGGAAAAGGTCGAGCGCACAGTCGATGCTGTGCGATTGCGGTTGTCGGTCATCGTCTCGACGATCACCGCCACACCGTTCGGGCCATAGCCCTCATACCGGATCTCTTCGTATTCATCGCCTTCGCCCGCCGTCGATTTCTTGATCGCGCGGTCGATGACATCTTTTGGAACCGACTGTGACTTGGCTTCTTTCACGGCCAAACGCAGCCGTGGGTTTTTTTCAGGATCCGGGTCGCCCATCTTGGCAGCGACGGTGATCTCTTTCGACAGTTTGGAAAACAGTTTGGACCGCGCGGCGTCCTGACGCCCCTTGCGGTGCTGGATGTTGGCCCATTTGGAATGGCCTGCCATATTGCGTCCTCGTCATCGTGATTGCGTATTCGGCGCTCATATAGACGTTTGCGGGGCCAAGGATCAAGAGAGCGGCTTGCGACAGTCGCCGCGAAGGGTATGGTGGCCGCATGACGACAGACCAGATTATTCTTTTTTCCCTTTTCGCCACTGTGTTTGGAATGCTGCTTTGGGGGAAGTTTCGATACGACCTTGTGGCCTTCACCGCGCTATTGATCGGAGTTACGCTGGGTGTTGTGCCGGTCGATGACGCCTTTGCCGGGTTCGGACACCCCGCTACGATCATCGTCGCTTTGGTATTGGTTGTCTCGGCCGGGTTGGTGCGTTCGGGCGCTGTTTTCCTGATCACCCGCACACTGGTCGATGCGTCGCGCGGGCTTGGCGCGCACATCGCGCTGATGGGCGGGATTGGCGCTGTTCTGTCGGCCTTTATGAACAACGTGGCCGCGCTGGCGCTGCTGATGCCGGTCGATATCCAGACCGCGCGCAAGGCAGGGCGGCCGGTCGGACTGACGCTGATGCCGCTGAGCTTTGCCACCATTCTGGGCGGCATGGCCACGTTGATTGGAACGCCCCCTAACATCATCATCGCATCGATCCGGGCTGAGACATTGGGTGAACCGTTCCGAATGTTCGATTTCGCCCCCGTCGGTGGATTGGCAGCGATTGCCGGGCTGGCATTTGTCGCGCTGGTCGGATGGCGGTTGATTCCCAATCGCGGAACACAGGAAGAGGCCTCGGAAACCCTTGCCGAATACATCGCGGAACTGACGGTCCCGTCAGAATCGCCGCAAATTGGGAAGCGTGTCAGCGAGCTTTATGAGGCCGCCGAGAAATCCGACGTGGCCATCATCGGCCTTATTCGAGACGGCAAACGGCGCTATGGCCGGTCGGCCCATGCTACAATCAAACCGGGCGACGCATTGGTGTTAGAGGCCCGCCCCGAGGCGCTAGACGAATTTCGCACCGCGCTGAACCTCGATTTCTCGGATACCCGCCGTCAGGAATTGCTGACCGCCGAAGGGGACGGTCTTGAAGTGATTGAGGTAGTTGTGCCACTAAACGCACGCGTCACCGGTCGCACCGCGCAGGGCCTGGGATTGGCCTGGCGTCAAAGCACAGTTCTGATGGGAATTTCACGTCAAGGCCGCCGCATAACCGAACAGGTCCGCAAAACTCAGATTGAGGCGGGCGACATTCTGTTGCTGCTTTGCCCACGTGACCGCAGTGCCGATGTGACCGAATGGCTGGGTTGTTTGCCACTTGCTGAACGCGGTCTGAACGTCACCGCCAACGAAAAGGCGTGGCTTGCCATTGGCTTGTTTGGCGCAGCTGTTCTGGCGGCCAGTGTCGGGTTGATCTACCTGCCTATCGCCCTGGGGCTGGTCGTCGTCGCTTATGTGCTGACCAAGATCATGCCGATTGCAGATATCTACAATCATATCGAATGGCCTGTTGTCGTGCTGCTGGGCTCGATGATCCCGCTCGGCAGCGCATTGGAGACTTCCGGCGGTACAGAACTGATTGCGAATGCTTTGATTCAATTGACCGACGGGCTGCCGGCCTGGGCCATTCTGACCGTTTTGATGGTGGTTACCATGACCCTGTCAGACGTGCTGAACAACACGGCCACGGCCATTGTTGCGGCTCCGGTCGGTATCCAGATGGCCCGCACGCTTGAGGTTTCACCCGACCCATTTCTGATGACTGTCGCCGTCGCAGCCTCGGCCGCGTTCTTGACGCCGATTGGGCATAAGAACAATACGCTTGTCCTAGGACCCGGAGGGTATCAGTTTGGCGACTATTGGCGCATGGGCCTGCCACTGGAAATTCTGATCATTGCGGTTTCCATCCCCGCTATCCTTGTGTTTTGGCCATTGTGACGGGTAAAGGCCTTTCATGAAACGATTTCTGATCCTGCAATTGCGCCCGGAAACCGATGCTTCGGATGCGGAGTACGCGTCGATTCTGGACAAAACCGGTCTGTCACCGGACCAGACCCATCGTATCCGATTGGATTGCGAGGCTTTGCCCGACGATTTGAATGTCACTGACTATGCTGGGGTGATTGTTGGTGGTGGACCGGGATGCGTCAGTGACGACCCCGCAACCAAATCCGAAGCCGACGCGCGCATTGAAGGCGCCATTATGGGATTGATGCCGCAGATCATCGCACAGGATCATCCCTTCATGGGCTGTTGTTATGGGCTGGGCATTCTGGCCGCTCATCTTGGCGGTGACGTCAGCAAAGACAAGTACGGCGAACCTGTCGGGCCTTCGACCTGCCACCTGACTGCAGACGGAGCACAAGACCCGCTGACGGCAGGGCTGACCGGAACATTTGACGCCTTCGTGGGTCATAAAGAGGCCGTGCAGGCGCTGCCGGAAGGGTGCGTCCACCTGCTGGCCTCGGACCCCTGCCCATTCCAGATGATCCGCTGGGGGCAGAATGTTTATGCCACGCAGTTCCACCCCGAGGCGGACGCGCGCGATTTTGAGCAGCGCATCAATATCTACAAGAACCACGGCTATTTTCCGCCCGAAGACGCCCAGCGCCTGATCGACATTTGTCACGCAGCGGATGTTACACAACCGGCCGAAATCCTCCGCAGGTTCGCCGAACGCTATGGGTGACCCAACGGCGTTATTGCCTGATCCACGACCGCTCGCTTAGGGTGGCCCGAACGGCTTTGGGAGGAGTTGTTCTTGGATCTTCTAATAAATGTCGGCCTGCCGCTGTCGCTGGCCATTATCATGCTGTCTCTGGGCGTTGGGCTCGAAGTCGCTGATTTCCGCCGCGTGCTCAGCCGGCGCTATCCTTTCGCCATCGGTGCGTTGTGCCAGGTTGTACTGCTGCCGGTCGCGGCTTTTGTCACGGTCACACTTTTTGCGTTGCCACCCGAGATCGCGGTCGGCTTCATGATCCTCAGTTTTTGCCCTGGCGGTGTGACCAGCAACATCCTGTCGAAACTGGCAAAGGGTGATGTCGCCCTTTCGGTCAGTTTGACGGCCGTCATCAGCCTGCTTTCGATGGTAACCGTGCCATTTCTTGCTGCGTGGTCAGTGAACTATTTCATGGGTGATGCCGCACCCGAGGTTTCCATCACGGGATTGGCCATTGCGATGTTCCTGATCACTACGTTGCCCGTGGCGCTTGGCGTCATACTGCGCGGCTTTGCAACTGACTTTGCAAAGCTGCTTGAGCCTGTGCTGTCCAAGATTGCAACTGTCCTCTTCATGCTGATCGTTCTGGCGGCGCTGGCTGGTAACTGGCAGCTTTTTGTCGATAACCTGGGAGTTATGGGCGCGGGTTTGATCTCATTGAACATCGCATTGTTGCTGATCGGTTTGGGGCTGGCGCGCGCAGCAAACCTGACGTGGGACGAAAGCAAGACGGTCTCCATCGAAACCGGAATACAAAACTCGACACTTGGGATTACACTGGCTGCATTGATCACGGCGACGGAAAGCGGGTTCAGCCCGTTGGCTCTGCCGTCGGCTGTGTACGGAATAACGATGTATGTTGTGGCCTTGCCCTTCATCCTTTGGTTCCGCAGCCGCTGAAAGGATAACACATGACGAATAACTCTGCCGATGCAATCGTCGTGGGCGCTGGGCTGGCCGGGTTGGCCGCCGCGGCCGAACTGGGCGACCGGGGCAAAAAGGTGATCGTGGTCGATCAGGAACCCGCGCATTTCCTGGGCGGTCAGGCATTCTGGAGCCTTGGCGGGCTCTTTATGGTCGACACGCCGGAACAGCGGCGCATGGGCATCAAGGACAGCTACGACCTTGCCTTGCGAGACTGGATGGGCAGCGCGCAGTTCGACCGCGACGAAGACGCATGGCCCCGCAAATGGGCCGAGGCCTATGTCGAATTCGCCGCCGGCGAGATGCGCCCTTGGCTGCATGACATGGGCCTGCGCTGGTTTCCGATTGTCGGCTGGGCCGAACGCGGTGGATCATATGCGGATGGTCACGGCAATTCTGTGCCCCGCTTTCATATCACCTGGGGCACCGGCCCCGGTGTTCTGGAACATTTCAAACGCCGCGTGCGTGACCATGTCAGCAACGGGTTGATCGAGCTTAAATTCCGCCATCAAGTCAGCCACATCATCATGCAGAACGGCTCTGCCAAAGGCGTCTCGGGCGAGGTTCTGGCAGACGACACCGCACCCCACGGCGCCAAGACCAACCGCGATGAAGTGGGCGAGTTCGAATTTTACGCCCCAGCCGTCATCGTCACGTCCGGCGGCATCGGAGGCAACTTTGAAATGGTGCGCAAAAGCTGGCCGCGCGACCGTCTGGGCGAGCCGCCAAAAGACATGGTCGCTGGCGTGCCATTCCACGTCGATGGACGCATGATCGGTATCAGCGAAAAGGCTGGCGGTCATGTCATCAACGGCGACCGGATGTGGCATTATACCGAGGGCGTTCGTAACTGGAATCCGATCTGGCCATCGCACGGCATTCGCATTCTGCCCGGCCCAAGCTCGATGTGGTTCGACGCCGAAGGCAACCGGTTGAAGCCGCCATGCCTGCCGGGTTTTGATACGTTAGGAACGTTAAAGGAAATCCTGAAGACCGGCCATGAATACAGCTGGTTCGTTCTGACCCAGAAGGTGATCAAAAAGGAATTCGCCCTATCCGGGTCTGAACAGAACCCCGACATGACGGACGGTGGTTGGAAAGAAGTTCTGTTCCAACGCATTCTGACAGGCTCCAAGGCCACTGCTCCGGTCGAGGCGTTCAAGGAGCACGGCGAAGACTTCATCGTCGCCAATACCTTGACCGAGCTTGTTAACGGGATGAACCATCTGGGCGGAGGCCTGATCGACGAGGCGCACCTGCGCGCCCAGATCGAGGCGCGCGATTCCCAGATCGACAACCCGTTCACCAAGGATGCGCAGATGGCCGCTATTCTGGCCGCGCGCAACTACCGTGGTGACAAACTGATCCGAACCGCCAAGCCGCACAAGTTCCTTGATCCGGCCAATGGCCCGCTGATCGCGGTGAAACTGCACGTGCTGACGCGCAAGACGCTGGGTGGGCTTCAGACCAATCTGGACAGTCAGATGGTGGGCGCAGACGGTCAGGTCGTTCCTGGCCTGTTCGCAGCCGGAGAGGTCGCGGGTTTCGGCGGCGGTGGCTATCACGGCTACAACGCGCTCGAAGGTTCATTCCTGGGCGGCTGCATTTTCTCCGGCCGCAATGCAGGGCGCTCAAGGGCCGTCGCGTGACAGCCCCTCAAACCCTACTGTTCCCGGGCAAACTGCACGACGGATTGCCCGGCGTTGTCCAGCAACACCAGCGTATCACCTTTGAAGGCATATGCTGTCACCTCCTGAAGGGCTTTGAAGAACTGCCGCTCAACTTCATCCAGTGGCGGCGGGCAGGCCATCAGGGTGGCGGCCATGTTGTCGGGGAATTCAATATTGTTGCCTGCAATCTCGGCTTGGCCGGAAAACCGGTTGCATCCACCGCTGCCAGAAAACGCGCCATCATTGGCGAATGAAAGCGCGGGGCGCCTTTCGGTCTCAAATGCTGCGCCATTCAGGCCGGTTGCGGTCCAATTGGTGTTTTCCAGGACGGCTGCTCCGGGCGGTTGTACTTTGACCAGCATCAGATCGGTCGTGTTGCCGGCCCCATTCGTCAGAACGGGGTAGGCAGTATCGGTTGTGAACAACAGCTTGTCGCCCTGAAAGATCGAACCACGCACCACGTAGCGCATCCCCTCTTGAATAAGGGCGTCGTCATAGCTCAGCTCGAATTGTGCTGGCACTCCGGTCAGCGCATAGCGCTTTGCCGACAGGGTCACCGACGGTGCGTCCGCGCGCGAGACGTCCTGCAATTGCACGTAAAGCGTCGCATCCGGTGGTACGGCGATACGCTCGCGATATGCTGCAGTGCCTTCGATCGTTCCGCCGATGGCCGCGCTGCTCAGCATGGCTGATGTGGCCGCAACCGTAAGCGCAGTATATCCGGTGTTGAGCATTGGCGTGCTCCTTTTCGCAAAATCACTTATTCAAAACATTGTATGAGGTTTTGATTTTACAAGGACTTCGCCGGAAAACCAGCGGTTCCGTGCCGAACTCAAAGCGGCCAGATCAGAGGGATCAACAGCGAAGCCAGCAAACCCACAGTCAGATTCAGCGGCACGCCAACTTTCAGAAAATCTGTGAACCTGTACCCACCGGGGCCGTAAACCATCATGTTGGTCTGATATCCGATCGGCGTCGCAAATGAAGCCGAGGCCGCCACCATGACTGCCACGACCAGCGGGCGCGGATCAACGCCCACTGCCTGCGCCAAACCAATGGCAATCGGCGTCACCACAACTGCCACGGCGTTATTCGACACCAGCTCTGTAAGCACAGAGGTCAGCAAATAGACCGCCCAGATGATCAGGAATGGTGGCAGGGCACCAAGACCCGGCGCCACGGCTTCGACAATTAAGGAAACTGCACCGGATTTATCCAAGGCCGCGCCTATGGCCAGCATTGAGAAGATGAGGGCCAGCAATCTTCCTTCGACAAAGGAAAACGCCTCATCCGCGTCGATGCAGCGCGTAATCAAAACTACCGCAACAGCCAGGATCGACAGCAGCAGGATGGGCGCAACGCCCAGCGCGGCCAGCACAACGATCCCGGTCAGCGCCCCGATGGCAATCGGCGCGTGGCTGCGGCGGAATGCGCGGGCCGAAGGTTGGGTCACATCGACCATATCCATATCAGCAGCCAGTTTCCGGATATCTGCAGGTGATCCCTCCAGTAGCAGCGTGTCACCGACCCGCACGACCAGATCATCCAATTGCCGCCCAATATTCTGGTTTCTTCGATGCACCGCCAGCACATAGACGCCATAACGGCGGCGTAAACGCATCGCGCCCAACGTCCGCCCGACCATGCGGCAACCCGGAGTGATCAGCACTTCGACCGTTTTGGTTTCGACCGCCGAGACCTGGTCGACACGCTTGAGTTCCTTGTTGGTTTGCAGGCTCAGCAACTCTGTCATCTCAGTCCGAAGAACGACACGGTCGCCAACTTTCAAAGCGACGCCCTTGAGGTTGCGCCGCAACGACTCGTCGCCGCGCACGACGTCGATCAGGCGCACGCCCGGGCGTTTGAATAGCTGCACGCCTGTCACCTCACGCCCGATCAGGTTGCTGTCGGGGGGAATGACAGCCTCGGTAAAGAACTTCATCTTCGACCGGTCGCTGAGCATGGATGCCATGCTGTCGCGATCCGGCAAAAGGCGCGGCGCGACAAAGCGAAGGTAGAACATGCCGTAAATCACCAGTGCAATACCCAGTGGGGTCACCTCGAAAATCGAAAACGGGGTCATCCCCTGCGCCCGCGCGACACCATCAACCAACAGGTTGGTCGAGGTCCCGATCAGGGTCAGCGTACCACCCAGAATGGCCGCATAACTAAGCGGGATCAGCAGTTTCGAGGCCGACACGTTCAGCGTCCGCGCGATCTGAACGAATACCGGGATCATCACGACCACCACGGGCGTGTTTGAAACCACCGCCGAGGCAAAGACAACAAAGGCCATCAACGTCGCGATTGCGACTTTGGGACTTACCTGTGCCTGTTTTTGCGCTGTCGATGTGAATGCGTCCAGTGCTCCGGTACGCACCAATGCTCCCATGATGATGAACATCGCGGCAATCGTCCAAGGGGCCGGATTTGACAGAACGGCAAGTGCGCTTTGATAGGGCAGAATGCCCGTCACCAGCATCACGGCCACGCCACCGATTGCGACCACTTCAGTCGGATAGGATTCGCGCAGGAACATGATGAACATGCCTGCAACGACCAACAGCGCCAGTATCGCGCTTCCCATTTCTGTCAGCTGAAGGAATTGCATTCTTGGTATTCTGTCCGAACCCTGGCCTGGCTTACGCGCCCGTCAGGCAGTTTCACGCATTGCGCGCGACAGAGCAAGCCTGACGTGCCCTTACTGTGGGCCAGCTTGCTGTAGCCGCCCACCAACGCGCACCATTTGAACAGATTTCGCCTGACCGTCACGGTCGTCGGTTTCAACGAACACTCCGCTCAGCGTGGCCTCACCATTAGCCGGAGTGAACCGGGCCTTGGGCATACCGGTGATGAACCGGCGCATCGGTTCCAGCTTATCCATGCCGATGACCGAGTCATAATCGCCGCACATGCCCGCATCCGTCAGATAGGCCGTGCCACCCGGCAGGATTTGCGCGTCCGCGGTTGGCACATGTGTATGCGTGCCCACAACAAGGCTGGCGCGTTTGTCGCAATAGTGACCCATGGCCATCTTTTCGGAAGTCGCTTCACAATGCATATCGACGATGATCGCCTGCGCTTGCCCGCCACGCGGGTGCGACTTCAGGATTGGTTCAACAGCAGAGAACGGATCATCAAAGGGGCGTTTCATGAAGACTTGCCCCAACACCTGAACAACCAGAACCTTGCGCCCGCCCGGCGCGGTGTACAACCGGTGGCCCCTGCCCGGCGCGCCCTTGGCAAAGTTCACCGGGCGCACGATACGGGGTTCACTTTCGATGAATTGCAACATGTCTTTCTGGTCGAACGCGTGATCGCCCAGTGTCAGGCAATCGGCCCCGGAATCCAGCAGCAGCTTGGCGTGATCCCCGGTCAGACCCATCCCGTTTGATGCGTTCTCGCCATTGACCACGACAAAATCCAACCGCCATTCGTCGCGCAGACGCGGCAAATGTTGCTGAATGGCCGCGCGTCCGGCGCGGCCCATCACGTCACCCAGAAAAAGTATCCTCATTCGAACTGTCCTAAGTGTGGTATCTCTCAAGCACAAGTGGTTAAGCTGGCAGAATAAACCGCCAAAGAACATAATGCAGGAGATTTCCCATGCGCCTTGCCCTTCTGACCGCCGCCAGTTTGACCGCGCTTTCAGCTTGCGACCAGCCTGCTTCAAACGACTCGTCCACCCAGCTGGCGAACCCGGCAGCAACCTTTTGCGTTGAAAGCGGCAATCGTTACGAAATCCGAGATGGCGAAGGCGGCCAGATCGGCATCTGCATCCTGCCCGACGGCACCGAAGTGGACGCGTGGGAGTACTTTCGCGAAAACAGCCCGACCTGAGGCGGTCAGGCCGAGAACGTCAGTACTCGGCTTTCAGTGATGACCATATCCAACGTCTGATCCGTGGGTTCCAACGGCAGCCCCTCGGCCTCTTGTGCGTCAAAGGCAAAGCCGATGGCCAGTGTGGGGCGCTTGGCGCGCAATCCCTCTAGCGTGCGGTCATAAAAGCCACCGCCATATCCCAGTCTTCCGCCTTGCGCGTCAAAAGCAACCAGCGGCACAACCAGAATCTCGGGGTCAAAATAATCGTCAATCTCGGGAACCTTGGCGCCGAACGGGCCGTCTTTCAACACGCCCTCGGGCGTCCAGCGCGAAAACCGCAACGCCTGTCCGGCGGCCTGAATGACTGGCACACCGACCGGACCATAAGCCGCGGCCTCGGCCATAGCAGGCAAAGGATCAATTTCGGTGCGGATCGGCATGTACCCCGACATCGGGACGCCGCGATGCCCCGCAAGCACTTCGGACAAACGTCCGGCTGCACCCGGCAAACGCGCATCGAATGCAACCTTCCGGCGCGCAAATGCCGCCTTACGGGCGATGGCCTTGATTTCAGTCAGATCGGTCACAGAAGCACCACGCTGGCAAGCCCAAGAAAGATGAAGAACCCCATGACATCCGTTGTGGTGGTCACGAAGGTCCCTGACGCCAGCGCCGGGTCAATGCCCAGACGATCCAGCACAACCGGTACTACCGTACCTGCGAAGCCTGCGATCGCCATATTCACGACCAAGGCCGAGCCGATCACGACACCCAGCAAGGGTGAATCGAACCACATCATGCCTACAGTCCCCAAAACGGTCGCGAAGCACAGACCATTGAGCACTCCCACAAGCAATTCTCGCCGGATAACGCGCGCCACGTTCGATCCGGTCAGGTCGCGCGTTGCAAGCGCCCGCACCGCAACCGTCAGTGACTGCGTCCCGGCATTCCCTCCCATCGAGGCAACGATCGGCATCAGGATTGCCAGTGCCACCAACTGATTGATCGCCGCTTCGAACTGCGAGATGACCAGTGACGCGCATATTGCGGTACACAGGTTGACGGCCAGCCACGGCAAGCGCCGCCTACTGGTTGCGGCGACACTGTCGGACAGCGAGCTTTCGTCGCTGACACCCGCAAGGCGTAACATGTCCTCTTCGTATTCTTCGTCCAGAACAACCATGGCGTCATCAATGGTAATCACGCCGACCAAACGCCCATCGGCATCAACCACCGGGGCGGAAATCAGGTGGTACTGGTTAAAGGCGTAGGCCACATCTTCTTCGTCCTGATCGACGGGGATGGTGTGAAATTCCTCTTCGGCGATGTCGTGCAACGGCACCTCGCGTCGGGTTGCCATCAGCTTGCCCAGCGTGACCTGTGCAACTGGTTTGAGCCGCGGATCAACCAGAACAACGTGGTAGAACTGTTCCGGCAAGTCATCATTGGCGCGCATGAAATCGATGGTCTGCCCCACGGTCCAATGCTCGGGCGACATGACCACCTCGCGCTGCATGAGGCGACCGGCCGAGTTTTCTGGATAAGACAGCGCCTGTTCCGCGGCGATCCGTTCGGAATCTTCCAATGCGCCCAGGATGGCTTCTTGCTGCGGCTCTTCAAGGTCTTCCAGCAGGTCGACAACGTCATCGCTTTCCATGTCCCGCACGGCGTCGGCCAGAACGTCGGGGCGCAGGACACTGATAACCTCTTCGCGGACGGACTCATCCAGTTCAGATAAGATATCGCCATCGAATTCCTTATCGTAAAGACGGATCAAACGGCCACGGTCATAGGGATTAATCTGTTCAAGGAGGTCGGCAATGTCCGCAGGGTGCAGCGGCTCCATCAGCTCGATCAGCCTGTCGCGATCTTCCACATCAACCGCATACAGGATCGCGGCAACCATCCGGCGATCCAGCGCATAGGCGTCATCGTCGCTTGCGGAGTCGATTACGGGTTCATCATAGCCTGTCGTCATGTCTGCCCCCGTTTGGTTCGCGCATTGACCCCTAATTAGAAGAAGCAGCTACCGGAAAACAATGACAATGCGCCGATTTACCGACAAGTTTCGCCCCACTATGCTGTTTCGCAGTCCCATACAGGCGGAGATGAACGGAAATGGCGCAAAAAACGCTGCTGAAAGGGCGTGTCCTGAGCTTCAACGGATCACCATTCGAAGGTGAACCGACAGAGGCTGTGACAATCAGCGAAGCGGTCTTGATCGAAGACGACCGCATATCTGCCGTCGGCGATGCCGACAGCTTGATATCCGCGAACCCCGATGCCGAAGTTGTAAACCACGGTCAGCACGTGATCATGGCTGGCTTTGTGGATGCGCATGTCCATTACCCACAGACCGCCATGATCGCCAGTTGGGGAAAGCGCCTGATCGACTGGCTGAACACATATACTTTCCCCGAGGAAATGAAGTTCGGGAATCCCGACTATGCAGCCGAGATCGCCAACCGTTATTTGGATCTGACGGCCTCGCATGGCACCACAACAATGTGCAGTTTCTGCACCATCCACCCCGAAAGCGTCGACGCATTCTTCACAGCCGCGCAGCAACGCCGGCAGCGTGTGGTGGCAGGCAAAACCTGCATGGATCGCAACGCGCCCGAAGGGCTGCGGGATACCCCGCAGACGGCCTATGATCAATCGCAGGCGCTGCTTGAGAAATGGCACGGTGTCGACCGGATATCCTACGCCATCACACCACGGTTCTCGCCCACATCCACGCCCGAGCAGCTTGAGGCGATGGGCGCACTGTGGGCCGAACACCCGCATTGCCTGATGCAAACACACCTGAGCGAGCAGACAGACGAAATCTCATGGGTTCGTGAGCTTTTCCCTGATGCGCGAGACTATCTGGATACCTATGAAAAGTTCGGGCTGCTGGGCTCGCATGGCGTTTACGGCCACGTTATCCACCTGGAATCGCGCGAACGTGACCGGCTGCGCGAGGTTGACGCCTCGCTGATCCATTGCCCGACCTCGAACACCTTTATCGGATCCGGCTTGTTCGACATGGACGGGCTGATGGGCGAAGGGCACCGGGTTGGTCTGGCAACAGATACTGGTGGCGGGTCGAGCTTTTCAATGCTGCACACGATGGCCTCGGCCTATGAAATCGGGCAGCTGCGCGGGTCGCCGCTGCACGCGGCACAACTGCTGTGGCTGGGCACGGTTGGCTCGGCCCGTACGCTGCGGATGGATGATTGCATTGGCAATGTCGCACCGGGGATGGAGGCTGATCTGGTCGTTCTTGACCTCGCCTCAACCCCCGCAATTGCCCAGCGTGAAGCCTGCGCCGATGATCTGTGGGAGGCGATCTTTCCTACGATCATGATGGGCGACGACCGGGCGATTGCTGAGGTTTGGATCGCCGGTCGCCGCGTGTCTTCCTAGGCCTGCAAAGCGCGGGCCAATTGGGTCTGCCGTTCGATCACGCGCGGCAGGTCCAACGTCGTGACATGCCCGTCGCGCACGATCTGGCGGCCTTCAACAAACAGGTGTTTCACCTTCATCGGTCCGGCCAAAAGCAATGCGGCCGGGTCCCAGCTGCCTGCACTTTCGATACCGCGCGTGTCCCATATGGCAATGTCGGCGCGCTTACCGGGCTCAAGCCGACCGCAATCGGGGCGGTTCAGCACATCTGCACCGCCACGCGTGGCAATCTCCAACGCTTCGCGTGACGACATTGCATCAGCGCCATTGGCAACGCGCTGCAGCAGCATGGCCTGTCGGGCCTCGAGGATCAGACTGCCGTTATCGTTGCTGGCCGAACCGTCGGCGCCCAGACCCACCGGAACTCCGTGATCACGCATGGTTCGAACCGGTGCGATACCGGACCCCAAGCGGCAGTTTGAGCACGGGCAATGCGCCACGCCCGTTTGGGTTCTGGCGAAAAGATCAATCTCGGCCCCGTCCAGTTTCACGCAATGCGCGTGCCAGACGTCTGATCCGGTCCAACCCAGATCTTCGGCATATTGACCAGGGCGGCACCCGAACTGCGCCTGCGAATACGCTATATCTTCATCATTTTCCGCCAGATGAGTGTGCAGCATCACACCTTTGTCGCGCGCAAGGATTGCTGTGTCGCGCATCAGGTCCCTGCTGACGGAAAACGGGGAGCAAGGTGCCAACCCTACCCGGCACATCGCCCCATCGGATGGATCATGAAACGCGTCAACCACGCGGATCATGTCGTCGAGGATATCGGATTCCACCTCGACCAATTCATCTGGCGGCAACCCGCCGTCGCTTTCCCCGATGCTCATTGCGCCGCGGGTCGGATGGAATCGCAGACCAATTTCGGCGGCGGCAGCGATCGTATCGTCCAGGCGCGCGCCGTTGGGGTAAAGGTAAAGGTGGTCAGAGCTGAGCGTACAGCCCGACAGAGCCAATTCAGCCAGACCAATCTGAGCCGACACAAACATCTCTTCAGGGCCGAAACGGGACCAGATCGGATAGAGTGTCTGCAACCATCCGAACAGCAATGCATCCTGCCCGCCCGGCACAGCCCGCGTCAGGGTTTGGTACAGATGGTGATGGGTATTCACCAGCCCGGGCGTCACAACACAACCCGCAGCATCGTGGATCTCACCGTCGGTTTGCAAGTTGTGGCCGATCTGCGCGATCTGCCCCTCCACGATCAGAATGTCTGCGCCCGACAACTCATGCCGCGCGTCATCCATCGTCAGAATGGTATCTGCATTTTTGATAAGGATTTCGGTCAATTCGCCCTCCTGCAACAGCCCGTCTCATGCAAGAAGTGCAAAGGCTGGCGGAAAACGGGCATAAGAACCAGCCGCGTAGAACCTACCCGACCGGCCAATTTGCAGCAACAAGTTTCAATAGTTGCGCAGGATTTCAAGTGCGACCGCGTGCAGTTCGGGATTCGCCGCCGCCAGAGCCCGCCCGCCATTATGGGCCGGACCGCCCCGCCAGTCAGTCACAACCCCACCAGCAGCCTCTATCACTGCAATGGGGGCCTGAATATCATAGGCGTTCAGGCTGGATTCGATCACCAGATCAACCTGACCCGCCGCCACCAGCGCATAGGCATAACAATCCATGCCATAACGGGTCAGCTTTGCTTGCCGGGCCACCGCTTCGAACCCTGCGCGGTCCTCAGGTGTGCCAACCTCTGGGAAGGTCGTAAAAACAACCGCCTGATCCAAGGCCGATGTCGAGCGTGTCTTCAACGATGCCGTTCCGGATGGGCCGGTGACCTGCGCGATATCCGCCGAACCCACAAACCGTTCGCCGATATAGGGCTGGTCGATCACCCCCATGATCGGGCCGTCAGCTGTGCTGAGCGCAATCAGAACCCCCCAGGTCGGAGTACCGCTGATGAACCCGCGGGTACCGTCGATGGGGTCCAGAACCCAGGTCCGGCCGCTTGAGCCTTCTTCGCGACCAAACTCTTCGCCAAAAATGCCATCTTCGGGCCGATGACGCGCCACAACCGCGCGCATCGCCGTTTCGGCGTTGCGGTCAGCAATGGTTACGGGGTCAAACCCATCTTCCAGTTTGTTCGTGGTGTCCAGATTGGTTTGCCGAAAATACGGAAGAATGGCCGCACGCGCCGCGTCGGCCATTTCTTCGGCAACTTCCAGATCGCTTAGAGAGGTCTCTTGCATGCGTAACCCGTGAGGTGCGCACGGTTTGGAGTCAACCCGCTAATTTATGCTACGTCGCTGAGAACCCGAGCAAGCTCGAACAGGCGGCGGCGCTGGTTTTCGGGAATCGCGTAATAGGACCGCACGAGGTCCAGCGCTTCCTTGTCCCCCATCAGATCGGCAGGAACCGACTTTTTGCCAGAGGTTTCCTTTTCGGCCTCTTCCAGACCTTCAAAGAAAAAGCTGACGGGAACGTCCAATGCTTCGGCAATGTCCCACAGGCGAGACGCGCTGATCCGGTTGGCCCCAGTTTCATACTTTTGAATTTGTTGAAACTTAATACCAACTTGTTCCGCCAGCTGCTGCTGGGTCATGCCAATCAGCCAGCGGCGATGCCGGACGCGCTTACCCACATGGACATCGACGTGATGGGTCATTGGTATTCTCCTCTTTTACACACAACTACCTGGGGCGCGCGTTGCTTTTTATCGCAACACTAGCGAGTCGCACTTAACCACTCCCTAATTTGGAACATACCCCCAAAACAGCACCATAGCGCAATATTGCCGCATTTGGGTAATTTTTCAAGAAGGTTGAATCTGTTTCGGGTCACAAAGATTTAGGGTTGTGTGTTTTTAATGCTGGGATAGTCCCCACGTGCACCTGAAAGGAACCGAATTGGCCGGGGAATAGATTGACAAACCCTGGCTGAAAAGAATCTATGCCCCAAAATTACGGAGCGCGATCATGCAGGCATTCACGATACAATCCCAGGGAAGCGCCGCCCAATTGGCTGATATTGACCTTCCCGAACCCGGCACCGGGCAAGTACGCATCGCGATCAAGGCCTGCGGATTGAATTTTGCCGACTTGCTGATGCAGAAGGGTACGTATCAGGACACGCCCGAGGCTCCGTTCACGCTGGGTATGGAAGTTGCGGGTGTTGTCGACAAGCTGGGTAACGGTGTTACGCGCTTGAATGTCGGGGACCGTGTGGCCGTTTATTCCGGTCAGGGCGGACTGGCGGAATATGGCGTTTTTGATGCGAGTCGCGCGATTCCCCTGCCCGATGCAATCAGCTTTGAAAGTGCCGCGGCCATTCAGATCGCTTACGGCACCAGCCACATCGCCCTTGATCATCGGGCGCATCTCCGGCCGGGCGAGACCCTTTTGGTGACCGGTGCCGCAGGTGGGGTTGGACTTACCGCCGTCGAAATCGGCAAGCTGATGGGCGCGACGGTAATTGCCCATGCGCGTGGGCAGGAAAAACTGGATGTGGCCCGCGCGGCTGGTGCGGATCACCTGATCGACGCCTCGGAAGACCTACGCGCACGCGTCAAGGATCTGGGCGGCGCGGATGTCGTCTATGACGCTGTCGGAGGGGATGTCTTCAAAGCCGCGTTCCGGGCAACCAACCCCGAAGGCCGTCTGTTGCCCATCGGGTTTGCGGGCGGCGACGTTCCCCAAATTCCGGCCAACCATCTGTTGGTAAAAAACCTGACTGTGATTGGGTTTTACATCGGCGGCTATCTGAGATTCCGACCGCAGATTGTACAGGACAGCTTTGACACGCTGTTCGGCTGGCTCGCCGAAGGGCGGATCAAGCCGCATATCAGCCACGTTCTTCCACTGGCCGAGGCCGACAAAGGCATGCAACTGCTGCGCGACCGCGTGGCCACCGGCAAAGTAGTTATTACCCCCTGACGGGCGCTTACCCCACCACAGCCTTGAGCGGGGCACTGCCCAGCATACGAAAATTCTGACGCACCAGCGCGGCCAGCGATTCGACGACAGCGCCGCGCCCGGTCTCGCCCCCATACAGATTGATCATGTGGGCCGGCAGTTCCGGCAAAGCCCCTCCGGTATCGATCTGTTCAAGATGTGCGGGTTCGGTCCCGTCCAGCATCGCGTGAACAGCCAGATCCGCGCTGACTGTCGCCTCGATCGTGCGGTCGTTTTCTGTTTCGACCGACAGTTCCCACGGGATACCTTCCGCATCGAGGGCCGAGATCATCTGGGGCCGGAACGCGCACCGCCGTCCGACGGCCAATGGAATCGGATTCTTACGCCATGCTGACCCGCCCGGCGCCCCAATCCACCGCAAGGGCAACTCAGCGACGGTCTCAGATCCATCACTGGCTGAGGCTTCGGTTGTCAGGATCAGATCGCACTCGCCGCGTTTGAACATTTCTTTCAGCTGAAGTGAATATGACGAAATCAGCTGCACCCGAACCCGCGGGAAGTCAGCATTGAAACGCTGCAAGACCCGCGGGATGGCCGGGTAGACGATGTCATGTGGAACGCCCAGAACGACCTCGCCTTCATAGGCCTGATCCGTGAGCTTTGAGATTACTTCGTCATTCAGCGCGATCATGCGCCGGGCATAGGCCAGCAGCTGTTCACCGGATGCAGTCAACGCAATTGTGCGCCCACTACGGTCCAACAATTCAAGGCCCAGCAGCTCTTCCAACCGCTTCAACTGCATCGACACGGCGGATTGCGTCAGATGCAGAAATCCGGCGGCCCTTGTGACGCCACCCTGGTCAGCAACGGCAACGAAGGAACGGAGCGTGGTGATATCCAGATTTCGCATGTTCACAAATCCTTATGTATCTCTTCATAAATATTCATTTTCAAAATGTGACATGTTGCGCCATATAAATCAAGGAAGTTGATGGAAAGACGGTTATCCATCATGAAACAGAGAAAGGACAATAAATATGACCCAAATTGCAATCAAACAGCACTGCAAACAGCAGCGTCGCTCTTTGTTGTCCTCGCTTCGGGATGCCCTCTCTCTTCTGCGTCAGCGTCAAACGCTTGCCAGACTTGATGATCGCGCTCTGGAAGACATCGGCGTCACCCGCCAACAGGCCGAAGCCGAGGCGTCACGATCCATTTGGGATGCGCCGGAGTTCTGGCAAAAGTGATTCGACACTGCACCTTTTCTCGGTGAATGGCAGCGCGAACCGTCGGGCTGCCATTTTTGTTGCGTGTTTTAGCCAGTTTCGGGCGTTAAACCCTTGAAACACAGCCCGCACTTGCCGATATTTGCGGGGAACGGGGCCAATTCCATTGGTCCGACAAGAAATATGCAAAGGGAGACCCTTAATGGCACAATTTGACACGATCCGGACGGCGACCGGTGCGCGCGCTGCCCAGATTGACGAGGGCCTACGCGCCCATATGAATAAAGTCTACGGCACGATGTCTGTGGGCATGCTGATTACATTCATGGCTGCCTGGGCCATTTCCGGACTTGCAACCACAACCGACCCATCGGCCGCAGCGGGGCAAATCAGCTCGGGCACCTATCTGACGTCGCTGGGTGCCGCGATCTATACCTCGCCGCTACGCTGGGTGATCATGTTTGCACCGCTGGCGTTCATCTTTGGCTTTAGCGCCGGTATCAACCGCTTGTCCGCCGCAGCTGCACAGCTGGTGTTCTATGCATTCGCAGCGGTGATGGGCCTGTCGATCAGCTGGATTTTCATTGCCTTTACCGGCATGTCGATCATTCAGGTGTTCCTGATCACGTCGATCGCTTTCGCAGGACTGTCCTTGTACGGCTACGTCACCAAGAAAGACCTGTCTGGAATGGGTACATTTCTGATCATGGGTCTTATTGGCCTGATCGTGGCGATGGTTGTAAACATCTTCCTGCAGTCACCCGCGATGATGTACGCGATCTCGGTGATCGGCGTTCTGATCTTTGCTGGTCTGACCGCCTATGACACTCAGAAGATCAAAACCACCTACCTGCAGATGGCCCATTCGGGCGACCAGGAGTGGTTGGGTAAAGCCGCAATCATGGGCGCGCTGAGCCTGTATCTGGACTTTATCAACATGTTCATGTTCCTTCTGCAGCTGTTCGGCAACCGCGAATAAGACAGACGGAATTCGATTTCAAAGGCGGGCCAGATTGGCCCGCCTTTTTTGTTTGCCTCGCTGCATGGCATCCCGAGATAGCAAACAGGCGGCGCAAACTTGTGACGTTAAGAACAAAGAAAGCCTCCACCCACACGGTGGAGGCTTTCTTTAGTTGTATCTTTTTGGTTCGATCAGCTGCAGTTCAGAGCAACCGCAAAACCCGAGCTGCGCGACGACGACCCCTTGCGGAACACGTCACCCGCAGGCAGGCACCCGGTAAACTGTTCGGCATTTTGGCCAAAGGCTGCGCCGACGTTGTTGTCCACGCGGGTGCTGTTGTTTTCGGTCCGAAGCACTCCGAACAAAGTGCCGTTCACGCTGACTGTGCTTAAGAACATGTTCATGTCCGAACCGGTCAGAACAACTGAGTTTGTGTCGCTGCGTCCGCCATTGTCGATCGCGACGCGGGCTACTTTTTCCGCCTCGGTCTGATCCGTTACGACCGGGATGGATGGCAACAAAGCCAATTCCGCCGGAATATTCGTGGCGTCGGGAAGGAACGAGACCGCACCCGGAACATCCGAGAGGGTCCGCGGCTCACCATCGATGCCCGTGAAGCCAACACCCGAGCGGTTATAGGGGTCTTCACAAGCCGCAAGGGCGAATACGGCAATTGTGGATAACAAGATTTTTTTCATGGCGACCAACATTTTGGAACGATTTGCTGAAGCGTATGGCCAAGGGGTTCCAAAAAGCAACCCGGCGCCCAACCGAATGGGCGTTACGCTGATGCGTCACTGCAACGGCCAATTCCCGATCCAGGACATTTCACCCAGCCGCATGCACAAAGAAAAAGGGTTCCGCATCAGCGAAACCCTTTTCCATTCTGTCCAAGTTGGACGGCAGATTACTTAATCTTGCCTTCCTTGTACTCGACATGTTTCCGAACAACCGGGTCGTATTTACGAACGGTCATTTTCTCGGTCATGGTGCGAGCGTTCTTTTTGGTCACGTAGAAGTGGCCCGTGCCCGCGGTCGAGTTCAGACGGATCTTGATTGTCGTCGGCTTCGCCATGGTTATCTCCTGCGTCCGAAAAGGCAGGGGCCTTTCGGTTGAATTCCTATGAGCGTGCGCTTTTACGCCTTGCACGGCTCGTGTCAAGGGCAATCAGGCACATGTCCTCCGGTTTGGGGATCAGGCTTAGGTCGAAAGGGTTGGCGCACCCATATACGTGTGTATCTGGTCGCGTTCAGCATCGGATAATCCCAGCGCAGTGGCCAGTTGCACGAGGTAAGATGCCTCGCGCTGATTATCCAGACGAATCGCCGCCAGAGACGTCGCATAGACCTGCGTTTTCAGTGGCGCGCCGGAATCAGCAGCCAATCCGATCACATCAATCGGGCCATTCAACTGATCCTGGACAAAGGCGCGTTCTTCATCGCTGATGTCATCACCCAATTCGCCCAGAATGGTTTCCTTCTCTTGCTCGTCTAGCTCTCCGTCCGCCTTGGCCGCCTGGATCATCGCGCGCAGCATCAGCTTGGCTTGCTCCTCCATCGCCGCGCCCCCGGGTGTGCCTTTGAACACCGTGTCCATCATGTCGACGGTCTGCTGGCTGCCTGACTTTGCTGCCCCCTGCATGGCATTCATCAGCCCACCAAGACCTGCGGCCCCTGCCGGATTGGCCATGCCAAGCTTTCCAATCATCTCTTGCAGCCCACCGGCACCCCCCGGCATCCCGAACTGTTCTGCCATCTTGCCCAGTTGATCCATGCCAAAGCCGCCCCCGGCGCCCTGCATCATATCTTGAAGACCGGCCATACCGCCCATTTGCTTGTACTTTTCCATGCCTTTTGCTGCAGCAAATCCAACTGCGACCGAAGCCAGTGCCTTCATGAAACTCATAACAATCCTCCCAATATTAAAAATGCGTTTTTGCAATATAGCAGATATCTGCGACTCAATAATCCACGGATTAAGCAGATGCCCTAACGCTAGCGCAAAGCTGACCAATGGTGGCTTCGTTTAAGCAAGTGAACATGTAACAGGCGTATTCCTATACAAGTGCATGTCTAATTTGTCAGAAATTCGAATTTGTGATAGTAACCGCGCCATCTACAATCCAAAGAAGCCAATTTCCGGCTCGATCTTCGAGGCACCATGAACAGGCAAGCAACCGTGCAAGCAGGGTTTGCACGATTGATTTTGTTTAGGGGGCATCATGACTGAATGGACTATTAAGGGCGAAGAGCTGGCCAACTGTAACTGCAACTTCGGTTGTCCTTGCCAGTTCAGCGTACTTCCAACACATGGCAATTGCGAAGCCGTCGTCGTATTCGACATCGAAAGCGGTCACTATGGGGACACCGACCTGGCGGGCGTAAGGGCGGCTGGGGTGTACTATTGGCCCGGCCCGATCCATGAGGGCAACGGTCAGATGCAACTGATCATAGATGCCAGCGCCAGCGCCGATCAGCGCGCGGCCCTGCAAGCCATAATGACCGGTGAAGATACTGATGAAATGGCAACCTTCTGGTATGTCTATAGCGCTATGGCTCCGACCAAACATGAAACGCTTTTCGTTCCGATTGAGCTGAACTGGGACCGCGACGAGCGCACCGGGTTTGCAAAGGTGAATGGCGTCTTCGATGTCGAGGTCAGCCCGATTCCGCATATCGTTTCGGGTGCGGCGCACCGGGCGTCAATTCAGCTGCCAAACGGGTTTGAATACCGGCACGCCGAAGCTGCCTCGGGCTCGGCCAAGACACATGGCGGCGAAATTAGCCTGACCTTTGACGCGACACATGCTCATCTGGCCCACCTGAACATTTCGGGCCACGGTGTCTTGGGCGCCTGATCCGGGGGTCATCATGACATCCCATCCCACACCGCCCCGCACTGGGCCGGTTGAGCGGCTTATGCGGCGTGAGCGGGTCATCGTGCTGTTCGGTGTGTCGCTGATTGTTTTGGCTGCAGCCTGGTACACCATCGCCGGGATCGGCATGAACATGACGGCCAGCGAAATGACCAATATGGCGGGTCCGATCGGAGAACCCATGCACATGGGCGAAGCGCCCAGTTGGGGTGTGCAATACGTAATCCTGATCTTTCTGATGTGGTGGGTCATGATGATCGCGATGATGACCCCCAGCGCTGCACCTGCGGTCTTGCTGTATTCGGCGATAAAGCGTGCGGGACCCGAACGTGACAAGGCAGCGCAGTTCAGTTTTTGCTTTCTCGCAGGCTACCTGATCGCCTGGGCTTTGTTCAGCCTTGCCGCGACGGGGTTGCAATGGGGTCTGGAAAACATCGGGCTGTCCGATGGTCCAATGATGACGATCCGGTCCAAAACATTTGCTGGCTGCGTCCTGATTGCGGCAGGCGCGTATCAGCTTTCGGACCTCAAGTCTGCCTGTCTGCGGCTTTGTCAAAGCCCTGCCCGGTTCATTGCCGTCCATCACAAACCTGGCGCGTTTGGTGCGTTCCGAACCGGTGCGTTGCATGGGCTGTATTGTCTGGGCTGTTGCTGGGCCTTGATGGCCCTGCTGTTCGTAGGCGGGATCATGAATCTGTACTGGATTGCCGGAATTGCCATTTACGTGGCTTTGGAAAAGCTGCTGCCGGGCGCACGCTGGTTGCCCACTTTGACCGGCTTGGCTCTGATTGCAGTGGGTTTCTGGGTCGCCTTGGACGCCATTGTGAGCATTTTTTAGATCCCGTTTCCAGGCCGCGGAACCGGTCAATTTCAGCGTTCCAGACCATTGAACCAAGGAGAAGACTTATGCCTATTTTCATCACTTATGCGACCTACTCCCAGGATGGCGTCAAAGGAATGCTGAAGAAGCCTGCAGACCGCACGGCGGCCGTCCGGGCGTTGCTGAAAAAAGTCGGCGGCAAGCTTTTGGCTTTTTACATGACGACCGGCGAAAATGACGTGGTGGTCGTAAGTGAAGTTCCGGATGGCACTGACGCAGTAGCCATTGGAATGGCCGTTGCGGCCTCGGGTGCAGTATCAAACGTTGAAACAGTACGCGCCTGGAAGGCGAAGGACTTTGCCGCCATTACCAAAAAGGCCGCCAAGCTGACCGGGGCTTACACGCCGCCCGGTAAGTGAACAGAGTTATGCGCGGAGGGCCTGTAAGCCGGATCTTGTTCCGGGGTTGCCCCCTTCGATGACCATTCCTCTAGGCCGTGCATTGCTGCGCGGCTCAAGCTGCCAACCCGGTCCCTCTTGGCCAGGACGTGCCTAGCGGCGGTTTCGGCTGACGCCGACCTGCCCGCGCGGGGACCCTATTTGGCATTGCTCCCGGTGGGGCTTGCCGTGCCGCCACTGTTGCCAGCGGCGCGGTGGGCTCTTACCCCACCGTTTCACCCTTACCTCGGACCTAAGTCCGGGGCGGTTTGATTTCTGTGGCGCTTTCCGTCGGGTTGCCCCGCCCGGGCGTTACCCGGCACCGTTGTCTTGTGGAGTCCGGACTTTCCTCTCGGGCCTTGCGACCCCAGCGGCCATCCGGCCCTCCGCGCAAGCGGTGGGTATGCCTTGTGCCAAGCCGCGTCAAGAGTGGAGAGCGTGCGAAGGGGCCAGCCCCTTCTGGGCCTGCGGCCAATTCAACCCCGGGATATTTTTGCCCGTTGAAGAGCGGATCAGGATTGTGGGGTCAAGGGCGCGAAGTCGGCTGGCCGCAATGGCCCTTTGCCCCAGGGGCGATATCGCAGACGAACGGCACTCAGGAGGGTTTCGTCGTCTACTTCAGCACTGAATCCGGCCGCTTGAGCTAGGGTACGAAATCGGTCCTGTGGGGCATCTTGTCGACCATCGCCTTGTTCGCGTGATGCGGCCAGCGCGTTGCGTTCCAGCCGCAGCCAGTCAAATCGTGGGCCCGGATCGAATTTTCGCCCGGGTGCCATGTCGGAATGGCCGATAACGCCGTTTGGCTGGATGGTCCAACGGTGCATGATCTTATGCAACAATTTCTCCAACCGTTGCATTTGCGGTTCTGAGAACGGGTGTATGCCGGTGTTGTCCAGTTCGATGCCGATCGAACGGGAGTTGATGTCGCTCTGACTGTGCCACTCGCCAGCCCCTGCGTGCCAGGCGCGGTCCCCTTCCCGCACCAACTGCCAGAGTGTTCCGTCACCACCTATCAGGTAGTGCGCCGAAACTTCGTGGACGGGATCGCATAGCCTGTCCAGCGCCTCTTGCGCGCTGTTCATTGCCGTATAGTGCAAAACGATCAGGGACGGCTTCAGCCCGTCCCTACGCGGCCCGAAGTTGGGCGATGGGTGCCAGATCGGCGCCAATGCGTCAGTTGTTGACGGCACTGCGGAAGGCACTGGGATCCCAGCCACAAGCGTATCCATCCCCATCGGGGTCCAGCCCGTTGCGGTCCCGCTGCGGGCCACCATTGGACAGAAACTCGATCTGAGCCTGGTCGGGCGACGGGAACTTGGCGCAGTTCCGTTGAGCCTTGGCTTCGAGGTTAAAGCCAGCGCGACTGTATAGCTGCGTGCCGACGGGATTTGAGGTGCTTAGAGCGTATTGCACGATATTGGGCTGGCCGTCCGATCCGCGCTGCGGAACAGCAGTTGGGGTGACGACTTCGTAGGTCTGGCGGTTCTGTTGAATCAGGGCCGCGTCGTTTTCGATCGTGCGACGTCCTGATACAGCCGCAAAATCCTGTTCGTCGGAGATCGCATTGTTACTGGCGGCGGACAGCGGGACTTGCGTCAACGTGCTTTGCCCCGAAGTGTTGGCCAATGCAGCCGCGGTTGCCGACGCGATATCTGCGTTGTCCCCGGTCGGCGCGGTGCCAGGAGCGCCAAGTTGCTGTTCTGAGACTTCAGCAGGCCCAACCAAAGGGTTTCCGGTGTAGCCCGGGCCAGCCAGCGCGGCCTCGCGCTGTGCCTGATATTGAGGCGTGTTAAATCCTGTACCCTGGACCGGGGCCACCGTGTTGCAGGCGGCCACAAGCCCGATTGCGGGGATCAGAAGCGTAAAGCGCATTCAGCTGCTCCGTCTTAGCTGGTCTTGCCTGATCCGAGGATTACCACCATTTACCCGGCTTGGCCACAAATCCAGCGGCGCTTTCCAACGCATAGGCCGTGTTCAGCAAATCGCCTTCTTCCCATGGACGGCCGATCAGTTGCAGACCCAAAGGCAAGCCCTGTTGGTCCAGACCTGCGGGAACCGAGATACCGGGCAAGCCGGCAAGGTTCACTGTCACGGTAAAGACGTCGTTGAGGTACATCTGCACCGGGTCCGCCTCGGTCATCTCGCCCAGACCGAAGGACGCCGACGGGGTAGCAGGCGTCAGAATCGCATCGATCCCTGCGGCAAAGACATCTTCGAAATCTTTCTTGATCAGCGTCCGCACCTTACGGGCGCGGTTATAGTAGGCATCATAGAACCCTGCCGACAGCACATAGGTGCCGATCATGACCCGGCGCTGAACTTCGTGGCCAAAGCCTTCGGCGCGGGTCTTTTCGTACATCTCGGTGATACCGTCGCCCTGTGCCAGCTGCGCGCGGCGACCATAACGGACACCGTCATAACGCGCGAGGTTCGAGGACGCTTCGGCAGGTGCAATCACGTAGTATGCGGGCAGCGCATACTTGGTGTGCGGCAGCGAAATGTCGACGATTTCAGCACCCGCTGCTTTCAACATCTCGGCGCCTTCGGCCCAGAGTTTTTCAATCTCAGCCGGCATCCCGTCCATGCGGTATTCTTTGGGGATACCGATTTTCTTGCCTTTGATATCGCCGGTTAGCATGGCCTCGAAGTTCGGAACTGCCAGTTCCGTACTGGTCGAATCCTTGGGGTCGTGACCACACATCGCCTCGAGCATGATGGCTGCATCGCGCACGTTTTTAGTCATCGGACCCGCCTGATCCAGCGAGGACGCAAAAGCCACGATGCCCCAGCGCGAGCAACGACCATAAGTCGGCTTGATACCAGTGATACCTACAAACGCTGCAGGTTGACGAATTGAACCGCCTGTATCGGTGCCGGTGGCGGCCAGGCACAGGTCTGCTGCCACAGCCGAGGCCGACCCGCCAGATGAGCCACCGGGTGTCAGTTGTGCGTCGTCATTGCCGCGACGCCAAGGGCTGACCGCGTTGCCGTAAACCGATGTCTCGTTTGACGAGCCCATGGCGAATTCGTCCATGTTCAGTTTGCCCAGCATGACTGCGCCAGAGTCGGCCAACTGCTGGGATACTGTGGATTCGTATTCAGGCTTGAAACCTTCAAGGATTTTCGATGCCGCCTGTGAAGGCACCCCTTTGGTGCAGAACAAGTCCTTAATGCCGATCGGCAGGCCGCACATAGAAGGTGCATCGCCGCCCTTGATCCGCTCGTCCGCCGCCTTGGCGCGCTCCAGCGCGATTTCTGGCGTTTTGTGAACAAAAGCGTTCAGCGCGTCGGCGTCATCGATCGCTTTCAGGCAGGACTCGGTCAACTCAACCGAGGTTACGTCACCGGCACGCAATGCGTCACGAGCTTCGGCCAGGCCCAGTTTGTTCAGATCGCTCATGTCTTACTCCACAACTTTGGGAACAGCGAAGAACCCTTCGCGCGCATCGGGGGCATTGGCCAGAACCTTGTCCTGCTGGTTCCCGTCGGTCACCACGTCCTCGCGACGTTTCAGGCGCATCGGTTCGACCGAAACCATCGGCTCGACACCTTCAACATCCACTTCATTGAGTTGTTCGATGAAGCCAAGGATGGTGTTGAATTCGGATGCCAGCGCAGGCAGCGCGTCATCCTCGACCTTGATCCGGGCCAGTTTGGCCACCTTGGCGGCGTTGCTTTGGTCAATCGACATCGGATATCCTCATATGCGTTAGGGGGCATTTACCTGTCTGGTCGCCGGGTCGCAAGACCGGCAAGGCGCTGATCCATCCTTGAGCGCATGGCAAAGGTCCATAAATCCTGTCCGATCATTCATTTCTGAATACCCCGAAGTAAAAAAGTGAACCGATTAGTTCACTTCACATCTTGAAATACTGAACTGAACTGTTCATTTCATATGACACGGCACAGCCTTATATGGAGAAAAACGATGAAAACGTTCATGACTGCCTTTGTACTGGCCACTACGGTTCTTGCTGCGCAAGCTCAGGCGGGCGCTTTTGGCCCAAGCATGGACACCCTGACCCGCAGCCTGATTTTCCCCGATCAGGTGTCGGAACCTGTCACCCAGGATCAGAACAAACCGGGCAAGTAATTTAGCCCGCAAAACCGGGTCGGGTCTAAATGCCCCGGCCCGACAATTGCCTGCTGCGTTCCGCGCGGCGTATCGCTACGGTGGTCCACAGTAACCCGCCGGCCTGCCCTGCAAACCCGGCAAGCCAACGGAGCGGAAGATGAACGCGCGCAAGCAAGCTGTTATGGACGCAATTGATGCGGCCAACTCACACGCCCCCAACCTCGAAGACGGCCAGCCCGCTGAACTGCTTTATGGTCAGCGCATGAGCGCTGAGTTGGACAGGTTGTTCCCCGACGCCTCTGACCCGTTGCAGATTGCAGCGCGGGGTCAGCATGTGGAACGATGGAAGCTCGCGCGTAGTGAATACCCGGAAGGTCGTGCCGGATATCTGGCTTGGCGCAAGGCGCAGGGCGTCCACCACGCCGAGATCGTGATGGGGCTTATGAAACAGAACGGCTACTCTGCCGAGGATATCGAATCTGCTGGCCGGATGCTGCGCAAACAGGGCATCAAGCGTGACGACGAGGTGCAGGCGCTGGAGGATGTCATCTGCTTTGTTTTCCTCAAATGGTATTTCGCTCCGTTTGCCAAAAAGCACTCAGCCGAGAAAATTCAAAGTATTGTCGAAAAAACCGCGCGCAAGATGTCGGATCAAGGCCGTGCACGCGTGCTGTCCGAATTTGACCTGCCCGCAGAACTGGCCGCAGCGTTTCAGGCCTGAGCCGCGCGGGTCAGGTGCCTACGATACACCTCGATCATCCAGCCCAGCATGAGGGCATTCAGGATGTGCCACATGAAATGCGTGCCAAACGGGATCTGCCCACATATGGGTTCGTCCAGCGTACGAAAGGTGATCGATGCGATCAGGATCATCGCCCCGATGGCCAGACCACGGGCGGTGTCCGGCACCCGGCGGCGCAAAAGGAACGCATAGATCAAGATCAGCAGCGGCACAGGGGCATAGGCTGCTGATCCACCCAATCCCGGCACAAGCTGGAACAAGGGCACCGTAGCTGTGGCATAGGGAACGAACAGCGCCGTCACGATCCCGGCCGTAAGCGGCCGCATGTGCCAGACGTCCCGGTTGATCGCGAAAATGTAGACCAAGATGTACAGCAAAATCGGCAGAACATCCGCCATGGCGGCCCAGACCTGCGCGTGCGTATGGAACAGGTAGCTGCCAAGCCCGATGGCCGTCAGAATGGCCACCAACAGCATCGCCAGCGGCATCCCCTGCCCGCGCACGCGTCGCCACATGACAAAAGCCGCAATCAGAAACGCCGCGTTTGTCACCGCGTTTATCGGCTCGGCCCAATAGGCGGGCGACAAGCGCTCGCAATAGCCATCAATTTCCTGAAACCAGTCCATGAACTTTTACATAGCCGATGCTAAGTTAATGCCAACAATTTGTTTTGGGAGGATGAATTCATGAACATCATTTGGCTGGGACACGGCAGTTTCCGCATCGAAACCGGCGGACAGGTTCTGCTGGTCGACCCCTGGCTGACGGGTAACCCAGTCTTGTCCGAGGAACAGCATGATGACGCGCTAAACGATGCGACTCATATCCTTCTGACGCATACACACTTCGATCACGTCGCCGATGTCGTATCGCTGGCCAAGCACCTGAACGTCCCCGTGGTCGGACAATACGACCTAATGGGGTATTGGAGCGAGTCCGAAGGCCTGGAAACCATCGGCTACAACAAGGGCGGCACCGTGAACCTGAACGGCGTCAAAGTGTCGATGGTGCCAGCCTCTCACAGCTCGACATTTTCAACACCTGACGGGCTGCGTACCGGCGGCAGCGAGGTTGGATTCATGATAGCCTCGGACGGGCACATGCTGTATGTCTCGGGCGATACCGACATCATGGCCGATATGGATTGGATGGGGGATTACTACAAACCCGATATCGGGATCCTGTCGGCAGGCGGTCACTTCACGATGGACATGAAGGGCGCGGCATATGCGGCCAAGCGGTATTTCAATTTCAAGACCGTGATTCCCTGCCACTACAAGACCTTCCCGATCCTCGAACAATCAGCTCAGGCGCTGGTCGACGGGTTGCCGGGGGTCGATGTCATCGAACCCGAAGTGATGAAGGCCATTACCATATAGGGTCAACGCCGTGCGGCGAAGAACTCTTTCAGAAGCTCGGCGGCCTCCTGCCCTCCGATACCGTCGTAAACCTCTGGCACGTGGTGTGCTTGTGTATGGGTGAAAACCCGCGCGCCATGAGCAACGCCACCTGATTTCGGATCGGCGGCCCCGTAATAGATGCGCCGGATACGCGCCGCTGCCAGAGCCGCCGCACACATCGCGCAAGGCTCTAACGTCACATAGAGATCGTGATCGGGCAGACGTTCGGATCCGGCTGCGGCGCATGCAGCACGCAGGGCCAGTATCTCGGCATGGGCGGTGGGATCGTTCAGTTCTCGTGTTCGGTTGCCCGCAGAGGCCACGATCGATCCATCGGGGCCGGCAATAACAGCGCCCACAGGCACCTCGCCGCGATCCGCCGCAGCGCGCGCTTCAACCAACGCCATATCCATATGTGATCTGAACGCCATGCCTCTGACTGCAACAGAAACCTGTCTTTCGCAAGCGGCTGGGATGCGCTATGGGCTGCGGATGACCAAAACCCCTCCTCCAGGCGACCGGATCGCCAAAGTCCTTGCCCGCGCAGGCGTTGCCTCGCGCCGTGAAGCCGAACGCATGATCGAAGCAGGTCGTGTGAGTGTAAACGGCAAGACAATCGACAGCCCCGCGCTGAACGTCACCGCCAAAGACAAGATCTTTGTCGACGGCAAACCGGTGTCGGAACCGGAACCTTCGCGCCTGTGGCTGTACCACAAACCTTCGGGTCTGGTGACAACGACACGTGACGAAAAAGGACGCGCGACCATTTTTGACAAACTGCCCGAGGATATGCCCCGGGTCATGAGCGTTGGGCGGTTGGACCTGAACTCGGAAGGGTTGCTGCTGTTGACCAATGATGGCGGCATCAAGCGCAAGTTGGAACTGCCCTCGACCGGATGGCTACGCAAGTACCGCGTGCGGGTGAATGGCCGCCCAAAGGATGAGGATTTTGCACCGCTTCGTAAAGGGCTTGTGATCGACGGGGAACGCTTTTTGCCGATGGACGTCACGCTGGACCGTCAACAAGGCGCAAATGCCTGGCTGACCATCGGTCTGCGCGAAGGCAAGAACCGTGAAATTCGGCGTGCGATAGAAGATATCGGTTTTGCGGTGAACCGGCTGCTGCGAGTGTCCTACGGCCCCTTCCAGCTGGGAAGCCTGAAACCCGGCGAAGTCGAAGAGATCCGCCGACGGGTCATGCGCGATCAACTGGGGTTGGAAGCCGAGCCCGAAGCACCGGCCAAACGACCCGCTCGCCCACAGCGAAATCGGCCCCTGGTCGGCAAGAAACCTCGCAAGTGACGCAGGTTAGGCAACCTTCCCCCTAGCGCCACGGCCTCTCATGGCCTAGATTTCCCCAAGGGACATTTTTGGGGGGCGCCATGTCCGGGACCGGAGTGCAAAAATTAGCCTATGTTGTGCTGTTGGCACTAATGCTTGGCGTGTGCACTGGCCTGCTAGGGGGCTTGTGAGCGCATGACCAAACGGTATGGCGGAAAATACAGCCCTCAAGGCGACTCGGCACAGCCAGACCAAAACCCGCGTGGCCAGTTTGACGGCGCACGCGTCGAACCTGCTGGCGCCCGCGCCAACCTTTTGTTCTTGCCCGCGATCCCTTTGGTGTTCCTGTCACTGAACGACGGCGCAGTTGGCATGACAATTGGGCTGATTGCAGCCGGCGTTTTGACCGGCGCGGCCTTCCTCTTGCGTGAAGGATTGCGGGCCGAGTCTGCCTATAATGCCCGGCGCACCGCCCGTCGCCCGGCGTTTCCCAGAAAAATATTCTCCAGTCTCCTGACCGGGCTTGGGATCGGGTTGGCCGCATACCGCACAGAATTTCTGGATGCGGCTACAGCGTCCGAGGCTAGCCTTATTGCGCCGATCCTGTTCGGCTTGGTAGCTGGTGCCCTCCACTCAGCCTCATTCGGAATTGATCCGATGAAAGACAAGGGTATGGAGGGCATCGATACCTTTCAGCAAGACCGCGTTGCCCGCGTAGTTGAAGACGCCGAAACGCACCTGTCCGAGATGACCGACGCCATCAAACGTGCGGGCGACCGCAGGATCGAGGCCCGCGTTGAACGGTTTCAGGATACCGCCCGCGAACTGTTCCGCACGGTCGAGGAAGACCCGCGCGATCTGGCCGGTGCGCGAAAATACCTGACCGTTTACTTAAAGGGCGCGCGTGACGCGACGGTCAAATTCGCCGACGTGTACGCCCGAACACGCGACACGCAGGCGCTGGAGGATTATTCGTCCCTCCTGGATGATCTTGAACAGAATTTTGCGGCGCGCACCCGCAAGTTGCTTTTGGACGACCGCAGTGATCTGACGGTTGAAATTGATGTGTTGCGCGAAAGGCTGCAACGCGAAGGCGTCCGGTTGGACTGACCGGCCACAATTTGAGAGAGGATTACCCCCATGTCCGATGACATCAAGAACAAGGCGGTCGAGGCTGAAACGCTGGTGCAGGAAGTGACCGCTGTCACCCTGCCCGACCCAACCGCCGAAATCGTCTTGCTTGAAGAGGCCGACGAACCTGTCAGCGCCGAAATCCGCAAGCGCATGGATGAGATCGACATGGATAATACCAATTCCATCGTCGCGTTCGGGTCGTCTGCCCAGGCGGAATTGCAGGAAATCAGCCAGGCCATGTTGGCGGATGTCCGCAACAAAGATGTCGGACCTGCCGGGGACAGTCTGCGCAATATCGTGACGACGATCCGCGGATTTTCAGTCAGCGAGTTGGACGTCCGGCGCGAACGCAGCTGGTGGGAAAAGCTGTTGGGCAAGGCTGCGCCTTTTGCCCAATTTACCGCCAAGTTTGAAGATGTTCAGGGGCAGATCGACAGGATCACCGACGACTTGCTGGGCCACGAACATACGCTACTGAAAGACATCAAGTCGCTGGACCTGTTGTACGAAAAAACGCTGGGCTTCTATGACGAGCTTGCGCTGTATATCGCAGCAGGTGAAGAAAAGCTGACCGAGCTGGACAGCCAGAACATCCCCGAAAAAGAAGCCGAAGTTCAGGCAGCTCCCGAAGACCAACAAGTCATGAAAGCGCAAGAGCTGCGTGACCTGCGCGCAGCGCGGGATGATCTGGAACGGCGTGTTCACGATCTGAAGCTGACGCGACAGGTAACGATGCAATCGCTGCCCTCGATCCGGTTGGTGCAGGAAAACGACAAGTCGCTGGTGACCAAGATCAACTCGACGCTCGTCAACACCGTGCCTCTGTGGGAAACGCAACTGGCGCAGGCCGTCACCATCCAGCGTAGCGCCGAGGCGGCCGCGGCCGTGCGTGATGCGAATGACCTGACGAATGAGCTGCTGACCTCGAACGCGGCGAACCTGCGTGAGTCGAACAAGATGATCCGCGAGGAAATGGAACGCGGTGTGTTTGATATCGAGGCGGTCAAGCAAGCCAATGCTGACCTGATCGGTACGATCAACGAAAGCCTTGCAATTGCTGACGAAGGCAAGGCCAAACGCGCCGCAGCCGAACAGGAGCTGCAGAAGATGGAGACCGAGCTACGCGACACCCTTGCCTCTGCCAAGGCGCGCAAAGACGGCGTCGGCGACAACGCTGGAACTGCGGTTTCGAGCTAAAGGCAGGCTGGGCGTGCAAGTGCCGGGATATCTGAAACCTCTGTTGGGTATGGTGGCGCTGTTGGCGCTGGCCAATTGCGATGAGGCGCTGACGTCGTCCGTCGTGCCGCAACCGCGCCCGGTTGCACCTGCACCGGCACCTAATGCTTATGTTCCCCCGTCTGCGGCAAGTCAAGATCTGGCCCGGTTCTATCAGCGGGTCGAACGAGACCTGCTGACCCGCGACATGTTGCGCGTGGATGGAGGTGGCCCCGACACACCCTATGATGCCGATGATCTGGCCCGTAATTTCGAGGCTATTGCCTTTTACAGCGAATACCCCGATCACGCTGTAACCACGCGCATTCGGCGAACGGACGGGCAGCTTAGCCGGTGGGCGGGACCTGTGCGAATTCAGACCGAGTTCGCCCCGTCTGTGGCACCCGAGATACGCGCAAAAGACTCCGCCGACGTCGAGGCATTTGCGGAACGGCTGAGCAAATTGACGGATCATCCAATCTCGGTCGTCAATCGCAAGGCCAATTTCCATGTCTTCTTTGCAGGCAAAGATGACAGCGCCTATGTGGTGAAACGCCTGAAACAGCTGATTCCCGGTATCAGCACGCCTTCACTGGATTTGGTAGCAAACCCGCGTGCCAATATTGACTGCCTTGTTTTTGCGTCTCCGACCAATACCTCACCGTATAAATTTGTGCGGGCTGTCACGCTCATCCGGGCTGAACTGCCAGACCTCACCCGGCGCAGCTGCATCCACGAGGAAATTGCGCAGGGGCTTGGATTGTCCAATGACAGCCCGGCGGCACGGCCTTCGATTTTCAATGACAATGACGAGTTTGCGCTGTTGACCAGCCATGACGAAAAACTTCTGACAATGCTTTATGATCCCCGACTTGAGCCCGGTGTGACAGCCGAGGACGCCCGCCCGGTGGTCCGGATTATTGCTCGCGAATTGATGGGCCAGCAGCTCTGAGCCCAAGGAAAGGAGACCCCAATGGGTATTTTCGATTTTCTGACCGGAGAGTTTATCGACGTCATTCACTGGGTCGACGACACCCGTGACACCATGGTCTGGCGGTTCGAGCGTGAAGGACATGCTATCAAGTACGGCGCCAAACTGACGGTGCGCGAAGGACAGGCAGCGGTATTCGTGCACGAGGGACAACTGGCAGACGTGTTTACGCCCGGTCTTTATATGCTTGAGACCAACAACATGCCGATCCTGACGACGCTGCAGCATTGGGATCATGGATTTCAATCACCCTTCAAGTCCGAGATCTATTTCGTCAACACGACGCGTTTCAATGATCTGAAATGGGGCACCAAGAACCCGATCATGCTGCGCGACCCGGAATTCGGACCGACCCGTATCCGCGCCTTTGGCACCTACACAGTCCGGGTCAAGGACCCGGCGAAGTTCCTGATTGAAATCGTTGGCACCGATGGTGAATTCACCATGGATGAGATCAGCTTTCAGATCCGTAACATCATCGTGCAGGAGTTCAGCCGCGTTATCGCAGGATCGGGCATTCCGGTGCTGGACATGGCCGCCAACACCGCCGATCTGGGCAAACTGATCGCGGCCGAGGTCTCGCCCGTGCTGGAAGGGTACGGGCTTGAAATGCCGGAGTTCTACATCGAGAACATCTCGCTACCGCCTGCGGTCGAGGCTGCGTTGGACAAGCGGACGTCGATGGGATTGGCAGGCGATCTGGGCAAGTTCACCCAGTATTCCGCCGCCGAGGCGATGACTGCAGCCGCCAACAACCCCGGACAAGGTGGAGGCATGGGTGCGGGTCTTGGCATGGGCATGGGCATGGCGATGGCCAACCAGATGGCAAACATGGCAGCGGGTCAACCAAGCGGCCCGTGGGGCGGTTCCGCCCCCGCTGCGCCGCAACCGGCGGCGCATGCGGCACCGCCACCTCCTCCGCCGGTCGAGCATGTCTGGCATATCGCGGTAGACGGGCAGACCACCGGGCCGTTTTCCAAGGCCAAGATGGGCCGCATGGCGACCGACGGTGATATCACCCGTGACACCCATGTCTGGACCGCCGGTCAGGACGGATGGAAAAAGGCCGGTGACGTGCAGGAACTGGCGCAACTGTTCACGATATTGCCACCACCACCGCCGGGAAGCTAACCTTGTGGCTGACGCCGGTAAGACAGCTCCTTATTCCCAACGCGATATCGCGTGCGCGGTCAAAATGTCCGCGCTTCTGGGATGGGCAGGAGTTATTGGCGTTCCGGTTTTCTCCTACGCGTATCGAAATGGATTTGATCTGAACTCGCTGTCCCTTGTTTTCTGGTACGCGTTGTTTGGCCTGCCAATTTCTCTTTTCATCTGTTGGCTAGTGGTCAAACCGTTTTTGCGCATCTTGATGCGGCGCACCGTTAGCTATGTCCGCGCTGCTTTCTGGGGCGCGGGAATTGGGTTTGGCCTTGTAGCCGTTTGGGTTGCCATAAGCCGCTACCGTGGTTGGCGAAAGTCACAGAACCCCGACACTAGGTTTGGGTTTGGCGACGCTAACGGAACAATCGAAGAAAACGGCATTTTGACTGATTATGGCTGGTGGCGGCTCGCCGAGAACTCTTTCCAATTTATTCTGATCTGCGTCCTCGCTGCGTTGATCGTGCGCCTGATTATCGGGCCCGGAAAATACCCCCCTCCAATCAAGGTTCACCCATGACAGACGAACACCGCTTTCCCTGCGAGCAATGCGGCTCGGACTATCGGTTCAATCCGGGCGACGGGACCCTGACCTGCGATCATTGCGGGCATTCGGAATCCATAGGTGCCGGACCGTGGGGCGGTGCCAGCCTGAAAGAGCTGGATTTCAACGCGGCGCTGGCGAACAAGCTGCCGGAAGCAGAAATCGAGGAAACGCGGGTTCTGTCCTGCCCGAACTGCGCAGCTCAGGTTGAGTTTGACCCGAACACCCATGCGGCCGAATGCCCGTTCTGTGCCACTCCGGTAGTCACGGAGACGGGAGTTAACCGGCATATCAAGCCAAAAGGCGTGTTGCCCTTTGCTCTGGATGAACGGTCGGCTCATAAGGCGATGTCGAGCTGGCTTGGCAAGTTGTGGTTCGCACCCAACGGGTTGAAGGACTATGCCCGCAAAGGCCGCAAGATGCAGGGGATTTACGTCCCCTACTGGACATTCGACGCAGATACCAAGTCAGCTTATCGCGGTGAACGCGGAACGGTGTACTACGAAACCCGGACCGTCATGCGTGACGGCAAGCGCGTGCAACAACAGGTCGCAAAAGTGCGTTGGTCCCCAAAATCCGGCCTGGTTGCTCGGTTCTTTGACGATGTTCTGGTGCTGGCGTCCCAGTCCTTGCCCAAAACGTATACTGACGCGCTTGAGCCTTGGGATCTACCGGCGCTTGAACCTTATCAGCCCGAGTATCTGGCCGGTTTCCGGGCAGAAGCATATACTGTCGAACTGCAGGATGGTTACACTGAAGCCCGCGCGCATATGGCCCGCGTGATCGAACGGGATGTTCGGTTCGATATCGGTGGCGACCGACAGCGCATTCACGCAATCGACACTGACGTGCGGAATGTGACCTTCAAGCACATATTACTGCCCGTCTGGCTGGCCGCGTACAAATACCGGGGGCAGACCTATCGTTTCGTTGTGAATGGCAGAACGGGGCGCGTTCAGGGTGAACGCCCGTGGTCAGCCATCAAGATCACGATCGCTGTTGTCCTGGGCCTGCTGGTCGCGGCGGGTGTCGGGTACATGATGGCAACGGGTCAGCAATAGAACCGCGTCGCGTTCATGTGCAATTTTGGCGGTTTAACCGCTTGAACATCGTTGATCCCGCCGCCATCCTGCGCCTCGTCTGCACGAAGGGGAGAGCAGTGTGACGCTATCCGATCTGGATCAACTACTGGCCGAGCGGCACTCTTGCCGGGCGTTCCGACCTGAACCCGTTCCCAAGGACCAGATCGAACAGATTCTGACCTGTGCGTCACGTGCCCCCAGCTGGTGCAATGCGCAGCCCTGGAACATCGTGATCACCAGTGGCGCCGAGACTGACGCGTTCCGAAAAGCACTGCAACACGAAGTCACAACCGGCGCACCGGAACCCGACCTGCCGTTCCCGACGGCGTATACCGGTATATATCAGGAACGCCGCCGTGAATGCGGCTGGGCATTGTACGAAGCCGTCGGCGTACAGCGCGGGGACCGTGCAGGTTCAGCCCAGCAAATGATGGAAAACTTTGCACTTTTCGGCGCGCCGCATTGCGCGATCATCTCAAGCCCTGCGGACCTTGGTCCTTACGGAGCGATGGACTGCGGTGGTTTTGTCATGGCCTTCACCCTCGGCGCCCAAGCGCTGGGGGTGGCCACAATCCCTCAGGCCGCGGTGGCCAGCTATGGTCAGTTCCTGCACCGGTACTTTGGTATCCCCGATGACCGCTTGATCTTGTGCGCAATCTCTTTCGGCTATTCCGATACAGACCACCCTGCAAACGGGTTTCGAACCAGCCGTGCCGGTCTGGACGAGATCGCACGCTGGGTTGAATAACCACGCCAACAAACGGAGAACGGATTTGCGCGCACTGCTACAAAGGGTTTCCCGGGCCAAGGTCTCGGTTGATGGACAAACGATCGGACAGTCTGGCCCTGGGTTGATGATCCTGGTCTGTGCGATGAAAGGCGATGATGAACAAAAGGCCGGGCAGCTTGCGGCCAAAGTATCAAAGTTGCGCATTTTCAAAGATGAAAACGGCAAGATGAACCGCTCTGTCGTTGATGTGGGTGGCTCGGCTCTGGTGATCAGCCAGTTTACGCTGGCCGCCGACACGTCGCGCGGGAACAGGCCAGGGTTTTCCGAGGCTGCGGCCCCGGATGAGGGGCAGCACCTGTATGAAGAGTTTGCGCGGCGGTTGCAGGCGCATGGTGTGGCCGTCGAAACCGGGCAATTCGGTGCCGACATGGCGGTAGAGCTGGTTAATGACGGACCAGTCACGATTTGGATGGAAAGCTGATGGATCAGAGGCAACAGGCAATTCGCATTTGGCAGGCTGGCGTTGATGCGGTTGACGGAATAAGGGCCACCAAAGCTGTTCTGGATGGGGTTCCAACGCCCGACCAGATCTTGGCAGTCGGCAAGGCAGCCGCAGCAATGGCCAGCGCGGCATTGGAACATTTCGGCCCGCGTCCAACGCTGGTTGTCACCAAGGATGATCACGGACGCGGTCTGCCGGAACATGTTCAGCTGATCGAGGCCTCACACCCCGTTCCGGACGCGCGCAGCCTTGAGGGCGGTCGCGCCCTGCGGGCCGCGATCGAGGCTATGGCACCCAATTCTCATGTGCTGCTTCTGGTTTCGGGCGGAGCCTCATCCCTGGCTGAGGATTTGCTGCCGGGAAACACTTTGAGTGATCTGGAGCAGCTGAACGGCAGGCTGCTGTCCGAAGGGATGGATATCACCGCAATGAATGCCGAGCGTCGCAAGCTGTCCCGGATAAAGGGCGGTGGGCTGCTGGCCCATTTCAAAGGGGCAAAAGCCACCGTTCTGGCAATCTCGGACGTTCCCGGGGATGATCCGAATGTCATCGGATCGGGGATCGGTGCCTTGCCCGAAACTTACGAATTTAACGCCGTGACCCAG
Organism: Ruegeria sp. YTSC004; assembly: GCF_059609805.1. Lineage (NCBI taxonomy): Bacteria > Pseudomonadati > Pseudomonadota > Alphaproteobacteria > Rhodobacterales > Roseobacteraceae > Ruegeria > Ruegeria sp. YTSC004. The sequence goes on from NZ_JBXWMJ010000001.1 coordinate 328,925, forward strand.
ATTGTTGCGTCGAACGCTCATGCGCGTTCTGCGGCAGCAGATTTGGCGCGTCGTGAAAGCCTGCAAGTATTGGCCAATGAAGAATGCCTGCACGACGACTTCTTGCACGTCGCTTCCCAACTGGGACAACGCCTGAGGGATATGCCCCCGGGTGTCATGGTGTTCGGCGGTGAGCCTACGGTTGTGTTACCAGATCAGCCGGGCCGCGGCGGGCGTAATCAGGCGCTGGCTCTGGCGCTGGCCCGTGAAATAACCGGGACCTCGGGTCTGACGCTGGTCGTTGGCGGAACAGATGGAACCGATGGCCCGACCAATGCCGCCGGAGCGGTGGTTGATGGCACGACCTGGGGCGACGGTGCTGAGCATGCCCTGCAGAATGCAGATAGCGGCAGTTTTCTGGACGCCGCCGGCGCTTTGTTGGTGACGGGTCCGACCGGAACAAACGTGATGGACCTTGTTGTCGCAATCAGGCGATGAATTGACGATTTTCAAACACCGGGAAACGCAAAAGACCGTGACACTTCCACAATGACGCGCTCGCTCAATTCGCTATGCGATATCGAAGACTTACCGGATGTCGGCATAGTGATGCCCGACGGGTGTCGCCTGTCAGCACGAGTCTGGCGTCCGGTAGATGCAGACAGCAACCCCGTTCCGGCCATTTTGGAGTTTCTTCCCTATCGCAAGCGTGACGGTACGGCGACGCGTGATGCCCTGACCCATCCTTGGTTTGCCAAACGCGGCTATGCTTGCATTCGTGTGGACATGCGCGGCAATGGAGACAGCGAAGGGTTGATGGAAGACGAATACACTCAGCAAGAGCTGGATGATGCCGTTTCCACAATTCAATGGCTGGCGGATCAGCCGTGGTGTTCGGGTACCGTTGGGATGATGGGAATCAGCTGGGGCGGGTTCAACGCGCTTCAGGTTGCCGCCCTTCAACCCGCGCCGCTGAAAGCAATTATCTCCCTGTGTTCAACCGCAGATCGTTACGCAGACGACATCCATTACAAGGGCGGATGCTTGCTAAATGAAAACCTGGGTTGGGGCGCGACCATGTGGTCGTACTCATCCCGCGCACCGGATCCTGCGCTGCGCCCCAACTGGCGCGAGTTGTGGCTTAAGCGTTTGGAAAACCAAACGTTCCTGCCCTCGACCTGGCTGCGCCACCAGACGCGCGACGCCTATTGGCAGCATGGCTCTGTCTGCGAGGATTTCAGCGCGATCCGCGCGGCGACTTTGGCCATAGGCGGTTGGGGGGACGCGTACAAGAATACCGTGCCGCTGCTGGTCGAACAGCTTAACGCTCCGGTCAAGGGAATCGTGGGGCCATGGGTGCACAAATACCCGCATTTCGCGGTGCCCGAACCGAGGATCGGTTTTCTTCAAGAGGCACTGCGTTGGTGGGATCATTGGCTGAAAGGTCTGGATAGCGGAGTTGAAACCGACCCCGACTACCGAGCGTATCTGATGGACGGGGTCCGTCCACATCGATGGTACAACGACAGACCGGGGCGCTGGATCAGCGAACAGACCGGCGCAACCTCACATCTGTCCAACCTGACCTTGAGCCTGTCCAACGCTGGACTTGGTCAAGATGAACCGTTGGATACCCGGGTTCGTTCGCCTCAAACCTGTGGCATGGACGGCGGTGAGTATTGCGCCATTTGGCTGGGCCCCGACATGCCCGGTGATCAGCGCACCGATGATGCGGTGTCCGCCTGTTTCGATGGGCCGCCTTTGTCGGAAGACCTGGATATAGTCGGTGCACCGCGCATTTGCCTGAATGTCAGCGCCGACCGCCCGCAAGCACAGATTGCCGTGCGGTTGAACCACATCCACCCGGACGGAGCTTCGACCCGGATTACGTATGGCGTTCTGAATCTGTCGCACCGTGACAGCCACGCGCAACCAACTCCGTTGACGCCCGGAGCGCCCTACGAAATCTCATTGGACCTGGATCACATCGCCTATCGCGTTCCCAAAGGACATCGCGTGCGGGTGGCTGTGTCCAGCGCGTATTGGCCGCTAATCTGGCCCTCACCCGAACCCGTCGAACTGCACCTGACAGGTGGTACGATTACGATCCCGATCCGGCCGACCGCAGGTGATGATGAACATGTGTTTCAACAACCCGACTCTGAAACCCCTATTGACGTGACGTTCCTGCGGGACAGCAGCAATTCTCGTCGGGTGGAAACTGACATGAATTCAGGTGAAACCAGCCTGATTATCGAAGATGATTTTGGTCGTGTGACCGACAATCACCACGGGCTAACGTATGGTGGCACAGCCGATGAACGCTGGACTATCCATCCCGACGACCCACTATCCGCGCACGGGCAGTGCCGCTGGTCACAAGAGATCAGTCGGGACGGGATAAACCTGCGGACCGAAACATCCTGCGAAATGTGGTCGGATCGCGAGAGCTTTTTTCTCAAGGCGCAGATAAGTGCCTTTGAAAACGAAACTTTGGTATTTTCGAAACAAACGGAGGACGCCGTTCCACGCAACCAGATGTGATATTTTGGCGACCAAAGGGCAGACATTTGTCCTTGCTCGGTAGACCGAAATGCGCCTAACTTGACTCATGCGTCAATAAAAAGCCCATCAAGGGCTGAAATCCATTCAACTGGGAGACCACTAAATGAACGAACAACTCACTCACATGGCCGGTCAGGTCACTGCGGGCAAACTGACCCGTCGCGAATTCATGGGGAAAGCGGCGGCTCTGGGTGTGTCGGCGGCGATGGCCAGCACCATGTTCGCTGACGCTGCGCGCGCGGCAGGACCAAAGAAGGGCGGCGACCTGAAATTTGGCCTGCAGGGCGGCGAATCCACCAATTCGCTGGATCCGGCGACCTATGCCAGCTCGGTGCCGTTCCAGAACGGCAAACAATTCGGCGACCAGCTTGTGGAAGTTGCGCCCGACGGGTCGATCGAGCCGCGCCTGGCTGAAGCCGTCGAAGGCAGCGCGGACGCCAAAGTTTGGACGTTCAAACTGCGTCAGGGCGTCGAATTCCACAACGGCAAGACCATGACCAGCGAAGACGTGCTGAAAACCATGGAGCGCCACTCGAACGAAGACTCCAAGTCCGGTGCCCTGGGTATCATGAAGGGCATCGAGTCAATGAAGGCCGATGGCGACAATTTCCAGGTCACACTGACCGAGCCAAATGCCGACTTGCCTTATCTGATGGCCGACTATCACCTGATCATTCAGCCTGATGGTGGAATGGAAAACCCAGGTGCGGGCATTGGCACCGGACCATACCAGTTGGAAGTCGACGAGCCCGGCGTACGCCACGTGTTCAAGAAGTTCGCCAACCACTGGAACCCCGATTTCGGCAATTTCGACAGCGTCGAAGTAATTGTCATCAACGATGCGACTGCCCGTACGGCTGCTCTGCAATCCGGTCAGGTTCATGCGATCAACCGCGTCGAACCAAAGGTTGCCGATCTGCTGGGCCGCGCCCCGAACTTGACGGTCCACTCGACCGCCGGCCGTGGACATTATGTGTTCATCATGCATTGCGACACCGCGCCGTTCGACAACAACGAACTGCGGCTGGCGCTGAAACACGCAATCAACCGTCAGGACTTGGTCGACAAGGTTCTGCGCGGCTACGGCACAATTGGCAACGACATGCCGATCAATGCGGCATACCCGCTGTTTGACGGCTCTATCCCGCAACGCGACTTCAGCCTTGAAAAGGCGGCAGAACACTATGCGAAGTCGGGCCATGACGGTTCGCCGATCATCCTGCGTGTTGCAGATGGCGCCTTCCCGGGTGCCGTTGACGCAGCGGCCCTGTTCCAGCAAAGCGCGGCTCAGGCCGGTATCCCGCTGGAAATCAAGCGCGAGCCCAACGATGGCTATTGGTCCGAGGTCTGGAACGTTCAGCCGTTCTGCGCATCCTATTGGGGTGGCCGTCCGGTGCAGGATCAGATGTACGCGACAGCGTATCTGTCGACTGCCGACTGGAACGACACCCGCTTCAAGGTGCCAGAGTTCGACGAAATGCTGTTTGCAGCACGGGCCGAACTGGACAACGACAAACGCAAGGACATCTACAGCAAAATGGGCATGATGGTCCGCGACCAGGGCGGTCTGATCTGCCCGATGTTCAACGATTTTGTCGAAGGCGTCACCAATCAGCTCGAAGGTTGGGAAAGCGACCCAACCCAAGAGATGATGAATGGCAACATGTCACGCAAGATGTGGTTCGCCTGATAGGGCCCACGGATAATGCATCCTATCATCAAACTGGTTTCCCAGCGCCTTGCGCTGGGACTCCTGCTTCTCTTCGGTGCATCGGCTCTGATTTTCGGCCTCACCGAAGCCCTGCCTGGGGACGCTGCGCAAGCGGTCCTTGGCCAATCCGCAACCCCCGAGGCGCTGGCAAACCTACGCGAGGAAATGGGCCTCAACCGTCCCGCTCTAACCCGATATTTCGAATGGCTGGGCGGCATCCTGCAGGGCGATCTGGGTCAGTCTTTGACCAACAAACTCGACATCGCAGAAAGCATCGGAAAGCGCTTGGGGAACACCCTGTTCCTGGCATGTGCTGCAGCCGTCGTTTCCGTGCCGCTTGCTATCTTTCTAGGCCTTCTGGCCGTTCGGTACCGCAACCGCTGGCCTGACAAACTGATTTCTGCAATCACCCTGACAACGGTTTCGATCCCGGAATTCCTGATCGGTTACGTGGTGATCTACTTCGTCTCGGTGAAACTGGGCTGGTTCTCCTCACTCGCAATGATCAACGATACAATGTCCTTCGGGCAAAAGCTCAATGCCATCGCCTTGCCTGCCTTCGTTCTGACACTGGTGGTTCTGGCGCAGATGATGCGAATGACCCGCGCTGCGATCTTGAACCTGATGCAGTCGGCCTATATCGAAACGGCTGAACTGAAAGGCCTCTCGAATTTTCAGGTCATTGCGCGCCACGCGTTTCCCAACGCGATTTCCCCTATTGTCAACGTTGTGATGCTGAACCTGGCCTATCTGGTTGTGGGCGTCGTCGTTGTCGAAGTGGTGTTCGTATATCCCGGCATGGGGCAATATCTGGTGGATTCGGTGACCAAGCGTGACGTGCCAGTCGTTCTGGCCTGCGGCGTCGTCTTTGCCGCGGTCTATATCGGGCTCAACATGGTTGCCGATATTGTGTCTATCCTTGCCAACCCAAGACTGAGGCATCCGAAATGATGAAAAACATTCCTATTTCGGCCGCCGTCGGTCTGTTTTTCACCGGACTGTACTTTTTCATAGCGATCGCAGCCCCACTGATCGCCCCTTACGGAATGGCCGAAGTGGTCGGTGATGTGTGGGAACCGTCAAGCGCCGAGCATCTGCTGGGCACGGACAATATCGGGCGCGATCTGCTGACACGTATGATCTATGGTGGTCGCACGACCATCTTTATCGCTGCGATGGCTACGATCCTCAGCTTTATCACTGGCACCTCGCTGGGCCTTTTGGCTGCGGTTCTGGGTGGTTGGGCTGACCAAGCGCTGAGCCGGACGGTTGACCTGATCATGTCGATCCCAACGCTGATCCTGGCACTGGTTATCCTGGCGATTGTTCCGGTTACCGTTCCGATCCTGATCCTTGTGATGGGGCTGTTGGACGCCACACGTCCTTACCGACTGTCTCGATCGGTCGCCGTGGACATCAACGTGATGGACTATGTCGAAGCCGCAAAGCTGCGCGGTGAAGGCCGGCGCTGGATCATCTTCCGGGAAATCCTGCCAAACGCTCTGTCGCCTCTGGTGGCTGAATTCGGGCTGCGGTTCATCTTCATGGTCCTGTTCATCTCGACCCTGTCGTTCCTGGGCCTGGGCGTCCAACCGCCGCTGGCGGACTGGGGCGGCATCGTGAAGGAAAACAAGGACGGAATCGTCTATGGCATCGGCGCGGCCCTGTACCCCGCTGTAGCCATCGCGACGCTCGCCATCTCGGTCAACCTTGTTGCTGACTGGGTTTTGAACCGTACCACATCGCTGAAAGGAGGCCGGGGATGAGTGATACCCTACTCAAGGTCCGCAACCTCAAGATTGGCGCGACCGTCTATCCGCCCGGCGAAAAGCCCCATGACATCGAAATCGTGCACGGGGTCAGCTTTGACCTCGAACGCGGCAAGGTGTTGGGGCTGATCGGTGAATCCGGTGCCGGTAAATCGACCATCGGTCTGGCGTCTATGGCTTATGGCCGCGGTGGCGTCGAACTGACCGGTGGCGAAGTCTGGGTCAACGGGCGCGACATTCTGAAATCTCCGCACAGCGATATCCGCAATCTGCGTGGTGGCGAGGTTGCCTATGTCTCGCAATCCGCGGCCGCGTCGTTTAACCCGGCCAAGAAGATCATGGATCAGGTGGTCGAAGCGGCGGTCGAACATAAGAAGTTTTCGCGTAAAGAGGCCGAAGGTCGTGCGCGTGAACTGTTCGCCAAGCTGGGGCTGCCCGATCCGGACAATATCGGTGATCGTTATCCTCACCAGGTCTCGGGTGGTCAGCTACAGCGTTGCATGACGGCGCTGGCGCTGTGCCCCGAGCCTGATCTGGTGGTGTTTGATGAACCGACCACTGCACTGGATGTGACCACTCAGATCGACGTTCTGATGGCGATCAAAGAGGCCATTCGCGATACTGGCGTTGCTGCGCTCTACATCACGCATGACCTCGCCGTTGTTGCTCAGGTCAGTGATGACATCATGGTTCTGCGGATGGGCAATACGGTCGAGTATGGCAATACCGACCAGATCATCAACAACCCGCAGGAAGAGTATACCAAGGCGCTGGTTTCGGTCCGCTCGATCGAGCACGAAGAGAAAAAACCCACACCGGAATCGGTATTGAGCGTCGAAGGTATTACCGCGCGCTACAAGGGTTTGAATTTTGACGTGCTACACAACGTCAATGTCGAGCTTCATCCGGGGCAGACACTGGCCGTCGTCGGTGAATCCGGTTCGGGCAAGTCGACACTGGCGCGGGTGATCACAGGCTTGCTGCCGCCGCGCGATGGTGAGATCACCTTTGCTGGCCGCAAGCTTAGTGGCGATCTGAAGGGCCGCAGCCGTGAAGACCTGCGCGAGCTGCAGATGATCTACCAGATGGCTGACGTGGCAATGAACCCACGCCAGACGGTTGGTACGATCATCGGACGCCCGCTGGAGTTCTACTTCAACATGCGCGGTGCCGAAAAACGCAAGCGGATCGTCGAACTGTTGGATGAGATCGAACTGGGCGAAAAGTACATGGACCGCTATCCGGCGGAACTGTCAGGTGGTCAGAAACAGCGTGTCTGTATCGCGCGGTCGCTGGCAGCCAAGCCCAAGATGATCATCTGTGACGAGGTCACCTCGGCACTTGATCCACTGGTTGCGGACGGCATCCTGAAACTGCTGCTGGACCTTCAGAAGATCGAGGATGTGGCGTACCTATTCATCACCCACGATCTGGCGACGGTGCGCGCGATCAGCGATAGCATCGCTGTGATGTATCAGGGCCGCGTGGTTCGCTATGGGTCGAAAAGGGAGGTGCTGAGCCCGCCGTTCGACGACTATACCGACCTGCTGCTCAGTTCCGTCCCCGAGATGCATCTGGGTTGGCTGGAAGAGGTCGTTGCCCACCGCAAAATGGAAAGCGCCGGAAACTGACCCCTGCCCTTTCCGTGACAGGTAAGTGAAAAATTGAAATCCCGGCGCTTGTTCGATGACAGGTGTCGGGATTTTGCTATTGGGGGCGCGAACGGGCAGACCCCTGATCGCGAATCCCCTAGGGTCGCCGGAAATATCTAGTCAAAAGGCCAATGACATGGACCGCAAACTACTCCTCATCATCCTGGACGGTGTTCCGTGGCGCAATTTCCGACGGTTGTTCGGTAACCTTGAAGGTTGGGTCGACAGCGGTGAGGCGCGGGTCTGGAAGCTACGCGCTGTTCTGCCATCCACGTCGGCCAGCTGCTATGCCTCGATCCATACTGGTGTGACACCGCAGGAACACGGCTGTACCGGCAACGGCAATGTCTTCCGCCTGAGCCACAAGGACGTTTTCAGCCAGGTACGAGATGCTGGTGGCGTAACCGGCGCTGTCACCCACAACTATTGGTCGCAGTTCTTCAACCGCCACCCGTTCGATTACGTCCGCGATATCGAATATGATGAGCCTGAGAGCAAAACGATCAACCACGGTCGCTTTCACACCATGACAGGCTATGGCAAAGCCAATCAGATGACCCCGTCCGACGTTGATCTCTATGCCACTCTGACCAATCTATGCCTGCGTCATGGGCTGGACTACGGCCTGCTGCATGCCTGCACATTGGACAGTATGGGGCACCGTTTTTACCACGATTGCGAAGAGATGGACCACGCTTGCTTCGTAGCTGACGAGATGCTGGCACCTTTCATCCCGCGTTGGCGACAACTGGGGTACGACGTGATTGTGACCGCTGATCACGGACAGGATGAGCGGGGACACCACGGCGGGCGCAGCCCGCTGCAACAGGAAACCGCGCTGTATTATTTTGGCGACGCCGAAGGCCCCGAGGTCGACACGGTGATCGACCAGCTGCAACTAGCGCCCACGATCCTGAACCGGATGGGTGCGCCCATTGCCGAAACGATGAAGGCGAAACCGTTCCTGAAGTGAGAGATCAGTCGTAGGGCCAGATCTGCTGGCCCAGCGCCTCGATCGCGACCGAAATCCTCTCAAAACTGTCTGCCGCGCGCTTCACACTTGTACGCGCGCGCAGATATCCGTGAACGAGGCCCGGCTCGTTGATCCAATGCGCCTGGCCTCCGGCGGCGGAAATCTTGTCGCAATAAGCGGCGCCATCATCCCGCAGCGGATCACAATCTGCAGTCGCCACCACGGTCGGCGGAAGACCCGAGAAATCTGTGTCTTGAAGCGGCGCGAAGGTCGGATCATCTTGCGGGACAGTGCCACCGCAACGTACCTTTTCGTAGAAAACGATCTCATCCAGCGTCAAAAGCGGCGCGTGGGCGTGTTCGATATACGACCCGTTCGCGCTGTCGCCGCCCAAACCTGGGTAGATCAGCACCTGCCCCAGCACATTCTCCAACCGCCCTCGCCCATATTGGGCGACCGCTGCCGCCAGATTGCCACCGGCACTGTCACCCGCAAGGACAATAGGATCGCCAAACTCCTGCACGGCCCAGTTCGTAGCGGTCCAGCCGTCCTGAAACTGCGCAGGATGTACGTGTTCGGGGCACAGGCTATAGTCGACGGCCACGACCCGATACCCGGTTTGCGCGCAAATCTCGGCGCAGACGTCGTCGTGGCTGTCCAATCCGCCAACAACAAAACCGCCACCATGAAAATAGATGACGGTTCGTGTCGGGTGACCGGCATTGTAAACGCGGACAGGCACACCATCGGCCTGCCTGTCCTGTGTTTCGACCCCTTGTGGGCGGGGTTGGCGAAAGTCGCGACACATCGTGTCGTAGACCCGGCGCTGATCCTCGATCGTAAGGTCGACCGCATCATCCGGATAGCTTTCAGCCGTTCGTTTTATGAACGCCCAAGTCTCTTCATCAATCAGACGTTCATAATCCATGTTTCCTCCCGGTCAGGCAGCCCACTCCCACGGCCGGGTGAACGATCCCAGCACTTTGCTGACATCGTCCTCTGCGGAACCCTTCGCGTCAAGCTGCGCAACGAGTCCACGTTTCTTATCGTCGATGACCGAAATGACCCGTGCCTCAAGACCAGCCTCTTCCAACGCGCCGTTATAGATACGCGTGATCGCCTGTTTGCGGAGCTCAGGCTTAAAGACCTTACCGACAGCAGTTTTGGGCAGCTCGTCCAGAATGGTCATGTGCTTGGGTTGTGCCGCACGTTCATGGACATGCACATTGCAATACTCCATCAGCTCTTTCTCGGTCACCGAGGCGCCATCGACCAGTTCGACAAAGGCGCATGGCACCTCGCCCGAATAGGCGTCAGGCTGCCCGATGGCACCGGCAAACGCGACAGCATCGTGCCCCAGCAGAGCTTCTTCGATCTCGGCCGGGTCAATGTTGTGACCGCCGCGAATGATCAGGTCCTTGGCACGACCTGTGATCCACAGGTAACCGTCCCCGTCAAAGCGTCCCAGATCGCCTGTGCGCAGGTACTTGTCGAAGTGGTACAGATCTACGTTCTTGTCCGCCTCGGTATAGGTGTTACCGGCGAAAACGCCCGGATTCGAAATGCAGATCTCACCAATTTCATCTGCGGCGCATTCCTTTGGTCCGTCCGGACCATCCTGCAGGATTTTCACATCCGTATAAGGGAACGGAATACCGATCGAGCCGATCTTCTTTTCCCCGTCCACCGGGTTGCAGGACACCAGACAGGTGGCTTCGGTCAGACCATAGCCTTCCACGATGGTCACGCCGGTTGCCTCTTCAAAGCGTCGGAACAATTCGACCGGCAGAGGCGCTGAGCCCGAAAATGCCGTTTTCACGCTTGAGATGTCCGCATCCACTGGGCGCTGCATTTTCGCGGCAATTGCAGTTGGGACGGTGATGATGAACGTCACTTTCCAGCGTTCGATCAGTTTCCAGAAATTGTCGAACACGCCGTCGCCGCGATATCCAGCAGGCGTCGGGAAAACCACATGCGCGCCGGATGAGACGGCAGCCATCATGATCACATGCACGGCAAAAACGTGGAACATGGGCAGCGGGCACATGATCACGTCTTCTTCGGAAAACAGCAGCGTGTTTCCAAGCCAACCGTTGTAGATCAGGCCCGAGTATTTGTGCTGTGCGACCTTCGGCATACCGGTCGTGCCGCCAGTGTGGAAATAGCAGGCAACGCGATCTTCCTTGCTGTCTTCAAAGGTCAGTGTCGTCGGTTGCTTGGACAGTTCCTTGTTGAAGTTCTTATAGTCCGCATGCGCCAATTTTTCCTTGTCGCCCATTTTGGGACGCAGGAACGGCACCAGCCAGGATTTCGGCGGCGTCAGATAACGGTTGAGGTCAATCTCAAGAATGGTCTTGACGTTGGGCGCATGGCGCACCGCCTCTTCGACCTTCTGCGCCACATCCGTCTTTGGGAAGGATTTCAGCGTCACGACCACCTTGGCACCGGTTTCACGCAGGATTGCTGCGATCTGCTCGGGCTCAAGCAGCGGGTTGATCGGGTTCACGATCCCTGCGACCGCGCCACCCATCAGGGTGACCAGCGTTTCGTTACAGTTGGGCAGCACATAGGCCACCACGTCTTTCTCGCCGACGCCCAAAGACCGAAACAGGTTTGCCGCCTGATTGACTTTGCCCAACAGTTGCGACCACGTCAGCGTCTCGGCCTTGTCTGTCGGGCCGGACATGAGCTGAAAGCTGACCGCATCACTGTCTGGGTATTTGCCTGCCGTGCGCGACAGTAACTGGTGGAACGTGACCGGAACATCCCGATCCTCCCACGACATTTCCTGCTCGATCCTCGCCTTGTCTTCCAAACCCACAAATGCCATGTGGCTCCTCCCTGTTCTTCTCCCACGTCTTGCGCGGCTTTTTTCCATGACAAGATGGAAGCAAAACCACGCGGGTGCAAGCGAGGGGTAGAGAGGCCGCGCCCAAATTTATAGAATTACGCAGCGGCGCAAAATTGATTGCCCTGACGTCAGGCTATTCTGCTGCAACGCCGTCGGTGAATTGCAAGCGCGCCAGACGGGCATACAAGCCATCCTGAACGACCAGATCCGCATGCGTGCCTTGCGCAACGATCTGACCGGCCTCCATCACCACGATCCGATCCGCTTTTTTAACTGTCGCTAGACGGTGGGCCACAATCAGTGTGGTGCGCCCGGCGCGCATCTGGTCAACGGCGCCCTGAACCGCGCGTTCGCTTTCAGCATCCAGGGCCGAGGTCGCCTCGTCCAGCAGCAGAACCGGGGCATCCCGCAGGATCGCACGGGCAATCGCAATGCGCTGTTTCTGACCGCCTGACAGCATAACGCCGCGCTCACCAACAAAGCTGTCATAACCTTCGGGCAGTTTCGAGATGAACTCATGCGCCGCGGCTGCGCGCGCGGCCGCCTCAACCTCGGCATCCGTGGCGTCCAGACGCCCGAACCGAATATTCTCGCGGGCCGAGGCTGCAAAGATGATCGGATCCTGGGGCACCAAAGCCATGTGCTGCCGGAAATCGGACCGGTCGAGATCACGTAGGTCAACGCCGTCCAGACTGACATGACCTGCGTCCGGATCGTAGAACCGCTGGATCATCTGGATCACTGTGGTTTTGCCTGCACCCGATGGACCAACGAAAGCCACGGTTTCACCCGGTTTGATCGAAAGGGTCAGATGGTCCAGTGCCACCACATCCGGACGGGCCGGGTAGCGGAAGGTGACATCATCGAACCGAAGCTCACCGCGCACAGGTGCTGACAGGGGTTTGGCCTTGGCTGGATCGATCACGGTATCCTGCGCGTTCAGCAATTCCACCAGACGCTCGGTCGCGCCGGCTGCACGTTGCAGCTCGCTCCAAATCTCAGAGAGGGCGGCGACAGAGCCGGCCATGATGATTGAGTAGATCACGAACTGGATCAGAACACCTTCGGTCATCACGCCGTTGCGAACGTCGTTTGCCCCCATCCACAACACGCCGACGATGCCCGAAAATACAAGGAAGATAACGATTACCGTCATCACGGCGCGCGTTTGTATACGTCGAAGAGAAACCGCATAAGAGGTTTCGGTCATTTCGCCGAACTGCTTCCGGCTGGCTTTTTCATGTGTAAAGGCCTGAACGGTTTGAACCGCGCTCAGTGCCTCGCCTGCGTTGCCCGACGAGGCTGCGATCCAGTCCTGATTTTCGCGGCTGAGGACCCGCAGACGACGCCCCAGAACAAGTATCGGCACCACCACCACCGGGATCAGCAAAAGCACCAAACCCGTTAGCTTGGCCGAGGTCAGCAGCATCAGGACCAAACCACCCGCGAACAAAAGCATATTGCGCAAGGCAATGGATACGGACGATCCCAGCACAGACTGAATCAGGGTCGTGTCCGTGGTGATACGGCTGAGCACCTCTCCGGTCATGACCCGTTCGTAGAACTCGGGGCTCATTCCTATGACGCGGTTAAACACGGCCTTGCGGATATCGGCCACGACGCGCTCACCCAACCGGGTGACCAGCGCATATCGGATGCCAGTTCCCACCGCCAAAATCGCGGCAATGCCCAGTGCCGCCAGAAAGTACCAATCCAGCAGCTCGCCATCTTCAATTCGGAAATTGTCGACTACTCGGCGTACCGCAAGTGGCAGGGTTAGCGTCATGCTGGCCGTCAACACCAGTGCCAGTACCGCACCCGTCATCAGAGCCCGATACGGCTTCATAAATGGCCAAAGAGACGACAGAACGCCTATCTTCCGAGATCCAGCACGCTCTTCCGTGGCACCGGGTGCAGGTTTGCCCTTGGGCGTGGCTGAGGCAGAGTTCGCCATAATTGGCCCTTACGTCTTTTTCGCACTTAAGTGTTCGCTTCTTGGCGGCCGCGGCAAGCCGGGTCAAGAACCACAATATATGACCCCACATAAAAGGGCCATTTGACGCAGAATTTATAGGCTGATTTGGAGCGGGCGGCGGGAATCGAACCCGCTTCATCAGCTTGGAAGGCAAGCATCTTAATCACTGCTAAAACAACTATTTCAATGCACTATTAGAATAAATACAGTCGTTTTGCAGGTTATATGTCGGAGAAAAATTCTTGGAGCGGGCGGCGGGAATCGAACCCGCTTCATCAGCTTGGAAGGCTGAGGTAATAGCCAGTATACGACGCCCGCTCAGCTCGAGCGGGTCTATTTCATCCCGAATTTGCGGTCAATAGAGGATTTGTTTTTTTTCAGACAACTGATCTTTGTTGAACAAAAAATCTGCAGCTGAATCGCAGGCAAGTTATGGAGTTTGGCCAAAAAGTAAGCTGTCAATTTTTTAATAGAACCAACGGAACAATCAAAGTGTCCCTGTTCCCATCGGAACTGTTCGAATGTCCCCATTGCGTACAGAACGGGCATTCGTCTTATTGGCGGCAAGGACTGCACTGAGCCCATTATGTGATTTTGATTTTTCGCTGCGCACGCTCGCTGCGGATATTTTGCCGCATGGGAATCGGCCGTTGTACCGCGGCGCGGCGAGAAAACCGGCGTTCACACCTCGGGCGGCATTGTTGACCTGCCCAATTAGGGTTGGAGCTGACATTTAGAATGTTGAACTCCAATATCTGCTGCAACAACCCATAGCGGTATGCGCGGACACAAACGTCACAGGAAAGCCCTTTTTAAAAAGCGACGCATTCATTGGTTTGAGATAAACCGAGCTGTTGCGATGAGACTCATACAGCGCAAAGCAACGCTAAAGACCTTTCGTGAATTTTGTTCACCAACTGAGCCGGTTTATTGAATTTTCAACACAAGACAATTGCGCTTTATTGGTGTTGTTGAGGGGCGTAGATGGTTAGACGCACGCGAAGACAAGAGACATCAGAAACCGGATTGGAACCGGGAGCACTGCCTGCATTTCAGATTGGGGGTGCTTTGAGGCCGCTGTCGTCCTTGGAATTGGCAGCCATCGAAGCGCATGCCTATGACATTCTTTCGACAGTGGGTATGGTCGGCTTGCCGGCAGAGGCAACCGAACGGGCGATTGCTGCAGGGGCGTGGCGTCGCCCTGACTGACGCCTTTGTTTTTCAAATGAGATGATCAGAAATGCACTGTCTCGCGCTCCAAGAAAGATCACGTTACCGGGGTTCACTGCAGACAGGGATTTGCAGATCGGCGGCAGCCGGGTTCACATCGGGACCGGCGGAGCGGCGGTTCAGACTCTGGATGCCGCAACCGGCGCCTACAAGGACAGCTCACTAAGCGACCTCTACGATCTAATGCGCGTATTGGATGCATCGTCGAACATCCACTATGGTGTACGGCCCGTTGTTACCAGGGATTTGACCGACCCGTTCGAGCTGGACATCAACACCGCATTTGCCTGCCTCAAAGCCACTTCGAAACCAATTGGCATCAGCTTTTGCGAGCCTGACCACATCGACCCGATAGTTGAGTTGTTCGATATAGCGCTCGGCCACAAACATGCATTCCGGGAAAGACCGTTTTGTATGGCAGTGATTGTCCATGTGGTTCCCCCGCTGACCTATAGCGCCGAAGGAATACTGATGCTGGAGAAGGCCGTGAGAGCAGGCATGATCCCGCAGATTTGTTCGGCTGGCCAGGCAGGTGCGACAAGTCCGGTCACCTTGGCCGGCGCATTGGCACAGGGCTTGGCAGAGTCGCTCGCTGGCCTAGTGGTGGTTGACGGTATCCAGGCGGGTAGCCCGTGCATTTATGCGCTGATGCCCTTCATTTCCGACTTGCGCACCGGAGCCATGAGCGGTGGCAGCGGTGAAGCAGCGATCGCCAATGCTGCCGCGGCCCAGCTTCTGGCCCATATCGGCCTACCATCCACAGTCTCGGCGGGTATGACGGATTCCAAGATGGTGGATGCCCAAGCGGGCTATGAAAAAGGCTACACCGTCGCCCTGGCCGGACATGGCGGCGCCGACATGATCAACCTTTCCGTGGGGATGCTGGGCTCGATCATGGTGGCCAGCCCCGAAGCGATGGTGATCGACGACGACATGTGCGGGGCAATCCTGCGCAGCATCAGGGGAATTGAAGTGAGTGTGGAGACACTCGATCTGGACGCGGTGGAACGCGTCGTCACCCAGGACGGTCATTATCTGGGGGAACTCGAAACGCTCAAGCGCATGAAGTCAGACTATCACTATCCGGCTCTTGCCAATCGCCAAAGTGTCGATGACTGGGTTGCTGCAGGCCGTCTTTCGATCTGGGATCAGGCACGGACCCGCGTGACCGAGATACTGGCAGCACCGCATTCGGCACATCTTGATGCAGAGGCTGAAGCACGTATTCGAGCCAACTATCCCATCCATCTTCAGCCCTAAAGAGGAGCCGACATGCACGTCTTCAGAAGTATGGTCATCGACAGTGACATAAACAGAGTCTGGGCGGCCGTTCGCGCCTTTGACGGTGTAGTGCATTGGAATCCGGGCGTGGTAGGTGTTGGCCTGGAGAACGGATCACCGACCGCCACCGGCACCATCCGCAAACTGGACATCGCCGATGGCACAGTGTTCCGGGAAACCTTGTTGGCCCATTCTGATACCGATCATTCCTATACCTATGACATCCTCGAAAGTGCGCTTCCCGTGACCGGGTACGTGTCCACGCATCGATTCATTCCGATCACCCATACACGCCAAACTCTGGGCATCTGGGAAAGCCATTTCGACTGTGCCCCCGGGGTCGCTGATGAAATGGAAAAAACCGTCGGCGACGTGATCTATATCGGCGGCATGATCGGACTGAAGCAATTCCTGAAGGAGACTGAGAATGGCTGACACCCTTGCCCCTCGCGCCGTGATTGGCGTCATGACGCCTGCGATGAATACTGTCGTCCAGCCGGAGTTGGAATTGCTTCGACCGAAGGGTGTGACCAACCAGATGCAGCGCTTTCGTTTGGGGGGCGATGCGGTGTCGGATGACCTGCCCGACGAAGCGGCAAAGTTGATGGACTGTGCGCCGTCGGCAATCGCCGTCGGTCTGACAACCGACGCAGGGCTCGGTGGGCCGGACAAACTGAAGGCGCGGTGCGAAGATATCGCACAGCAGGTCGGCGTGCCGGTGATTGGCGCTTCGCAAGCCGATTATGCGGGGTTGCGCGCCCTTGGGGCGACACGTGTTGGCATTGTCACGCCGTTCAACGCTGAAATCGATGCTGTGGTGAAAGCAAACACTGAAAACGCCGGGTTCGAGGTGGTCGCGATCAAGGGCACCGAAGCGCCCACGCTTCCTGCCATCTGAGAAACTCCGTTGGAGGATATCCGGTCCGTCTTTGCTGAGGTCGCTTCCTCGGATTGCGACGTTATCCTTCAGGTCGGGACCGCGCTGCCCGTGGTGGCCATGATCGGCGCGTTGGAAGACACCCACGGCAAGCCAATCGTGGCCTGCAATGCGGCGGTCTATTGGCATTCGCTGCGCGCCGTCGGCATAACCGATCCGATCACTGGTTTTGGAAGACTGTTGGAGTCGCACTGAATGCAAAGCCATGCAGAGGTTGTTGTCATTGGCGGAGGCGCAGTTGGTGCTTCCATCCTGTACCATCTGGCTAAGGCAGGCATCACCGATGCCGTTTTGCTTGAAAAGAATGAACTGGCTGCGGGGTCGACGTGGCATGCCGCGGGCAATATTCCCACCTACGCTAACTCGTGGTTGGGCATGCGCGCCGGAAACTATGCCTGGCAGCTTTACAAGGAGCTTGCCAAAGACCCGGTCACGCCGATCACCTATCGGCATACATCCGCTATCTGGCCTGCTCACACGCCTGAGCGGATGCAACTATTCCAACACCTGTGCGGTGTGTCTCGATCGGCGGGGTTTGAACTGTCGATGCTGACGCCGTCGCAGATTGAAGAGATGCATCCTTATTGGCAGGCGGATGATACAATCCATGGTGGGATATTTGATCCCTATGAGGGCGACATCGATCCCAGTCAGTTGACCCAGGCACTAGCCAAACACGCCCGTGACTTGGGTGCAAAGGTTCATCGGTTCACGCCGTTCACAGGATTGCGACAGCATGCGTCGGGGGAATGGGTGGTTGAAACATCGACTGGCGCCATTGCCGCGGGAACCGTGATAAATGCGTCGGGCTCAAGCGGCGGACGGATTGCGGCAATGGCAGGGTTGCACGTGCCCGTCGTCACTCTTGAACACCAATATATGGTGACATCGCCTCTTGCGGTTCTCGGGAAGGACACCGACCCGTTTCCTTTGATCCGAGACCCCGACATGCGCTTTTACCTCAGGCGCGAACGAAACTCCTTGTTACTCGGGTCCTATGCCCACGAAGGCCGCCCTGTCTGGCAAGATGGGGTGCCCCAGGACTTTGACCATCAGTTGTTTGCAGATGATATCGACGGGATGATGGCGGTCTTCGAAGCGGCCTCAGTCCATGTGCCTCTGCTTGCCGAAGCAGGTGCCCAGCGTTTCGTTAATGGCCCGATCCCCTATTCGCCTGACGCACTTCCCCTTGTAGGGCCCGCCGCAGGTGTTCGAAACTTCTACCATGCGACAGGCGTTCAGATTGGCATCACGCATTCAGCGGCCATTGGCAAAGCCATGGCCGAATGGCTGACGACAGGCGAAACCGAATGGGATCTGTCCGCCTGGGATCCCCGCCGGTTCGGGTCATGGGCCACGCAAGACTATGCAGCGGCACGCGCGTCCGAGCATTATGACCTGCAATATGCGATCCCCTATCCTCATCGTCTTATGGATTCTGGGCGACCGCTCAACAAGACCTCGCTCTATAAGCAACTTGTCGAACAGGGCGCGGTCATGGGACAAATCGGCGGCTGGGAACGGGCATTCTGGTTCGATCTGGGCAAGACAAACGATCCAAGCGCTTTGAGCTTCGGACACGAGCCTTGGCAGGATGCCGTGCGGATTGAATGCGAAACGGTTCGTGATCGAGTCGGGATCATGGACCATGGCGGCTTCACAAAATTCACCCTGGATGGGCCCGACGCGGCCAAGGTGCTTGATAAAGTAGTCTGCGGAACGCTGCCGCCCGTCGGTCGGGTGCGTCTGTCCTATATGCTGACACCCAAGGGACACATATGGTCAGAAGCGACAATTGCCCGTTTGGCCGACGACAGATTTCTGCTGTGTGGCCCTACCCTGGCTGTTGATCGAGACTTCGACTGGATTGCGACCGCTTGCGGCGATGCCGACGTTCGTTTGACCAAGGGTTGCACTCGCGATGGCGCGCTTTTGGTGATGGGTCCGAAATCCCGCGATCTGTTGCAGGGCCTCACTGCCGATGACCTGAGCGCGGCCAATGCACCCTGGATGAGCCTGGCCGAAATCGAGATCGCAGGTATGCCGGTCACGGCCATGCGGGTCAGCTTCGTGGGCGAGTTGGGTTGGGAGCTACATGTCGCCTCGTCAGATCTGGTGGCCCTTTACGATGCGATCTGGACGGCGGGCAAGCCGCATGGCATCTGCAATTTCGGTTCTTACGCGCTTAATGCCATGCGCGTCGAAAAGGGGTATCACGGCTGGGGCGCGGACTTTGGCGTTGAATACACGCTGTTCGATGTTGGTCTTTCCAGGTTCGCGAACATGTCCAAGCCTTTCACCGGTCGACAGGCCGTTGAAGAACAGGCAATGCAGGAAGCTGCATGGGCCTTTATCGGGTTGGAGATCACCGATCTCGGGCCAGAGCCATTGCCATCCGACCCGATCATCCGAGAGGGGCGGGTCATCGGTTACTTGACGTCGGTCTCGATGGGCTATCGAACCGGCAAGTTGTTGGCGCTCGGCTATGTTGAAAATGGTTCGCTCGAGATGGGAGAGGACTGTTTGGTTCAGGCTTTCGGCGAGATGCGCGCGGCAACGCGTCATTCTCACCATGTGTACGATCCAAAAAACGAGAGGCTCCAGTCCTAACCGAACCCGCCGTTTGCCGAAGACCACCGCGCAAGAGCTTGGGCGACTTCCAGAATGGGGCCTGTGCCCCTGTCTTCGGATCGTATCATTGCGACCCAAGGCACCTCGATTCCGTCCTTGCCGACGCGCAGGCCGATTATACGTCCAGCTTCGATGGCCGGGCGCACGGCCCAGCCAGCAAGCACGCTGCTGCCCTGACCGGCGGCCACAAGCTCGACGATGGCTTCGGGCATCTCGACCGTTGTGGTCCAGCGTGGATAGCGCCCGGACGGGCGAAACAGCCGGGCAAATTCACGATCCGGCTCAGGGGTCAGGGCGTAAGTGATGAAGTCTTCCCCTTCGATGTCTTTGCCTTCGATATGAGTTTTTGCGGCAAGCGGGTGATCTGGTGCGAAGATGAACAGCAACTCGTCCCTGAACAGTGGAATACAATGCGTTCCAATGGGCGTTGCCTCCTCTGACGTCACAATGATGTCGGCGTGCCTGTTTGCAAGTGCGCCAACAGGTTTGCGCGTCACGCTTGCCATGACCTGAAGCTCAATTCCAGGTAGCCGCGTTTGCAGATAGCGGATGAAATCGGGCAACCAATACGACGCGCTGTAGGTTTCGACCGCGATGCGCACGACATGCTCCACACCGCGGTCCATTCGCCGAACATCGCGCTCGGCCCGGTCCATTTCGGTCAGAACGCGATCCGCGACATCGGCAAGATATTCCGCCGCCGGGGTCATGCGCAGGCGCTTGTGGATGCGTGTAAATAGAACCAGATCCAACCGTCGTTCGGCTTCTTTGATGCGATGCGAAAGAGCCGACGAAGTGACCCCTAAAGCCTCGGCCGCATCGTTGACACGCCCGTGTTCGGCAATCGCGCGGATCATCTTCAGATGACGCAAATCAAGAAAGGGGCCTTCTGCCATTTGAACCTGAGCAGATTTCACATAACGGGTGATTTTCTTTATCGCTATTCATCATAGGTCAAGTCGAAACTTTGATCGAGTGAGACCGTCCGTTTTAAGCCTCGGACGAACATTCCAGCATCAACATGCTTGCGCCCTTTTCTCGGGCTGCGTGCGTGGCACAAAGATCCGTGCTACCAGCGTCGATGATGATGGAGCACAGGCGCTTATTCCTTTGCCCCATTCTGCGGTGCCCTGAACAGGTCTTTGCGCAGCGTCATCAGCGCGCCCGGATCGATCTTGGCTTGAATAATTGTTGTTTGTTCCGATGTAATTGCCTCTTGTAGGGCGGGGCCCATACCGCCGGGGCCGTCAACCCAGATGCCTTTGCCACCGCAGAGTTCGGCGAATTTGTCAAAGCGGGGGCTTTCAATTTCCGCGCCCAGAAGACGCCCGCCGTAAAACTCTTGCTGATAGGCTTTCTCAGCGCCCCATGCCTCGTTGTCGAGCACTACGATGGTGATCGGGAGCTTATGCGAAATGGCGGTTTGAATCTCGATCATAGTGTAGCCAACAGCACCGTCGCCCATGATCGCGACAACCGGGCGCTCAGGGGCCGCGGCTTTTGCGCCGATCGCTGCGGCAAGACCAAAGCCAACAAGACCAAAATCCAGCGGTGTGATCAGTGACATTGGTTCGTAATGGGCCAGGCGATCCGCGGCCTGCAGGCAGGTGTTGCCGGTATCAAGTGTAACAATGGCGTCTTCAGGCAAGGCATTGCGCAGCTCTGCCAAAGCGCGGCGGGGGTGCAAGGGCAGCGTTTCGATTACGGCCTCTTTGGCCCGTTCAGCCCAAAGACTGTCCATATCCGCCTTGAAGCTCTCGCGCCATGCGTCGCATTTTGGCTTCCGGCCTGCCTCGGTCAGCGCTTCGGCCGTAAGGCGCGCGTCACCTTGAGCCGCGATTTCAGCAGGGAAATAGCGACCAACGGCAGAGCCTTCGACATCAACATGCGCGATGCGAGTATCTGCACCGACGTAGTCGTTGGAATGGAAGGTGGAATTGAAGCCAAGGCGAGCGCCGATCACGACCATCACATCTGCTTCTCTCGTCAGACGGCTGGCCACGCGGTTGCCGCGCGGTCCGGCTTGTCCGGCAAACCAGGGGTGGCCATGGCGCATCACATCCGCATGGCCGGTCGAGGCCACAACGGGCACTTCAAGTGTTTCTACCAGCACGGTCAGCGCGTCACGACCCGCGCCCCATTTGAAGCCACCTCCGGCAAAGATCACTGGGCGTTCTGCCCCGGCCAGCAACGCGGCAATGGTGGTGACGTCAGCAGGCGCGGCCGGACCCGGGCGCGCAATCCGTAGCGGTCTGGGATCAATGGCGGGGATTTTTTCAGCAAAAAGGTCGCGTGGGACATGCAGCACAACGGGGCCTCGGCGACCAGTGTTGGCCAGACGAATGGCATCCTCAAGCATCGGAGCCAGCCTCGAAGGATCAGTTACCATCACCGACCGCTTGCAGATCGGCGCAAAGACGGCGACCTGATCGACCTCTTGAAACGTGTCCTTGCATTGATCTGCACGGGTGATCGCACCCGCAATGACAACCATCGGAGAATAGGCTAGATGCGCCTCGGCCACGGCAGTCACGATATTCACCACGCCGGGACCGGCCTGCGCGCCTAAAACCACGCCTGGCTTGCCGGTCATACGCGCCCAAGCATCGGCCATGTGACCCGCCGCGCGTTCATCGCGCGCACCGACATAGGCAATCTCTCCGCCCTGATATATCGCGTCATAAAGTTCCAACATTGATCCACCCAAGAGGCCGAACACAGTGTCGATCCCATTGGCCTTCAAAACGCGATAGACGGCCTCGCCGCCGGATATATTAGTCATCTCTCAGTCCTCGGCTCTTGGGCGCAGGTTGTCGGCATCAAACAGCGGGGCGTCATGTATCGTCACCGGATAAGCTTCATTCAAAATCTGAATCGTAAGATTTGCGCGCGGCGTCCCTTTCTTTACAAAGAGCCACCCGAGCGATTTGCCCACCGTGTAGCCGTAGCCACCCGACGTGGTCAGACCTACGATCCGGTCTTTCAACAAGACCGGCTCTCCGCCATGAACATCGAGACCGTCAGCATGAAGCTCTGCATAAAGCAGCTCCCATTCCGGATTACAGGCCAGCATCGCGTCCTTGCCGATGAATTCACGATCCTTGGCCACGATGAACCGTTCAAGCCCAACATCCAGCGGTCCGACATCAGTCGTCATTTCACCGCTGGCGCGATAAGCTTTTTCCATCCGCAATCCGTTGAAAGCATAGGACCCCAGATCGGCCAGTCCAAACTTGGCACCTGCCTCGAACAGAGCGTCATAGATGTCTGCAATGCGCTCCAGTGGGGCGTGAAGTTCCCAGCCCAATTCTCCCACGAATGAAACGCGCAACGCATAGCAGGGCACCTGGGCGACCGTGATTTCCTGCCCTGAAAGCCATGGGAAAGCTGCATTGGACAGATCGGCCTCTGTCAGTTCAGACAAAATGCGCCGCGAAGCAGGGCCTGACATAGCCAGCATTCCCCAATCGGCGCTGTGATCAACAATCTGCACGTCTTCACCCGGCTGGATATGGCTTTGTATCCAGGCGAAATCCGGGTTAGCGCGAGTAATGGGGGAGCCTGTGAAATAGCGATCCTTATCAATACGCCAAATGGTGATCTCAGTCTCGAAACGGCCCTTCTCGGTCAACAAATGGTTGAGGCTCATCCACCCGTCTTTGCGGGGGATACGGTTGGCAGACAAGCGATCCAGCAGTTTGCCCGCATCCTTGCCGGTGATCTCGAATTGGGCGAATGCGCAAAGGTCGATCACACCAGCGGCTTCTCGGGTAGCTTTTGCCTCGGCCAGCGCATTCTCATGCCAGGGCTGACGGCCCCAACCGATTTGCTCAACTTCACCGAGATCCCCGAAGTAACGCGGACGCTCCCAGCCTGCAATCTCACCAAACACTGCCCCTTTGGCAGCCAGCCGATCATAGAGAGGATGCCGGTTCACCGGGCGCAAGCTATTGAACTGTTTTCCGGGGCACGGCGTGTCATGACGGCGCATGAATTCGTCTTTGGTGCGCTCAACGATGTAATGATCCGATGCAAAATCTCCGTAACGGCGGGGATCAAGGCTGCGTGTGTTGATCGAGGTTTCGCCGTGCACCATCCAGTCGGCCAGTACTTTGCCAGCACCGCCACCCCACGCAAGACCAATGGATGAGCCACAAGACAGCCAGACATTGGGCGCACCAGAAGGCCCGACCAGCATTCCTCCATCCGGCGTATGGGTGATCGCGCCGCGCACAACGCGTTTGATCCCAAGCTCGGCCAGGATCGGCATCTTTTCGAAAGCAACCATCAGGAAATCGCCAATTGAGTCGTAATCCGCAGCAAACAGCTCGTTCTCGGCAGCCCATGGCGCGCCTTCAGGCATTTCCCAAACGGTCGGGCACACATGGCCCTCGTAAATACCAATCAACCCGGATTTCTGTTCCTGCCGGATATAGCCACCATAAGAGTTGTCGCGCATCACCGGCAATTCCGGGCGGCCTTCGAATTCGGGCACTGTGTCGGTGACAAGGTAGTGATGTAGGCAAGAGACCGAAGGTATCTTGAACCCGAACCATTCGCCGACCTGATTGGCGTAGGATCCGGCGGCAATCACGATATGCTCGGCCGATACGTCGCCCTTTTGGGTCTTGAGTAGCCACATATCGCCCCTGCGACTGGCGCCCAGAACCTGATTGTGCCGCTCGATCTTTGCCCCTCGTGCACGGGTAGCAGCGGCCAGTGCCATGGTCACTCCAGACGGGTCTATATGCCCATCCTCATAGGTTTGTACGGCAGCTTTTACATTATCTACATTGTAGAACGGGTTGCCTTTCGCAACCTCATCCGGCCCCACCAAATCCATCGGCAGATCCAGCAATCTGCCGACGCCCATGATCGACTTCATCCAGTCGACTTCATCATCGGTTGTGGCAATGCGGAACCCACCGACCTCATGCCAGCCGATGCTTTGCCCCGTTTCCAGCTCGACACGCTTGTAGGTCTCGATCGATGTCTTGTTGATCCAGCCTGCAACACGGCTGCCCACGGCATGGGCAATTTGCCCTGCTGCGTGCCATGTGGACCCGCTGGTCAGTTCAGCCTTTTCAAACAGGATCGTGTCGGTCCAGCCATTTTCAGCGAGTTGGAACTGAGCCGCAACGCCCATAATACCGCCGCCAATGATCGCAACGCGGGTCGTGCGTGTCGTCTGCGACATCAAAACGCCTCCTTGGCGGGTTGTAGCGAACATTTTGCGGAATAGCGGGTACAGGCGATTTCCACCTCGAACCCCGTCACAACGTCTTGCCCCGCAATCAGGTCCAACGGCGCGTTTATCATCGCCAGCGCAGCAGAGCGGTCAAAACGATAGCTCCACGCCGCAGAAGTTATCTGTCCAACGACGCGGCCATCATAGTAAATCGGTTCATCATGAATCGGGATCGCGTTCGGGTCATCGAACATAAGCGAAACGATCCGACGCTTGGGTTGACCCGCTTTAACCAACGCCTCCTCACCTACGAAGCCGGTGCCAAAAGCACAGAACGCACCCAACCCGGCCTCTTGCGGCGTTGTGCCCGGTGTCAATTCATGGCCGAAGGCACGAAACCCACTTTCGATCCGCAAGCTGCCGCTGGCAAAGAGGCCCGCATGAGAGGCACCTGCTGCGACAAGCGCCTCATGCGCGGCCATGGCCATGTCAGCGGGAACATAAAGTTCATACCCT
Organism: Ruegeria sp. YTSC004; assembly: GCF_059609805.1. NCBI lineage: Bacteria > Pseudomonadati > Pseudomonadota > Alphaproteobacteria > Rhodobacterales > Roseobacteraceae > Ruegeria > Ruegeria sp. YTSC004. The sequence continues at coordinate 354,183 of NZ_JBXWMJ010000001.1, forward strand.
TCTTCACCGGTAAAGCTCAGGCGACCGGCCCAACCGCTCGCCAACCCGATCTCGACCGGCGCAAAACCAAAGCGTTTGAGGTCAGGTACTTGCGCATTGCTGGTGGCCTGCAATACGTCGCGCGCTTTAGCCCCGGCAAGGCCAATCACGGCATAGCCGCTTGTCACATCGGTAAACTCGACACGGAAGTCACCTTTGGTGTCGCGCATACGTTTCGTGACTCGCACAACTTCGCCCGCGCCGACAATCATCAGATAGGTCTCCGGGCCATGACGTTGCACGGTCAGATCGCTTTCAACACCACCTCGCGTATTCAGGATTTGGGTATATGCGATGCGCCCTTCGGCGATGTCCATCTGCGCGGCACATAGCCGGTTGAGAAAGGCGCAGGCGTCCGGCCCCTGTATCATGATCTTGCTAAAGGCGGATTGATCCAGAATGGTTGCGCCATTGCGGCAGGCGTCTACTTCCCGCTTCACCTGACCGCGCCATTTCGGTGCGGCGAAGGTGAGTGGCAGGTGCGTTGCATCTCCACCAAAATGCACGGCGCGTTCCCAGCCCCCTCGCGCCTCAAAACGCGCGCCCGCGGCCATCAGCCCCTGGTGAATTGGCGAGCGGCGCTGACCGCGCGCAGTGTCCATTGACCGGCCCGGATAGGGATTGTCGTAGTGCCGACCCAGCACCTCGGGAATGCGGGCTTCTAGCGCGCCCAACACGTTCATTTCGGGACTGAAACGGCGTATATCAGCTTCGTTCAGTTCCATCGTCGGCTCACCCGCGATGATCCATTCTGCCATCGCCTTGCCCGCGCCACCAGCCAAAGCGATCCCCGTAGAGTTCATGCCCCCCAACAAGAACAGGCGCGACACCTCTGGGCTTTCTCCCAGCATGAACTGGCTGTCGAGTGTGAAGCTTTCGGGGCCGTTCAGCAGCATCCGCACTTCGGCGGTTTCCAGAGCGGGAATGCGGCGCAGCGCATTCTCCATCATCGGCATGAAGTGGTCCCAATCCTCATTCAGCAGATCGAATGAAAAATCCGCAGGCAGATCACGCGTAGAAATGCCCTTGGCATGGGGCTCAAACGAGCCGACCAGCAAGCCTTCAACATCATCGCGGGCATAAAGATAAGCGTCCTGATCGTTCAGCGTTGGCAGATGCATACCTTTGCCAAGCGCCTGTACCTCGGCCAGCGGCTTCGTCAGAATGTAGAAATGCTCGCAGGCATAAAGCGGCATATGCGCACCAGCCATTTCGGCCACTTCGCGCGACCAGAGACCGCTGGCGATCACGACCTCTTCGGCCTCAATCACGTACTCACCGATTTCGACGCCCGAGATGCGACCATCTTTCTTTTGCAACCCGGTCACACGGGTGTCTTCGAAAAATTTCACACCGCGCGCCTTGGCTCCTTTGGACAACGCAAGCGCCACATCAGACGGGTTCACGCGCCCATCAGCAGGCGACCAAACGGCACCGATCACGTCGTCCACTTCGATCAACGGCCAAAGTTCTTGTGCGCGGACGGCATCGACCACCTCGGCCTTCAGCCCAAAAGCACGACCAAGCGATACCTGCCGTTTGATGTTGGTCAGCCGGTCCTCATTGGTTGCCAGCGTCAGCGATCCCGTTTGTGTCCAGCCAGTGGCTTGTCCGGTCTCAACTTCCAACTCGCCGTAAAGGTCAATCGAGTAGTTGATCAATTTCGTCAGTGTCGCCGACGGGCGCAAACGCCGAACCAGACCGGCGGCATGCCATGTGGTGCCTGACGTCAGTTTCGAACGTTCCAGCACCACGATATCTTTCCGCCCTTCGCGGGCAAGGTGATAGGCGATCGAACATCCTATGACGCCACCGCCGATGATGACGGTGCGGGCGGAGGACGGGAGGGTCATAGCAATGCTCCGTCGCGGATCATGTCCGACAAAGTGTCGTCAAAGGCCAAGAGCGCTTCATCAACCAGTTCGGGTGTATGCGCGGCTGAGGTCAAACCAGAAGTATAGGCCATCATATCCACGCCGCGCGTCAGCATGCCGTCGCGATAGGCTTTGACCAAGGGTTTCGGTAGCCCCCTAATTTCAGCAGGGCTAAGTCCATCTAGACTGCTACGGCCGAAAAACACGTGGAAAACCGAACTGTCGCCATAGGCAGTGCCCGCGATGCCCCGCCTCTTCATGGCGGCATTCATACCATCGCGCATGCGTGCGGCCATTGTATCGGCATGCGCCTGCGCCTCGCCGCTGGCCAAGAGCGAAATCGCGGCACAGGCAGCAGCCGCAATCAGGGGCGAGCCGTTAAAAGTGCCCTTGTGGCTGACCGCAGGCCCAAACCCGCCTCGCACGGTTGCATTGTTCAAAAGCTCCATGATTTCGGCGCGACCACAAATCACGCCACCGGGCAAACCGCCTGTCGCGATTTTTGCCAAAGTGGTGAGGTCAGGTACGATCCCGTCGCGTGCCTGACGCCCACCAGGCGACCAGCGAAATCCGGTGATGATCTCATCAAAGATCAGCACAACACCAGCGGCACGCGCAACGTCGTGCAGCGTCATCAAGGTATCGGTGGCCAAGGGGACGCAGCCATAATTCGCGCCCGAGGCTTCAATGATTACCGTGCCAATACGGTCATCCCGTAGCGCGTCTTCCATAGCCTGAGGATCGGCTGCACAGATATGGATCAGATCGTTGATGGCATCCGGGATACCCAAAGACGGCGCCTGATCGCTGCCCGGCCTTGCCCCTTTCAATGCGTGATCATGCCAGCCATGGAAATGTCCCTCAACACGCAGCACGTGATCCTTGCCCGAATATGCCCTCCCAAGTCGCAGTGCCAGCATCGTGGATTCCGTACCCGATGCGGTGAAACGTGTGCGTTCGGCAGAAGGAATTAGCCGGTTGACCCACTCGGCCCACTCAATCTCCTGGGTGTGGCAGTCCGCGCTGAAAATCGAACGTTCGGCCTGTCTCTGCACCGCTTCGACAATTGCCGGGTGACAATGTCCTAACATCTGACTGGCGCTGCCCATTTTGAAATCAATATAGCGGCGTCCTTCAACGTCCCACTTTTCGGCACCTAGCGCGCGATCAATGAATATTGGGTGCGGATCACGAAATCGTAGCTCATGGCTGACACCACCTGGCAGGCTCGCGCGCGCGCGGGTGCTAAGATCTTGGTTCATCATTCCGGCCGTCCGATTTGTGCCCGTGTCAGGCGGATATCAAAATTCATCCTAAGCGTGCGATCCACTTCGTCCGGCAGGTGGCTGGGAAAATACGTACTCAGGATCTCTCTCGCCTTCTCCCGCGCAACGTCGCCAATCCGCTGAGCACCATCATCTTGCCAGTCGCGAGGCGCGCGCCGATCGCCGATCTCGGGATAGAAGTAATCTGACTTCATTCGGCCGAATGTGTGTTGCTCACCCAAATAATGCCCTTCACCCCGACAGACATCTGCGATGACATCAGCGGCGATATTTTCGGGTGTTGCTTCGACGCCGCGTACAGTGCGCAGGATGTTACCCAAAAGGTCATTGTCGCTGACATAGGCCGCGTGGCTCACCCCCAAAAGGCTCGACATCATACCGGCAGCCTGGGTAATGATATTTGACCCGGCATGCGCCGCCATTGTCACCGCCAGCGATTTTTCGGCCCCGTATTGGGCATCCAGCCGTTTTGCATCTGTGATCCCGGCAATCGAAGAGGTCGGCAAATCCCAACGCCGTCCCATCTGCGCCGCACCAGCCATCAGGATGGCCTGTTCGCCTCCGCCGCCGCTCATCGACCCGGTGCGCAGGTCGGCCACAAGGGGTTTAGGGGCAAAAATCGCCTTGACCTTTGGATCGACCAAACGCGCAAAGACCAGCCCAGCCAGCGTTTCCGCTACCGCCTGCACCAGCGATCCGGCAATCGTTGCCGGGCTGGTGGCCCCGGCCTGTCCGGCGCTGATCAGCTGCACCGTGAACCCGGCCTTGATCGCCAACTCCAGAACCTCACAGGCTTCTTCGGCAAAACGCATGGGCGGAACCACATGGCACACCATGATCGTTAGGAAGGGACGGGCACGAAATGCCTCTTCGCCACCGGCGATTTCATAGCAAAGCTTTGCAATATCGGCGACGTTCTGCGGCTCGGTAACCGAAATCGAAACGTGCTTGGACGTGCCCGTAAGACAGGCGTAAGCGGTGTTCAGATCCATCGACGCGTTGTCTTCGACATCGCGTGCCACAACCGATCGGCTAAAGTGGTGAATATTGTCCATCCGGTCCACGATCCGCGCTGCATCGTAGAGGTCCTGCAATGTCGAATCTCGATATTCATGAGTGTCGAGATCAAACACGCCAGGCGCCGCGCCGCCGGTAGACATATGCACGCGGGCGGCTTCAATCTTCAGGTCGTTCTCGGGACGCTGGCCACATAAGGTGAACCCCCGCTGCGCTCCGTCCATCGCCCATTTCACCAGCGCGCGCGGGAACAACAGCCGACCATCATCCGTCATGGCCCCGCCAGCAGCAGTGACTTTTTCGATCATCGAGGGAATGGCCTGACTAAGCCCCAGATCTTCAAGAAGCTTATATGCGGCTTCCTCGACCATACTTTCTTCGTCAGGCAAGAGCGGTTTAAGACGCCCACCAATCACCCCTGGCCATACCGGTGGCTGCGGGCCAGTCTCCGAGACTTGCTTTAAGCGGTCTTTACGACCGCGCCGACGGTTTGCCATGGTCATCGATTCATGAGCTCAGGTTTATGCAGCCCTATCCTGCACCGGAAATAGCAGAGTTTACAAAAGCAACATTCTCAGCAATGAATGAGAAAAACTCATCTATTGGATTGCCGTGACAGCTTCTCTTACAGCTTTACGTGCCTTTGACGCCGCCGCCCGGAACGGCAGTTTTCGGGCAGCCGCGGCGGACCTAACTGTGACCCCGACTGCGATCAGTCATCATATTCGCGGATTGGAGGATCAGTTTGGCGTCAAGCTATTCAGGCGGGAGGGTCGTGATGTCACCCTGACAGCTGAAGGCAGGCGCTTGGCCCATGCGACCAGTCAGGCCTTTGGCCTGTTGGACAGTGCAGTTCAATCCATGCATCGAAGCGCACTCAAAGCGGTGCGAGTTTCGGCGGGACCGATCTTTATGGCGCGCTGGCTCATGCCACGGATTAGTGATTTTTGGGAAGCCCATCCCGAGATCGAATTGGAAGTGGTGCCAGCCCTTTATCCCGGCGCGCATGAACGCGAGAATGTCGATATCATAATCCGCTGGGACCGCATCGCCGACACGGCAGAAGATGCAATCAAGCTGCTTGAGCTTAGCCCGGTCGCCATAGCATCCGAAGAATTTGTTATTACACGAGGACCTATCGATCACCCAAAGGATCTATTGACCTTGCCCCTTTTGCATCAAAGAAATCACTGGGGATGGCGGGACTGGTTTGAGGCAATGGGCGTTTCAATAGCCGACCTGCTCTATGGGCCGATCTTCGAGGACGCAAACGTGCTGCTGCGCGGCGCTGCCGAAGGCCAGGGAGCAATCATTGGCTGGCTTCCACTGATCGACCAGGATCTGGCGGAAAATAGAGTGGTTCGGATTTTTGATGAGCGTATCAACCCAACCCATGGCTACTTTATCGATGTCCAGCATACCAGCAGAACCCGTTCTGAGGTTCGAGAAGTTGAGGATTGGCTTGTCACACAATCATAATTGACAAATGCATCAGTTGTTGAGTGAGAGGCAAGCTTGTTTTCATGAAGCTGTCGATCTGCACTTGAGCGCGACATCGAATGACAGAATTGGTGATTATGGCCACAACGCAACGATGAGTGTGCTGCCTTTTCGAACAGATGCTGCGCCAGCAAACACCCTGAAGGACAACGGCAACATTGTCTGCAAGGCGGACATTCAGCGGAATTAACCGAATGTCTGCTTCGAGCCCAAAGTACCGGAGGCGGCATAGTCGACGAATATCTGCTCTTCGGAACCGCTAATCCTGTTGTTCATTGTCATCGATTCGGCAACGCTACTGGAGTGCTGGAAATCGATCCGGCACTCCAAATGTCAAACAAGCGATCAATCGGGACTTAGGTTCATCGATATCGCCTGAAACGCCGACAGCATCTGCAGCTCGGTTTCGACGTTTTCGTTGTACTCGGGGTATGCCGAGTTCATCGCGATGACCACGCCCCTCTCTGGGTTGATGTACAGGAATTGCCCGTAGATACCGATGGCGGAAAACTCGTTTCCATCTCGGTTTGTCGGAATCCACCACTGGTTTTTGTACCCCAGGATGAAGTCCGTTTTGTCGTGCTCACCTGGCTTAGACTGTTCGGTGTCTGTTGTGACGGATTGGCGCAACCATGCTTCCGAAACGACACGTTCACCCGTCATGGCAACACCGCCATTGAGCACCATCTGTCCGACCCGTGCCAAGTCGCGCAGTCGAAGATTTGCCCCACCATAGGCCATTGGCTCTCCAGCACTATCGACCAGCATCTCTCCGTCGGCTTCCGCGCCAATCTTGCTCCATAGCTGGTCTTGGAAAAAATCGGCATACTCTTGGCCGGTTGCACGTCGCAAAACCCAGGCGAGAACCTGCGTTTCAATACTGGCATACTGATTGAAGGTGCCGGGTTCGCGTTCGCGCACCATTGTCGTTGCAAATTCGTCGAGTGATCCACGCAAAGTCGCGACGACGGTTTGCACGATGTCCGAGTTCAGGTCGTCATAGTCTTCAATGTACCGGATGCCCGACGTCATATCGAGCACTTGCTGCACGGTGACGCCATCGTACCCGGTGTCTTTCAACTCGGGGATGAAGTCCGTCACCTGAGCGTCTAAGTCCGGCAGATGCCCCTGATCGTATGCAATGCCGACCAGGATAGACGTCAAGGACTTGGTGACCGACATTTCGATGTGAAGGCTCTCAGCACTATTGCCGCGCGCGTACTCCTCGTGAACCATTTTCCCGTCATGCAGGATCACCAAGCCTGTCCAGTGAATTTCCTCGAAGACATCCTTTGATTCCAACGTCTTCCCTTCGTACTCATACGTTGCAGGAATGACCTCTCCTCGATCCGTGCGCTCGAACTCGGCAACAGGCCCAGAACGTTTGATCGTAACTGAGGGATAATTCTTGTGGAGCGACCGGAAGTTCTCGTCGATGGTGTCCGGCTCGAAAACGGCCGAATAGGCTACAAGCGCGCGGATATCTTGAATCTTGTTCCAGAACACAGCTCCGCCGATAAGGGCCAATGCCAAGACGGCAACGGCCCCTCGTTTGATCCACTTCATGATGGTCTCCTTGGATTGTTAGTTAACAGACCCTGACTGCAGCATGTCTCGCGCGAGACGGCGAAAAGCCTCGGGGTCGTTTGGTTTGAAGTTGATGTCTGAGAAGAAGCTGGCTCCGAACGCCATGGCGACGACGCCATAGGCGCGGTCAAAGCAGTCATCCTCATTGAGGCCCGGCCTCTCGGCACACATATGAGCCACGATTTCCTGGCAAACTCGGTGATAGAGGTCGCGCAGACGGGTCTGAATGCGCTCATCACCGGCGGAATAAGGCCACAATTGTTCCACCATTGCATTCAATTCGGGATCGGCCATCAACCCGTCAAAGAGGAGGTCGAGGATATCATCGACCTTAACTGCCCCTTCTTTGATCTCTTGGAGGCCAGCGAGTTTAGCCTCACCACGCTCTAACATACGATCGAATAACAGAAGGATCAGCTCACTCTTGTTTCCAGCAAAATACCGGAGCAAGGGACGCGGCAGGCCAGCCTCAGCCGCAACTTTTGCGAGGGTCAGCTTCGCAATCCCATCGCGAATGACAATGCGCTCCAAGGCGTCGAGGATCTGGCTCTTCCTTTCCCTGTCCTTTTTGGGTCTGGCCATTGGGTCACCTGTTCAGGGATTCTTGTCGTATTGACAATAAACGATATGCATATAACTTGTCACCTTGACAAGAATAGCAGTTCGTTACCGAACGTCATTTACTCATGGTGAAGTCGCTCCAAGCCTGATCGGAGAGTATCGGCACTATGGCCAACACCAACCGGACATTGGAGCAGCCGCAGCGAAATGGCGCTTTGTTCGCACAGCAGACACTTGTCGCGATTTAGCGAACGACGGCTTAGAGCCCAAACTGGACACTGGTTCGCTACGCAGCATTGATCAATTTGGACGGCAACCGGACATTCTCTGCAGGCGCAAATTGGAGAGCCTTCCTATCGCTAAGCGATCATTCGGCTCCAACACGGTGCTGTTTGTCGGATCAACCCCAACATCTTTCTGGCCTAAGCGCTGTCGCCAACAACCTGAAAACCGCTAAAATGAATTTTCCTCACAGTTCATAAAGCGATGTGGTGCTCACCACACCACCCCAGATCATGTTTGGCCAGTTCAAAGATTGGAGACACGTTGCCATCTGCTACGACAGTAACCTAATGGCCTTCCGTTCTGCCCTAGCACTCCAGCAACCGTTATTTATTGGCTATTCGGCCTAAAACTATCTTGGATAGTACTACCCCAAACCCATCGCAACCAAGGGCAATAATACACCCGACATGGCTATCGATACACCCATCGGATAGCTGGCTTTTGGTCGCAATGCGAGCCAGCGGCATTCCGGAAATCCAATTATCGAGCGGCTTGTGATCACAAACAGCATGCCCACGGCCATGGACAGGGTGAAAGTGTAAAAGAACAGCAAAAGAAAGTAGCTGGGCACAAACAATGTCAGCGCGGCGATTGCCTTTACGTCCCCTCCACCCCACAGGCGTAGCGTGAAACCAAGAAAACCAACGACAAAAACGCCAACGCCGAAGACCGCGCGGTACACCGTCTCGTGCAACGATAGAAACACGGGCGCGGAGAGGACAAAAGCGGCGAGCATCATCAGCACCAGCTTATTGGATATCCTGAGGTTCTTCAGGTCATTCCATGCCATTGCGGCCAAAAGCGGAGTAATGACGATCAAAGGGGCGAGCTGCGCGACTTCAGGCGACATTTTCGCTACCTGCAGTCGGCGATTGGCGCTTGACCATCGGGGTCAGCAAATCATGAATCAATTCGGGTTGAGATGACGTTTCTGTTTTCACGTAGATATTGCGAAGATGTGTACGCAGTGTCGAAATTGAAATCGACAACTCGGACAACAAGGCATTGTTGTTTAATCCCCGCGCCAATAACAGGCAAACCCGATATTCCGAGCGACTCAGCCGACAAGGGTTGTCCAAAGACAAAATGCTTTTTGGTTCTTTCTTGATAAGCTTTCGGCGCGTGTTTTTCAGCTTCGCTTCGGAAAACCGACCAAGAGATCTTTTCTTCCAGCAATCCGACAGAACATGGCCCAGAACGCTCAGAATATCTACCACGGCCGAAGAGATGGGGTGGCTGAAATGCAATTCCAGAAAGTCGGCGACACCATTTTGCCTTTCCAGCAAAATGGAAACGGACTCGTAAAATCTGCGGAACGCATAGAACTCTGACAGATGTTCATATTCGGAAAGGTCATCGAGGTCGCCGAACCAAGCCGACCCCAGTTTGGCCCGGCTCATGTTGTTGCCGCAGATGGCAGGCGCGATGCAGAAGTCGAAACCGCTGAAACTGTCCGGCGTCTTGTGATTGGCGTCGTAGCTCACCACTTTTGCCGAATTCTGATTGCCTTGCAGGTCGACCCGGCTGATTGCAACCACTTCCGCGTCAATTGCGCGAGCCGTTTCACGCAGTGCGTTTAGCAGTGGAACTTTCCCCTGAGAGGCCTGGCAAAGGACCGCCACGACCCTAAGAAGTTCTGAAGTCGGTGCCATTGCATCTGGCGCGAAACGATGCGCCGAAAACATACCATTCATACCGTTTAATACTGACCGAAACCCGATCAACCCTTTCGACAAACGCCCCCACCCGTCGATTGTGTCTCGATTTTTTTTGCGTGGCCGGACTCCACTTAACTGCATATAAGCTTAGTCATACTTCCCTAAAGCGGGCAAAAAGGTTCGCAACAAGTATTCTGTTTGTTCTCCTTTTGGAAACACGGCCTGTTTGAACACGTTATTGATGTGGAACCGGGCACAAATTCACGCCCCAAAGCCCCGGAAGTATCGAATCATCGAAGGTGCGGCGGTGATGATGATCAGCGTCGGCAGCATCAGCGCAGCCAGAACGGCGGACATCTTTACCGGTAACTGATTTGCCAGTTCCTGCGCCCTGGTTTCGCGGGAATCCCGCATTTCAGATGCATAGGTGGTCAGGGCTTCGGACATGCTCGTTCCATAACGAATGGATTGCTGGACGACTGTGGCAAATGACTGGATTTCATCAACCCCTGTACGCCGCGCCATGTCAGACAGCGCGGTTGCGCGGGGACGCCCAGCCTGAATCTCGTGTTGTGTGTTCAGAAACTCAAAGGCCAGATCAGGGGAGGCCAGCGCCAGTTCGTTTCCGACCCGGGTCATAGCTGCATCGAAGCCTAAACCGGCGTGAAGCGAAATCTGCAACAGGTCGAGGGCATTTGGAAACGCGTCGCGGATACGTTGCTGACGCTCCTTACGGCGACGCTTCAGCCAGGCTGCGGGTAGAAAATATCCGACGGCCGTCAGCAAACCGATAAGCTGTATGGCGTTGGCTTTGCTGATGGATTCAAAAATGTCCGTAATCGCGCTGGGAACTGGAATGCCAGGAGTTCTTGAGGCAACAATGAGCAGACCCACAATCATCGGCACGAAAATCCCAAACCAAACCCGCGTCAGCGTATAGATCCGCAGGGCATTCCGGCCGGTCAACCCGGCTTGAATAAGCTGATCCTCAATCTTGCGCCGCTCAGACTCTTTGCTGGGTAGCGCTGCTCTAAAAAGGCCTTTTGGTGTAGCAATGGTTTCCCGCAACAGTCCACGGTCGTTGCGGGCCCCATATCTTTGGGCACGCAGTTTGGCGATGCGGACGGCCGCAGGATGGCGGCGGCTTAACGCCGAGGTTACAGCAACGAACACCAGCAAAACGCCGAGGCCAAAGATGGTCAGCAGAATTGTTTCGGCTGGCAGACCGAAACGAAGCGACATGATTTCCAGCATATGTTCCATGAAACTGCCCTCAGATACGGAAATTGACGAGTTTGTGCAGGATGATGACGTTCGAGACCATCAGAACGACAACCAGCACTGCAAGTTTGATGAATGCGGGATCGTCACTGATATCAGTGTAATATCCCGGTGCGTTGATCGACATTACCCCCATGATCACCAGCGGAATGATCGACAAAAGAAACCCGGACAGACGCCCTTCTGCGGAAATGGCCTTGATCCGCGCACGCAATGCAATGCGCCGTCTGACCACGGTAGCCAGAACGGACACGATCCGCTCCAGATCGCCACCAGTGCCGTGTTGGATTGCCATGCTTGCCGCCAGGTACTGTGCATCTTCCGAACCGACCCGGTCAGCAAAGTCCTGAACCGCGTCGGGCAATTCGTCGCCAAAACTGATCTGGTCGAAAATGATGCCGAACTCGGACCCGATAGGGTCTTGCATCTCGTCCGCAACGGCTTTGATCGAGGTGTTGACCGGGTGGCCAATTTTCAGGCCACGCGCCATCAACTCTAGCGCATCGGGCAACTGGCTGGTCAAAGCTTTTTGGCGTTCAGCCTGCCGCGATTTCACCACCAAAGCCGGCATGACCACACCCAGGACGAGTGCGATCGGGGCCGTCTGCCAAGGCGGCAGAAACATCATACCGGCGGTTGCGATCGCCAAGGTACCAAACAGGCAAAGCAGCACAAAATTCTTCGCTGAAACATGCAGCCCCGCCTGAACTAGCGTATCCGGCAAGTTCCCAAAAAAAGGGATCTTCGCAAAAAACCCTGTCTGGGTCTCGGGAAGCAGCAAGGCGAGCCGATCTTCATCGGTAACGCCTTGCCGGACCATGCGCATTCGGCGGTTGCGGGCCTCGGAGTGGTTTTCACCGCGACGGGCAAAGTGGAACAAACCGGTAATCAGCATGAAAATTCCGACGAAGACGCAAGCGAGCGTCAGATAGTTAAGAAGTTCGGCTGTGTTAATACTGGTCATGCCTCAGCCTCCTGATACTCTGAAGGTCTCGGGTTCGAGATCGACGCCAGCGGCTGTGAGCATGTCATAGCATTTCGGGCGAATCCCAGTGGGAACAAACTTACCAAGCACCTCGCCGCTTTCCGCGCGGCCTTTCTTCTGAAACACGAAGATGTCTTGCATGGTGATAATCTCACCTTCCATCCCGGTTATTTCCGAAATGCTGGTGACGCGGCGCGACCCATCCGCCAACCGCGACAGATGCACAATAAAGTGTAACCCCGACGCGATCTGGGATCGAATGGCTGCGGCGGGAAATTCGATACCCGTCATCGTGACCATCTGCTCCAGACGGCCCAATGAATCGCGCGCCGAGTTTGCATGTACAGTCGTCATCGAGCCATCATGACCCGTATTCATGGCTTGAAGCATGTCGAAGGTCTCCGCTCCGCGAACCTCACCGACAATGATCCTGTCGGGGCGCATACGCAGCGCGTTTCGCACCAGATCACGCTGAATTACCTGGCCGTCGCCGGACGGGGATGGCGGGCGTGTTTCCAGTCGCACAACATGCTCCTGCTGGAGTTGCAGTTCGGCTGCGTCTTCAATGGTGACGACACGCTCGCCATGGTTGATATACGAAGACAGGGCGTTCAACATCGTTGTCTTACCCGACCCCGTCCCGCCTGCAATCAGGACATTCAGGCGCGCAAATACCAGCGATTGCAAGAACCGTGCGGCGGCATCGTTCAGAGCGCCATTTGCAACCAGCTTTTTCATTGTCAGTTTCGACTGGGCGAATTTTCGAATTGAAACACTGGGGCCGTCAATCGAACACGGGCGGATGATTGCGTTTACACGGCTGCCATCTTCCAGCCGGGCATCCACCCAAGGCTGGCGCTCATCCACGCGTCGGCCGATCTTGCTGACGATCTTGTCGATAACACGCAACAGGTGCTTTTCATCCCGGAACCGCACCGGCACGCGTTCCAGCAGGCCAGAGCGTTCGACATAGACCGTCTGATAACCGTTAACCAGAATGTCATTGATAGTTGGATCAGCCAGCAATGGCTCCAACGGGCCAAGCCCCAGAATTTCGTCCAGAAGTTCTTCGACGATGCGGTTGAAGTCTTCGGTATTCAGTGGCTTGCCCGCTTGGGATAAAGCGCTGCCGACAACCCCGGCGACTTCGCGCCGCAGCACGTCTTTTTCAACCTTTTCGATCACTGCAAGGTTCAAGCGTTCCAGCAAAGCCTCGTGCAAAGTGCTTTTGAGCTCAAGCCAATCTGCCAGTTCTGTATCTTCGGCGGCAGTGTCTGGCTGAATGTCCTGGGCCTGCGGTTCGGCACGTTGATTCAGCTGGATAACTTCGGCCTCATTGGTTCGTCCGGCGCGCGTAAACTTTTCAAACATCCCTTAGACTCCAATTAGGCTGCGTTGTTTCTCAGGTCGGCTTTTCCGACCATCGTTTCATTTATGATTTTTCGACCCACCGAGCGGATCGCCTTGGACAGGGCACAACTGCCTGAGGCCTGCGACAGCAACTGACCCCGATCCAGCGCCTGCTTTGCGTGTCGCGCGTCGCTGGGAAGCCAGAACCGCAATTCGCGTTCCAGCACCTTTTGGGCTTCAACATGTTGGCTTGACCGGAATGTCGGTTTCGTTTCTTGGCTGATGACGATCTCAACCGGAGGTTCGAGCCGCTCTTTTGTGAAGAATTCGATCAAACGGCAGGACTGGCGCACTGAAGAAACCGAGCTGTCGCCCACCATGAGCATCCGGTCCGACGCGGTAACAACCGCACCCAGCCAATCGACCAGTACGCGTGGAAGATCAATGACGACAAAGTCGAATTCCAGACGCAGGTTCTCGATCAGCGCGCTGATCTGTTCGCGTGTCAGAACATCCAGAGGAATTAATTCTTCGGGAGCGCTCAGGACTTCCAAGCCGGATGCATGTTGCACCAGAGATTGTTGAAGGAACGTCCGGTCCGGCATGACCCCGTTCTGAGCCATTCTCAGAAGCCCCGAGGAAGGCTGCAAGTCCAAGGACGTTGCCACGGTGCCAAATTGCAAATCCAGATCGACGACAGCGACCTTGTTTTGTGTCTTTTTCCGAAAGATACCGGAATATCCCTGCAACTGGTCGGCCAGATTAATAGACAGCGTTGACGCACCGATGCCACCGCGGGCCGGACATACGCTGATGATCTGTCCCAATCGCTGCGGTTGCGGCGCATAAATGGTGGGCAACAAAGATTTGTCGACCGTCAGACGTTGGATCTGCTCAGCCAGTTCGTCCTGCCCGATGGGATAGGGCAAAATCTCATCGACACCCGAATTGTTCATCGCGCGCACCTCGGTCAATGAGATGTCACGGTCGCTAAGTGCCAGCAGGGTGCCGCGGGGACCGGCGTTACGACGAAGATCGCTGACAGTCTCCAGATCCAATTCACCTGAAAAGCTGAACACCAGCAGGTCATTTTCACTCATCAGATCACAGGCGCGGCCGTTTACCGAAGACAATGTTCCGGAGTGCGTCTCGAGCGAAAGATCGTCGAGCCGGTCGACGGCCTGGGCGACTGAATTCTTAATCGCCTCATTATCAGAGATAAGGGCTAATGATTTTTGAGTCATTTTGCAGCTCCCATGGTTAGAAATTCAACCGTTGACTCCGCTGGCGAGGTCTTCGCCAGGAAGGGTTGCGCTAAAGTCGGAAAATATCTTGAAGCCCGTTGTCGCGGTGGTCAGCGCATCGGTTTGCGGCGTGGAACCGCCCAAAACCAGCGCTGCGATCGAACCCAACGGAGAGACAAACCGGAACGGAAGCTCTTCGATTGTCACTGTGACCATCGGTACATAGGGGCCACCCAGGAAATTCATTTCCGGGTCGAAGTTGTAAGTGAACGTGATGTTGCTTTCGTCAAAAGTTGCGGTGGGATCGTTGGGAACGGCAAACTGAAGCATGTTCCAGATGTCGGTCACGGTGGTCTGGGCAGCTGCATTCGCGGGGGCCGCACCGGTGCATATGGTGGTGGCCGGTTCGACACAGACGCCAGCAGCGAAACTGCAATTGGTTCCGAACCGCGGGCCGGTGATATCGGTATAGGTGCCTCGGCTGTTGGTTGTCGGAACACCGCCACATGCGGGTGGCATCACTGCAGCCATCCGAGCGGCGACCTGTGCTGTTTTTTCAGCAGCCACATAGTGGAAGGCCAATCTGCCGAAATCTATCAAGCCCAGGAAAATCAAAAGGAACAACGGCAGGACAAAGGCAAGCTCAGTGACCGTCGACCCATCTTCCTGACGGCCAAGTCGCGACATTTCGCGGGTTATCTTTTGAATGCGGCGGATCATGGTCCAAACACCCGGCTGCGATCTGTGATCGTGGTTTGGATCTGCGCCGTTGCCGAGCCTCCAACCAATTGGAACACGGGCGTAAATGGCAGATTTGAAATTGTCAGTGACGCGGTCAGTACGGCAACCGGTGTGGGCGAAACGCGGTATTCACCTGCGTTGCCAACGCATTCGAGGGACAGAGAGTCTAGACCAACAGCAATGTCAGTGGTCGAAAGCGACGTCAGTGTATTTGATACAGCGGTTTGAAAATCGCCGATAGCAGCGCTTGGCGAGGCAGTGCACAGGTCCGACGGGGCGATCCGGCCAACATAACGGGCAGTGTCCCGAACCCCCGTGATCGCATTTTGATAGGACCAGAAAATCCGCCCCCCTTCGACGATCAGGGCAAATGTCACCAACAGGATCGGTAAAAGGATCGCGAATTCGACCAACGCCGCGCCGAACTGGTCATTGCGGAACCGGTTGAGGGTCTTTCTGATATGACGGGATGCACCAAACATGATCATTACTCGTACAGCTGAACCAGATCGTGAACGATGCCGCCGACTCCGGCGCCGCTAATGCCGTCCGAAACGGTCTGAATGACTTCACCATAGATGACCGCGTTGGCACCGGTGCTGCCGGATTCAGAGGGGCGGATCAGAAACATCTCGATAAAACTGGTGACCGGAATGGTGCCCGATCCGCCGTTAAGCTCGTCCGCAAAAGTTGCGCAATCGATACCGGCGACGGTGATGACACGGCGCGTAGGATCTGCACGACCGGCTGACGCGGGTTGGCACGAAGGCATGCTGCTTTCAGCTTTACCACCAGCGGTCAGGATAGCTTCCAGAGCGGCCTGGTTGGTGACTTCAGCATTGTAGATGTCGTAGCGGGTGCCACCAGTCGGGAACCATGGCGGAATACCGGTTGGGAGAGGGCCGCTGAAATCTGCGCCATAGTTGATGGTCAGATATTCGGTAAGACCAGCAGTGAATACGCCATTGCCAATACGAGGCGTCGGGCAAGTGCCACTGGCAAAACAATCGTCAAGCGGCAAACCAACGGTCGCGGCCGGATCAAGGGCACCGTTTGAATCATAGCTAGGCGACGGCTGGCTGGTACAGTTGTTTCCATTGCCCGAAGTGATCCAACCGTCTAAGACATGCGGAGAAGAGGCAAAATTGTCGACGTCGTAGCGCGAACCGTTACTGAACTGTTTGGCGCTGGATTCAAACTGGTCGAAGCGTGTGTTAAAGCCCGCGATCATGTTACCCACGCTCAGACCCGGTCTGGTTTCAACGCCTCTTTGGCTGAAGCACATGGAAACAGCGCGCGACGCGGCCAGAGCACAAGAATCTTCCTGACCGTTTGGTGCAGGTTCGCAGGCACCAGACGCGTCGATGGCCAGATTCTGATTAGAAGACAGAAAACCAAAGTTTCCGGGACCCCAATGGCCATTGCCGCCCTGACTTACCATCCTAATCAATTGGCCCTCGGTCAGATCGAGGCTAGGTTGCGGCAGGCAGATGAACATGGGGGTGATGTCGCAGGCCATCAGGGTGAACCCTGCCACAGCCTCGGCATTGACGCTGGAGAAGGGCTGCGCATTGCCCAACAAAGCCGCCGCTGCCGCTGCGAGCGGAGTACCAACCTCGTGCGTATCGACAGTCACCCGAACGAATGCAGCATTCGGTCCGCTGACCGGATCGGTCGAATCCAGCAGTTGCGCGGGTTGAGCTGGATCAGTCGCAGTGGTCGGCGGGTTTTCATAAAACCGCAACTGGTAATCCGTTGCGCCGGACAACAGCTGATCCTTGTTCCGAACGCCAAAGCTTTGACGGTCGCGGATCATGTTTGCAGCCGCATTTGTGGCGCGGGTGATTGAATCCGGGCGACCATCAAGCTCCCCCGCAGCCGCAAGGGCAACATTGTCCGCAAAGCTCTGCAATTCCGACTGTGTGGTGGTCACCCGACCAATGTCGAATGCAAGGGCGGCCATACCGACCATGACCGACAGGGCCACCGCAACAAAGACCAGGATCGCGCCGTCTTCGGAGCTGCGGAATGGACGTATGAATTGAGCGAGGGACACGGTCAAAACCTTCATTGGTCGATTCAGTTGATGATGGATTCTGTCACTTCGGTGCCGCGGCGGACCCGAATAATCGTTTTGCGAACCGGTTCTTTGATGTCCCGCGCGACGGCTGGTTCATCAATCAGAAGATCGTTCAGTCGAGTCATGGCCAGCGTCTTGTCCTCGGTGTCATCAATGGACCGCAAGGTCAGGCTCAGCCGACCGGCACGTTGCGCCAGAGCAAGGCGCTGAACTTGATCCGGGGTAACGGCGACGGTGACCGTGCGAGCAACAACGGGTTGGTCGGTCTGTTCATCAGATTCCTGATCAACACCGATGACCCTGATATTTTGCAAAATGGTGACGGCGTGCATGTCTCTTTTTTCGCCAGTGGTCATCACCACATCGACCCGATCACCCGGGGTAACAAAACCCCCAACGGCGGTTTCAGCGTCAACCTCAATGGCCATGGCGCGATGATCTGCGCCCAGCGTCTGAACGATGGTGACCTTTTCACCAAAGTCGGAAACCTTGCTGTTCAGGATCAGTTCACCCTGAGTAATTGCGCGACGAGCGCGACGGGACGGCATGCTAGCCGCCGCAATCAGGTCGTCATAATCTGTAAAGACTCCCACGGGTACAGCACCGCGGGGCCAGTCAATGGTCGTCAGCGCGCCTGGCTCGATTTCTTCGCCAAACGAAATATCGCGCGACGCAACGACCACGCTCACCATCTCGCTCTCGGCCTCGACATTTGCGGACTGAGTATCGAATTGAATGTAATCCCGAGCGACGTAAACCGACCCTCCGGCTACGACCAGGCCCGTCAATGCTGTGAAAATGGCAGAGAGTCTCATCTGGTGCTCCTTCAGCTTTTTTTGGCGTTTATCGAATGAACCGATCTGAGTGGTTGCACTTTGCCAGCGGATCAAGAAAATATTCCGGGACGATAAGCACGCGGGGCTGAGCGCACCGCGTGCTTTGTCTTCCGTCAGGTCATTACATCAGGGTTTCAGCGTCTGTGAACTGACCGTTAACGTCGTTGCCCAACGCTGTCAGGGTAGCAACTGCAATCGCCGTGACGATTGTCAGGGCAACGCCATATTCCACGATGGTCGCGCCGTTTTCGTCACGTGCCATGGTCTTCATCATTACATAAAGCTTCAACATCTTACTCTCCTAGTTAACTCACTAGCTACTCATGGATGCCGCCCAAATTCGCGGCGTTCTAACCCCCTCCATACCGACGGAGCCTTCCACAAGCTTACGTCCCGCCATCAGGGCACCGCATCCTCCAAACCACGGAGAAATACACGCCAGGATTGTAAAATTTGGCAGCTTGGTCGATTCTTTGTCGCAAATTTGACTGATTCCTTACCGGAATCCGAATGGCCAGGTTCCTGATTCTTTCCCAACTGACAGGCCGCCAATTCCGGTGCCAAGCTGCTTTGCTGCACAAATGGACTGAAGGATTCACTTCATGAATCCAGAATGATAGCTGAGAGGTACGACCAGTTGGGCCCGGACGAAGCACAAAGCCGGGAAAAGCCTTCGTACAATACCGCATTGAAAGAACGAGGATCGCTCTCGATCTGGTTTGATCCTGAGATGTATTGGAAATCGCCAACTTCAGGCAAGCGCGGCCGTCACCAGAGTTTCAGCGACTCCGCAATCCAAGCGTGTCTGACCCTGAAGGTTTTGTCGAGATGACGATGAGGCAAACCACGGGCTTCGTAGGCGGTCTCCTGCGGCTGGGTGGCTTGGACAGTGCCGTGCCTGATTTCAGTACCCTGTGCCGCTGTAAAAAGAACGCTGAACGTGAGCCTTCCGTATCGTGGTGGGAAGCGGCCCGCTGCATCTGCTGATCGACATTACCGGCATCAAATCCGAGGACGAAGGAGAATAGAATGCCCGCAAGCATGGTAGCCCCAAGCGGTCCATTTGGCGTAGAATACGCATAGGCATCGACGAGGAAACGCTGGAAGTGTGCGTCGTTGAAGTTACCACAGGCAACGTCGGAGACCCGCCAATGCTGCCGAGTTGCTTGATCATATCCCTCCAGGTCACAACATTGGGGCAGTGACCGCAGACGAGGCATGCGACACGCGCAAATGCCACGACGCGCTTGCCGCCCGCAATGGCCACGCCATCATCCCGCCACGCAAGAACGCCAAGGCATGGAATCCCGCAATTGCCGGTGCCATTGCCCGAAATGAGACGATCAATGCATCTCGATACCTTGGCCGCGCTATCTGGCAACGGTGGAGCGAGTATCACCGCCTAAGCCGCGTTGAGAGAGAGGTGCACTGTAAGAAACTGATGGGCCAATCGCTGATGGCGCGAGACATTGATCGGCAGGTAGCGGAAATCCAATTCCGCGTCGCCGTCCTCAACCGTTACACCGCCCTTTGCATACCTGCCACAGAGCTCGTGGGATAAGTCCGCAGGATAAAGGGGGTCTGTCGACCTCAACCGATTTGTGCTACAAAGCCGTCTGCAATTGGTGTGCCCTTCCGACGGCTATTAAGTTGTGATACAAGCTTGTTTTTTCCATTGAAAGCTAGCGGAAGCATGCATTCGCGTACGTGGAGTAAGCGGTCGGAAAGTCCGCGGCGCGAACGTTCAGCGATAGTTTAATGTCTGTTCTGCTCCCCTTTTCGGAGCTCTATGAACGGTGCAGAAAAAGTCTGTTTACAGCCCTAAGTGCACAATTCGTCGTACCCCCCCTTAAAAGTTTCACGCGAACAAATCTGACTACCCCCACCGGTCCCTAGCTTTTAGCCCTAAGACTTTTGATGCCCCCCAAGGAGACCTTCATCGAGTTGGCGACGGTGCAGTACCAATGCTCTGTCCTTTGCTGAGAACGACTTCGCCAAAGCACCGAACATACCGATCTGCTTCTTCAGATTTTGGAAAACGTGCCGGCAAAGCAATAGAACCATCCTTTCTCAGCAATTGCGCCAACGCCTCAAAATTGAAGGCGGTCTTGGCAGCTACGAACGCTTCCCATTCACGAAGAGCAGATGCGTCACTTTCGTCGAACCAATGATATGCACCACGACCTGTCGCACTGAGCTTGATTTCTATGTTCTTTCCTATGTTCTTATTGTGCGCGACAATGTTGTCGCCTTTCCAGTACAGGTCTGTCGCCCTTTGGCGTATATCAATGTCAGGTTCAGTGTCGCGTTCGGCATCACGTGGCACGCTGATCTGAAATGTGCGACGAACACCGCGCCGACGAACACGCGTGATCCAACCGCACCCTTCGAGTTCCCGAAGATAACGCTGAATGCTGCGCTCATGAACGCCAAACGCGCTGGCGAGCGTTGTATTTCTGGCCCAGAAGCAACCATTCGCTTTTGACACAAACTGATCGCAGACGAACATTGCAAAGTGCTTGGTTCGTGGTGCCAGATAAGCTGAACTTTGAATTCGCCTCTTCCAATGGTAACGAAGTTTCGTAAATGGAGCCGTTCGAGCCATTAGCCCTCTCCCCCGACACCTTCGCTTCGCGAAGTCATCCACGCGTCGAGTTCAGAGCGCTTGTACCGGATGGATCGTAAACCGATCCGAATAAACCTCGGTCCCGCAACGCTACCGATACCCATGCGCAGTTTTGCGAGATAGCTTTGGCTTATTCCGGTGTATCGAGCAGCTTCTTGTGTTGTCAGATAGTGCGCCTGCATCGCCTTGCTCCTTTAAGTATGTCTAGGAACAAAAAAGGCGTAGGTGGCGCTTTCGTCATGGGTCGTCAGAAAGAAAGAACCCTTCTAACGACCCACATGTTTTTTCCAGCCTCTAAATGCCGACGTTGGAAGCTCTTCAATACCAAACACCTCGAACATATCGCACAGGAATCGATAGAACGGACCCGCTTCATTCATCGCTTTAGGAACTCGGATTGTGTCTGGGTGACGCTCACAAAGCCCGACACAAGCCGAGACTAAGCGCCAAGCTTCAATTGCCTTCTTCCCGGCCGGCTCGCCCTGAGCAGCAGCAGTTTCAGCATCTTTAATCAATTCAATATAGTAGCGAAGTCTTTTGAAGAACTCTACTTTGGCCATCATTGCCTTCCAATGTGGTGTTTCTTCAATTGCATCGTTAAACCAGACGTTACGAATATCAGCCACTTTGTTTTGATTGCGCAAACCACTCCTGTTAAATGCGCCGATGCGAAACGCATCACTGACGGGCGCAGGAAGCCGATCTAAGATTTCTCCTGCTTCGTTTAAGCGTGTTTTGAGCCTAGCGAGGTCTTCCAGCACCTCTTTAGATGACCAGAACACGTCTAGTTCATGAGCTTGGTCGAAATTTAGGTAATGGGCCACCCAGCTATAGCTTTCGTCATCAACGCGTTCGTACTTGTCAAAGTGCTTTCTCAGGAGGCGAATTAACTCCATATTGAATTCGCTGGGCCCACTATCAAACTCCTCTGGATCTGGCATATCCAATTCAGGTAAGTCGGAATCGACAGGCCAAATCCAATCCCGCTTAGACATTACAATCCACCGCGTTCCACCTTGTTCTGCGGGCCAATTCCCGACACACAGTATCCATCGCTGGTGTGAGGGCTTTCAGCGACGGCTTCACGTAGCGCTGACCGGTGATTGATAGCGGCGTGTGATTGAGAAGGCGTCCTACAATCTCTTCCAATATTCCAGCCTCCATGGCGACCGTCGCGAATGTCCGACGATGGGATTGAATGGACCATTGCATACGCTGGGGCCCCTTCAAATGGCCACTCGGTGACTTCGGAGAGGGGAAGACCCATTGGCGATGAAGGCCCCGTAAAGGAGCAAGTATCTCGTGATGCACTTGCGATATGGGGAGATCAAAACTGCGCCCGTTCTTGGTCATCGGCAAATGTATGTGATCTTCCTGCACGTTCTTCCATTCGAGCGTCAGTGCCTCAGTTTTGCGAAAGCCTGTGAACAAGAGTAATTTGTAGAATACCCTATGGATCGGGTTGTAGAGCTCATCAACGGCCTCGCGCCATGCGTTCAAATCCTCAATTGTCGAGCCATTTGGTTGTTCCGCATACCACTCTATGGCCATCGTTGGGCTTTCCGGCAGATCATGTACCCGCCGCGCATGGTTCCAGACTGTCCGAAAGTACTTCAAAGTGTGATTTGCGGAGGACGGTGTCGCGGCCATTGACCCATGGCGCTGAACCACCATGGATTTTGTGATCTCATCCAGCGGCAGGCGTAGCCAATCTTTCAAATGAAGCTCGAACTGCTGTCGCAACCCGGACCGGTGGGCCTCAGACCGAAGCTTTGGACGTGCCAGATAAGTCTCCATAGCTGTCTCAAGAGTGGGAGCTCCAATCTGCAGCTGCCTGCCTGCTCCCCTGCCCCAGTCCAACGCAAAACCCAATGCAGTTTGTCGTGCGACGTCCGCAGAGATCAGTGGGCACCGCCCGATCAAAACCCGCCGGGTTTGCCCTCCAACATCTTTCTGGAAGTACCAGGTTTTGGACTGCTTGCCGACGAACAGAACGAGCCCTTTGACCTCGTTATCCCAGTGCTTGGCAGTGCCCTTTTTTGTCTGTGGAACCTTGCGGGCGAAGGTCTCTGTGAGTTTTGGCATTTTGTCAGTTTTTTGTCGGAAATGAATTAAAACTCAGGGAAACTCAAGGAAGGAGCAGAAATCAAATAAATACATATTATGAATAGTTTGGCAGCTGCAGGAATGCCTGGGAAACATATAACATCTGCTTGGAAGGCTGAGGTAATAGCCAGTATACGACGCCCGCTCAGCGCTAGTCGATTTAAGCGATGCGTCAGATGTCGTCAAGCGCAGTTCGAAGCCCGATTTCAAATTCGTCGACAAAAATTGACAGGCGATAGTCTGCATCCAGAAGACAGTCGTTCTGGCAGTTAAAGACAAACTCAAGACTGCGGGGGCAGCCATTCGCAACGGCTGAAATCGGCAGATATCCGGATCACCGAACCGTATTCAAAGACCGTTGGCGGGGCCAATCCGATCAGCTGAGCCGGATAAGAAGTGGCCGCCGCCAATGCGTCCTGCAACGGCACGCCGACTTGCTTGACCAGCACGCCTACGGCGGTGGTCAGGTCCAGGTCTGCGCCAGCCAGCGTTCCGTCCGCCAGTGTCAACCTGCCGTCGGTTCGCGTGATTTTGCGGCCTTCAAGGGTGAATTCCGTTTGATCAGTACCCGCCACAGCCATCGCATCGCTGACCAGAAAGATTTGACCTGGCGCAGTTTTCGCAGCCCAGGCTGCGCGCATCGCGGCGGGGTGCACATGGACACCGTCGGCAATTAGCCCTGCAGACAGCGTTCCGCTGGCCAGCGCTGCGCCGACGAGGCCGGGTTCACGATTGCCCAACTGGCTCATCGCATTGAACAGATGGGTTACGCAACGCGCACCGGCGGCGGTATAGCTCTGGCAGGTCGCAAAATTTGCATCGCTGTGCCCAAGCGAGACAAGGATGCCAGCGTCGCTCATGGCGCGGACCTGCTGCTCGGAAACACCCTCCGGCGCGACAGTTACCTTGAGGCAAGGAAGTGCATTAGCCGCTTCTATCAGCGTGTCCAGATCCGATCGTTCCATCGGCCGTATCAAATTACCGTCGTGCGCCCCTTTCCGCGCGACCGACAAATGCGGTCCTTCCAAATGCAATCCGGTAACGCCCGGCACCTGTGCACGTACCGCGTCGATCGTCGCATCTATTGCTGCACGGGTTTTGGCGGGTTCGTCGGTGATCAGCGTAGGCAGTAGCGAAACCACACCCAATCGGCGATGGGCACCGGCAATTCTGCGGATCGTTTCGACCGACGGATCATCGTTGAACATAACACCATCACCGCCATTGACCTGCAGATCCACGTAACCGGGGCTGAGTATGTCGCCGTTCAGATCGACAACGTCCTTTTCCTGGGCGACCTCGGCGTCGGGCAAAACTTCCCCCGAACGCCCCTCGCGAAAAACAAGCGCGTGGTCGTGTAACAACCGGCTGCCGTCAAAGATTGGCCCGTTTCGAAAGATCACCTTGCGCTCTGTCATACCGTCTCGGTCACTTTCTTAAGGTGCCGCGGTGCGTCCGGGTCGATTCCCCGCGCACTGGCGACGGCCTCTACCATGCTGTAAAAAGACGTAATCGCCGTTATCGGGTCCGTGATCCAATGATCCGTTCGAACCACAGATAGCGCCTGCGCGCGTGATACTTTGTTGGTCGTTGCAAAGACCGCAGCCCCTTTTTCCGCCAAGGCATCAGCCGCATCGGCAGTCGCCTGTTCGGCTGCATCATTGGCCGCGAAGCAAATCACAGGAAATCCTTCTTCGACAATCGAAACCGGACCATGCAGCACTTCGGCCGCTGAATAGCTTTCGGCGTGAATTTGGCAGGTCTCTTTGATCTTCAATGCAGCTTCGTCAGAGATCGCACAAGAAGGACCGCGGCCAAGTGTAAACAACGAGCGCCCGGTGATTGTTTCGGCTGCAGCCGACCAATCACAATGTGCCGCCCGCGCCAGATATTCGGGCAAGGATTGGATCGCCCCGATCAATTCAGCATCCTCTTTGACCTCGGCCAGCAGCCATAGACCGGACACCAACGAAGTCACAAATGTCTTGGTTGCTGCGACGCTCAGTTCCGGTCCCGCGTGCAGTGGCAGAACCGCATCCGCCACTTCGGCCAGGCGCGATTCCGAGTTGTTGGTCACCGCAATTGTCAGTGCGCCAGAGTTTCGCAAAGACCCTGTGAGGCCAACGATATCCGGGCTTTGGCCGGATTGTGAGATGGACAGGCAGACAGATCCTTTTGCGCTAAGGTCCACCCCGTAAATTGAACTGACGGAGGGCCCTACTGAGGCAACCGGCAACCCCAAAAGCAGTTCGCTGGCGTATTTCAAATAGCTGCAGGCATGGTCGGATGATCCTCGCGCGACCGAGATCAAAAACCGCGGATCCGTATCCCTTACACTTTGCGCAGCTGCTCGGATATTGTCTGCCCCCGTGCTGAGCAATCTGTCGACGGCATCAGGGATTTCCAGGATTTCCTGACGCATTTTCGAGTTCTTTTCGGACATTTGATCCCGGTCCTTCCGGCTATAGGCGCAATTCAGCGACAAAGTCATAAGCGTCGCCGCGATAGAGCGACCGCGTCATCTCTGCGACCCGCCCGTTTTTCAAAAATGAGATACGCTCGATGTTCAGCCCCGCCGCACCTTCGGGCACCTCCAGCAGGTCTGCCTCTCGCGCAGCAAGATTGAGAGCTGATATCTTTTGCACCGCGCGCACCGGGCGGCGCCCCAGACCTTCAAGAACTTCGTACAGAGACGTGGTGACTTCGATTGGGTTCGGCAGGATATCCAACGGCAGCGCAGCACGTTCCAGCGCCAACGGACGCCCGTCCGCCTCGCGCAAGCGGTAAATACGAGATATCTGCTCACCCTCTGACAGATTCAGCGCAGTGACCTCTTCCGGGGTTGGCGCAAATACTCCGCGCTCCAACCACTTTGAGGTCGTCTCCATTCCTCGGCTCGACATATCTTCGGTGAACGAGGTCAGGTGTTTCAGCGATTGTTCAACCCTTTGAACACGTTCCCGAATGAAGGACCCAGACCCTTGGCGCTGCTCGATCACACCTTCCTGCACCAGCTCCTGAATCGCCTTGCGCACGGTCACGCGGGATAGTTCTGTGATTTCAACCAGTTCCCGCTCCGATGGCAGCGATGAGTTCGGCGCAAGGACGCCCGTATCGATCCCCTCTTGCAACCTGCGCCGCAATTGCACGTAGCGGGGGCCATTTTCAGGGGTCAGCCAAAGATCAGAGCGCAGGAATTCAGCAATACTCATGCGAGACCTCCTTCGCCAAAGCCAACGCCCCGGTCAACGGCTCGCCCGATGGAGGGCGTATCTCTGACTGCAAGGCAGCAGGCAGATAGTCCGCATAATGCGGAGAGATGCCGCCGGTCAGGCAGATCGCGACTTCTGGCTGCCATCCGAGACGTGCCGCCAAATCGGCAATGTAAGTAGCACCGGCCTGCATAATTTTTTTGGCGACCTCGTCTCCGGACACTGCTGCAGTGGTAACCATCGGGGCCAACGCGCCGAACTCTGTCGGCGTCGCCCGTCCGGCAAACTCGACTATTCCGGCGGCACCGCGAAGTTCGTTCAGCAACTGCTGTGTCAGATCGCTAGAGGCCTGAACGCCATCCACGGAATTCAATGCTTCTGCCAATGCAAAACGACCAACCCATTGCGCGGACGCTTCATCCCCCAATATCGGCCCCCAGCCCCCTGCAAACCGCATCACCCGATCCTTCTGCGAAGCAACAAACGACCCCGTACCACAATGCGCGATCAGTCCATCCTGAGACCCAAGCGCACCGCGAAGCGCGGCGGGTCGGTCATCTGAAACGCGCGCCCGCGTTAGGCCCAGCGCGCTCTGCACGCGACTGGCAATATGGTCATCTGTGACGCCAGCCAATCCGACAAAGGCGGGCAACTGGGTCAGGTCCTGAACATCTACAGCAAGCGTTTGCGCAATCTGCGTAATCCCCGATTTCATCTGCTGGACGGACGCATCGAAATCTGTCGAGACATTGGCAGCCCCGGTCTCAACAGAATGGACAATACCAGCGACTTCACATGCAACCCTGCATCGGGTTCCGCCACCATCTATGGCCAGTACAGCGTTGCTCAGAGACTCAGTCATGACAATACCATTATAATACCTATTTGAATTTAGGAAGGCCAAAATAGGCCGATCTCTGCAGCTTTTCTTTGTTTTAATACAGAATACGTTGATTTCCGCTGAAAAAATAAATTTATGGACAAGTGGTATTGAATAGGTATTGTATTGGGAACCGCAAAGGGGGATTCTTTTGACGCTGCCGCCGACCGAACAACTGCATCCAGACGCCATCAAGCTGGACCCACAAGACCCTGTCGCTTCTGCTCGGGCGCTGGTTGAGGGTCAGATTGAAGCCGCGACCTCGGCACGGGGCGCATTGGACGCGATCGCGCGGGGCGGCAACGCCATGGCGCAGACCATCCGCGCGGGCGGCGTTTTACACTATGTGGCGGCTGGCTCATCTGGGTTGATGGCTGCTGCCGACGCGCAAGAGCTGGGCGGCACCTTTTCAATCCCCGCGAACCAGCTCCGTATACATATGGCAGGCGGCCTGCCGACCGGTGTCGAAATGCCCGGAGGCGCAGAAGACGAAGCCGACGGATTAGCAGACGCGCTTTCGACATTGCAACCGACGGATACAATCATCGCAGTGTCCGCAAGCGGATCGACGCCATACACCCTGACCGCCAGCAATATCGCACAGTCATTTGGCGCAACCGTTATCGGAATTGCCAATAACGCAGACAGCCCTTTGCTGGAAAGCGCAGATATCCCAATTCTTTTGGCGACGCCGCCGGAATTGATCTCGGGTTCGACGCGTATGGGTGCCGGAACAGCTCAAAAAATCGCTCTGAACATGCTGTCGTCACTTATGGCACTGCAACTTGGCCATGTTCACGGCGGCATGATGGTCAACCTGCGCGCCGACAACGACAAGTTGCGCGCGCGGGCGACGGGGATCGTCGCGCGGATCGCCAATGTTGATACGGAAAAAGCAAAACTCGCGCTGGACGCCGCGAACGGAGACGTGAAGCCGGCGGTGCTAATCGCTGCACGTGGCATATCACCCAAGGATGCCTCTGCTGTTCTTAACGCAAGCAACGGGGTTCTGAAATCCGCACTGGAACAAGATAAATAACTGCTAACCAACTGGGAGAACACGAATGAAACGCAATAGCCTGAAACTGGCCTTACTGGGCACGACCCTGATGGCTTCAAGCGCCTATGCCGAGGACGTCACGCTGATCATCGAAAGCTGGCGCAATGACGACCTGACCTTGTGGCAGAAGCAGATCATCCCGGCCTTCGAAGCCAAACACCCTGGGATCAAACTGCAGTTCACCCCGTCAGCTCCGGCGGAATACAACGCTGTGCTGAACTCGAAACTGGATGCAGGTTCGGCCGGTGATCTTATCACGTGCCGTCCGTTTGATGCGTCGCTGGCACTTTATGAGGCCGGGCACCTGACCGATCTGTCCTCGGTCGACGCTATGAGCAACTTCTCGGACGTGGCAAAATCGGCATGGCAGACGGATGACGGCTCGGCCAGTTTCTGCGTTCCGATGGCGTCGGTGATCCACGGCTTCATCTACAACAAAGATGCATTTGCCGAGCTTGGCATTGAAGTGCCGACCACCGAAGACCAGTTCTTTGCTGCCCTCGACAAGATCAAGGAAGACGGCACTTACATCCCAATGGCGATGGGCACCAACGATCAGTGGGAAGCCGCCACAATGGGCTACAACAACATCGGCCCGAACTATTGGAAAGGTGAAGAAGGTCGCCAGGCTCTGATCGCTGGCGAACAGAAACTGACGGACGAAGCCTGGACCGCCCCCTACGCAACGTTGGCACGTTGGGGACAGTATCTTGGTGACGGGTACGAGGCGCAGACCTATCCCGACAGCCAGAACATCTTCACTCTGGGGCGGGCCGCTATCTACCCTGCCGGATCGTGGGAAATCGCTGGCTTCAACACACAAGCCGACTTTGAAATGGGCGCATTCAAGCCGCCAGTCCAAAGCGCAGGCGACACCTGCTATATCTCTGACCACACAGATATCGGCATCGGCATGAACGCCGCCACCGAACATCCCGAAGCGGCCGAAACATTTCTAGCGTGGGTCGCAAGCCCCGAGTTTGCCGAAATCTTTGGCAACGCCGTTCCGGGCTTCTTCCCGCTGTCCAACACACCAGTCGAACTGCAGGACCCGCTGGCCAAGGAGTTCGTCGGTTGGCGTGATGAGTGTGAATCGACCATCCGTTCGACATACCAGATCCTGTCGCGCGGCACGCCGAACTTAGAGAACGAGACCTGGGGCGCGTCGGTTGCTGCAATCAAAGGCGCAAACAGCCCTGAGGAATTGGGCGCAGACCTGCAAAAAGGCCTGTCCTCCTGGTACGCTCCGCACCAGTAAGCGCTGATCTGACACATACCCGGGCGGCGGTGATCGCCCGGGTATCCCCGACACCCCATTGAAAGCAGTCCCATGAACCGCCCCCGCTTCCGCTGGCATATCCTTGTGTTTCTTGCACCGGCCGTTCTTGTCTACACGGCAGTCATGATCTTCCCGCTGTTCAACACATTGCGACTGGCGCTTTACTCCGAAGTCGATCAGAGCCGCGTCTTCGTTGGATTGCAGAACTTTCAAACCCTGTTCTTTGATCCGATCTGGTCGGAACAGTTTTGGAATGCGTTAGGCAACAACTTCTGGTTCTTCCTGATCCACATGCTGGTTCAAAACCCAATTGGGATTGCTCTGGCCGCCCTGCTCAGCCACCCGCGCCTGCGGTTTGCGGCCTTGTATCGGTCGGCGATCTTCATTCCCACCATCCTGAGCTTTGTGATTGTCGGGTTTGCCTGGAAGCTGATCCTCTCGCCGATCTGGGGCATTGCGCCGTCTATGCTGGATGCCGTCGGGCTCAAGTCGCTGTTCGCCCCGTGGCTGGGAAAAGAGGAATATGCACTGACCACACTGGCGCTGATTTCGGTCTGGCAGTTTGTCGGCATCCCGATGATGTTGATCTACGCCGCCTTGTTGACCATTCCGGAAGAAATCCTTGAGGCTGGAGAGATCGACGGGATCACCGGAACTGCGGCCTTCTGGAAGATCAAACTGCCGCTGATCCTGCCCTCGATCGGGATCATCTCGATCTTGACCTTCGTGGGGAATTTCAACGCTTTCGATCTGATCTACGCGTCACAAGGCGCGCTGGCGGGGCCGGATTTCTCGACCGATATTCTTGGTACCTTCATGTACCGCACATTCTTTGGCTTCCAGCTGCAACTGGGTGACCCGCATATGGGTTCGGCTATCGCCGGGGCGATGTTCGCCATCATCCTTGTGGGTGTCTGTATCTACCTGTTCGGCATCCAGACCCGGATGCGCCGGTATCAATTGTGAGGGCCACGCGATGAACAAAGCACGTCATAACCCCCTCAACATGGTCGCGATGCACGGCGCGCTGATCCTGTACACACTGATCGCGCTGTTTCCGGTCTTTGTGATTCTGATTAACAGCTTCAAATCCCGCCGCGCGATCTTTCGTGAACCACTGGCCCTGCCCAATGCGGACAGCTTCTCGATGATCGGCTATGAGACGGTGATGAAGCAGGGGGATTTCTTCCTCTATTTCCAGAACTCGATGATTGTCACCGTGGCATCTCTGTCCTTTATCTTGTTGTTCGGCGCGATGGCCGCCTATGCGTTGTCGGAATACCAGTTCAAGGGCAACCTGATCATGGGGCTGTATCTGGCGCTGGGGATCATGATCCCAATCCGCATCGGCACCGTGGCAATCCTTGAGATGATGGTGGCGACCGGGCTGGTAAACTCGCTCTGGGCGCTGATCCTAGTATATACGGCTCAAGGGTTACCACTGGCCGTATTCATCCTGTCCGAATTCATGCGACAAGTCAGCGATGACCTGAAGAATGCCGGGCGCATCGACGGTTTGTCCGAATACACGATATTCTTCCGCCTTGTTCTGCCTCTGGTCCGGCCCGCGATGGCGACCGTGGCCGTGTTCAACATGATCCCGATCTGGAACGACCTTTGGTTCCCGTTGATCCTGGCCCCAGCCGAAGAAACCAAGACCCTGACGCTGGGAAGCCAAGTGTTCATCGGCCAGTTCGTGACCGATTGGAACGCAGTTCTGTCGGCCCTGTCGATGGCTATTCTGCCGGTGCTTGTCCTGTACGTAATCTTCTCGCGACAGCTGATCCGCGGCATCACATCCGGAGCAGTCAAATGACCCGCGTTCTGGTTGCAGGTCTCGGCAATATGGGTTTGAGCCACGCGCTGGCGCACCATCACCGCCCCGACGCGCAGATCGTTGGTTTGGTGAACCGGTCTGGCCGTGTGGATCACCCACATCTCACCGATTATCCGGCCTATTCCGATTTCGACACCGCGCTGGCTGAAACGAAACCCGATCTGGTCGTGGTCGCCACCTACTCTGATAGCCACGCGGATTTCGCCTGCGCGGCTATGGAGGCTGGCGCACATGTGTTTGTTGAAAAACCGCTGGCCACTAATGTCGCCGACGCCCGGCGTGTGGTCGAAACAGCAACCCGGCTGAATCGTAAGTTGGTGGTTGGATATATCCTGCGCCATCACCCCTCTTGGATGCGGCTGATCGATGAGGCGCGCAATCTTGGCGGGCCCTATGTGTTCCGGTTGAACCTGAACCAGCAGTCGTCGGGCGCGGAATGGGAAACGCATAAGGCATTGATGCAGACCACTTCGCCCATTGTCGATTGCGGCGTGCACTATGTCGACGTGATGTGCCAGATCACCGACGCGCTGCCCGTCCGGGTGCATGGTATGGGCCTGCGCCTGTCGGATGAAATTGCACCGGACATGTACAATTACGGCCAGTTTCAGGTGGTCTTCGACGACGGTTCGGTCGGCTGGTACGAGGCTGGATGGGGCCCGATGATGTCGGAAACCGCGTTCTTTGTGAAAGATATCGTGTCGCCCAACGGGTCGGTCTCGATCACCGACGGAAACAAGGGTGCGTCTGCCGACATCGACGGCCATACCAAAGTCGGCGGCTTGCTGGTCCATACACCGCAAGGCGACCACACGATCGAGATGCCGGACGAACCCGGCCATCAAGACCTTTGTGATGCTGAGCAGGCTTATATGCTGCGCGCCATCGCCGAAGATATCGACCTGACCCGTCATATGAATGACGCCGTCCAATCGCTCGCCATTTGTCTGGCTGCGGATCAAAGTATCCGAACCGGCCAGCCCGTTTCCCTTGAGGAGCCCGCATCATGACCGCCCTGACGCTGAACAATGTGAACAAGTCCTTTGGCAACGTGCATGTCCTGAAAGACATCACCCTGGAGGTCGAAGAAGGCGAATTCGTCGTCTTTGTCGGACCGTCGGGCTGTGGCAAGTCCACCTTGCTGCGCGTGATTGCAGGGCTAGAGGATGCATCGTCAGGTGAGATCAACATTGGCGGGCAGCAAGTCAATCTGGTGCCACCATCCAAGCGTGGGATCGCGATGGTTTTCCAAAGCTATGCGCTCTACCCTCACCTCAGCGTTCGGGGCAATATGACCCTTGCGCTGAAGCAGGAAAAGCAGCCCAAATCGGAAATCGAAGGCCGTGTCGCCAAAGCCAGCCGGATGCTGAACCTTGAACCCTATTTGGACCGTTACCCGTCCGAGCTGTCAGGTGGCCAGCGCCAGCGCGTCGCCATCGGGCGCGCCATTGTGCGTGAACCTAAACTGTTCCTGTTTGATGAGCCGCTGTCCAATCTGGACGCCGCCCTGCGAATGAACACTCGGATCGAGATCGCCAATCTGCACCGTGCTTTGGATGCATCGATGATCTACGTCACCCATGACCAGACCGAAGCCATGACGTTGGCCGACAAGATCGTTGTTTTGCGCGATGGTCGGGTCGAGCAGATCGGTAGCCCGATGGAACTGTACAACAACCCCGCAAATCAATTCGTCGCCGGGTTCCTGGGCTCACCTTCCATGAACTTCCTGCCTGAAGCGTTAGTTCAAGAAAGCGGTCAGAACACGATCGGAATTCGCCCCGAGGACCTGTTCCTGTCAGATGACGGCCCGCTTGCCGCGCGTGTCAGCCATGTGGAAAAGTTGGGCGGGGACACCAATGTGATAGCCAAAGTTCAGGACCACGACGTCACAGCCCGTTTGTTTGGCCAACATGCCATCGCAGAAGGTCAAGAATTGCGATTCGGATATGCATCCGAGAAAGCTTATCGCTTTGATGAAGCAGGGCAGCGGCTGGCTTAAACCGGCATACTGTTGGGATCACACAACCTGATCGTCACAACAACATTTTACCAAGATAACAAGCGCGGCTGGCAGAAAGCTTTGGTATGCTTTCGCCAGCCGATTGCTTTTTCTTGAGGGCCAAATGAAGTCATTAATAATGTTGTTAAGAACATGTCACAAAGTCGCCCTACATGCCTTTCATCGACTACTCTAAGACAGCCAGGAGCCATTCATGAAAGACGTTGATACCACCACCCTGTCCGCCGACGATTGGGACGAGCTGCATTTCCCCCGCCCCGAGGAAAACGATTTTGATCACGTCGTCGAAAACGCCATCTCGCGCCGTGGGTTTCTGGCTGGCGTAGTGGCCTTTGGCTCGGGTGCCGCCGCAATGGGCACGGGCCTGCTGGGCTCAACTGCCGCACACGCTGTTACGGCCTCGCGCTTTGCCTTCACGCCGATCGCTGCCCAGACTGACGGCACCGTTCACGTGCCGGAAGGCTATGAGTGGAAGGTTATGACCCGCTGGGGCGACCCGCTGTTTTCCGATGCCGACGGCTATGACATCACCGATGGTGGCCCGATTGAGAAATCGGATCGCATCTTCGGCGAAAACACCGACGGGATGGAGACCTTCTCGTTCCAGGGTCACGAGCTGATCGCGATCAACCACGAATATCCGAACCGCAAGATCAACATGCCCGCCGCTCAGGAAGGTGTTCCGGCCAGCGCCGAGGACGTTTTGAAACTGCAGAACATTCAGGGCGTGACCGTAATGGAAATCACCGAAAGCCCCGATGGCTGGTCAGTTGTCAAAGACAGCCCATTCAACCGCCGTATCCACCACAATACGCCAATGAAGATCGTAGGCCCCGCCGCTGGTCACGACCTGCTGAAAACTGAAGCTGATCCGACCGGAACTACGTCGCTAGGTACGATGAACAACTGTGGTGCGGGTAAAACTCCGTGGGGTACCTACCTGACCTGCGAAGAAAACTTTAACGGCTACTTTGGGTCCAGCGATGAAAACGCCAGCTACGACCAGACGGTCACGGACGGCTTCAAACGCTATGGCATCAAGGCCGAAAGCTGGAACGGGTACGAACTGTTCGATCCGCGTTTCGATACATCAAAAAACCCGAACGAGCCGCACCGTGCGGGCTGGATCGTTGAAATCGACCCAACCAACCCGGACAGCACGCCGGTCAAGCACACCGGTCTGGGCCGTTTCAAGCACGAGAATGCCGAGGTCACTCTGGCCGCAGATGGTCGTGTTGTTGTCTACATGGGCGACGATGAGCGGGGCGAGTACCTGTACAAGTTTGTGTCGAACGGCACCTACCAACCGGGAGGTGAAACCGAGGGCCTGCTGAACGTCGGCACGCTCTACGTCGCCAAGTTCAACGACGACATGAAGGGCGAATGGCTGGCTCTGACACCGGAAACCACCGGGATGGACGAAGCCGATATCGCAGTCTTTACCCGTATGGCCGCGTCCAAGGCCGGCGGCACGACCATGGACCGCCCTGAATGGGTCGCATCCAGCCCTGTTGCGGTAGAAGCGTATTGCTGTCTGACCAACAACAAGAACCGCGGCGTGAAGGCTAACGCCGGTGGAGATGACACCTCGGTCAACGCCCCCAACCCGCGCGAGGCCAACAAGTACGGTCAGATCGTGCGCTGGCGCCCCGCAAATGACGACCACGCCGCCGAAGGGTTCGATTGGGACCTGTACGTCATGGCGGGCAATCCGACGGTTCACTCGGACGATCGCGCCGGTTCGGCAAACGTGAATGAAGGGAACCTGTTCAACTCGCCCGATGGCATGGTGATAGACTCGACCGGGTTGATCTGGATCCAGACGGACGGCAATGACGACAATGAAGGAGACTTCGCAGGCAACGGCAACAACCAGATGCTGGTTGGGGACCCGATCACCGGCGAGATCGCGCGTTTCATGACCGGCCCGAACGGCTGTGAGGTCACCGGTCTGGCCTGGTCCAGCGATCTGCGCACCATGTTCGTTGGCATTCAGCACCCCGGTAGCAACTGGCCGGACGGCGGCACGCCACGGTCGTCGGTTATCGCGATCAAGCGCACCGATAACGGTCTGGTCGGCTAAAATCTTAATAATCAAAACGCCCCCGACCCTGCGGCTCGGGGGCGTTTTTTTCAGATATCCTCACCCGGCAGGGCCAGCGGTCCTGCCGGAGCCATGAGATGACGTTCCGATAGCCAAGGGTTCAGTTCCAATGCCTGAGACAACGCCTCGCGGGCTTCATCAACGCGTTGAAGCCCCAACAAAGTCAACGCACGGCCACTGATCGCGGCAACATGGTTGGGTGACAACTCGATTGCCCTGTCCAAGTCGGGCAGCGCGGATTGAAAATCCTGACGCAGGTAGTGGGCGAATGCGCGTTGGTTGTACCCTTCGGCGTAGGACGGGCAATACGCAACCAACTTGTCAAAGTCTTCAATCGCGCCCAGCAGGTCCCACGCATTTCGGCGTGTCATGCCACGATCCAGAACAGCCTGCGCGCTTTCGTCCGGGGCATCGGTCCAGAACTCCCATAACTGACCGGACAGTGCACGAGCGGACTGTTCGGTTTCAGCGCTCTGTATCTGTTCCAGAACCGCCGATACATCCGCGGAATGGTCTGGCGCGACAGGGCAGTCCTGAGCATTGGCCGCAAAAACGGTCGCAGCATAGAAAATTGAGGCGTAAGCAAAGCGTTTCATGCGCCAATGGTGACGCGTGCAACGTGTTCGTCAACCCTTCGCATCCAAGGCCCCAGACATCCCGGTCTCTTTCACAGCCTCCATCGCAACAAAGGTTGAGGTGCTGGCGACATGCGGCAATGATGAGATCTTTTCGGCCAAAACCGCGCGGTATTCCGACATAGATCCGGTGCGAATTTTCAGAAGATAGTCAAAATTCGACGCAATCATATGGGCTTGTTCGATCTCAGGCACTTTACGAACGGCCGCGTTGAAATCGGCTAAAGCTCTCTCGCGCGTGTCAGTCAATCGGACTTCGACAAAGGCTACGTGATCCAAACCAAGGCGAATGGGGTCCAGCAAGGCACGGTACCCGGTAATGATGCCATCAGCCTCAAGTCTCTTCACACGTGCTTGAGTTGGGGATTTCGAAAGCCCGATACGCCGCGCGAGATCGGCGATGGGGATCCGGCCGTCCTCGGCCAGAATCGCCAGAATTGATCTGTCGAACCTATCCAGCCCCGGAAAGTCTTTTTGCATCGCTCAAACCCCTGAAATCAGGCCAATCGCCTAGCCGTAGATAAAACTAAGGCAATCGTCCCGGAAAATCGACACTATATTACTCAAAAGACCGGAGGACACATGTCACACAGCCTGCGCGCACGCATTGATGCCAAAACCTATGCCGATCCGTCGGAAATTCTTGACGCGTTGATCGCAAATGCTGATCTGAGCGAAGCCGACCGCACCGCGATCTGCGCGGCTGCGGCGCAATTGGTGCGTGACATCCGATCCAGCACCTCACCCGGTATGATGGAAGTGTTCCTGGCCGAATACGGCCTGTCCACCGACGAAGGCATCGCGCTGATGTGTCTGGCCGAGGCGCTGCTGCGCGTACCCGATGCCGACACCATCGACGCGCTGATCGAGGACAAGATCGCCCCATCGGATTGGGGCAAGCATCTGGGTCGGTCTTCTTCGTCGCTGGTCAACGCGTCCACGTGGGCCCTGATGTTGACGGGCAAGGTTCTGGACGAAGACAGGACCTCTCCGGTCGGTGTCTTGCGCGGTGCGATAAAACGTCTGGGCGAACCCGTGATCCGCACGGCAGTCGGGCGCGCAATGAAGGAAATGGGCCGCCAGTTTGTGCTGGGCGAGACGATCAAATCCGCCATGGATCGCGCCAGCGGTATGGAGGCAAAACGCTACACCTATTCCTACGACATGCTGGGCGAAGCGGCACGAACCGAGGCCGATGCCGCCCGCTATCACCTGTCCTACTCACGGGCGATTGCTGCAATCGCCGAAGCCTGTATTCACGACGATATCCGGGCCAATCCGGGGATGTCTGTTAAGCTGTCGGCGCTCCATCCACGCTACGAGTTGGCGCAAGAAGCAGAAGTCATGGAAGAACTGGTGCCCCGTTTGCGGGCTTTGGCCCTTTTGGCTAAGGCGGCAGGCATGGGCCTGAATGTGGACGCCGAAGAAGCAGACCGCCTTTCCTTGTCTCTGCAGGTGATCGAGGCGGTGATGGCCGAACCGGCCCTGGATCGTTGGGACGGCCTGGGTATCGTCGTTCAGGCTTATGGCCCGCGCGCCGGGATCGTGCTGGACACACTGTATGACATGGCCGGGCGTCACGAACGAAAGCTGATGGTTCGTTTGGTCAAAGGGGCCTACTGGGATACCGAGGTCAAAAGAGCTCAGGTTGAAGGCATCGATGGCTTTCCCGTGTTCACCCGCAAGGCGGCCACGGACATTTCCTACATCTCAAATGCGCGCAAACTGCTGGGTATGACCGATCGAATTTACCCGCAATTTGCCACCCACAACGCCCATACGGTCAGTGCGATCCTTCATATGGCCGATGACCAGCCATTCGAATTCCAGCGCCTGCATGGGATGGGCGAAACCCTGCACCAGCTTGTCAAAGACCAAAACGACACACGGTGCCGGATCTATGCGCCGGTCGGGGCGCATCGCGATCTGCTGGCCTATCTGGTGCGGCGTCTGCTGGAAAACGGTGCGAACTCGTCATTCGTAAACCAAATCGTGGACGAGAACGTTCCGCCGGAAGAGGTCGCCGCTGATCCGTTCCTGACCATTGTGGATCAGGCACGACCGCTGCCAACCGGACCGAACCTGTTCCAACCGGAACGCGTCAATTCGACGGGTTTCGACCTTCACCACACCCCGACATTGGACAAGATCGACGCCGCGAGGGATGCTTTCCGGGCGCACCACTGGTATGCCCAGCCGCTGCTGTCCGGCGATGCAAGCCCGGAACAGGATCAACCGGTCACCAATCCGGCCCAACCACAGGATCGCCCCGGAGCAATCGCCCCTGCCAGCGCCGAGGATGTCGAGCTTGCCCTGAATTCCGCGGCACCGTGGCAGGCACCACCAACAGAACGGTCGCGTATCTTGAATACTGCTGCCGATCTATATGAGGCTCATTTTGGCGAGCTTTTCGCCTTGCTCGCGCGCGAGGCAGGTAAGTCCTTGCCCGATGCCGTTGCCGAACTGCGTGAGGCGGTCGATTTCCTGCGCTACTACGCTGCGAACATTCCCGATGCGGAACCGGCAGGCGTTTTCACCTGCATCAGCCCGTGGAACTTCCCCTTGGCGATCTTCACAGGCCAAATTTCAGCGGCCTTGGCCACTGGCAATGCGGTCCTGGCCAAGCCCGCACCTCAAACGCCGCTGATCTCGCATCGGGCCGTTCAATTGCTGCACGAGGCCGGAGTTCCCCGCGATGTGCTGCAATTATTGCCCGGCGGCCCATCCGTTGGTGCGGCGTTGACTTCTGACCCGCGCGTATCCGGCGTGGCGTTTACCGGATCGACGGCGACCGCGTTGAAAATACGCGCAGCCATGGCCGACAACCTGCGCCCCGGCACGCCTCTGATCGCCGAGACCGGCGGGTTGAACGCGATGATCGTGGACAGTACCGCCCTACCTGAACAGGCCGTTCAGTCTATCATCGAAAGCGCGTTTCAATCCGCCGGGCAGCGGTGTTCTGCCTTGCGGTGCCTCTATGTCCAGGAAGATATCGCCGACGATTTGCTGACAATGCTGTCCGGTGCAATGGAGGTCCTGCAGGTTGGTGATCCGTGGTTAATCTCGACCGATTGCGGACCGGTTATTGACGAGGCGGCGCGCCAGGGCATTTCAGATCACGTCGCCAATGCCCGCACCGAAGGCCGCGTTCTGAAAGAAATGCCCGTACCGCCAGAGGGCACGTTCATCGCACCGACACTGATTGAAATCCCGGATATTGCCGCGCTGAAACGTGAGATCTTTGGCCCTGTCCTTCACGTTGCGCGTTTCAAGGCATCCGAGATCGATCAGGTCATAGCCGACATTAACGCAACCGGATACGGGCTGACTTTTGGCTTGCATACACGCATCGACGACCGCGTACAGCACATCACCGAAGCAGTGCATGCCGGTAATATCTACGTCAACCGCAACCAGATTGGTGCCATCGTTGGATCTCAGCCATTTGGAGGTGAGGGGCTTTCGGGAACAGGCCCCAAGGCGGGTGGGCCGAATTACATGACGCGGTTCTGCGCCCCGGACCGGCAGCAATCCGTCGAGCAATGGGATAGCCCAATGAGCGAGCTTCCCGATGTTCAGGGTACGCCCGCGTCGGTGCAGACCCAATCCCTGCCCGGCCCGACGGGCGAATCCAACCGGTTAAGCGAATTCCCACGCGCGCCATTGCTGTGCATGGGTCCCGGAGCCGAGGCCGCGCGCGCGCAAGCCGACGCCGTTCAGGCGCTGGGGGGAACGGCCATTCAGGCGACCGGTTCGCTAGACTTGCATCGGTTGGAGAACGTGACCGGGATATCGGGCGTTCTTTGGTGGGGCGATGACGACACAGCGCGTGGGATCGAACGTCACCTCGCCCGCCGGGACGGTCCGATCCTGCCGCTGATCCCCGGTCTTCCGGACCGCGCACGAGTCCTGGCCGAGCGCCACCTGTGCGTTGATACAACAGCCGCGGGCGGCAATGCCGCATTGCTTGGGGGTGCGGCGTAAGCATGCCTTGACGCTGGGCCGGGAAAAGCCCAGCGTCGCCTCATGTTTCCAATCCGCGACCATAACCCTTCGGGGCGAACACCCTATGTCGTCTATCTGCTGATGGCGGCCAATATCCTGATATTCCTCAGCTATGTGGGCATCATGAACGATGCTCGGCTGATCAATCAGCTGTACTACGACTATGCGATTATCCCGGCGCGGATCACTGACGGTTTTGCGTTTGAGACACTGGTGACCTCGATGTTCCTGCACGGAGGTTGGATGCATCTGGCCGGAAACATGCTGTTCCTGTGGATTTTCGGCGACAACCTCGAAGATGAAATGGGCCACCTGCCCTTTCTGTTGTTCTATACTGCAGCCGGGATCGGCGCGGGTCTGATCCATGTCTTCACAGCGCCGGGCTCGGTCGTGCCGACCATTGGGGCATCCGGTGCGATTGCGGGGGTTATGGGCGGTTACCTGCTGCTGTTCCCCAAGGCCCGCGTGGATATCCTGCTGATCCTCATTGTCTATTTCCGCATATTCACGATACCTGCCTTTGTCATGCTGGGGGTCTGGTTGGCTATGCAGTTCTTTGGCAGTCTGGCCAGCAACCCGGATGAAGGCGGGGTGGCCTATTGGGCGCATACGGGTGGGTTTTTCGTGGGTCTGATTTTGTGCATCCCAATCTGGCTGCGGCGCGGTGGCACTGATTTTTGGGGCCGCACGCACGGCCATCCGCCGCATCCTGA
The DNA here is from genome assembly GCF_059609805.1 of Ruegeria sp. YTSC004. Classification (NCBI taxonomy): domain Bacteria; kingdom Pseudomonadati; phylum Pseudomonadota; class Alphaproteobacteria; order Rhodobacterales; family Roseobacteraceae; genus Ruegeria; species Ruegeria sp. YTSC004. The sequence goes on from NZ_JBXWMJ010000001.1 coordinate 394,987, forward strand.
ACACAAGTACAAGCTAACTCAGTCCCGTATTCCCCGCGTACCACGCAAGTAGCAGGGACATCAGGGTTTCGGTATCTGGCCGCCGCTTAGGTGGGTGATTTCCCGCGCTGCGGCCAGAACCAATTCACCCAGCGCATGCGCTCGATCCACGCCAAACCGAGCGGTCGGACCCGATACCGAGATCCCTGCACATGGCTCTCCCCGGTCATTGAAAATCGCCGAGCCGATACAGGACATGCCCTGATATCTTTCTTCCCGGTCATGCGACCAGCCGCGTGCGCGGGTCTTGGCAAGATCCTGTTGTAGTCCGTCGCCCGGTATCTGCGTGTTCGCGGTGAATTCCACCGGATCAATCGCCCCAAGCGTTTTGGCCAACCCCATTTCGGTCATCGCGGCAAGGATCGCCTTGCCAGTGCCAGAGGCATACATCGGCGTTCGTGCCCCGGGCGGGAAAAAGGCGCGAATGGGGTTCGGAGTTTCGACCTGACCGACAAAGACTACTTCGGACCCATCCGGTACCGCTAGGTTGGCGGTCTCACCGCTGTCCTGCATAAGACGTCTCAGGATTGGCCGCCCGATTTCAAGCACACTGTTGCGGCGCAGGAACGTGGCGCCGGTCCGGTATGCCTCGATCCCGATCATCCATTCCTGACGCTCGTCATCAAAGGAAACAAAGCCGTGTTTCTGCAAGGTTACCAGGATCCGGTGCGTCGTGGCCGTCGGCACATCAATTTCGCGCGACAGATCGCTGAGCGCTGCGCGTTCCAACCGGGCAACCGTGGTCAGAACGCCCAACGCCCGATCCAGCGATTGCATGGTCCCGGCCGAACTTTCCTTGAACAGGGATTTGGGCCTGCCACGCGGTCTTTTCTGATTGTCCATCGCCCTACTCCTTTGCACAACGCCAGATTAATTCTGAACCGTTCATTTTTGAGATCCAAAAATGAAAAACGAAAAACCGCATAAATACAGCGCGTTAAATATTTAATCGCAAAAATGAAAATATTTTTCAAGAAAATTGCACATCGTGAGGTTTTCCCGGACACTTACATCCAAAGCGGAGGAATAACAGATGTCCAACCAAAACCCGGTTTTCATACCCGGCCCAACCAACATCCCAGACCGGTTGCGTCTTGCCATGCAGGTTCAAACGCAGGATCACCGCGCACCGGATTTTGTCGAAACTTTTGCACCCGTTCTTGAGGACACGAAAAAGGTGTTCGGTACTACGACCGGCCAGATCGTGACCTTCCCTGCCAGCGGCACCGGTGGATGGGAAGCGGCCGTTACCAACACACTCAGCCCCGGCGACAAGGTTCTGGTCGCGCGCTACGGCGTGTTCAGCCATCGCTGGATAGACCTGTGCGAGCGTCACGGGCTGGACGTTCAGATCGTCGAATGTCCTTGGGGCACCGGCGCACCCGCTGATCAGTTTCAGGCCGCTTTGGCCGATGACAGCGCGCATGAAATCCGCGCTGTTCTGGTGACCCACAACGAAACAGCCACCGGGGTGCGTTCGGACATCGCAGCGGTTCGCCAAGCGATGGATTCGGAAAACCATCCCGCGATGCTGTTTGTCGACTGCGTCAGCTCTCTGGCTTCGATGCCGTTCGACTTTGACGCTTGGGGCGTCGATATCGCCGTGTCGGGGTCGCAAAAGGGATTCATGCTGGCGACCGGCATGGCAATTCTGTGCGTCAGCCCCAAGGCACAGGACGCGATGAAAAGCGCCAAGCTGCCGCGCACTTTCTTTGACTTCGACGATATGATGGCAGCCAATGCATCGGGCGGGTTTCCCTATACGCCGCCGCTGCAATTGATCTACGGCATGCGCGAAAGCCTCAAGATGCTGTTTGAAGAAGGGCTTGAGAATGTTTATGCCCGGCATTTCCGACTGGCCGAAGGTGTGCGCCGCGCCGTCGACGCCTGGGGGCTGAAACTTGTCGCGCAATCGCCCGATCTGTATTCTGACACTGTCAGCGCGATCTACGTGCCAGACGGGTATGATAGCAACACACTAACTGACCACGCGTTCAACGCTTATGGCGTGTCCTTTGGTATTGGACTGGGTCAACTGAATGGTAAGGCGTTCCGCATCGGCCATCTGGGCAGCCTGACGGATGTGATGGTTCTGTCCGGCCTCAGCACAATCGAGATGGCGATGGCCGATCTGAACTATCCGATCACTTTGGGCAGCGGGGTCGCGGCGGCGCAGGATTATTATCGCACCGGCCCATCTGACCGCGCCCAGGCCGCAGCCTGAGGAGGATGGCAATGCTGGATCACATCCCCGCAGCGGATCTGACGATCGACGATATGCGCGCTGCGCATGAACGGATCAAACCCTTCATCCGGCGCACCCCGATCATGGTGTCGGACTACTTGAACGATCTGACCGGAGCGCAGCTGTTCTTCAAATGCGAGAACTTCCAAGAGGCCGGCGCGTTCAAAGTACGCGGTGCGAGCAACGCCGTGTTTGGCCTGAGTGATGATATGGCGACCAAGGGTGTTTGCACACACTCCAGTGGCAACCACGCTTTGTCCCTGTCTTATGCCGCCGGACGGCGGGGTATTCCCTGCAACGTGGTTATGCCGCGTACCGCGCCGCAAGCCAAGAAGGACGCCGTGCGCCGTTATGGCGGGACGATCACAGAGTGCGAGCCGTCAACCTCATCCCGCGAGGCGACCTTTGCCGAAGTTCAGGCCAGAACGGGCGGAGAGTTCGTGCACCCTTATAATGATCCGCGCGTCATTGCGGGTCAGGCCACTTGCTCGGCCGAAATGTTGGAACAGACAGACGGAATGGATGCAGTCGTCGCCCCGATCGGAGGCGGGGGCATGGTCTCGGGCACGTGCCTGACGGTTTCGAACCTGGCACCCGACACCGCAATCTATGCCGCCGAGCCAGAACAGGCGGACGACGCATACCGGTCCTTCAAAGCAGGTCACATCATCGCCGATGATGCGCCAAAAACCATCGCCGACGGGCTACTCGTGCCGCTGAAAGAGAACACGTGGCACTTCGTGTCCCGAAATGTGACCGACATTTTCACCGCCTCTGACGACGAGATCATTGAAGCGATGAAGCTGACGTGGAAATACCTGCGCGTCGTGATGGAGCCGTCATCGGCCGTGCCTCTGGCAACCATACTCAAGAACCCGGACGTATTCCGCGGCAAGCGCGTCGGTGTGATCATCACCGGCGGCAACGTGGATCTGGACAAACTGCCCTGGCTGAAAGGGTAAGGAGGAACGACATGAACAAACCTGTGAACATCAAAGAACTGGAAGTCGGGTTCGACATCCCCGCTGCAATCGGCATGGATGAAAGCGAAATCCAGACCCCTTGCCTGATCCTGGACCTTGATGCGCTGGAGCGGAACATCAAGAAGATGGGCGATTATGCCAAGGCTCATGGTATGCGCCACCGCGTGCACGGCAAGATGCACAAGTCCGTCGACGTCGCCAAGCTACAGGAACAGCTCGGCGGTGCGGTTGGCGTCTGCTGTCAAAAGGTATCTGAGGCTGAGGTTTTCGCGCGGGGCGGCATCAAGGACGTTCTCGTGTCGAACCAAGTCCGTGATCCGGCCAAGATCGACCGGTTGGCGCAACTGCCCAAATTGGGCGCGCGCATTATTGTGTGCGTAGACGACATCGACAATGTCGCCGACCTGTCCAAAGCCGCTGTCGATCACGGCACGGAACTTGAAGTCTTTGTCGAAATTGACTGCGGTGCAGGTCGGTGCGGCGTGACCACGACCCAAGCTGTTGTCGATATCGCAAAGGCAGTCAACGCAGCACCCAACCTGAGATTTACCGGCATTCAGGCCTATCAGGGCGCGATGCAGCACCTCGACACCTATGAGGCGCGCAAAGAGAAGCTGGATACAGCCATCGCCATGGTCAAAGACGCGGTTGACGGTTTGAAAGCCGAAGGCATCGACTGCGAGCTGGTTTCGGGCGGTGGAACAGGATCATACTACTTCGAGAGCAATTCAGGCGTTTACAACGAGTTGCAGTGCGGATCCTACGCTTTCATGGATGCGGATTATGGGCGCATTCTGGACGAGAACGGCAAACGGATCGATCAGGGCGAATGGGAAAACGCGCTGTTCATTCTGACCAGCGTTATGAGCCATGCCAAGACTGACAAGGCCATCTGCGACGCCGGCCTCAAGGCGCAATCGGTCGATAGCGGCCTGCCTTTCATCTTTGGGCGCGACGATGTGCAATACCTCAAATGTTCGGACGAGCACGGTGTCATCGGCGACCCCGACGGCGTTTTGAAGGTGAACGACAAGCTGCGGCTTGTGCCCGGACATTGTGATCCCACCTGCAACGTCCACGATTGGTATGTCGGCGTGCGCGACGGCAAGGTCGAGGCTCTGTGGCCCGTGTCGGCCCGCGGAAAGGCTTATTGATGAGGGATGCTATGACCACGCAAGATGGCCTGCTGATTGTGGGCGAAGACTTGTGCGAACAGCTGGTGGGCCGCCAACAGGCCTTTGACGCGGTCCAATCCGTGTTTGGTGCGATGGCCAACGGCGGGGCACGGAACTTTCCTGTCGTTCGCGAGGCACTTGGCTATGCTGATGCGCTGTATGGTTTCAAATCCGGTTTTGATCGGGATGGACAGGTGTTGGGCGTTAAGTCCGGCGGCTATTGGCCGGGCAATGCCGAACAAGGATTGACCAATCACCAATCCACGGTGTTTCTGTTCGATCCCGACACGGGGAGGCTTTCGGCATTGGTGGGTGGCAACTACCTAACGGCCGTGCGAACAGCAGCTTCATCAGCGGTTTCCATCGCACAACTTGCCCGAAAAGACGCCAAAGTGCTGGGCATGGTTGGCGCCGGACATCAGTCGGCCTTCCAGCTACGCGCCGCCGCTGAACAGCGGGACTTTGAAAAAGTTGTCGCCTGGAACCCGCACCCCGACATGCTGCCCCGTTTGGCGGCTGTCGCCGAGGAAATCGGACTGGAATTCGAAGCCGTCAGTCAACAAGAGCTGGGTGCCCAATCGGATGTCATCATCACCATCACCTCGGCGTTCGAGCCGCTATTGATGAAAGACTGGATCAAACCCGGCACGCATCTGGCCTGTATGGGCACAGACACGAAAGGCAAGATGGAGGTCGATCCGGCGCTGGTCGCCTCGGCCACCGTTTTCACCGACGAGGTCGCGCAATCCGCGACGATTGGCGAGGCACAGCACGCCATGGGAAGCGGCACTTTGACCGAAACACAGATCACCCCAATTGGTGCGGTCATCAACGGCGATCACCCCGGGCGGAGCAGTGCTGACGAGATCACCCTGTTCGACGGAACTGGCGTGGGTCTGCAGGACCTCGCTGTTGCATCCGTCGCCGCGCGGCTGGCGGACGAAGCAGGTCTGGCACAACGCGCGACCCTTTGAAAACAAAAAAAGCGCGCCTCAATCGGGGCGCGCTTACGGAATTGCTATATGGCCGGTCAGCCTCGGATCACCTTGGAAAACTGATCGAAAATCGGCTCGTTCGAACAGATCACTTCACCGTCTTCCAAAACGTTGCCTTCAGGGTTTAGCGCCTGAACAAATCCGCCCGCTTCTTGGACGATGATGATCCCTGCGGCCACATCCCAGGAATTCAGGCGACGCTCCCAAAAGCCTTCGTAACGCCCCGCTGCCACATAAGCCATGTCCAGCGCGGCGGCACCCCAGCGGCGCACACCGGCACAAGCAGGCATTAGACGCGCCAGATCCTGCAGGGTCGCAGGCAGGTCCGAACGGCCACCAAAAGGCAGGCCCGTCGAGAAAATCGACTCGATCATCCGATGACGGCCCGACACGCGGATACGCATGTCGTTCATCCAAGCGCCTTCGCCTTTTTCGGCAAAGAACATCTCATCCTTGGCGGCGTCATAGATAACACCGGCGACGATCTTGCCCTTATGTTCCAGCGCGATTGAGATCGCCCAGTGCGGCAGGCCGTGCAAGAAGTTCGTGGTGCCGTCCAGCGGGTCGACGATCCAGCGGCGGGTCGGGTCTTCGCCCTCAATCACGCCACCCTCTTCGGCCAGCCACCCGTAGGTCGGGCGCGCGCCCAGCAGTTCCTCTTTCAGGATCGCCTCGGCAGCAATGTCAGCTTTGGACACAAAGTCGCCTGCGCCTTTCATCGAAACCTGAAGGTTCTCGACTTCACGGAAATCCTTGACCAAAGAACGCCCCGCCTTACGCGCGGCTTTGATCATGATGTTGAGGTTTGCACTGCCAACCATTGTCCAAAGGCTCCTGTCCGGTCAAACCGCGCGTATACTGATGCAAAGCGCCCTTGCCAAGAGGAATGATGCGCATAACAGACCCGCGTTTTATGCCTATTGCTCTTGCAGCTTGCGCGCCTCGGTTTCGGCCAGCTTGATCAGCTCTTGTACGAAAGGTTTTTCTAGGTCCTCGCTGCGCACTGCCGCGTAAAGCCTGCGGGTGATGCCGCCCTTGGTCAGGGGGCGAGTGACGTAGTCGGAATTGTACTTCACTTCGCGCACAACCCAGTCAGGCAGCACCGAAATACCGCGGTTCGACGCGACGAGCAAAAGGATCACTGCAGTCAATTCGACCTGCCGGATTGCGGCCGGCTCGACCCGCGCGGGTATCAGCAACTGGCTGAACACATCCAGCCGGGTGCGCTCGACCGGATAGGTAATCAGGGTTTGCCCACGGAAATCCTCGGCTTCGATGAACTCTTTCTGCGCCAGCGGGTGGGATGAGGCAGCAACAAAAACAGCGTCATAGTCAAACAGTTCAATGAACTCGATGCCGGGCAGGTCTTCTGGATCGGACGAAACGACCAAATCGACTTCTTCTTTTTGCAGCGCAGGCAGGGCGTCAAATGCCAAACCCGGGCGGATATCGACGTCCACGTCACCCCAGGATTTCCGGAAAGATTCAAGCACCGGGAATAGCCATTCGAAACACGCGTGGCATTCGATCGCGATATGCATCCGGCCCGTACGCCCATCCCGAAGTGACGTGAATTCCTGTTGTGTGGCCTGGACTTGCGGCAATATTTGTTCGGCCAACCGCAGCAGCCGCAGCCCTGCCGCCGACAGTTTCATCGGCTTGGACCGGCGCAGGAACAGTTCAACCCCCGCCTGATCCTCTAGCCCCTTGATCTGATGGCTTAGCGCGGATTGGGTGATGTTCAGTTGATCCGCCGCACGGGCAAGCCCACCGCATTCGTGGATCGCCTTGATCGTACGCAGGTGGCGGAATTCAATGTGCATTACAGTGATACTCATGTTGTTCTTGAATAATATGAGTTTGTCTCACATTGCCCAAACTGGCACAAGGTCCTTGTACCAATCAAATGAGGCCGTGATGACCAAGCCAGAAATTTCATTCGAGTTCTTTCCGCCCAAGACGCTCGAAGCCTCGTTTCGTCTTTGGGACACGGTTCAGACTCTGGCCCCGTTAGAGCCGCGATTTGTCTCGGTCACCTATGGTGCGGGTGGCACAACGCGGGAACTGACCCGCGATGCGGTGGCGACCCTGCACAAATCCTCGGGGCTGCCTGTTGCTGCGCATTTGACATGTGTTGATGCCTCGCGGCAGGAAACGCTGGAAATCGCGGATACTTTCGCGCGGGCGGGCGTACAGGATATCGTAGCCCTGCGCGGTGATCCGCCAAGCGGTCAGGATCGTTTTGAGCCACACCCCGAAGGTTTTGCAAATTCGGTTGAACTGATTTCGGCCCTGGCTGAGACCGAGATGTTCAACATTCGAGTCGGCGCCTACCCCGACATTCACCCCGAGGCACAAAATGCCCGCACCGATATTGAGTGGCTCAAGGCCAAACTCGATGCAGGCGCAGATGAGGCCCTGACCCAGTTCTTTTTTGAGGCCGAGACGTTTTTCCGGTTCCGGGACGCCTGCGAAAAAGCCGGCATCGACAAGCCTATCGTGCCCGGCATCCTGCCGATCGAGAACTGGAAAGGTGCACGCAATTTCGCCAAACGATGCGGCACGCGCATTCCCCAATGGGTCGAACAGGCGTTTGAAAAGGCCGTGCGCGACGATCGTGAGGATTTGCTGGCTACAGCATTGTGCACCGAGCTGTGCTCGGACCTGATCGACGGGGGCGTGGACAAACTGCATTTCTACACGCTGAACCGGCCGGAATTGACGCGTGATGTGTGTTTTGCCCTTGGCATAACGCCGAAAACTGATCTGCAAAACGTGGCCTGAATGGGGCTCGGGAAAAGGGCGCCTTCACCGGCAGGAATAAAACTGAGAACAATTGCTGCGCACTGCCGCAATTGTTCCTGCAGGCACTTCAATTTTATGTGAAATTTGACAAGTTCGCAGTCCTGTTCAAACTGGGACAGTAACATTTTTTGTAATGAGTATTTTGGGTTATGGAACCTGCTGACAAGATCAATGCCCGCACAGAGGCACTGTATGCGCTAGGGTTAAATCAAAGCGCTACCTCTGATGAAATCAGAAACGCCTGGCGAAACATTGCGTTTCATGGGCACCCTGACCAAGCCGAAGGCGATAGTTCTGGATTTACACGCGCCAAAGAAGCCTATGACCTTCTGCGCAAGGAAGGGCTGGCCGGGAAAGGCACCGGGCTGAGGAAACCGCTGCGTCCAAAGCTGCGGCGACGCGTTGTTACGTTGGAAGCAGCTGATATTAACGCATGCCGCGCTTTATTGAATACTGCATTGCCAGACCGATCAGAAGAGATCGAAACACCCGAATCCGAGCTTGCGTGCAAATCAGACCATGTTCCGGATGCGGTCGGGTTTTTCGGACGCCATTTGACGTTCTTTGTCTCGACGCCAGTCTACGAAGGGGCAAATCGTGTTGCTCTGCCAACGTCAGTTCTGGCCGGGTCGCGCCGAACGGAAACAGAGGTTTTGAATTTCCAGTCGAACGATTCCGGCGGCGGCGAGGTTGTTGTCCCCGACGCGATCATTGCCCGGACGTTCCCCGGTGCCAAAAGCGTTCGCATTCGGTTCGATGCCGATCAGCAGATGCGGGACGAATTCTCGTTTGCGCATTGACGAAAAAGCCCGGCTGGAATGAGCCGGGCTTTGGTTTGGCGAGTGGCCACCTAGTTTGAAATCGGGCCTTCCGAAGTGAATTTCGGGATCACGCTGGAGGATGCGCCATCGGGTTCGATCCCCGGCCAGTTGCCTTCGGCGAGGTTGATATTGCCGGGCACGTCTTCTTCCCAGAAACCGACGACGACATCGGTGATGTTCAGATAAAGCTTGTCATCGACGATCCGCCACAGGTTCGGGTTCGCAGGGACTTTGCCGCCCTTCGAAACACCGTATGCGCAATGTCCGTCATATTGCGGTGCGTAGAAGGCTGGATTCTCCTGAAATTTGTCGCGGTTCTCTTCAGACGAAAATGCCCAGGTGGCACCATTGTATTCCGCAGTGATGTCTGCACGGCCGCGTACAGGTGCTGGCTGAGATTGGCCAACCGCAACCTGATCTAGGCCACGGTAGGCGACGACATCGTAGCCGGACACGGCGAACCCGGTGCCGTCAATATACTGGTCACCAGCAAAGGCCGGAGCGGCAAGGGTCAGTGCCGCGGCTACAGTCAGGGCAAAACGTTTCATGGTGGTAAGTCCTTTTGTCCTCGGGGTTGTTGATTTGCCCGAACTTGCGGGTCTGAATATACAATAGGCAATTCAGATCGCTTGCGAAGTCCCCCTCGCGTCGCTGTGACGTTGAATGAGAATTCGTGAGATGTCGGGTGAGGATTGTTACAAAAACGCTGCGCTCTGGGGGGTTGGACTCGGTGCTTTGCAACATTAGCTGTTGTGATGGACGGACAATTCACGTGCACTTTGCGAAGAAAGGCAAGAAATGAGCGAGCAACCGACCTATACGCCCCCAAAGGTCTGGACATGGGACAGCCAGAATGGCGGCCAATTTGCCAACATCAATCGCCCAATCGCTGGCGCCACTCACGACAAGGATCTGCCGGTTGGACGGCACCCGCTGCAACTATATTCGCTGGCCACCCCCAATGGCGTCAAAGTGACCGTGATGCTGGAGGAACTGCTGGCGCTGGGTCACGAAGGTGCCGAATACAACGCATGGCTGGTCAATATCGGCGAAGGCGATCAGTTCAGCTCGGGCTTTGTCGGGGCCAACCCTAATTCGAAAATCCCCGCTCTTTGGGATCGCTCAGGCGACAAGCCGACACGCGTGTTCGAAAGCGCGTCGATCCTGTTTCATCTGGCCGAAAAGTTTGGTGCGTTTTTGCCAGAGTCCGGACCGGAACGTGCGGAAGTCATGAACTGGGTCTTCTGGCAAATGGGCAGTGCACCCTATTTGGGCGGCGGATTTGGCCATTTCTACGCCTACGCGCCGGAAAAGTTCGAATACCCGATTAACCGCTTCACGATGGAAACCAAGCGTCAGTTGGACGTTCTGGATCGTGAACTGGCCGACAAGACGTATATCGCAGGCGAGGATTACACCATCGCGGACATGGCGATCTGGCCCTGGTATGGTCAACTGGTTCTGGGCCGCCTGTACAGCGCCGCAGAATTCCTGGATGTCGACTCGTACAAAAACGTCATGCGGTGGGCCAAGGCCATCGACGCACGCCCCGCGGTTCAGCGTGGCCGGATGGTCAACCGCCCATTCGGCGAGCCGAACACCCAGCTGCACGAACGCCACGAGGCCAGCGATTTCGAAACCCGCACCCAGGACAAACTGGAAGCTGCTGCGGAATAATCCCAAAAGCCCCGCAGATCCTTCGTGCGCGGGGCTTTTTTCCTATTTTAGAATGGGTGGCTTATCCGGGTTGCTGCCGGGTATCGTCTGCGCGACAACACGCGCCTCCGGCTGCGGCAGATCGAACCGCAAACCAACCCGTGCCAATGAGGCAGCTGCCTGATCGTGCGCACCGAAGAACCCGACATCCATTGCCCCTGCCTCAATCCCGGAAAACGTCAACGCCTCGGACGTGGCTTTAGCGAGTGCGGGCTCGGCGCCTTCGACAGCACCTATGAACCCAAGCAGGTGCCCGGAACCGCCGCCTTCGGACTTCGTTCCCACCAGATATGCGGCTTCAGCCAATCCAACGGCCGTGGCAAGTTTCGCATCCAGTGCGGTCAACAAATCGTCGGGCAGACCCGCAGGGGGCAAGAACTCTGCCAACCGTTGCTGAACCTCCTCTGGTCCATGCTGCAGAGTTTCCGCCAGCCAACCCAGCGCCTCGGACGGGATCAGCATAGAGGACGGCGCAACTTCGAGGTTGAGGCCCAGCCCGATCCCCTGCCCCGCCAGCATGGAGGACAACACCCGGCCCGACAACGCCACATAAGGAACAGGACGTTCGGCAAACCGCGCTAACCGGTCCTCTCGGTCAAAGGCCAGCACGAAGCGTCCATCAGCGACGTCAAACAACTCGGGCGAGATATTTTCGCCCTTCGCCTCTTCCGTCAGCATCAGAAACAGCTCGCTGTCGGCAAGCCGTTCGAAGAAACGCAATCGCGCTGAATCATCGTTTGGGGCGGCAGCCATTGCGGTGTGGGCAGTGTCCAAAGCGGTGGTTTCAGTCATTCAGAACCTCTTGCACCCGCGCACGCAGAACCGGCAGAAGGTCGGTCTGGAACCACGGGTTTTTCTTCATCCATGCCGTATTCCGCCACGAGGGATGAGGCAAGGCAAAGACGCGCGGCGCATGGTCCCGCCAGTTGCGAACCGTTTCCGTCACCGAGCTGCGCACATTCAGGTGGTATTTATGAGCATGCCCACCCACCAAAATAGTCAGGGGCATCTCCCCCAGCGTTTGCATGACTTTGTTGTGCCAGGTTTTGCCGCACACAGGGGGGGGCGGCAAATCCGCCTTGCGCGCATCATAACCCGGAAAACAAAAAGCCATCGGCACGATTGAAACCCGTGACCGGTCGTAGAACACGGCTTCATCCACCCCAAGCCAATCCCGCAAGCGATCTCCGGACGGATCGGTAAACGGCCGACCCGATTCATGCACCCGTGCACCCGGAGCCTGACCGGCGACCAAAATCGGCGTTCCCGGCTGAAACCAGACCACCGGGCGGGGCTGATGGGCGGTCTCTGTCGCGGCAAATCTATCCGCGCAGATTCGGCAGGCCGAGATTTCTTTCTGTAGCGAATTCATCAGATGGCAAGGTTTCCTGCATCAAATTGGTTGACGGTCATCTTGAAAGATAGTCAACGCAATGCGTGGGTCCAACCGATGGAAAAGTCACAATACTAACAGCACACGTGCCAGTGGATTGATCATTGCCACCAAAACTCGACATAATATGGCCCACATAAAACGTAGGATAACAACCCGATTACCGACACATCCGGTAAGCTTAACAAGGTGCAAGCAGCAGGCCCTCAATGCTTGAGTTTGAGAATGTTAGTAAGTCCTTCTGGACCGGGACACGCCGCAAGGTGATCCTGGACAGTGTCTCGTTTCGGGTCCAACTGGGCCGTTCGATTGGCATTCTTGCACCTAACGGAACCGGCAAGACCACCTTGATCAACATGATGGCAGGTCTGGAAAAGCCCGATGAAGGCGTGATTCGAAAGTCCTGCCGGGTATCTTTTCCTATGGGTTTCACCGGAGGTGTCGCAAACAAACTGTCCGCCCTGGAAAACGCGCGCTACGTCGCCAACATCTACGGGATGGACCCCGATTATGTCGAAGCCTACTGCAAATGGCTATGCGGATTGGGGGAGTATTTCGACCAACCCCTGGCCACTTATTCCAGCGGTATGAAGGGGCGCTTTACGTTTGCTTTGATGTTAGCTCTGGATTTCGACATGTACCTGATTGACGAAGGCATGCCGGCGTCGACTGATGTCGAATTCAACAGGAAGGCCGGCGACATCCTTCGGGAAAAACTACGCACGACAACATTGGTGATCGTGTCACACAGTCCCGCCGTGCTGGAGAAATTTGCGCAAGAGGCTGCCGTTTTGATGGATGGCCAGCTTTATATGTTCGACACCTTGGAAGAGGCAAAGCAGCTATATGACTACCAAACCCAAGGCTAGCATCTACAACTGGCGCCGCAAACGCCGCAATGCGGGAACGGAAGAAGACCGCGCTGACGCCATTTCGCGCATTCGCAACGCGACGCGGCCACCCGCTGCGGCCAATGACTCAGAGTCCAATACCGAGATTGACGCCATCAAAAACGAAGGGCTGACCGGGCGTCAATTGCGGATGGCACGCAGACTGGCGCAGAAGAACGGGCTGGAGGCGACTTCGGACTATGATGCGGTGCGTTTGCTGCGCCAAAAGGGCATCGATCCGTTTCATCGCGCCAATTTGCTGGGGATGGCGGGTGAAACGGCACAGACCGAGGATCAGACCAAGGACAAGGTCACGATTCATTTGCCGCAAACGGTCAGCGAAGGTGGAAGGACCCTGCCCGGACCGGAGATGTCCCCTACGCAACGGCGCGAGTTTGAAATTGGCGAGATACAGAAAGACATCGCCCGCCGCCGCCGTCGCAAACTGCTTGCCCTGTTTGCCCGCCTTGCGGTTTTCGTCTTCCTGCCCACCTTTATTGTCGGGTTCTATTTCTACCGAGTGGCGACGCCCATGTATGCCAGCGACTCGGCCTTCTCGATCCTTCAGGCGGACGGCGGCGGGGCATCGTTTGGCGGGTTTTTGGCGGGCACACAATATGCCACCGCGCAGGATTCTGTCGCCACACAGGAATTTCTGGAGTCCAAGGATGCCTTGCTGAGGCTTGAACGTGACATGGGCTTTGAAGAAATTTTCAAGCAGGAGTGGATCGATCCTATTCAACGGCTTTCGCCGGACGCCACGCTGGAAGAGGCCTACAAGCTCTTCCGACGCATGATCACCATCGGGTACGACCCGAGCGACGGCATTATCCGGATGGAAGTCGCGGCCCCTGATCCGCAGATTTCGGTGGCCATCTCTGACCGTCTTCTGTCCTACGCCGAAGAAACCATAAACGGGCTTACAGAACTTAAGCGCGAAGACCAGATGCGCGATGCGCTGGATGGTTTTGAAATGGCCCAGCAGGAACGCAGAAAAGCGCAGGAAGATCTGATCGAACTTCAGATTCAAGGCGCGTTGCTGGACCCTCAGAACGTCATCGCCAGCTTGCGTGGCCGCATAGACGCCATGGAAACGCAGATTCAGGACAAAGAACTACAATTGGCCGCATTGCTGGACAATCGTCGTCCGAACCAGGCCAAGGTGGATGGTGCCCGTGCGGACATCGCGCGATTTGAGGCTGTGTTGGCAGAACTCAACGCGGAAATGCTGGATGTGTCTGCAGGCGAAAATTCGCTTGCCCGGCTCAGTGTACGAATTCAAATGGCGCAGGCCGATCTTGTTGCCAGGGACATGATACTGCAGACAGCTATGCAGCAAATGGAAACCACACGGACTGAAGCAAACCGCAAAGTGCGCTATCTGACGGTGTCCGTAAGGCCGGTGCCAAGTCAGGAACCCACCTATCCGCGCAAGTTCGAAAATACGATTTTGGCTTTTCTGTTGTTTGCTGGTATCTACCTGTTGATCTCGCTTACCGCGTCGGTCCTTCGTGAACAGGTATCCTCGTAAGACACATGAAACATGTAAAAATCTCCGACCTCACGGTCGGCAATGATCTGCCTCTGACGGTCATTGCCGGCCCCTGTCAGCTTGAAAGCGCGGATCATGCGCAGATGATCGCAGGCAAAATGAAAGAAGCCTGTGATGCCGCCGGTGCGCAGTACGTTTTTAAGGCCTCGTATGACAAGGCGAACCGCACCTCAATTTCAGGTGTCCGTGGACCCGGAATTGCCAAAGGTCTGTACATTCTGGATGATGTGAAAAAACAAACTGGGGTGCCTGTCCTGACTGACGTACATACGCCAGAGCAATGCGCGGACGCTGCCAATGTTTGTGATGTTTTGCAGATTCCCGCGTTATTGTGCCGTCAAACCGACTTGGTGTTGGCCGCAGCCCAAACAGGCGCGGCGATCAATGTTAAAAAAGGGCAATTTCTGGCACCATGGGATATGGCGAACATTGTCACCAAGATAGAGAGTGTTGGTAACTCGAATATTCTGCTGACAGAACGTGGCACCTCGTTTGGGTACAACACCTTGGTGACAGATATGCGCTCGCTCCCGCAGATGGCGGCGACAGGCTATCCGGTTGTGATGGACGCAACCCACTCGGTTCAGCAGCCTGCAGGGCTTGGAGGTTCGACCGGTGGTCAGCGTGAATTTGCTCCGGTGATGGCGCGCGCAGCTGCCGCCATAGGCGTCGGTGCTGTGTTTATTGAAACACACGAAGACCCGGACAAGTCTCCGTCAGACGGTCCGAACATGA
The DNA here is from genome assembly GCF_059609805.1 of Ruegeria sp. YTSC004. Lineage (NCBI taxonomy): Bacteria > Pseudomonadati > Pseudomonadota > Alphaproteobacteria > Rhodobacterales > Roseobacteraceae > Ruegeria > Ruegeria sp. YTSC004. Next base: position 410,336 of record NZ_JBXWMJ010000001.1, read on the forward strand.
TCTATCTGGACCAAATGCCTCAATTGATTGACACTTTGATGCGCTTTGATGCATTGGCCAAAGCCAATCCTATACAGATTTGAGTAAGAGCAATAGCATGACCAAACCCATCCCCGAGGTGACCCCGAACACCTGGAGTTTTCTGCGCGATCCGATGATCAAGCCAACCGGCTTTCGCGAATATGACGCGCGCTGGAAATACCCGGAAGAGATCAACCTGCCCGGCATGACCGCGCTTGGCTTGGGTCTGGGCACACAGATGCGCAAGCGTGGGATCGAACCGGTGATCGCGGTGGGCAACGACTATCGCGACTACTCGCTGGCGATCAAGAATGCGCTGATCCTGGGGCTGATGCAGGCTGGCATTCAGGTCAAAGATATTGGCCCTGCGCTTAGCCCGATGGCCTATTTCGCGCAATTCCATCTGGATGTGCCCGCCGTAGCCATGGTCACAGCCAGCCACAATCCGAACGGCTGGACCGGGGTGAAGATGGGCTTTGACCGCCCGCTGACCCACGGCCCCGATGAGATGTCAGAATTGCGTGACATTGTCCTGAACGGCGAAGGCGTCACCCACGACGGTGGGTCCTACGAATTCGTCGAGGGCGTAAAAGAAGCCTATATCGACGATCTGGTCGGTGATTTCAAAATGTCCCGTCCCCTGAAAGTCGTATGCGCAACCGGAAACGGAACAGCTGCGGCCTTTGCGCCTGAGATTTTCGAGCGCATTGGCGTCGAAATGGTGCCCAGCCACACCCAATTGGATTACACTTTCCCCCACTATAACCCCAACCCCGAGGCTATGGAGATGTTGCACGACATGTCCGCCTCTGTGAAAGCCAGCGGTGCTGATCTGGCTCTGGGCTTTGACGGCGACGGCGACCGCTGCGGTGTTGTGGATGATGAGGGGGAAGAGATCTTCGCCGACAAGGTCGGTGTGATCATGGCCCGTGATCTGGCCAAATTGTATCCGAACTCGACCTTTGTGGCAGATGTGAAATCCACTGGTCTGTTTGCCAGTGACCCCGAATTGCAGGCCCTTGGTGTCAAAGCGGATTACTGGAAAACCGGCCACAGCCACATGAAGCGTCGGGTCAAAGAGATCAACGCGCTCGCCGGTTTTGAAAAGTCTGGTCACTACTTTCTGGCTGAACCGATCGGGCGCGGCTACGACTGCGGGATGCGGGTTGCCGTTGAAATCTGCAAGCTGATGGATCGCAATCCTGACCAAAGCATGTCGGACCTGCGTAAAGCGCTGCCGAAAACCTGGTCGACGCCGACCATGTCGCCCTATGCCGCCGATACCGAGAAGTATGACATTCTTCAGCGGTTGGTCGACAAGCTGGTTGCCAAGGCAGATGCCGGAGATACCTTTGCCGGTCGCGCGATCAAAGAGGTCGTCACTGTCAATGGCGCTCGTGTCATTCTGGACAATGGCAGCTGGGGTCTGGTGCGCGCATCCTCGAACACTCCGAACCTTGTTGTGGTCTGCGAAAGCAGCCAGAGCGAGGACGAAATGCGCGCAATCTTTGCCGATATCGACGCGGTCATTCGCACCGAACCCGGCGTGGGCGACTACGATCAGACCATCTAAGCACTACTGCGTTTCGGGGCATCTTCTGCCCCGAAACCTTTGCGTATTGGCGCTGATTAGTTACCGCCAAATAGCTTCAGCAGCCCCTTGTTCACTTCGTCTTCCAGTTTGTTCTTGATCGCATCTTCGATCTGATCACTGTCCGTAATCGTCGTGTTCAGCTCGTCCCCGACTTTGTCTAAGACTTTCTGCTTGGCCTCATCTTCAAGCTCTTTGGCTTTTCCTTCAGCAACAGCTTCAATGACTTTGGTCAGATCCGGCTTGATCGACGGGTTGCTCCACGGCCCGACGATTTTCACTGGTACCGCGATGCCGTTTCCCGAATTCGCGCGCAGCGCAACAGGTGTGAAAAGATAGTCGATATCGCGGTTGCCGATTCCGACCCGACCGGAACCGTCGGCTCGGAAGTTATCCAGCGCCATCAATAGGTCGTTGTTCCACAATACCCCTTGATCCATGGTGAAGCTGGCGGACAGGCTGTTGAATACGGTTGTGCCGCCCTCACCCCCGCTGCGGCCCATCAGGCGGTCCAGATCAAACCCCGAGATCACGCCCTTGCCCACGTCCACACGACCCTTGCCGCTGAGTGAGCGCATGATCTGATCCTCGGTCTGTCCAACTCCCAGAAACTCAAACGATCCTGATCCGGTGCCGGACAACCGCTCGATCCCGCCAAGGGCGGACAGAGCTTGCTGTACGTCCATACCATCCGCGGTCAGATTGCCGCCGACCGATAAACCGTTCCGGTTGTTGGCAACCACTTGCCCGTTCAGATGCCCTGAAAACAATGTGGCAGGATTCATCTGAAGAACCGCCCTGGATCGATCAAGGTTAAGCGTCAGATCGCTGGGTCCCAGCGTCAGGCCCGGTACGGCAATGGAATTGGCTTTGAGGCGGATTTTGCCATTCGCCAAGGCCAGCGCAGACGCATCAATCGGGGTGGTCGACCACCCTTGGTCAGGCGACGGCGCCGACCCTCCGCCAGCGCCACCAGGCGTATAATTGAATTGAGTAAGATCCAGGTCACCGCCTTCCAGCCGCGCGGTAATCTGCGGCGGGTCCGAGATAACGATATCTGCCTCGCCGGTCAGGCGATTATTATCCAGCAACGCCACCAAATTGCGCAGTGAAATCCGACCATCGCTGGTATAGGTCATTTGCCCGGCCACGTCAGCCTCGCGCCCAAGACCCAATGGCTCCCCAACACCGGCCTGACCAAAAGCAGCCAGCATACGTTCCGTGTTCGTCGTTTTGGCCAGCAATCTGCCATCCATTTCACCAGCCAGATTGACCCGGCCTGCAAAACCGAACTCTCCTCCGGGCGCGGTCATGGTCAAATCCAGCGGCGTTACCGCGCCGGACGCGTAAGCTGGCAGATCTTGAATCTTGAGGTCGACATCGACCGCCCCCCCGGGCACTGCCATCTGAGCCTGAACCTGCAGAGGCGCCGAAACGTCCGGCCAACTGGCCGCCAGATTGACATTGGCAAAATCGAATTTAGTTGCGCCGTTTTCGATATAGACCAAACGTGCATTCGTCAGCTTCAGATGATCCAGCGTCACCTCGCCCTGCTGCCCTTGCGGTGCCGCGCCGCTTGCAGCCCCCGCCGAGGTTGTGTTTGCGGGTGCCGAAAGTTCCCAATTCCCACGCCCATCCGAAAGTTCCAACCGCAGAACCGGATTGTCGGCAATCACCCGTTTGATGCGTAGGTCTCCGGAGATCAGCGCTGCAGCATCAACCCCCACGGCCAGGCTTTCGGCGCTCAGCATTGGTTCAGGACCGGCCCATTGTGCATTTCCAAAAGTCACCGGACCGGTTTCCAGCCCCAGCACGGGCCAGAAAGACAGGTTCACATCACCCGTAAGCTTCAGGTCACGCCCGGTTTGGGTGCGGACCTGCTCGGCCAATATGGTGGCCAGCTTGTCGCCGGGCATCAGCAGCAAGGCCCCGATGACCAATCCAAAAACCGCCACCAACAGGAAAACTATGCGCAACAGCCACTTCATATTCTGCTCTCCGCCTTTTTTCATGCGTTAAAAAGATCATCCAAAGCCTGCGCCGCATTTGCAAGGGGAAGCGTTCCCCACTATATGCCGCGCAATGACAACGAACCCGCCAAACCTCCGCCCCGACCTGGCGCCTACCGCCCGGATGCCCGAGACGCCACGTTCGAACCAGCCGACCATCGGTATGGTATCCTTGGGCTGCCCCAAGGCCCTGGTCGATAGTGAGCGCATTCTGACGCGCCTGCGTGCCGAAGGATACGGCATCTCGCCCGACTATTCAGGCGCGGATGCCGTGATCGTGAATACCTGCGGGTTTCTCGACAGTGCCAAGGCCGAGTCGCTGGACGCGATCGGCGAGGCGCTGGTCGAGAATGGCAAGGTCATCGTGACCGGCTGTCTGGGCGCGGAACCGGATTACATCCGCGAACATCACCCGCGCATCATGGCTGTTACCGGCCCGCATCAATACGAGCAGGTACTGGATGCGGTGCATTCGGCAGTGCCGCCCGATCCTGATCCGTTTGTGGACCTGCTGCCTGCTGCAAGCGTACAGTTGACCCCCCGACATTACAGCTATCTCAAGATTTCCGAGGGCTGTAACCACAAATGCAAGTTCTGCATCATCCCTGACATGCGCGGCAAGCTCGCCAGCCGCCCGGCCCACGCGGTGCTGCGCGAAGCCGAAAAGCTGGTCGACAATGGCGTGCGTGAATTGCTGGTGATCTCGCAGGACACATCCGCCTATGGGTTGGACCGGAAGTATGACTTAAACCCGTGGAAGGACCGCGAGGTGCGCAGCCACATCACCGATCTGGCGCGTGAGCTGGGGCAGTTGGATGCATGGGTTCGGCTCCACTATGTCTACCCCTACCCGCATGTGCGCGAGTTGATCCCCCTGATGGCCGACGCCGGATGCAACATCCTGCCCTATCTGGACATCCCGTTCCAGCATGCCCATCCGGACGTTCTGAAACGCATGGCACGCCCGGCAGCGGGAGCCAAGACTTTGGATGAGATCGCCGCATGGCGCGCAACCTGCCCGGACATCACGCTGCGGTCGACCTTTATCGTCGGTTATCCGGGCGAGACCGAGGCCGAGTTCCAGACCCTTCTGGATTGGATGGACGAGGCGCAACTGGATCGTGTTGGCTGCTTCCAATACGAAAACGTCGATGGCGCGCGATCAAACGACCTGCCAGATCACGTTCCAGCCGAGGTCAAACAAGAGCGTTGGGAACGCTTCATGGAAAAAGCGCAGGCCATCTCCGAGGCTAAGCTGGCCGCCAAGGTCGGCCAGACCATCGACGTGATCGTGGACGAGGTTGATGACGAAGCCGCCACGTGCCGCACCAAGGCGGACGCGCCCGAGATCGACGGGAACCTGTTCATCGATGAGGGTTTCGATGATCTGAAGCCTGGTGACATCGTATCGGTCGAGATCGATGAGGCCGGCGAATACGATTTATGGGGCAAACGCACCTGACCCTAATATGCCCGTTCACCCCAGATGGGCAGAGCGTGATTTAAGTTTATTGGCTTGAGCCGGGATTTTCCCGGACCATGAATGAAAACCTCAACTTGCTGGAAGGAGGGTTTTCATGGCGTACTTTCGTGCAATCTCATTCAATTGCTTGGCCGCGATACTTGCGTCCCAACTTTTTTCTGGCCCGGCAACTGCAGGCAGCATCACCGTTGGAACGAGCGGCCAAGTTGTTGTTGGGTCAAAATCGCAACATGTTCATAACAGCAATAAAATCCGCATTCACCGGCACTATTACTCTCCGAAAGTCTACACACCAAAAGTCTACCACGCAAAACCGGCCCCTAAGAACGCGCCCTACGTTCAGCAAAAGCAAAAAAAGAAATCCTATCGCTACCTTTATGCACCACGGTACGAGTCAAGGCGTCAACACTATCACCGCAAGTCGTTTGGGCACGGATATTGACGGCTGGCGAGGCGATGATTGCCCATTTTCGACGCATTCTGATCTGACCCGCGCCGGCCTAAAGCGGGCACAAAAAAACCGCCCAACAAGGGCGGTCGGATGCGTTGAGTAAGCGGGCGGCCAAAACAAGACCGCCCGCAGAATTCTTACTGAGCGACCGGGTTACAGATGGTCTGTCCCGCTTCAGTCGTGGCCAGCTCGGTTCCAGCCGGGCAGCTCGGTGTGCCGAACTTGTCGTATTCAGGCGTGATGTAAACCGGCGTCGGCTCTTCCTGCTGCGAGCATGCAGCCAGAACCAGGGCAATTGCACTAACGGCAGCAAATTTAAGTTTCATGTCCGTCATTCCTCTAAAAATTTTCTCATATTGCCCTATTATCTGGGGCCAGTCTCAAAATACGACCTCGTTGATATTATTGCAACAAAATCAATCACAGTTTTGTGAGAACGGCAAAACCATGCTGCTTGCATAAAGAAACATAAGCGCTCTACACGCCCCCGCGATGGCCTTATAGTTGTTTCACGACATTAGCCAAAAGCGGAGCAGCCACATGTCAGATGAGCCGAAACCTGCCCAAAAAGCCCCCTACCCGGTCGAAGTGACCGAAGGGAAAACCTATTTCTGGTGTGCCTGTGGCAAGTCAGAGCGTCAGCCCTTCTGCGATGGTTCACACAAGGGAACCCAGTTTGAACCAGTGAAGTTTACTGCCGAAACCAGCAAGAAAGTATTCTTTTGCGGGTGCAAACAAACGGCCAATCCGCCGCTGTGCGACGGTTCGCATTCCAAGCTCTGACTAAGTCTTCAAAGCGTTCAGCGTTTCTGCATTCACGCAGAATTCAGGGGCCGAATCGGCTTTGACCTGTTGTTTCGACAACCACAATTCGCATTGGTCGCTGCATTCAGAGGCACGACAGCGTGTCACGATCTCCGCATAACCATTGGTGGTCAACCGCCCCTCGGCCATCGCTTCGGTCAACGAAACATCCATACATCTGGCTACCGACCGGGTTAGCCAAAAGTGTTTCTCCACGTCGCCCAGAGTATCTCGGGTCATTGGCAGATCTGCCTTTTGTTTACACAAAGCGCCGTCAAACACAGCAATGGCGCGGCATGATTTTTCTTATCCGTCGCGCTTGCTTTCCGACAGCGAAGTGAGGCGGTCAAACAGGGACGTATTCCTGCAGTATTCCGGGGTTTTCTGGCCTTGGGTAGATTGTGCCAGAAATTGCGCACAATGATCTGGGTTCGAACAATTACTGCAACGCAGGACCGCATCAGAGATCTGGTCAATCGAGACGTCACCGCCTATGGCCGCATCTTCCAGATCGACCCCGACGTGGGTTGCCATCTGGTCGACCAGTTCCGCATGTCGTTTCAGAGTATTTTTGCCAAGCATTGCGCTGTCTCCCTGTCGCACGGTTCTGACAGGATAGCGCAGCGGCCCGAACAGGCATTTGACTCAGGTCAAGACCCGGCACCGATATGGTCCAGATAGGCGCGGGTCGCATCCTGCACCCTGCGAAACCGGTCACCGCCCAGTTTTTTGCCCCCGTACCAGCGGGTGACAATGATGACGTGGCCCTCCAGTCCGGCCCTTTCGAGCATGCGCAGGATGACCATTCCGGCACCGCTTTCTCCATCGTCCGCCTTGAGAGCCCCTGTCGGCAAGATCGCCGCCCAGGTATTGTGCGTTGCCTTGGCATAGGCTTTGTCGGACTTGAGGTCTTGCAGAACGGCATCCACGCCCTCGCGCGTTTGCACCGCAGCTCCCGACACCGCGTATTTTGACCCACGATCCGTCAGGATTACACCCAGCCTTGTTATTTGGGTCATTGCGTCAGCCCAAGTTTTCGGGCCGTGTTCTGAACCATCTGCACACGCTGCGCATTCGGCGGGTGTGACGCCAGAAAACTGTCCTCCGGGTCCGGGATGCGGTCGAAGTACTTTGCACCGATCAACGGGTTATATCCGGCATTGTGGGTAATAATTGTGCCCAACTGGTCAGCCTCAAGCTCGAAGGCCTTGACGTTCAATTGAACACCCACTTCCGCCCCAATTTTTTGTGTGCGCTCCAGGTCTTCGCCCTCTTCTCCAAAGAGCTTGCCCAGATTGTTGAATATTGCAGCGCTTTCTTGCGCGTTTTCCGACTGACGAGGGATATGGCGCAGAAGGTGATGGGCCGCTTCATGCCCAAGGACAAAAGCCAGTTCATTTGGGTTTTGTGCTGACTGAATCATGGAACGGGTCATAATGATCACCGGCTGACCCCGGTTATCCAAGGTCTGAAACGCATTCGCTTCCGCTTGTGGATTGAGATCAACAAGAACCGTGAAATCGCAATTTTTGACTTTGGCCCGCTTCAGACACTCAGCCCGGGCTTCTTTGCCGATAGAGCGGCTGACATCTCGAACTGCGGCCGCCTCTACCTGATACTCGCCCAAGGTCCCCGACCATTGGGTCGCGGGTTGCAATCGCATCTCGCCAGCACTACAGGCCGCCAGAAAAAGAGGAAGAAACAAACAGATCAGACGATACATTCATAATCCTTTGAAACGGTCGGCCCGTTTTCACGACCATAGCGCGGAGCTGCGCCAATCACCACAGCCCGATTGGTAAGGTACGGGTTGCATTGCACTCGGCTGACCTGCACTCTGCTTTCATGTTTTCGATTGAGCATGAATTCGACTCGACAGTCATTACTCTGGTGGACGAAGGCCCAAAGCCTTTGCAAGAGGATGTCGTCATCAACAGCTTCGCCGAATGTGTGACGCTTGAACAATTGGACCCGCGCACGGATCAGATTCAGAGGATCACGTTGTCCCCTGAACAGGTGCGCGATCTGGCGGCGGCTTTGGACTTGCCGGAAGGCGTGTACCAAGTCCGGGAAACACCGGATCAGGGTGAATAGACAAACACCTCGTCGCGCGACGTCTGCCCCGCTTTAGGATCAGAGTGGACGGTGCCACCCCCATGGCCACGGCCAAAATGTTGCGCACCGCCTCGTTTGCCTTGCCATTTTCGGGCGGCGCGGTGACGGTGATGCGAATGTTTCCCTGATCGGTTAAAATCCCATCCTTCGCAGCTTTCGGCGTGACCCGGACCTCGATCCCTTCATCGGGTACGGCGTGCGCGCTCAGATCCGGTACATTTCGCAGCTTTGGTTTGGCCATCTTCCCTCTCTTCTTCTTGAACATCCTTGCACGAACGCTCAGGGAGTGAAATTGATCTCCTGCATCCAGCCACTTGCCCTTGAAACCCGCCAGATGTTCAACCACATACACAACCGCCTATGTAAAGAAAGTTAACATATGTCCTTGAAGAATCCGGCCGCCCTGGAGTTTCTGCAATCGCGCCGGTCGCGCCCTGCAAAAACGCTGGTTGAACCCGCACCGACGCGGGAACAGCTGTTGCCCCTGCTGACAGCCGCCGCACGCAGCCCGGATCATGGCAAGCTGGAACCCTGGCGTTTCATCGTGCTTGAGAAAGGTGCCATGCCGCGTCTGGCGCAGCTGACCGAAGATTGTGGCGCGGCCCTGGGCAAGTCTGCTGAGGATATCGCCAAAGCCCGCAGTCAGTTCGACATGGGCCATCTGGCGGTCGCCGTGATCGAGGTTCAAAAACCCTCCGCGAAAATCCCTGCAATCGAACAGACCTATTCCGCTGGCGCAGTGTGCCTGGCTTTGCTGAACGCGGCGCTTGCTGCGGGTTGGGGCGCGAACTGGCTGTCCGGTTGGCAGACCCACAACCGGGACTTTTGCAAAAAGGCGTTCGGGCTACAAGATAATGAACGCGTCGCGGGTCTGGTCCATATCGCGACCGAGGGCAAAGCACCGCCCGAAAGACCCCGCCCTGACGTGGATGGGTTGACGCAGTGGGTTTCGGAATGACCATTCTCAACGCCTTTTTTGCAGCGCTGGGACAGATCGGCGACCCAAAGTTCCGGGCTGTCCTGTTGCGCGGCGTTGGTCTGACGATTGTTTTGCTGATCGCCGCATGTGCTTTGGCGATCTGGCTGATAAACAGGCTGTCGGGGAACGAGATCTCTCTGCCCTTTATCGGTGCCGTGCCGTGGTTGAACGACGTGCTGAATTATTCCGGCATCTTTGTCGTCCTGATCCTGCCCGTATTTCTGATGGTCCCGGTGGCCTCGGCGATTACGTCGATGTTTCTGGAAGACGTCGCGCAAGCGGTCGAAGACAAGCATTACCCGTCTTTGCCTGCTGTACCAGCCATTCCATTCAGCGAAAGCCTGCGCGACGGGCTGAGCTTCATGGGAGTTCTGATCGTTGCCAACCTGCTGGCCCTGATTCTCTATGCAATCTTTACCCCACTCGCTCCCTTCATCTTCTGGGGCATGAACGGTTTCTTGTTGGGGCGGGAATACTTTACGCTGGCGGCCATGCGCAGGTTGGGTCGCGAAGGTGCACGTAAGCTGCGCGCCAAACACGCAACGACCATCTGGATGGCAGGCATTTTGATGGCGATCCCGCTATCCGTGCCCCTGGTGAACCTTGTGATCCCAATCCTTGGGGTCGCAACGTTCACCCATATCTACCACAAGCTATCAGGGTCTATGGCTTAAAGATCAGCGCTGCGGCTCCAGCTGGTTCAGCCAGTCGAAGTCTCGCACGGAAATCATGCCGGACAGGATGATGCCTGCGATAATGGCCCAGATCACCACCGTGATACCGGTGGTGATCCACATCTTTTTCTTCAGGTGATGCTCTTCAGGTGCGCCCGCGTGGGTGCCCGGAACGATATCACCCAGATCGCCCTGTGTCTTGATGCGAATTGGCAGCACCACCAGCAAGGTCATGAACCAGATCACAGCGAACAGAACGGCCGCACCAGTAATCGACATCTTATCCCCTCCGCGGTTAGGTTACACCTGTTCCAGCTCGACCAGGCAGCCGTTAAAATCTTTGGGGTGCAGGAACAGCACCGGTTTACCATGCGCACCGATCTTGGGCTCACCCGAACCCAGCACGCGCGCGCCGGTTTCTTTCAGGTGATCGCGGGCAGCGATGATATCCTCGACCTCATAGCAGACATGGTGGATGCCGCCAGCGGGGTTCTTTTCCAGAAACCCGTTGATCGGGCTGTCATCGCCCATCGGATAAAGCAGTTCGATCTTGGTATTGGGCAGTTCGATGAACACAACTGTGACGCCGTGATCCGGCTCATCCTGCGGCGCGCCGACTTTCGCGCCCAGCGCGTTGCGATACTGCTCCGAGGCGGCCTCAAGATCGGGTACGGCAATGGCTACGTGGTTCAGGCGACCAATCATGGAACTCTCCTCTGTTCTGCGTTGCAGCGGTTATGGGGGCTGATTGAACAAAGAACAAGTGCGCCAAATTGCCGTTAACGCCCTGTTAGCCAGAAGTTCCTAGCGTGAGGTATCTGCTGATTAGGAGTTCCGCCATGGACGATTCGAGCCCCTTCGCCTCTCCCGCGCAGCCGACGGCCACGCGGCCCCTGCTGGGACAAACTATTTTGGTTGTGGAAGACAGCCGCTATGCCTGCGACGCCATTCGGCTGATGTGCCTGCACAGCGGCGCACGCATCAGGCGGGCGGATTGCCTGCAATCGGCACGGCGTCACCTGCAGATCTACCGCCCGTCTGTCATCATCGTAGACATGGGTCTGCCGGACGGGTCCGGCGCGGATCTAATCGCTGATCTGTCTGAGGCTGCGCCCCGCATTGGGGCCATTCTTGGCATGTCCGGGGATGACCATATGAAACGCACCGCAATGCGGGCCGGTGCCGACGGGTTCTTAGCGAAACCCCTAAAGTCGCTGGCCTATTTTCAGACGTCCATCCTAGAACGTTTGCCCGAAGATCGCCGACCCAGCAGCCTGCATGCCGTCCGGGATGAGATCATTAACGCCGATCCGTTGGCCTATCAGGATGACATGGCGCATATCGCCGACATTCTGGCCGGTCCGAATGATCAGCGCACGCTGGATTACGCGGCACAGTTTCTGCGCGGGGTTGCCCGCGATGCCGAGGATACGGTTTTGGCCGAAGCGGCCCAGCGGCTTGCCGAGTCGCGGGCAGACGGAACCCCAGTAACGGCCGTGGCTGCTCAGGTCGCCGGGATTGTGCAGACCCGTTTGGAACAGCGTGAGGCGATTTGAGATGATGACCGCTTACTTCATAACCGCAACGATCTTGTGCCTTTGGGTCTACTGGCAAACCCGCGCCACCGCCCGCGATATTCGCTCTAGCCGGAAGTCATTTAGGGACCCATGGGAATAGGTCGCCAACAAACGAGCTATGCAAACCTGCGACCAAGCGATGAATACCGGTCCATAGCCATGACCTTTGTACAAGCACAAGCTATGAAAAAACCCGCTGCAGGGTCAGCAGCGGGTTTTGCTATTCTCAGTCCTGAGGGATGATCCGCAGGCCCAGCTCCATCATCTGATCCGAGGTCGGATCGGATGGTGCGTCCATCATTAGATCCTCGGCACGCTGGTTCATCGGAAACATCATGACCTCGCGGATGTTGGCTTCATCGGCCAGCAGCATCACGATACGGTCGATACCAGCGGCGCAGCCACCGTGCGGCGGCGCACCATAATGGAAGGCGTTGAACAGCGCACCAAAGCGGCTTTTTACTTCTTCTTCGCCGTATCCAGCCAGTTCAAAGGCTTTCAACATGATTTCCGGCTTGTGGTTCCGGATCGCGCCCGACACCAGCTCATACCCGTTACAGGCCAGGTCGTACTGATAGCCACGCACGTCCAGAGGATTGCCTTCCAGAGCCTCCATTCCGCCCTGCGGCATCGAGAACGGGTTGTGTTCAAAGTCGATCGCGCCGGTTTCTTCGTCCTGCTCGTAGATCGGGAAGTCCACGATCCAAGCAAAAGCAAAGCGGTTTTTCTCGGTCAGGTTCAGTTCCTCACCGATCACGTCGCGAGCCTTACCTGCGACTTTTTCAAAGGTTTTTGGCTTACCACCCAGGAAGAACGCCGCATCACCAACGCCCAACCCCAGTTGCTGACGGATCGCCTCGGTGCGCTCGGGGCCGATGTTTTTGGCCAGCGGTCCTGCGGCCTCCATCCCTTCGCCCTGATCGCGCCAGAAGATGTAGCCCATGCCGGGCAGACCCTCTTTCTGGGCAAAAGCGTTCATACGGTCACAGAACTTGCGGCTGCCGCCGGTCGGCGCCGGGATGGCGCGGATTTCGGTGCCTTCCTGCTCCAGCAGCTTCGCGAAAATCGCGAAGCCAGACCCGCGGAAGTGGTCAGAGACCACTTGCATTTTGATAGGGTTCCGCAGGTCGGGCTTGTCGGAACCGTACCACAATGCAGCATCCTTGTAGGAGATCTGCGGCCACTCCTGATCGACCTTGCGGCCACCGCCGAACTCTTCGAACACACCGGTTAGAACCGGCTGGATCGTGTCGAACACGTCCTGCTGTTCGACAAATGACATCTCAAGGTCAAGCTGGTAGAAATCAGTGGGCGAGCGGTCGGCACGTGGGTCTTCGTCACGGAAGCAGGGGGCGATCTGAAAATACTTGTCAAAGCCCGACACCATGATCAGCTGTTTGAACTGCTGCGGGGCCTGCGGCAGCGCGTAGAACTTGCCCGGGTGCAAACGCGACGGCACAAGGAAGTCACGCGCGCCTTCAGGCGACGATGCGGTGATGATCGGCGTCTGATACTCGCGGAAGCCCTGATCCCACATACGTTTGCGCATGGAAGAAACAACATCCGAGCGCAGGGTCATGTTGTTCTGCATCGCCTCGCGGCGCAGGTCCAGGTAACGGTAGCGCAGACGCGTTTCTTCGGGGTATTCCTGATCTCCGAACACCATCAGCGGCAGTTCGTCAGCCGCGCCCAGAACCTCAAGCTCCCGCACGTAAACTTCAATCTCACCGGTCGGCAGTTTCGAGTTCACCAGCTCCGGGTCACGTGCTTTGACGGTGCCGTCGATGCGGATACACCATTCCGAACGTACTTTCTCAAGCTCGGCAAAAGCTGCACTGTCGCCATCACACAGAACCTGTGTCACACCGAAATGATCGCGCAGATCGATGAACAGCACGCCGCCGTGATCTCGTACCCGATGCACCCAACCGGACAGGCGGACGGTTTCACCGACATTGGCGGCGGTCAGTGCGGCGCAGGTGTGGCTGCGGTAGGCGTGCATGGATTTATCCCTTCGGGCGTAGAATTCGTCGCGCCGGTACACCCTGTCAGGCTTGGAAAGTCAAGGCAGGTCGCGCCGTCAAAACGGCCTTTGCACGTTGCCGGAATAGAAATAGATGCCCAGACCCGCCGCAAAGATAACATTACCCGCAATAGCATGCAGCAGGACCGCGTAGAAAAACGACCCGCGTTGGCGGTAGGCCCAAGTGAACAACAGCCCTCCGCCAAAGGTCATGATGGCGACAATCCAGCTCCAGTACATCAGGTGGGCCAGCGAAAACAAGGACGCGTTCAGTAGGTAAGCCGCCTTCCCGTTTGGCAGGATCGCCTGGTAGCGGCGGAAGAACAGCGACCGGAACAAAAGCTCTTGCGGAAGGGCCGAAGCAATCGGGTAAGCCAGCCAGATCACTGCCAGGAATTCGGGCCGGTAGAGAAGCATGCGAAATGCAACATCCGGTCGCATCGCCATGACGACCGCCGAGCAAAACGCCGCCATGGCAACAGTGAAGAGAGCGAGCTCGCGCCACGTCCAATTGCGCCAGTTGTACCGAAGTTCGGCCCAGGCAAAACCCGGCGTGTAATGGAGCAGGATGATACCGATGGCCGTGAAGGTGAACAGCGACGGAAACATCCAATTCGGAGGAAAAAAGACTGCAATCAGAACTGGCACTGCGATAAAGAACAGGCCGAACTCCAGCCGTAGCCGCAGGTGATGCGTCCCGTCATGCGCCCAATCGCTTTGTTTGCTCACAATACCGCCAATTCCGCCCGGATCAGGCCACGTAAGGAATTCCCTACGAAAACTTTTTCCGCGTTTTTCAGATCGGTCAAGGACAAGACGCTTTCGGTAACCTGTTTATTATCAATCAGTTCTTCTCGCAGAATCCCCGGAAGCAAACCACAGGTCAGCTTTGGCGTCAGACGACGGCCGTCCGGCATATGCAGGAACAGGTTGGTGATGGTCCCTTCGCACAGTTCTTCACGTTCATTCAGAAAAAGAAATTCGTCTATTCCGTCCGGCAGCGATGCGCGAGCCGTATCATAAACAGAGCGTTGTGTCGTCTTGTGCTGCAACCAAACATCCGACGCGGAAAGCCGCATTTTGGTGACCGCGACCCGCCATAATGGTGGGTTGTCGGCCAAAGCTCCGGTTGTCACATCGTATGTTCCATCAACTGCCAGTGTAAGCCGGCACCGCAGAGGAGATTGCCCTCCGACAGTGTCCAGTGCCTGGATGGCTGCGCCCACATCGATAGGCATGCCCATGGCCGCAGCTGACCGGGCCATACGGGATAGATGTCGATCCCGGCGAACGAACCCTTGGCCGGGTCGAAAGGCCAGTGTTTCGATCAGGCGGAAGTCAGGGTCAGCTGGTGGGCAAAGCGAGCTTTCCATAGCGCTTCCTCATATTCCGATGGGGCCGTGCTGTCCCAGATCACTCCACCGCCGACATTGAGGGTGGCCGCGCCATCCTCGACCATCAGGGTTCGGATGGCCACGTTGAATTCGGAACGCCCGTCCGGCGCAGCCCACCCGATTGCACCGCAATAAACATCGCGAGGCCAGGGTTCGAGATCGGACAGAATCTCCATGGCTCGAATTTTGGGGGCACCGGTGATGGAACCGCAGGGAAACAGAGCAGTCAGGATATCGGACAGCTCGGCGCCCATATGCAGCTGCGCCTGCACCAGCGAGATCATCTGATGCACGGTCGCATAAGTTTCGACTTTGAACAGTTCGGGCACCTTGACGGATCCGGGCATCGCGACGCGGCTGATATCGTTGCGCAACAGATCGACGATCATCAGGTTTTCAGCCCGGTTCTTTTCGTCGACCGCCAGGAACGCGCGACGCCGGGCGTCTTCAGCCATATCCTCGCTGCGGGGTTGGGTCCCCTTCATTGGGCGGGTTTCGATCCCGCGGTCCGCGTTCGTGCGAAAGAACAGTTCGGGAGACCGGCTGAGCAGATCGGGCAACCCATCCTGCTGGATCAGCGCGCCGTGACCTACGGGCTGTCCGGCCGTGAGCGCGGCATAAAGCGCGGCGCTATCGCCCTCTACAGTCATATCAATCGGGAATGTCAGGTTGGCCTGATAAATATCCCCTGCCCCAATGGCGTCGTGCACGTGTTGAAACGCCTGCGTGTACCGCGCCTCGTCCCAGCGCGGCTCAAACTGGGTCACGCCACCGGATGCAACCGGCAATTCCCGCTGAATGGGGCGATCATAAACGCCGAAGCATAGTAAAGGCAGCCGGCGGCCTTCTGGCAAACGCTCAGACAGGCGCGGTTCCAGCACGTACCCTAGCTCATAGCTGGCATAGCCGGCCAACCAAGCCCCTTGCGCGCGCGCCGCGTCCAGCGCCTCCAACGCTTGGGGCACGTCCTCCGCATTGTCCGCGCGGATCATATCGGCTGGCCGGTCAAAACTGGTTCCTGACCCGGCTGGCCCCTGATCAAAACGAATACGCAATTGCATCCTCATTTGTCGTGCTGCGCGGTATAGAGAATACGCCGCCAAGGGAAAGGGGGGAAAGCGGCAATTTCGCCCCTGTTTCCGATCCCCCTTGCACCTTTTCGCGCGGTCCCTATAACGCAGGACAATTTGGGCGCTTGGGGGTGCCCTGAATCGCGGACAATCGAAGGAACGTGGCCATGCCGAGAAGAACCGACATTCAGTCGATCATGATCATCGGGGCGGGCCCCATTGTTATTGGTCAGGCTTGCGAGTTCGACTATTCCGGCGCTCAGGCCTGCAAGGCACTACGGGAAGAAGGGTACCGGGTCATCCTGGTGAACTCAAACCCCGCCAC
This sequence comes from Ruegeria sp. YTSC004, assembly GCF_059609805.1. NCBI lineage: Bacteria > Pseudomonadati > Pseudomonadota > Alphaproteobacteria > Rhodobacterales > Roseobacteraceae > Ruegeria > Ruegeria sp. YTSC004. Next base: position 426,852 of record NZ_JBXWMJ010000001.1, read on the forward strand.
GATCATGACCGACCCCGAATTGGCCGACGCGACTTATATCGAACCGATCACGCCAGAAGTTGTCGCCAAGATCATTGAAAAAGAACGCCCCGACGCGCTGCTGCCCACCATGGGCGGGCAGACCGGCCTGAACACCTCGCTCGCGCTGGAAGAGATGGGCGTGCTGGACAAGTTTGGCGTCGAGATGATCGGTGCCAAGCGCGACGCCATTGAAATGGCCGAAGACCGCGCCTTGTTCCGCGAGGCGATGGACCGGCTGGGCATCGAAAACCCCAAGGCCGAGATCGTGACTGCCCCCAAGAACGAAAGCGGCAAGAAAGACCTGGACGCCGGTGTGGCGCTGGCCCTCGAAACCCTTGAAAATGTAGGCTTACCCGCCATCATCCGCCCCGCCTTTACGCTGGGCGGCACAGGCGGCGGCGTGGCGTATAACCGCGAAGACTATATCCATATTTGTCGCACCGGCATGGATGCCTCGCCAGTGGGCCAGATCCTAATCGACGAAAGCCTTTTGGGATGGAAAGAATACGAGATGGAGGTGGTGCGCGACACCGCCGACAACGCCATCATCGTCTGCTCCATCGAAAACATCGACCCGATGGGCGTGCACACGGGTGACTCGATCACCGTCGCCCCGGCCCTGACGCTGACTGACAAAGAATACCAGGTCATGCGCAATCACTCGATTGCCGTGCTGCGCGAGATCGGCGTCGAGACCGGCGGATCGAACGTACAATGGGCGATCAACCCGGTCGACGGACGGATGGTCGTGATCGAGATGAACCCGCGCGTATCGCGTTCTTCGGCGCTGGCGTCAAAGGCAACCGGTTTCCCGATTGCCAAGATCGCCGCCAAGCTGGCCGTCGGTTATACGCTGGATGAGCTGGACAACGACATCACCAAAGTCACCCCGGCCAGCTTTGAGCCGACCATCGACTATGTTGTCACCAAGATTCCGAAATTCGCGTTCGAGAAATTCCCCGGCTCCGAGCCCTACCTGACCACCGCCATGAAATCGGTGGGTGAGGCCATGTCTATCGGCCGTACTATCCACGAATCGATGCAAAAGGCGCTGGCTTCGATGGAATCGGGTCTGACCGGGTTTGATGAGGTGGAAATCCCCGGCCTGAATGTCGGTGTCTGGGACGAAGCCGACGACAAGGCCGCCGTCATCAAAGCAATCAGCCAGCAGACGCCCGACCGTCTGCGCACCATCGCGCAAGCAATGCGCCACGGGCTGACCGACGATGAGATCTTTGGCGTCACCAAGTTCGACCCTTGGTTCCTTGCCCGTATCCGCGAGATAATCGAAGCCGAACGCCAAGTGCGCAAAGACGGCCTGCCCGTGACCGAGGAAGGCATCCGTAAGCTCAAGATGCTGGGCTTTACTGACGCGCGTTTGGGAAATCTGACTGGTCGTGACGAAGACAACGTCCGCCGGGCGCGCCGCAATCTGGGCGTTACAGCCGTGTTCAAACGCATCGACACCTGCGCCGCCGAGTTCGAGGCGCAGACGCCCTATATGTATTCGACCTACGAAGCCCCCATGATGGGTGACGTAGAATGCGAGGCGCGTCCGTCTGACCGCAAGAAAGTCGTCATCCTTGGCGGTGGCCCGAACCGGATTGGTCAAGGCATCGAGTTCGACTATTGCTGCTGCCACGCCTGTTTCGCGCTGACCGACGCTGGTTATGAAACCATCATGATCAACTGCAACCCCGAGACCGTGTCGACCGACTACGACACCTCGGATCGTCTTTATTTTGAACCTCTGACTTTCGAACACGTCATGGAAATCCTGACGAAGGAACAGGAAAACGGCACGCTGCACGGTGTGATTGTTCAATACGGCGGTCAGACCCCGCTAAAACTGGCCAACGCGCTGGAATCAGAAGGCATTCCGATCCTCGGCACCACGCCGGACGCCATCGACCTGGCCGAAGACCGTGAACGGTTCCAGGCACTGGTCAATGATCTGGGCTTGAAACAGCCTAAGAATGGCATCGCATCTACCGACGAACAAGCGCTGGAAATTGCTGAAGATATCGGTTTCCCGCTGGTGATCCGCCCCTCATACGTTCTGGGTGGTCGCGCTATGGAAATCGTGCGCGATATGGATCAGCTGAAACGCTACATCAACGAGGCGGTGGTCGTCTCGGGTGACAGCCCTGTACTGCTGGATAGCTATCTGGCTGGTGCGGTTGAGCTGGACGTCGACGCCCTTTGTGATGGCACAGACGTTCACGTTGCAGGCATCATGCAGCACATCGAAGAAGCCGGCGTCCACTCGGGTGACTCGGCCTGTTCGCTGCCGCCCTATTCGCTGTCAAAAGAAATCATCGTGCAAATCAAGGACCAGGCATACAAATTGGCCAAGGCACTGAACGTTGTCGGCCTGATGAATGTGCAGTTCGCGATCAAGGACGATGAAATCTACCTGATCGAAGTAAACCCACGCGCCTCGCGGACCGTACCGTTTGTGGCCAAGGCGACCGACAGTGCGATTGCTTCGATTGCAGCACGCGTCATGGCCGGTGAGAAACTTTCGAACTTCCCTATGCGCCCCGCATACAAGGATGGTCAGGATACCAAGATTGCCGACCAGATGACGCTGGCCGATCCGGACATGCCGTGGTTCTCGGTGAAAGAGGCTGTTTTGCCTTTTGCCCGCTTCCCCGGCGTTGACACCATTCTGGGCCCGGAAATGCGTTCCACTGGCGAGGTCATGGGCTGGGACCGCGACTTCCCGCGCGCCTTCCTCAAGGCGCAGATGGGCGCAGGCATGGTTCTGCCCTCTTCGGGTCGTGCGTTTATCTCGATCAAGGACGCCGATAAAGGTGCCGCTATGCTTGAAGCCGCTCAAGTTCTGACGGAACAGGGCTTTTCGCTTGTCGCGACCCGTGGCACACAAAGCTGGTTGGCCGAGCAAGGCGTTGCCTGTGAGATCGTCAACAAGGTCTATGAGGGCCGCCCGGACGTGGTCGATATGTTGAAAGACGGCCAGGTTCAGCTGTTGATGAACACCACCGAAGGCGCGCAAGCGGTTGAGGACAGCAAAGCCATCCGATCCATCGCACTGTATGACAAGATCCCATACTACACGACAGCTGCCGCAAGCCACGCCGCCGCGCTGGCGATTAAGGCGCAGACCGAAGGCGATGTCGAGGTTAGATCGCTGCAGGGCTGATCGGCCTTAACCTGCTTACACGACCGAACGTTTCGCGCGCCCGTTGACCTTGTGTCCCCGGGCGCGCATCTTTTCTATGATTGAGCAGAAGGAAAAAAACAAATGCGCAGGTTTATTGTTTTCGCCGCAATGATGACGCTTGCAGCGTGTGATGTGCCCTTTGTCCCGCTGATCTAAAACAGCTTTCAGTGCCGTTTTTCTGTAACCCTCCGATATAAAGGCCGTGTGATACCGTCCCTAAATCGGGGGAAGCCGTGCGCCTTTACGTCACTTATGGAACAAATGACCTGTCGCGGGCCATTAAGTTCTATGACGCGATCTTTTCTGTCTTGGAACTGCCACGCCTTCCGGGATGGACCAAAGATCGTGCGGGTTGGGGAACCGAACCAGACGATGGGACCGGGTTCTGGATAAACACACCCTTTGACGGGAACCCTGCCGATGTGGGCAACGGGACGATGATCGCGTTTCCCACCCAAAGCGCCGCAACGGTCCGACAGTTTCACACTGCAGGGCTGGAGCATGGTGGCACAGACGCTGGTGCCCCGGGTACAAGAGACTATTACGCACCTGATTTCTATGTCACTTATCTGCGCGACCCTGACGGGAACAAACTGTCCTGTTTTTATTATCACTATGACCCGGCGAGGGATCCGGGCGACTGAACCCGGCGCTAGAAATACCGATGAGCTGGCTATCTAAGCGCATGTAAGTTGGCGGCAACAATTCGAAATTGCCAGCAAGTTTAAGGCAACGACATTGACACAAGAGCACTATCCGATTTTTGCCTCCAGCAGCCTTACGGAACTCGGGCTACGCCGCGAAATGAAACCGGGCCATGTTGGCCCAGACTATACCGAGCACGTGTACGACTATGACACGTTCTGGTACGATGCATTTTGGGACCGGGGCAGCCTGGTGGTTTTCTGCCCAAAACTGTTCGGCCTGTACCACGTGATCCGAGAAGGCCAGTTTTATCTGGATGAAGACAAAGTCGGGAAACCCCGCCTGAAGTCCCATGAGTTCTATGATCTATTGATCATCCGGACGTCAAAGAAGCCACAAACCCTAAGGTTTGAATGGCGCGGTTCTGGTGTCGAGTCGCCCGTGAATTCGGTCCAGCAGGATTCGGCCCCTCACACTGGGAAAAACGTGGCCGTAACCTTGTCGCGTGACAACGACCTGACCTGGATTGAAGATTTTGCCCGTTACCATTGTCAGATGCATGGGCTGGAGCAGATGCTGTTCTTCGACAATGCCTCAACCCGGTATGGGCTGGACGACATCCGCGAAGCGCTGAGGCGGGGTGGGATCCATAACCCAACGGTGCTGTCCGCGCCTTTCAGGTACGGCGTTGTTTCGCAAGACAGAAAGGGCAAAAACCGTCACAATACGATGTTTCTGCAGACTTCGCTGCTGAACATCGCGCGCTTGCGTTTTCTTTCCGGCGCTCGCGCGGTTCTTCAATGTGATATTGATGAACTGGTCTGGTGCAAAAGCGGTACAATTTTTGACCTCACCCAAAAACGGCCAACCGGGTTTGTCCGCCTGGGTGTGGAATGGCGGTATCCGGATGCAGGCTGCACCGAAAATTTTCGACATTCCGATCACATCCGCAAAAAGGCGGACGACAAACTGTGCAGAGCCAAATACTGCATCGCGCCCTCTGGTCCTCTTTGGTTTACGTCATGGCACGTCCACACAATCGGGCTGTTGAAGTCACGAGGCAGTCTGATCACCCCAAAATCCAATGGCGTCTGGCATTGCAAGGCAATCACGTCGAGCGCTTGGCGAAGTTATGACACTAATGCCCGATCCAACTATGACATTGCCCCTGAAACGCAGGCGGCCTTAGACCGAGTCAATTGGTCGAAAAACCCGGCTGGATAGGACACCAGCCGGGTTTGAGAAATTCGACAAAAATCTGAGCTGTTACGCAGCGGCTTCTTTAATCTCACGCTTTTCATCTCGCGCGAAGAAGATCATGTAGAAGACGGGCGCTGCGACCATCGTCAGGATTGTCGCGAAGGCCAGGCCGCCCATAATCGTCACCGCCATGGACTTGAAGAACGCATCTGTCAGCAACGGCGCCATGCCCAGAATAGTGGTGATCGCGGCCAGCATCACTGGGCGCAGACGTGAGACCGAGGCCTCGATGATCGACTCGCGCAAGCCTTTGCCGGTTTCGCGGACCAGATCGATTTCCTCGACCAAAACAATGCCGTTCTTGATTAGCATCCCCGACAGGCTGAGCAGACCCAGCAGCGCCGTGAAGGTGAACGGAAGACCAGTACCCAACAACCCGATAACCACGCCATTTACGGACATCGGCACCAGCAACCAGATGATAATCGGCTGACGGATGGCGTTAAAAATCAACACCGAAATCAGCACCATGATCAACAGGCTGACCGGCAACTGACGGCCCAGGCTTTCGTTGGCGTCACCGGCGTTTTCGAACTCGCCACCCCACTCCATGCGATACCCTGCGGGCAGTTCCATCTCTTCGATGGCAGCGCGAACTTCCGAGTGGACCTGAGCCGCCGTCAGACCCGCCGGAATTTCGGCGCCGACGGTAATGGTCAGCACCCGGTCACGACGATGAACCAGCGTGTTGAGCGATTTGTACTCGAACCCGTCGACCATCTGTTCGATTGGCACAAACTTTTCGGACTGATCCGAGTACACGACCTGATCGACGATCGAGTAATCTCCGTCCGCAGGGCGGCGGATGATGATCGGGATCAAACGGTCGCGTTCCCGGAATACACCCGCCCTGATACCATCGGTCGAAAATTGCAGCGTTCCGGCGATATCTTCACGGGTGACACCGGCAGTCTGCGCTCGTTCTGTCGCATAGATAGGCTGAACCGCCAGTTCCTTCTCACGCCAGTCCTGATAGACATGCAAAGCGTTCTCGGACGCACCGCGCATCCGCTGAATCGCTTCGTCCGCAAGCTGCCGCAGAACAGCCGGATCACTACCCGAGAACCGGGCCTGGATCGGATCACCGCCGCCAGGGCCAAAGATCAGACGCTTGGTGCGGAACTCACCTTCGGGGAATTGAGCGGAGCCAAACGCCTCTAGATCAGCCTGCAATGCGGGAATGTCATCCAGAGTTTCTGTACGGATGATCATGTGGCCATAGCTGGGGTTCGGTTTCTCTGCCGAATAGGTCAGCAGAAACCGGGTTGCCCCCTGCCCAACAAATGTGGTGACGGCAACGACATCGTCGCGTTTGTCCAGCCATTCTTCGAATACAGCCATATCCTCGGCCGTTCGCGCGATGGGCGTACCTTGCGGCAGTTTGTAGTGCACGAAGAACAGCGGCGTGTTCGAATCGGGGAAGAACTGCTGTTTGACCAGTCCAAACCCGGCGAAACAGGCAACAGTGACGCTTATCAAACCGGCAACAACCAGCCAGCGGAACCGGAGCGCCCAGCGCAGGATGCTGCCGTAGACACGGAACATGATCCCGCCATAGGCATCCACAGCGCCTGCCTCACCCTGCTTGAAGAAATAGTGGCCCAGCATTGGTGTCACCGTCAGAGCCAGCACCCAGCTCAGCAGCAGTGAAATACCGATCACCGCAAACAGAGAGAACAGGAACTCGCCCGTCGCATCCGGGCTAAGACCGATCCCTGCAAAGGCCATGATCCCGATGACGGTCGCGCCCAACAACGGGATTTGCGTCTTGGAAGCAGCTTCATCCGCAGCATCGCGCGAGTTTTTCCCGCGCAGCATCGCGATCTGCATGCCCTCAGCCACAACGATGGCGTTATCCACCAACATACCCATCGCGATAATCAGCGCACCCAACGAGATCCTCTCCATCTCGATTGAGAACATCGACATGAACAGCAGCGTTCCCACCACGGTCAGCAACAGGGTTGAGCCGACAACAACCGCCGCGCGCCATCCCATGAACACCGCGAGTACGATAACCACAATGGTCACGGACATGGCCAGATTTACCAGAAAGTCATTCGAGGCCTGTTCCACCACCACGTGCTGTTGGTAGATCGGCAGGATTTCGACGCCAAAGGGGATCTGAGGGTCAAGTTCCGCAAACTTCGCATCGGCGCGCTTGCCGACCTCAACAATGTTTTCGGAGGATAGGCCAGCGATCCCCAGAGTAAAAGCCTCGGTCCCGTTAAAGCGGATCATAATGTCCGGGTCGGTCTGGCGACCTCGGAAAACGTCAGACATGTCAAACAGGTTGATCACCTGCCCCTGCGAACCGACAGACAGACCGGCGATGGCGGAAACTGAGTCCGACCCTTCGGCGGTCAGGATCGTTGTACGGTCATTCTCTGAACGCAGCGAACCCGACGCGTTCACAGAGTCTGCGTTGGCAATAGCTTCATTGATGGACTGCAGCGGCACATTCTGGTTCACCGAGATGGCCAGATCGGGTTCTACAAAGATAGCCTCTTGCGGCAGGCCCATCACTTCTACGTCTGCGACGCCTTCGACGGTCAGCAATTCGCGCCGCAAGAAGGTGGACAGCTCGTGTTTTTCAGCGTCCGAAAACCCATCAGCCGTTACCGCATAGAACAGCCCGAACACGTCGCCGAACCTGTCATTGACCAGCGGCGCCTGCACTCCGGACGGCAGGCTGCGGGCCGTATCACGCACCTTGGCGCGCAGCTTAGTCCAGATTTCGGGCAATTCGGTTCCGTCATATGTCGATTGGATCTCAACTTCGATCAGCGAAAGCCCGGGCTGATTCACGGATGTGATCGTATCAACCTCACCCAGTTGCTGGATGGCGGATTCCAGTGGCTCGGACACCTCCAGCGCCACCTGTTCAGCCGTTGCACCGGGATATTGGGTCACGATGACCGCGTTTTTGATGGTGAAGGCCGGATCTTCCAGACGTCCCAACGACAGGAAACCCCAGACGCCACCAAACAGGGCGATCAGGATTATCAGCCACGTATAGATCGGGCGATCAATGGATGCGCGCGCAATGTTCATCGATCCGCCCTTCAGTTCGCAAAGCCAGCAAAGCGGCGAACGGCTTGGCCATCTGTCAACGTGCTGCCACCCGCGACGACGATCTCGTCACCATCGTTCAACCCTGTCAGAACACGGACTTCGCCGGTCTGCGTGGGTTCGATGGTAACCGGCACAAGCTGGACGGCGCCTTCATCGGCCCCAACCGGTGAAAACACCATGACGCCCAGACCGCCCTCAGCGTCCGAAATGATGGCCGTTGCAGGCACAACGATACCTGTCCGGGCGTCCTGGACCTTCACATTCACGGTCACCGACGAACCCGGCAAAATCTGCAACCCTTCGGGAGGGGTAAGACCAAACTGGATACGGAACGTCTGACCGACGCTTGAAGTTTCCGCGTCAAATTCTCGGATCTGCAGAGGGAAGACCTCGTCGCTGGTTGGAAACTTCGCCGTAATCGTAATGTCATCTTCTTGACCCGAGCGTTGGAACAGGATTTCAGGAACATCCACTTCGATCCGCAATTCGGACATATCGTGGATACGCACGATGGGTGCCCCTGCGTTTACAGTGGTAAAAGACTCGACCGTTCGACGAGATACCAACGCGTCAAACGGCGCGGTCAGTGTTGCGTGTTCCAGATCGTATTCTGCATCGCGGACCGCGATATCCGCCAGTTGCGCTTCGGTTTCCGCGTCGTCCACCGCCACCTGGCTGGCTGTGGTTCCGCGCAAACGAGAAAGACGGGCCACGGTACGATCCGCCTGATCCTTTTGCAGGACAGCGCGGTCATAGCGGCGCTGGAATGGTTCCTGATCCAGTTGCGCGATCAGCTCGCCCTTGGGTATCACGAACCCCTCGGTCACCGGCATTTCGACGATTTGCCCGGAAACCTGAAAGGCCAGATCGACGGTTTGCCGCGCAGCGACGCGACCAAAAAACTGGCGCGAGAAGCCGGGCGATGTCTCTTGGACCATCATTAGTTTTACGGGCTTGGCGCTATCCTGCGCCAAAACGGAGGCGGCGAACACGGTCAGAGCGACGCTCAGTACAGTGAAGAGTTTCATTTCTTCAATCCCTCAGGAATTCCTGTTTTCATTATGTTTTCCCGGATCTTCCGGGCCAGTCGTGCAAACTCGGCAGTTTCGTCAGCATCCAGCCCAGAAGCTCGGCGGAACAGGTCTCCCGCCTCGGACATCAGAACCTGTCGCATCTCAAGCCCCTTGTCGGTCAGAACCAACAACCAAGCCCGACGGTCTTCCGGATCGCGCTGGCGGGTCAGGTACCCTGCCTCTTCCAGCGCGTCAGCGGTTGACGTGATTGTGGATGGCACCGTCAGCATGTCTGCAGCCAAAACGCCCATGCGTTTGGGTCGCTCAAGCTTGACCATCATATGGCATTCCTGATGACTCAACCCGACCTCTAATGCGTCCAGGCTTTCTTCTAGTTTCCAGTAGAGCGCATAGACCCCCATCATCGCTTGCACTTCAGGACTGAGGCAGCGGACCAGCGCGCTATCGTCATGGGTCATCGGTGAATCCGTTTGTAACTTTGGCCTCGCATATACTTCGAAATATGAACTATTCAAGATGTGAAGTGGATTTCAGCCCAAACTTTGACATTCCCTTGGGTCAACGTCTCTTGATCTAACCCTTGTATGCCTGCATTTTGGGCGAATCCGAAACATTCAGGTCTTATCATGTACACGCCCGCGATTACCGGCTCAGGTGTTTTCACCCCCGAAAACGTCATCACCAACGCCGAACTTGTCACGGCCTTCAACGCCTATGCCGACAAGATGAACGCCCAAAACGCAGACGCAATCGCGGCGGGTGAGATTGAGCCGATGCAGCATTCGTCGGAAGAGTTCATCTTCAAGGCCTCGGGTATCGAGAAACGCTACGTGATGGACAAGGACGGTGTTCTGGACCCTGACGTGATGCATCCCTTGTTGCGTCAACGTGGCGATGACGAACCGGGCATCATGACCGAGATGGCCGTGGACGCCTGCAAAAAAGCACTGAAACAAGCCGGGCGCAGCGCCGAGGACGTTGATCTGGTAATCTGTGCCGCGTCTAACCACGAACGCGCCTACCCCGCCGTCGCGATCGAAATCCAGCAAGCGCTTGGGATCAACGGGTTCGGGTTTGATATGAATGTCGCCTGTTCTTCGGCCACTTTCGGGATTCAGGCCGCCGCGGACATGGTCCGCTCCGGCTCGGTCCGCGCCGCATTGGTGGTAAACCCCGAGATTTGTTCAGGGCATCTGGAATGGCGCGACCGCGATTGTCATTTCATCTTTGGCGACGTGGCCACCGCCACTTTGATCGAGCGGGTCGAAGACGCGAAGGGTCCGCATTTCGAAATTCTGTCGACACGCTGCGCGACCGAATTCTCGAACAATATCCGCAACAACAACGGCTTCCTGCGTCGTTCACGCCCTGACGGGGTGGTCGACCGCCGTGACATGCAGTTCATGCAGAACGGACGCAAAGTCTTCAAAGAAGTGCTGCCAATGGTCAGCAAGCACATCTCGGATCACATGGACGCGGAAGGCGTGAACAGCGATGACCTGAAACGCCTGTGGCTGCATCAGGCCAACAAGACCATGAATGACTTCATCGGCAAGAAGGTTCTGGGACGCGAACCCGAGGTAGGCGAACAGCCCAACATCCTGCAAGATTATGCCAACACCTCCTCGGCCGGGTCCATCATCGCGTTTTCCAAGTATTCGGATGATCTGTCAGATGGAGATGTCGGCCTGATCTGTTCGTTCGGTGCGGGGTATTCGGTTGGATCGGTGATCGTCAAACGGCACAGTTGACTTCTTGGCATCGCGACACACCGATCACAATCCAGGATACGCCGCACCACAGCGCGCAAGACGACATTAGGAACGCTTGATTGGGACGCAAAAGGTATAATACCCGCTTAACTTACACTGCGGTGTAGAATCGTGGAAAGGCGTTCGGTTCCATCCCAATGGACAGCCTTCCATCCTGCGGATCGGGCTGCCTCAATATTCGGCAGGGTATCATCGACCAGCAAAAGTTCACCCGGTTGGCGCCCGACCTCCCGCGCTGCGAAAGCGAAGAACTCAGGTTTTGGCTTTCTGCACCCTGCTTTTGCTGAGTACACGATGCCGTCAACTTCATCGCCGAGCGCCATTGTCTGCATGAGATAGATTGCTCTCATGTGATCCTGGTTGGTTGCAAGATAAACAGGTATGCCTTTGCGTCTCGCCTCTTGCACATCCGCAACAGTGGTTTCGACTATACTTGAATCCCCTCTAAACCAATAGTCTATCAAATCAGGAGCTTTGATGGTCGGTGCAACACGCTTCAGAACAGCCTCTAGTATCGGTAAGAGTTCAGCCCGTCCCTCGACAATGGCAGTCCATTCAGTTTTGAAAAACTCTTCCGCAAGCAGATTAGGATCTAGTCCCAGATCCTTCGATAAATCAGTGTCCCATCGCAGACCATCGCCGGGACGACCGTCGACGAGGACACCATCAACATCAAGCATCAGGCATTTTGCCATTACCGAACCATTTAGTGACGCAACTGTAGTGGTGCACTTGTCGCTTGTAGGACAATTGAAACGAAACACACCTGTTCAAATCCAATTCAATATAAGGACTGCTAAAAAGGTTGCGGGTTGTTCACAGGAACATCGTCCTAATCCCTGAGCGGCGCACACCGAAACTTCAGCTTACGCTTTCCTCTTCCAGATGCAGCTTCATATCCAGCAGAACTTGTTGCAGCTGGCTGGTTTCCCTCAGAAGACGCTTGGCTTCGTTTACCGTGATGATGCCATCCTCGATTGCTGACTGGTATTCGGTCATCAGCATTGCAAACCGCTGGCTCAGCGCGATGACGTCGGAATTCACTCCGCCAGTACGGGGGCTGTCGTCATTGCGCCCGTCATAGGACAGGGTGATATTTTTCAGATCGGCCAGCGCCGAGGTGACGTGGGGGAAGTTTGCCACTGCTTCAAGCCGCGCCACCGCATCGACCGGCATGAACCGATCAGTATGTTCGACATTGTCAGAATAATAACGGCCCAACGTGGCTTTGGATTTGCCTGTAATCTCACACGCGGATTCGATTCCCACGTCTTTAACCAGCGCTTCAGTGTGTTTTTTCAGGTAGGCCCCGATATCTGCCATGTTTTTACCTTTACTGCCTGCACGCCCCACTAAATCTGCCATTGCGGGGGAAAGGGAAAAGAAAATTCCCATACTCGATTCATAATTGAAATGTCATATGTTGGCTATCCCTCAGATATGCGGGGGTTTTGTGAGTGAGTGGAGGCATTTAATGCCAGTAATGAGTGATTGCGGGTCGGTATTCTTGTCCTGCTACGGTTAGGCCGCATGTTGGCCGACGGCGTCGCTGTTGTTGAGGCGGGGGAATCCATCCCCAATGGGCTTACGCTCGACCTCTGCAACAATAACGGCGACGTCGCTTATTAAAGCTCTTGATGGCTTGCCCGATCAAAGCAGGCGTTTTAGACCCGACCCATGGCAAAACTATACTTTAATTATTCGACGATGAACGCGGGAAAATCGACCGTGTTACTGCAAGCCTCGCACAATTACCGTGAGAGGGGGATGGACACCTATTTGATGACCGCGGCCCTTGATGGCCGGGCCGGTGTTGGCAGGATTGCGTCGCGGATCGGCATATCGGCTGATGCGGACACGTTCGCCGCTGGAACCGACGTGTTCGCGATGATTGAACAGCGCCTGAAAAAAGGGAACGTCACCTGCGTTTTTGTCGATGAGGCGCAATTTCTGACCGAAGAGCAAGTCTGGCAATTGGCCCGGGCGGTCGATGATTTGCGGGTGCCTGTCCTTGCCTATGGCTTGCGCGTGGACTTTCAGGGCCGCCTGTTTCCCGGTTCAGCTGCCCTGCTGGCGCTGGCCGACGAGATGCGCGAAGTGCGGACTATTTGCGAATGCGGACGAAAGGCGACGATGGTCATCCGTCAGGACGAAAACGGCAACGCCATTACCGAAGGCGCGCAGGTGCAGATCGGCGGCAATGAAACCTATGTTTCGCTCTGCCGCAAACACTGGCGCGAGGCCGTCGGGCGCTAGACCGGGTTCGGCAAAGATCGCCCCGCGACGAAAGCTGCAACGTTGTCCAGCGCTATATGCCCCATATCGGTGCGCACCTCTTCGGTCGCTGTGCCAAGATGGGGCAGTATCGTCACATTCTCCATATCGCGCAGGGCCTGCGGAACGGTGGGTTCGAACTCATAAACATCAAGGCCCGCGCCTGCGATCTGACCTGATTGCAGGGCGTTGACCAGTGCGGATTCGTCCACAACTTCTCCGCGCGCGATGTTGATCAAGATGCCCGAAGGTTTCATCGCCTCCAGCACCGGCGCATTGATCAGGTGGCGCGTTTGCGCACCGCCTGGAACGGCGAGCACCAGGAAATCGACCGCAGCCGCCAGTTCTTTCAGGTCCGGTATGTTTTCTGCGGGAAACTCCACCTCTTTCGGGCTGCGCGACTGGTACGCCACGTCCATCCCAAAACCGAAATGACAACGCCACGAAATGGCCTGACCAATTCTGCCCATCCCGACGATCCCAACGCGTTTTCCGGTCACATGATGCCCCAGCATTTGCGTCGGATGCCAGCCTTGCCATTTGCCCGAACGAACCAGCCGTTCCCCCTCGCCCGCGCGGCGCGCGGTCGACAACAGCAACGTCATCGCGATGTCTGCCGTGGCATCGGTAACCGCACCGGGGGTGTTTGAGACCTGAATCCCTGCAGCCCGCGCGGCTACGACGTCGATATGATTGTACCCTACGCCGAAATTTGCCAGCAGTTTGCAGCGCGGCTGCGGCACTTCCGCGAAAATTGTGGCCGAAAACTGATCGCCCAGGGTGGGCACGACCACATCAAATTCGGCCAATGCGTGCCGCATTTCGTCGGGCGACATTGGCAACGTGCTGCTGCGGATCTCGACGTCGAACTCGGCGCGAGCGCGCGCCTCGACGGCGGCCGTCATGGGGCGTGCGATCAAAAGTTTCATCAGTGCATCCGCCCGCCGGTTGGAACCTCGCCATCCGGACCGATCAGAACGATCTCGCCCTTGTCGTCGGGCAGGCCCAGCACCAGAACCTCGGACATGAACTTGCCGATCTGGCGCGGTGGGAAATTGACAACGGCCATCACCTGCTTGCCAACCAACGTCGTCGGATCGTAATGCGCCGTTATCTGGGCTGAGGTTCGGCGCTCGCCAATTTCGTCTCCAAAGTCGATCCACATCTTGATCGCGGGCTTGCGGGCCTCTGGGTAAGGCTCGGCGCGGACAACCTTACCGACCCGAATGTCGACCTTCAGAAAATCATCGAATGAAATCTCACTCACGGGACAGCTCCTTGGATCGGTCAGTTGCAGCCTTGACGGCGCGGTGCAACAGATCGGGGAAACCTTCTTCCTCATGCATCAGCACTTCAAGCGCAGCTTGCGTCGTACCGTTGGGCGACGTCACGTTGACACGCAGCTGCGATGGGTCTTCCTCTGCCGCCATGGCCAAAGCCCCTGCCCCGGCAACGGTCGATTTGGCCAGTTTCATCGCCAGATCAGGCGGCAAGCCTTGCGCCTGTCCGGCTGCTGCCAGCGTTTCGATCAGGTGGAAGACATAAGCAGGCCCCGAACCGCTCAGCCCGGTCACCGCGTCCATCTGCGCCTCGTCCTCAAGGCGAACTGTGTCACCAATTGCGGACAGCAGGTTTTCCGTTAGGGCTACATCGGTGTCTGAGGCGTTTGCATTGCCGATCAATGCTGTGATCCCCTGCCGGATCGCCGCCGGTGTATTTGGCATCGCCCGCACAATTGGGGTGCCTTCACCCAACAAAGCTTCAAAGGTGGCGATTGATGTGCCCGCTGCGACTGACACAAACAGGCTGCCGCCTCCGCCCAGCGCTTTGATCGCTGGCAGTGCCTCGCCCATCATTTGTGGCTTGACGGCCACCAATACGACTGCCGGGGCCTCGGGTAATGGAGTGTTGATATTGACGCCCTGCGCCTTCAGCCAATCCGAAGGATACGGGTCGATCACCCAGACGGCTGACGTAGGAAGGCCATGCTCCAACCAACCGGCGAGCATGGCCGAACCCATCTTACCGCATCCCAGAAGAACCAGCCCCTGCTCGGCGACGCGTGACATGTCCATGATTGCCCCTCTCCATATCCGGTTTGGGGCAAATCTTTACGCGCGGCCGTAGGCCTCTGCAATGGCGACCTGCATGGCATCCTCGGGATCGCGGTTGCCCCAGGTGACCAGTTGGATCGCGGGGTAATAGCGCTCGGCGCTCAGAACCGCGGCGGTGATCATTGTGTCGATCTGTTCCGGGCTGGCCATCTGGCCACCCGCCAGAACCAAACCGTACCGGTAGACCATCAGCTTTTGATTGGCCCAATACGTAAATGCACCGGCCCAGCACTGATCATTCATCTTGTTGAGCAGCTCATAAAGCTCGTTCTCGCGCTCGGAAGGCGGTTCCATTTCGAAAGAACACACCATGCGGAGCGTTTCGTCATAGTTGGACCAGGCCAACGTGATCGAATAGGTGCGCCACTGTCCTTCGACAGCCATGGCAATCTGATCATCCCCGATCCGGTCGAAATCCCAGTCGTGGTGTTCGGCAAGATGTTCAACAATGTCGATTGGATGAAGGTCTTCTTCGAGAAACTGTTCGGAAAGGGCCATAATGCCACCTCACTAATCTCTAGCCTTTTTGGGGGCTGGCAGCGCCCCAGCGCTAGTTGCTTGCTCTACAAGCCGGGCTTCCCCAGTCTGCCTGTACTAGATATGGTGCGCCGCTGGTAGGGTTCTGGCAACCCTATTTGTTGGGGATAACATCAATAAGTTGTGGACAGTCGGCAACGGCGATCAAAATATTGGCGCCACCGCCAGCTTTGTCTTGATTAAATTTGGTAAGGCGTCAGAATACACAACACCGCACAATCCCAGCGTGGATTGCGCGGCGGTTTTCTTTTTTTAAAATCTCGAGTATGCGGAACTTATTTGTCCAGCTTGGTTTCAAGCGCCTCAAGGCGTGCCTCAAGCGCTGCGTTCTCTTCGCGCGCCTTCTGGGCCATGGCGCGCACAGCATCAAATTCTTCGCGCGTGACGAAATCACGATCGGCCAGCCAGCGGTCGATCATCGACTTCATGGCGTTCTCGGCCTCTTCCCGCGCGCCTTGCGCGACGCCCATGGCGTTGGTCATCAGTTGGGAAACGTCATCAAGAATCTTATTACGGGTTTGCATGGCTTTACTCCGGTATCGCGGTTGGTCTCTATATGGGTAAAGAATGGCCCGGGCTCAAGGTTGACTTGCCCCGCTAACCCCGGGCAATGAGACGCACATGCAGGCTGTTCTGAATTTCCCCGACCTTTCGCCCGAAGTTTTCTCGATCTCGCTGTTCGGGATGGAGTTCGCACTTAGATGGTACGCGCTGGCCTATATCGTCGGCATTCTGATCGCATGGCGATTGGGTACTGCGGCACTGAAGCGCCCGGCACTTTGGCCTGCAGATACTCCACCGATGAAACCGCAGCAATTGGAGGATCTGATCACCTGGATCATCCTCGGCGTGATTCTCGGCGGGCGTCTGGGGTTCGTTCTGTTTTACCAACCGGCTTACTACCTATCGCACCCGTTGGAGATATTGATGGTCTGGCAGGGCGGTATGGCCTTCCATGGTGGTTTGCTGGGGGTCGTCGTTGCGTCCTATCTGTATGCGCGGCGTTACCAGGTCCCGGTCTTGTCTTTGGCCGATCTGATCGCACATGCTGTGCCGCCCGGGCTGTTGTTAGGGCGGTTGGCGAACTTCACTAATGCCGAGCTTTGGGGGCGACCCAGCGACGTTCCATGGGCAGTGATCTTTCCAGGTGGCGCCGCGCAGGACTGCCCGGGTGTTGTGGCCGGGATGTGTGCCCGGCACCCTTCACAACTCTATGAAGCCGCACTGGAAGGTTTGTTGCTGGGCGCACTTCTACTGTGGATGGCCTATCGGCGTGGGGCGTTTAACAAGCCGGGTCTGGTGATGGGTGTATTTTTGGCAGGTTATGGTGCCTCGCGTTTCATTGTTGAGTTCTTTCGTCAGCCTGACGCACAATTCGTCTCGGCCGGGAATCCGCTGGGGCTGGCGTGGCACGTGGGCGGCTATGGCCTGACCATGGGGCAAATGCTGTCGCTGCCAATGATCGCACTTGGCCTGTGGTTTGCGCTTCGTGCGCAGCGCGCTCAATGAACCTTAAGGATCACCTACTGGCGCAAATTGCGCTGAATGGCCCGATGAGCGTGGCCGATTTCATGACTGAATGCCTGCTGAACCCTAAGTTCGGATACTACACCACCCGCGATCCGCTGGGCGCTCAGGGGGATTTCATTACCGCCCCGGAAGTCAGCCAGATGTTCGGAGAGTTGATCGGGCTTGCTCTGGCGCAAAGCTGGATGGATCAAGGCAAGCCGGACAGGTTCATTCTAGCAGAGCTGGGACCGGGTCGCGGTACACTGATGGCAGATATTCTGCGCGCAACCAGCAGCATATCTGGATTTCACGAGGCCGCAGAAATTGTTTTGTTCGAGGCCTCCCCTGCTATGCGGGACAGGCAGGCGCAATTGCTGAGCGGTCACAACCCGCGCTGGATCGATACGCTCATCGACCTGCCCGAAGCCCCCCTGTTTCTGGTGGCGAACGAGTTTTTTGATGCCCTGCCAGTCCGCCAATTCATACGTGAAGGTGATGGCTGGCGCGAACGTCTAATCGGTGCGCAGGGCGAATCGCTTACGTATGGGCTGGGGCCGAACATGGCTCAGATCGGTCTGGCGGATCGCATGATAGACACCCAAGATGGCGATCTGGTTGAACTTTGCGCGGCCGCAATTCCGATCCTGACCGTGATCGCTGGGCGGATCGCCACTTATGGCGGGGCGGGTCTGATCGTGGATTACGGTGACTGGCATTCGCTGGGCGACACGTTTCAAGCTTTGCAATCACATGAACGTGTTGATCCCCTGCAAGCTCCGGGTCGGGCGGATCTGACCGCGCATGTAGATTTTGAGCCCCTTGCTATTGCCGCACGCGCCGCCGGTTGCGCCCATACAAAGCTGACACCTCAGGGCATGTTTCTGGAACGGCTGGGCATCACGGCCCGCGCACAGGCGCTGGCTGCGCCACTCGGCAGGTCTGAGCTTGAGGCGCTCATTGCTGCACATCGCCGGTTGACGCATCCCGAGGAAATGGGAAATCTGTTCAAAGTACTGGGCCTCTACCCTTCTTATGCTGCACCTCCACCGGGACTGGAACCATGACATTGGAAATTCTGACCTCGGACGTCCTATCGCCTGTCCGCCACGGGTTTTTCAGCCGTCGGGGCGGAGCGTCTTCCGGAATATTCGCGGGTTTAAACTGCGGCTATGGCTCGTCTGACCAAACCGAAGCGGTGGCAGTGAACCGTCAGCGCGTGGCCGCGGCGATGGAGGTCAACCCGGACGCATTGGTCGGGGTGCATCAAGTGCATTCCCCAACCGTTCTGACAGTGGACGCTCCGATAAATGGCGACAAACCCAAAGCGGATGCGGTTGTCACCGCAACCCCGGGATTGGCGCTGACGATTCTGACAGCGGATTGCCAACCGGTCCTGTTTGCCGATTCTGACGCGAATGTGATCGGGGCTGCGCATGCCGGGTGGCGCGGTGCTTTGGACGGTGTATTGGAGGCAACCCTGGACGCGATGGAGGCATTGGGCGCGCAGCGGGAAAACACCGTCGCTGTCATTGGTCCTACGATTTCTCAAAACGCGTATGAGGTCGGTCCAGATTTCCTGGATGAATTCGCAGCGGATTCGCCCGAAAACCTTAGGTTCTTCGCGAATGGCAATGGGGATCGACTGCAGTTCGACCTGCCCGCCTTTGGTCTGCACAGATTGCGGCAAGCCGGGGTGGGTCAGGCGGAATGGACGCGGCACTGCACCTATTCAGACCCGGACAGATTTTATTCCTTCCGCCGCTCGACCCACGCGAAAGAAGCCGATTATGGCCGTTTGATCTCCGCCATTAAATTGTAGAGCGCGCCCAAAATGTGGCGAAATCGCCGCTTTTTCGCCACATTTGTTGTGTCTGTTTGAGTCGAGACATTTTGACTTTTATTGTCCGCACTCAGGTGTTTATCAAACGATTATCCCGCGGTGCGAGGCATTCCAAAGAAGAGGATCTGCCGACCTTCGACTTTACTGTTTAAATCCTGAGTCAGCCTTATCGGTGCCGCATTGACGCGCCACACTGATCCTACACAGGAACCCGGGGTAGCTGCCCCGGTACGACTAGGAATAATAACATGAAGGTTAAATCTCGTTTTCTCAGTGCCGTTGTTGCGGCCACGCGAGAACAGGCACCGGAAATGCCGTGGAAACGGGTTTCCAGTTCTTCGATCAGGGTCGCGCGCCGCTTGGCACGCCAACGCTGATCAAAAGCCCAAGGAACCATGCTGCCGGTTCCAAGGGTCAAGACGCACATCGGAGGGGTGCTCCGGGCCGGTGTGTGACCAACCGCTGAAATTTCCAGCGGCCTGGTTCAGGGGTGTGTGTGCGCAGGTAATTTCCGCCTGTGTTTTAGTGAGTTTGTCTGGGGGGTCAGTGTGTTGACCAAAGGAAAGCGAAAGTTCATCGCGTTGCGACGCCGCAAAGGCGTGCGCCCTGAGGTCGCTATCTCATTAAAGACAAAGAATACGCCGGTCAGGTTGCCCTGTACGGAGGGCTTTACCCGTCTGAACGGTATTTTAGGAGGGACGGAATAAAAATGACAATTCCACATTCCTTGACGCGCGCAGCCAGAAACGCGGTCGAAACTTCGGCCATGCTGCGCGAAATTCCGAAGACAAACGCAAGACCAAAGGCGCAGTTGCGGCGCTATGAGGTCAGTACCTTGATGCCGAACGGAGATGTTTCGCAAACGCGCCACATCGCCCCGGCATTGCCCATGTTCGAAGACGCCTTTTGTGCCTTTACACGCGGATCCCTGGTGGAAACCGAAAACGGCCCATTGGCGATCGAAGATCTGCTTCCGGGCGACATGGTTCTGACGCAGGATGGCGCACTGCAGACCGTGTTGTGGAAGGGGTCGGTGACCCTGATTCCCGGGCGCGCGGATTCGCGTGGGCGTACACGCCCGCTAACTCGGATCATGGCCGATACATTTGGAATGCAAAAGCCGCTGTCCGGCGTAATCGCGGGACCTGCAGCACGTCTGCTGGGCGCACCTGCGCATCTGCGCCATTTACACGACGGGGGCGAAATTCTGACCCCTGTCCATGAATTCCAGGACGGTATGAGCGTGATCGAAACATTGCCGCCGACCCCGATTGAGCTGTTTCACATCTGCCTGAAACGTCATTCGGTCATCAAGGTCGATGGCCTGCAATTCGAATCATACCATCCGGGAGTCAATGCCGCACGCCAGGTTAGCCAATCGCTCAGATCGATCTACTTGAACTTGTTTGCGCATATCGAATCGCTGAGCGATTTTGGTCCACTGGTTCTACCACGCGCAGGAGACGGTGAGATAAATGCGCTTTCTGCGTGACAACGAAAACTAACTGCAATGTGGGGGCATTATGCAGCTGATAATTAGTTGGGTTCTATCATTAACGGTCGCTGCTTTTCTGCCGCCGTCAAAACCGCATCAAAAGCGAATGATGTTCACGCCGTCCGGTTCATTCGTTCTTCCAGAACGTCGAAGGGAACGCCGGGTTCGTCCTTGGCGCCGCGAATAACCAGCGATGTTTTTACGCTGGCTACATTGGGCGTGGTCAGCAGCTCACCCGTCAGAAACTGCTGAAAACTGCTCAGGTCGGGGGCGACGCATTTCAGGATAAAGTCCACCTCGCCGTTCAACATGTGGCATTCCCGGACCAGCGGCCATTCACGGCAGCGTTCCTCGAACGCGTTCAGTTCGGATTCGGCCTGGCTTTCCAGCCCCACCATGGCAAAGACCTGAACCTCGAACCCCAACTCGCGTGAGTTCACATCGGCATGGTAGCCGCGGATAAGCCCGGAATCCTCAAGCGTACGCACGCGCCGCAGGCAAGGCGGCGCAGAAATACCTACGCGTTTTGCCAGCTCTACATTGGTCATGCGACCGTCTGCCTGCAATTCTGCCAAAATCTTGCGGTCAATCTCATCCAGCCGTATCGCGACCATGAAATGCTCCTAATTTTTCGGTTGTTATATCAGCACCCGACCAATGCGCAATTATCTTTCGTACCTGCGCAATATTCTATATTTTCAATGTTCTTTTTTTGGGCGCCTTGCCGCAAATGCATTGCTGCCTGTCAAAAGGTTGGGGGTTTAAGCCCTGCGCGACGCTCGCTATATCCATCCGTCAGGGGCCACGCGCCCCAATCAGGCAGATCGAGTTGGGGGTACTATGGCCGAAACACGACACACCAGGGTTCTGATCATCGGATCGGGACCGGCCGGTTACACGGCCGGCGTTTATGCAAGCCGCGCGATGCTAGAGCCGATTCTGGTTCAGGGCATTGAGCCGGGTGGCCAGCTGACCACAACGACCGAGGTTGAAAACTGGCCCGGAGACACCGAGGTTCAAGGCCCTGACCTGATGGTGCGTATGCAGGACCATGCCAAGGCGATGGGTTGTGAGATCATTGGCGACATCATCACCGATCTGGACGTCAGCAAACGCCCGTTCACCGCAACAGGCGACAGCGGCACAGTCTATACGGCTGATGCTGTCATTTTGGCCACCGGCGCGCGCGCCAAATGGCTGGGGCTGCCGTCGGAAGAGAAATATAAGGGCTTTGGCGTTTCGGCTTGCGCGACCTGCGACGGCTTCTTTTATCGCGGACAAGAAATCGTGGTCATCGGTGGCGGCAACACCGCCGTCGAAGAGGCGCTGTTTCTGACCAATTTTGCCAGCAAGGTCACTTTGATCCATCGTCGTGATGAGCTGCGCGCGGAAAAGATCCTGCAGGACCGGCTGCTGAAGCATGAAAAAATCGAACCCCTGTGGTTCCACGAGTTGGAAGAAGTGACCGGCACCGATGCCCCGCTGGGCGTCGAAGGTGTGCGGGTCAAAAACGTGAAGACCGGCGAGATTACCGAGATCCCCTGCAAAGGCGTTTTTGTCGCGATCGGACACGCACCTGCCAATGAACTGGTCAAGGACTCACTGGAAAGCCATATGGGCGGCTATGTCGTGACCAAGCCAGGTTCGACCGAGACCTCGGTGCCGGGTGTTTTTGCCGCCGGGGATCTGACGGACCACATCTACCGGCAGGCTGTGACCAGCGCCGGCATGGGATGCATGGCCGCACTGGACGCCGAGCGTTTCCTGGCCGAACAGGATTGATCTGATGCTGGAATTCTCTGGCCCGGCCTGGAGAATTCTCTTTCTGACGCAATTGAACGCCCCTTTGGCCCCTGCAAGGGCGCCGGAGGGGCGTTTTCATTACTCGGGGCAGACGGCGCTTTACGCATCGCTCAGCGCAGAAGGTGCCGGAGTTGCCATTCGGCGATATGTCTCGGCGGGCGATCCGCCACGGGTCTTACAACGGGCAACCGTGACAGGCGCAAAACTGGTCGACTTACGTGGACAGCGCGAGGCATCGGTCGTTTGGCAGGACATTCACGCCAAGCAGGGCACCTCGCCGACATGGAGGTTCTCGGACCGCGCGCGTGACGCAGGCGCTGACGGGTTGCTATACAGCTCACGCTCGCGCCCCGAACTCAGCCACATTGTCCTGTTCGACCCATCGCTTTCGCTGATCCGTGTGAATACGCCGCCAACGGATTGGACACCGCCCTACCCGCAACCTGCGCTTGACCGCTAAGCTGCAGCGTATCAGACTCGGCCTTAGGCGAGACCAATGCAGGTGATCTGATTGAAAACTGTTCTGTGGCAAGGCGGGTGGGCAACCCGGCTGAGGATCGGCAGCGGCCTGGTTCTGTTCGCCTTTGCGTTCTTTCACTTCATCAACATCGGCCTTGGTCTGTTTCACACGGACTACCTGCATGACATGCAGGATGCCCGGCATGTAATCACACGTCACGATGTCGGCAGCATAATACTCTATGCTGCTCTTTTGATTCACTCGGGGTTAGCCCTGTACTCGATCAGCCAGCGCCGGACTTTGCGCATGCCGTTCAGCACAGGGTTGCAGATGGTTCTGGGGTTGTTGATCCCATTGCAGCTGATCTCGCATATCGTGCAAACGCGCTATGCGAACACGGTTTACGATGTGAACGATGAAATGGGCTATATCATCGTTCTGATGTGGCCGAGCTACGCGGTCTGGATGCAAAGCCTGTTGTTGCTGGTGGTGTGGGTACATGGCTGTATCGGACTGCACATGTGGCTGCGGCTGACCCGCTGGTGGCCCAAATTGGTGCCATATCTGATTGGCCTGGCTGTGTTTGTTCCGACATTTGCCCTTGCCGGAGTGTTGACGGAGGGGCGCCGTATCTGGGCTGATTTTGCAGACCCGTTTTTGCGCGAACAATATATCGAGCATTACAACTGGCCCTCTCCCGAAGACTTCCAGCACCTGTTCAGCGTAAAAGACAATGCGCTCATGGCGTTCTGGGTGGCCCTTGGCGCATCCCTGGCGGTATTTGCGATCCGCAAGCTGTGGCGCCGCCGACATTCCGTGCGCGTCAAGTACGCTCAAGGCCCTGAGGTCGTTGCCGAAAAAGGGATGACCCTGCTTGAAATTTCCCAAGCCAACGGCATTCCACACACGGCGCTATGCGGTGGCAAAGGGCGCTGCACCACCTGCCGCGTGATTGTCGAGGCGGGCGGGGATCAACTGCCCGAACCTGGTGAGGTCGAAGCCCGAAGCCTAGCTGCGGTCAGCGCCCCGGCGGGTGCCCGGCTGGCATGTCAAATCCGACCGATGGCTCCGATCACAGCGTTTCGCATGTTCCGCCCAGATGGCGCCCGACACCGGGCACATGCAAGCCAGGGTCAGGAACGGCAATTGGCGGTCCTGTTTCTGGACATGCGCGGCTTTACCTCGCGCACCGCTGGCCAACTGCCCTACGACATCGTTTTCCTGCTAAACCGCTTTTTCGACGCCATCGTCCCCGCGATCACGGCCGAGGGCGGAGTGGTCGACAAATACATGGGCGACGGCCTGTTGGCCGTGTTCGAAACCAACGACGCCCAAAGCTCTGCTCGGGCAGGGATGAAAGCGGCCATTGATATCAGCCTTGCCTTGCAGCGTTTCAACCAGCAGCTGGAAACAGAGGGCAGCCCTCGGATCCGCATCGGAATGGGCCTGCATCTGGGGGACCTTGTTCTGGGTGAAATCGGTGCCGCAGGCCACGCCGCCCGTACAATCATCGGCGACACCGTAAATGTGGCCAGCCGGTTAGAAGCCGAAACCAAATCCCTGGGCTGCGAACTTCTGGTCTCGGAAGAGTTGTTGCTGGCGTCAGGATATGACGGCGATATGCGGCAGGTTCGCCCATTCGAGCTGCGTGGCGTGACGCGACCGATTCCCGCCCTGCCCGTCCCCAAAGCCGCGGATCTGAACGCCAATGTCACTGCATAAGAACACTCGCCCTGAATTGGGTGGAATTGTTGCCCACATCGGGAACCAGCTTCGCAGATTGCCACGCAAACCGGAATTTCCTTCCATTGCGTGGAAAAACCGCGCATATCGTCCTTTGTTTCACCAAGGTATATGGACTTCACCCAAAAGCCGGGGCAAACGCCCCGTAATCAACGGCAAAGCAGCACTTTTACAAGAGTATTCCCATGACGATGTTAAGTAACCTGGCCCCAATCCCCGAATTGTTCGTGTCCTACGATTCAGCACAGAAACTGAAGGTGGAAGCCGCCGATCTGACCAGCTGGGACCTGAGCCCGCGCCAAATCTGCGACCTGGAATTGCTGATGAACGGCGGGTTCAACCCTCTCAAAGGCTTCCTGAGCCAGGCGGACTACGACAATGTCGTTGAGAACATGCGGCTGGCCGATGGTACCCTTTGGCCGATGCCCATTACTCTGGACGTAGACGAGGCGTTTGCCGACAAAGTCGAATTGGGCCAGGACATCGCGCTGCGCGATCAGGAAGGCGTCATTCTCGGCACCATGACCGTCACCGACCGTTGGACACCGGACAAAGCCCGCGAGGCCGAGAAAGTCTTTGGTGCCGATGACGAGGCGCACCCGGCGGTGAATTACCTGCACAACGTGGCGGGTAAAGTGTATCTGGGCGGACCCGTGGTCGGCATTCAGCAGCCCGTCCACTATGACTTTCGCGCGCGCCGCGACACTCCGAACGAGTTGCGCGCCTATTTCCGCAAAGTCGGCTGGCGGCGTATCGTGGCGTTCCAGACCCGCAACCCTCTGCACCGCGCGC
Organism: Ruegeria sp. YTSC004; assembly: GCF_059609805.1. Taxonomy (NCBI): domain Bacteria; kingdom Pseudomonadati; phylum Pseudomonadota; class Alphaproteobacteria; order Rhodobacterales; family Roseobacteraceae; genus Ruegeria; species Ruegeria sp. YTSC004. Next base: position 452,413 of record NZ_JBXWMJ010000001.1, read on the forward strand.
ACCAGGAACTGACCTTTCGCGCCGCGAAAGAGGCGCAGGCCAACCTGCTGATCCATCCGGTCGTGGGCATGACCAAACCTGGCGACGTCGATCACTTCACCCGCGTGCGCTGCTATGAGGCAGTGCTGGACAAATACCCGGCCTCGACCACATCGATGTCGTTGTTGAACCTGGCAATGCGCATGGCTGGCCCGCGCGAAGCTGTCTGGCACGGGCTAATCCGTGCAAACCACGGCTGCACGCATTTCATCGTGGGTCGCGACCATGCGGGCCCGGGCAAGAACAGTCAGGGCGAAGATTTCTATGGCCCCTACGATGCGCAGGATCTGTTCCGCAAGTACCAGGATGAGATCGGCGTCGAAATGGTCGACTTCAAGCACATGGTTTTTGTGCAGGAACGCGCGCAATACGAGCCGAACGATGAGATTTTGGATAAGGACAATGTCACTATCCTGAATATATCGGGCACCGAGTTACGCCGTCGTCTGGCCGAAGGTCTGGAGATCCCGGAATGGTTCAGCTTTCCCGAGGTTGTCGCCGAATTGCGCAAGACCCGCCCACCGCGCAGCCAGCAGGGCTTTACTGTGTTCTTCACCGGCTTTTCGGGCTCGGGCAAATCCACCATCGCCAACGCGCTTATGGTCAAACTGATGGAGATGGGCGGCCGCCCGGTTACTTTGCTGGATGGTGACATCGTTCGGAAAAACCTGTCGTCCGAACTGGGCTTTTCGAAGGAACACCGCGACCTGAACATCCGTCGCATCGGCTATGTGGCCAGCGAGATCACCAAGAACGGCGGCATCGCAATCTGCGCGCCGATCGCGCCCTATGCCACGACCCGCCGAGCAGTCCGGGAAGAGATCGAACAATTCGGTGCCTTCTGCGAAGTTCACGTGGCCACCACCATTGAGGAATGCGAACGCCGCGACCGCAAGGGACTGTACAAGCTGGCCCGCGAAGGCAAGATCAAAGAGTTCACCGGCATCTCGGACCCGTATGACGTTCCTGCAGACCCAGAACTGAGCGTCGAGACCGAAAATGTCGAGGTCGACAACTGCGCCCATCAGGTTCTCCTGAAACTGGAAAGTATGGGGCTGATTGCAGCATCCTAATTGCTACAACGAACAAGCAAAGCGGCCAGCAGTGGCCGCTTTTTGTGTTGGATTGACAAGCGCACGCTGCCTTGGTGCAAATGCAGACCCTAACCAAAACGCAAAGTGCCCATGACCCGCGACCTGCCTGCAATTGCCAGTTTCTGGTTCGGATCAGACCTGAGCTGGCTCGAGGCGCTGTGCATTCAATCCTATCTGGATAACGGTCACCGGTTTATCCTGTATACCGTGCATGACATCCAAGGCGTGCCCAGGGGCGCCGAAGTACGGCCCGCTTCTGATATCCTTTGGCCCGCGCCGTTTGATTTCCGACCGGAAGACCGGTTAGGGGTCGCAGTGTTTTCCGACATTTTCCGGCTGCGGTTGATGCAGAAAACCCCGTTCATTTGGGTCGATCTGGATGCCTACTGCGTCAAGCCATTCGACTTTTCTTCGACTTACGTTTTCGGGTCGACGCAATCAGGCACTTTTCCCAATGGTGTTCTGCGTCTGCCACCAGACTCAGAGACGCTGGCGCTATGGATTGATTTCGTGATCTCTGCCAACCCGACCCAGCCCTGGCGTGGCGGTCGGCTGTTTCGACACAATCGCAGGCGCATCCGAAACGGAGAGACCTGGGGCATCGAAGCACTTCCCTGGGGCAGCTCCGGCCCCAAGGCGTTGGAGTATTTTCTGCGCCAGACCGGCGAGGACAGCCACGCGATGCAGCCGGATGTGTTCTATCCTTTGGACAAGGAACAGCTATGGAAACTGCACGATCCGCGCATTTCCACGGCCGAGATCGAACGGGATAAGGTGCATTCAGTTCACATCTACGGACATCAGAAAAAATTCATGGCAGCCAAAACCGCCGGGCTGCCGGTCAGCGGATCATATCTGCAGCGCCTTTGCCTTCGACATGGGATCAACGCGCTGGCGAATCCGATCTTGCCGGTGGGATGGCTGGCCCCGCGGCCATTGGACGACTAGGCCGCGTTTATCTGTTCCCGCAGGGTTCGCACCGCTCGGCCTTCAAAGTCACCGAACTCTGCCGCCTTGCTTTGTGCAGCTTTCAGATGCGGCAGGCGTTCGGCATAGTCGTCAGCGGACAGGCTGTTGATTGCGCGCTGAATGTCGGCCTCGGACTCACAGAGGATCATACCGGCTGTGTCCATGAAGTCCCCGATATTCGGGCACCCCCAATAGATCGGGACCGTTGAACACAGGATCGCATCCGTCAGCTTTTCCGAAAAATAGTTCTTCTCGCGCACATTCTCGATCACAACGGAATAGCGATACGGAGCCAGCCCGTCTGATTTACGATCAAACGGCGTGTATCCCCGCCCCATGATATCAACGTCAGCGCCCGTTTCCCGCACCCAGTCAATCACCGAATGGCGAAGTTGGTGCCCTTCCAGATCGCGTTTGGCTGAGGCGATGAGCGAGCAGGATTTCGTTTTCTCTACGTTGAGGTCTCGCCAATCCGGCACCATCGTCACGCCGTAGGGCAGAAACACAGCGTTCGGAAGGTTCTGCAGCAACACGTCGTGGAACGTCATCACGCGAAAGAAACGCCGCCACGTGTAGCGCAGCATCTTGTCGTGCTTGGCGTGAATTGCCGACGGCTCACCCATCATCAGGGAAATCCGGGCGCGGGTCCCTCGGCGCAGGCGCAGATGGACGGTTGAATTAGGGTACATGATCAGGTGATCGGTACGCTCAAGATCGCCAACCGTTTTGCCCATCAGGCGCTCGGGGCACCCTTCGGGCCAGATCAGATCGGACAATGGAACCGAAGCCAGTTTCGGACCCAACCGATGCCCATAAGGAAGGATGGCGATCGCGGGTTCAGTCATTACAGTTGCCCGGGCAAATTGACCTGACCACGCATCAGAATATAGCCACGGCCCGCCACCTTGATACCGGTCATCGCATCGGCAGGTCCAACGCGTGTAACGGTCGCTTGGCCGGGGCGGCCCAAGTCGTGGCCCTGTTCTGCCGTAAACGTGTCCTTGGGCATCAGACCATATTTCCAGAGATAAGCTGCCATCGCCCCGGTTGCGGAGCCGGTGAACGGATCCTCGGGCGGGCTGGGCGGCAACATCAAAAGGCGTGAGAACGTGTCGCCCGCCTCGCTCGCGCCCTCCAGCGTCACAATAAATGGCTCGGCCATGTCCGATCCGGAATACCCTCCGGCCTCTATCACCTTGCACAGTGGTTCTTGTGCCAGCTTTGCGGCACGTAGCGCTTCGACGTCGCGCAGCACAGTGACGCAAAACGGCAACCCTGTGGATACCATCTGAGGTGGCGAGATGATCGCGTTTTCCGGCAGGCTGATGGCGGCGGCAACCAGATTGGCAGGAACCGTCGCACCGAATTGCGGGGCAACCTGCGTCATCTCAATTTCATCACCATTGAGTTGGATGGAAACGATCCCTGCCCCGGTTTCCAGTGTCAGTGCATCCCCCTGAAACAGACCCCGCGACCGCATCGCCGCGACAGTGGCAATGGTAGGATGCCCCGCAAAAGGAATTTCACGGCTGGCCAGAAAATAGCGCACCTTGATATCAGCCACATCCGACGGCCCGGTAAAGGTACATTCGACCAAGGACGTTTCGCGCACGTAAGCGGTACAGACATCTTCGGGCAGGACGGCCCCACCATGCACCACGGCGCATCCATTGCCGCCAAATGCGCGGTCGCTAAATGCGTCCACCCAGTCAAAATCAAACCAGCTCATGTTTGGTGCCTCCGCCCTGCGAACCCGTATTGGTTCGCATATCTCACCCGTGGGGCGGCGGATGTCACGGGAAAATCACACGCCGCGGGGGCCGTATTAGTGCACGGCCACCGGGGAAAAGTCATGTTCGCGCGCCAGAATAAAGGCCAGCTTGCGATCTTCGACCAGGGCCAGTTGCTGACCATCCGAGTCATGCACAGCGTAGAGCTGATCCAGATCACCGGCCTGTTCGCGCACTTCACGCGGCAGGTCAGCCACATCGACAGCTTTTACATAGACGATCCGGTCGCCTTCGGTGTTGATTTCAATCGGTGTATTCATAGCTCTTACCCCTTCCGTATATTGATTGTCTGAACCACGGTTTCGGGCACGGCGCGGGTCAGATCCACATGCAGCAGACCGTTTTCCATGATCGCCTCGCCCACCTCGACACCGTCCGCCAGCACAAACATGCGCTGAAATTGACGTGCCGCGATGCCGCGATGCAGAAAGATGCGCCCCTCGCTGTCGTCGCGTTGACGGCCCCGGATCACCAGTTGGCGATCCTCGATGGTAATCGACAGGTCCTGTTCCGCAAAACCGGCCACGGCCAGGGTGATGCGATAGGAAAAATCCGAGGTCTGTTCGATGTTATAGGGCGGGTATCCTTCGTTTCCGGCCTTTGCAGACCGTTCCAGAAGGCGTTCCAATTGCTCGAACCCCAAAAGATGCGGGTATGAGCCAAGAGTAAGTTTCGACACGTATTTTCGTCCTTTATTGCCAAAGCGACGTGTGGTGCGGTCCCGTTCTGGCAACCGCGTATGATAGAATATGGGAATATGCAGGGATGTCCACAAGGTCTGGCCGGATAAACCCTGACACACTATCTTGTGTGGAAAGCACCACAACAACAACCGAGTCGTCCATGAACGCGCCCACTGACATTTCAATGAAAACAGATGAAGTTCTTCGGGTCGAGCTGGAGGTCTTTCGCCGCCAGCACCGCGATCTGGACGAAGCGATCGAGGCGCTGCAGGCCACGGGGACTTCGGATCAGTTGACGATCAAGCGGTTAAAAAAACAGAAACTGCGCCTCAAGGACATCATTCGCCTGATCGAAGACCGCCTGACCCCGGATATCATTGCCTAAAATCCCTGTACCGCATTGCCAGATAGGCCGATTTGGCTATAGTGCGCGCTCTTTCGACGGGCAGAGGCGACAAGCGGATGAGCGATGTAAAAGTGGGGATCATCATGGGCAGCCAGTCGGACTGGCCCACGATGAAAGAGGCCGCGGATATTCTGGATGAACTGGGCATTGCGTATGAAAAGCGCATCGTTTCGGCGCACCGCACCCCCGATCGCCTGTGGGACTATGGTAAAACCGCCGTTCAGCGCGGCCTGGATGTAATTATTGCCGGTGCGGGCGGTGCTGCGCACCTTCCGGGGATGATGGCCTCAAAGACGCGCGTACCGGTGATCGGCGTGCCTGTGCAGACCCGTGTGCTGTCCGGCGTCGATTCGCTATACTCCATCGTACAGATGCCCAAAGGCTTTCCGGTGGCGACGATGGCTATCGGCTCTGCCGGTGGGGCCAATGCCGGGTTGATGGCGGCTGGCATCCTCGCCTTGCAGGACGCAGCACTGGCTGATCGGCTGGATGCCTGGCGCGAAGCTTTGTCTGCTTCTATCCCCGAGGAACCCCAAGGATGAGCCGTATCGGCTTTATCGGAACCGGACATATCGCAGCCCCCATTGCGCGTTTTCTTACGGACAAGGGGCATAGCATCGCCGTTACAGAGCGAAACGCCAAAGTCTCAGCTGAGTTGAAGGTTGAACTGGGCGTAACGGTCACAAACCCACAAGCGGTTATCGACGCATCGGATATCGTTTTTCTTTGCCTGCGCCCTCAGATCGCCCCGGAAGTTTTGGACAAGCTGAGTTTTCGCTCGGATCAGCAAATCGTATCGGTGATGGCAGCTGTATCGGTGGACCAGCTTGCATCCCTGTGCGCTCCGGCGACTGACTTCGTTCAAACAATCCCTTTGGGTTTTTTGCGGCAAGGCGGATGCCCGCTTGCGGCGTTTGGCAACGATGCCTTGCTGGCCGAATTGTTTGAACCCGAAAACCCAGTTGTAAAAGTCGAAACCGAGGTAGCGTTGAACGCACATTTTGCGATCTGCGCGATGGTGCCGGGGATTCTGGACGTTATGGCGACAGGTGCCGAGTGGTTGACCGAGCAAACAGGCGACGCGGATGCCTCGGAGTTCTACACAACACAGCTGCTGTCCGGATTTCTGCAGACGATGCAAACCGGGCAAGCCGGGCGTCTCGCCGAGGAACGGGACGCGCTGGCGACGGATGGAACACTCAGCCTGCAGATGACGCAGGCATTGCATGCGGGCAAAGCACATGATGCGCTGCGCTCGGCCCTGCAAGCGATTGGAAAAAGGTTGGAGACTGATTGATGACGGACATGCTTTCTCCGGGCGCGCGGATTGGAATTCTTGGCGGTGGTCAATTGGGCCGGATGTTGTCCGTCGCGGCAGCTCGGTTGGGCTTTGTAACCCACATCTTTGAGCCGGGTGCCAACCCACCCGCCGGTCAGGTGGCGGATCGTGTGACCACTGCAGCCTATGATGACGCAGCAGCGCTGAAGGCCTTTGCCGAGTCCGTCGATGTCATCACCTATGAATTCGAAAATATCCCGACCGAAGCGCTAGACCTGTTGGAAGCACATTGCCCAATTCATCCGGGGCGCGAAGCACTGCGCGTCAGTCAGGACCGCCTGACCGAAAAGACGTTCCTTGCCGGGTTGGGCTTGAAAACAGCGCCGTTCGCCGACATCACCGATCTGGACTGCCTAAAGGCAGCAATTGACCAGATTGGCACGCCAGCCATCCTGAAAACACGTCGTTTCGGCTATGACGGCAAAGGACAGGCGCGGTTGCGCGGCCCTGAGGATGCCGAGGCCGCACTGGCCGATATGGCAGGCGCGCCCGCAATCCTCGAAGGGTTCGTCAATTTCAGCCACGAGGTATCGGTCATCGCCGCCCGCGGTATCGACGGGCAAGTCGCCTGTTTCGACCCAGGTGAAAACGTGCACCGCGATGGCATCCTGCACACCACCACGGTACCCGCCCGCCTCGCCCCGGCGCAGCGAACCGATGCCGTGCTGTTGGCCGCGAATATCCTGAACGCGCTGGATTACGTCGGTGTCATGGGTGTCGAACTGTTCGTGACACCGCAGGGTTTGATCGTGAATGAAGTTGCGCCAAGGGTGCATAACTCGGGCCACTGGACGCAGAACGGCTGCGCGGTGGATCAGTTTGAGCAGCATATTCGCGCCGTAGCCGGTTGGCCGTTGGGCGACGGTCAACGCCATTCAGACGTGGTTATGGAGAACCTGATAGGCGACGATATGGACCGCGTGCCGGAATTGGCGCGGGAACGCGACGTTGCGCTTCATCTCTATGGCAAGGCTGAAGTCAAACCGGGCCGCAAGATGGCGCATTTCAACCGCATCACGCGGTAACTCAGCCCACGAACCGTGCGGCGATATCACCGGACATGAAACTAACCCGCCCGCCAGCCAGCGTAGCAGCGACGTGGTGGGACCGAGCGTCAAGTATCACTAGGTCTGCGCGTTGACCCGGGGCAAGAGTGCCCCGGTCCTGCAACCCAAGAACCCGTGCCGGACCGGACGAGACCAACGCCCAGGCTCCGGCCAGATCCAACAGACCGGATTTGGCCAGCATCAAAGCCGCTCGCCTGGGACTGGGATAATGGTAATCCGAGGCCAGCGCATCACACAGCCCCATGGTGATCAGATCCAGCGCACTAACGTTGCCCTTGTGCGATCCGCCGCGCACCACGTTGGGTGATCCGAGAATAACGTGGTCCCCAGCAGCCCGAGCGGCCTCAGCCGCCTCTAGCGTTTCGGGAAACTCGGCAATCTGAGCACCTCGCTCCCGCCAATCGGCGCGAGTTTCAGCCGTTGCGTCGTCATGGCTGCCCATACGGACACCCTGCTCGGACAATGCCGCACAGAGCGCGTCCAAGGCTGCGGAAACCTCATCGCCTCGGGCATGCATGGACAGCAACATCTCAAAATGTGCTTCAGGATTACGCCCGGCCTTAAGCGCCTGCCCCGTCAGGCGCGGCGGCTTGCGCCCCTCGGCCAGCCTGTCATGTGGCAGGTGATCGTTGAACACCACGTATGGCACACGCCACGCGGCAATACGTTCAGGCAGGCTCGGATATTCCTCGAGCATGTGGGTTTCGAACCGTAGCTGAGGCAGCAAATCGGTGACGACGCGATCTTTGACCGACGCAATAGCATCGAACACTTGGCCAGCGAATTCAGGGCCGCGTACGCCGCCCTCCCAACTTAGAAACTGGGCCAGGACCGCCGTCGTGATCCCGTTGGCGGCCAGTTCGGCCTCGACCGACAGGATGCCCTCGTCCATCTGCTTCATCGCCCCTCGTCGCGGTGCGATGTGACGCTCGAACCCGTCGCCGTGCAGGTCGATGATGCCGGGCATCACCAGATATCCAGACAGGTCGATTGTCCGTCCCGCCCGGTCCCGTTGCACGGCCCCGTCAGAAATGGACAGATCGGCACGAGTCATGCCCTGATCCGGCAACAGAACCTCTGCGCCGGACAAAGTCAGAGAAAGTGCGGTCATTCAGAGCGCTCCGAGTCCGGTTCCGAGCAATCCTGCCCAATGCAGATTTCATCGATGATTTCCATCACCCCATCCAGCCATGTGATCTGCGGATCAAACTGACCGAACTCGATGAAATGCAGCGCTTGCGCCATCACGCGTGGATTGTTCATCATGAACGTGTGAGTCACCGGTAGGACGATATGATCCGCCATCCCTTCGACCTTGGTCGTTTCAACCGAAACTTTCCCGTCATCCGAGCCATCGATCATCGAAGAAAACAGTGGGTTCAACGAATTCTCCCCGGCGATCACACCAAGTTCGAAATCCACGGGGGACAGTCGTCGTGGGATACCTTCGGGGCCCGTGCCCAGCGCCAGACCGGCCGGGCCATTCAACATCCCGAACACCTCATACGCGCTAAGTTCGTCCACCAGCTGGCTGCCCTGATTGGGCGGGCCGAGCATGACTACGCGACCCAGGTTTTCCGGATGATTGTCCTGCAGCCAATAGCGCAACAGAATACCGCCCATCGAATGCGCGACAACATTGACTTTGTCGTCGCTGCATTCCGCAAATGCACCCGGCAGCGTCTGTGCAGCCAGATCGGGAATTGGCAGGTCGGTAGAGGAATACCCCGGGCGCACGACGGTATAATCATGCGTTTTGAACAACTGTTCCATGACGGTAAAAGACGCTTCGGTCCGTGCCAACCCATGCAGCAGGACCACGCATTTTGCCTGCACAATGGCAGGCACAAAGAACAGAAAGAGGGCAAGCAAATAACGCATAGCCGCCAGATAAGGCCTAACGTCCAGCGAATAAACCCCTACCGCGGCGTCCTGCGCAGAACGGCCAGTGCAATTCCGCCCAATACCAGCCCGGCCCCCATGATCAGGCGCAGGCTGGCGGCCTCGCCCAGCAGGAGGACACCGCCAATAATGGCTATAATCGGAACGCTGAGTTGCACGACGGCCGCCGTTGTGGGCGTCAATTCCCGCAGAACCTGATACCACAGCGCATACCCCATCCCTGATGTGACCGCACCGGCCAACGCGGCCAGCAAGTATCCGTTAGCAGTCATGTGCCACGCCCCTCCTGTCGCCAATAAAGCCAGCGTTGTCACTGGCAATGCCACGACGAAATTTGCAGCAGTGCCGGATAAGGCATCCGGTTCGGACTTGCCAACCAGCGAATAGATCGCCCAGCCGATCCCGGCAGCAATCATCAGAGCTGCTCCGACCGGGTTGACCTGTATCGATCCGGACGGCCAAAGCACGTAGCCCAACCCCAGCAACGCGATTGCGGCGCCCGCGATCTGCCGACCAGTGGGCAGAGTGCCTTTCACTGATGTCACAGTGAACATCGTCACCTGCACCACCCCGAACAGGATCAGCGCGCCAAGACCCGCGTCCAGCGTCAGATAGGCGACAGAGAATCCGATCATGTACAGGGACAACGACCCTGCCCCGGCAATCCTGCGCCGGTCAAACAGGGGCAAATGGCCAGCCCTCAGAAGAACCAACCCGGCCAGCACCACTGCACCGGCTAAAACCCGCACCACGGCAAAGGCAGCGGGATCGCTGGCGCCACTATCAATCGCTAGCCGATTAAGTATCGAGTTGGACGCAAAGGCGCACATCGTCAGGCACGTGAGTAGGAACAGTTTCATATCAACCGCATAGCCGGTTTCGGCGCGTTTTGCACACTCACATTCCTGCGGGATGGTCCGCAAAACGAAACGGGGCCGCCCGAAGGCGACCCCGTCCCTAGATACTAAGGCTTCCCTCTCGGCAGCTTGGCCTTACAGCCAAGCGCCTGTCGGGACCGTCAGAATTCGCCGAGGCGAATTCGACGTCTTACATCATGCCGCCCATGCCGCCCATGTCGGGCATGCCGCCGCCAGCAGGCGCGCCGTCTTTGGCAGGCTTGTCAGCAACCATTGCTTCGGTGGTGACCAGCAGGCCAGCAACCGATGCTGCATCTTCCAGCGCAGTGCGGACAACTTTGGCCGGATCGATAACGCCGAACGAGAACATGTCGCCATACTCTTCGGTCTGAGCGTTGAAACCAAAGGCCGCTTCCGAAGATTCGCGAACTTTGCCTGCAACAACTGCGCCGTCGACGCCCGCGTTCTCAGCAATCTGGCGCAGCGGCGCTTCGATGGCTTTACGCACGATATTGATGCCTGCGTCCTGATCAGCGTTTGCGCCTTTCAGAGTGTCCAGTGCTTTACCTGCCTGAACCAGCGAAACGCCACCGCCCACAACAACGCCTTCCTGAACGGCTGCGCGCGTTGCGTTCAGAGCATCGTCAACACGATCCTTACGCTCTTTCACTTCAACTTCGGTCATGCCACCTACGCGGATAACAGCAACACCGCCTGCCAGTTTGGCAACGCGCTCTTGCAGCTTCTCACGGTCGTAGTCCGACGAAGTTTCTTCGATCTGAGTGCGGATCTGAGCAACACGTGCTTCGATCTCGGCTTTCTCGCCAGCACCGTCAACGATGGTGGTTTCGTCTTTGGTGATTTCGATTTTCTTGGCGGTGCCCAGCATATCCATGGTGACGGACTCGAGCTTCATGCCCAGATCTTCACTGATGACCTGACCGCCGGTCAGGATTGCGATGTCCTGCAGCATGGCTTTGCGGCGATCGCCGAAGCCAGGTGCTTTGACAGCAGCAATTTTCAGGCCGCCGCGCAGTTTGTTGACAACCAGAGTTGCCAGCGCTTCGCCTTCAACGTCTTCAGCAATGATCAACAGCGGCTTTTGCGACTGGATCACCTGCTCGAGCAGCGGAACCATCGGCTGCAGCGAGGACAGTTTCTTTTCGTGCAGCAGGATCATGCAGTCGTCGAGATCTGCGATCATCTTGTCAGCATTGGTGACGAAGTAAGGCGACAGGTAGCCACGGTCGAACTGCATACCTTCGACAACATCGGTCTCGGTTTCCAGACCTTTGTTTTCTTCGACGGTGATAACGCCTTCGTTGCCAACCTTCTGCATCGCGTCTGCGATTTGCTGACCGATTTCGGCTTCGCCGTTGGCCGAGATGGTGCCAACCTGAGCGACTTCTGCCGAGTCTTTGACTTCACGCGCCATCTCTTTGATGCCTTCAACGACTTTGGCAGTTGCCAGGTCGATGCCGCGCTTCAGGTCCATCGGGTTCAGGCCCGCTGCAACCTGCTTAAGACCTTCGCGAACGATTGCCTGTGCCAGAACGGTTGCGGTGGTGGTGCCGTCGCCGGCTTCGTCATTGGTGCGGCTGGCGACTTCTTTCACCATCTGCGCGCCCATGTTTTCGAACTTGTCTTCCAGTTCGATTTCCTTGGCAACCGATACACCGTCTTTGGTGATGCGCGGTGCGCCGAAGGATTTGTCCAGAACCACGTTGCGGCCTTTGGGGCCCAGGGTCACTTTGACAGCATCGGCCAGGATGTTCACACCTGACAGCATGCGGTTGCGGGCATCGGTGTCGAACTTGACGTCCTTAGCAGCCATGTTGTTTCTCCTTGAGAAAAATGTTGGAAATGAAGATCAGAGAAGCGTGGGCGCTTACTCGATGATCCCCATGATGTCGCTTTCTTTCATCATCAGCAGCTCTTCGCCGCCGACGTTGACCTCGGTGCCCGACCACTTGCCGAACAGGATCTTGTCGCCAGCTTTTACAGCCATTGCGATCAGTTCGCCGCTGTCCTTGCGCGCGCCTTCACCGGTCGAAACGACTTCGCCTTCGCTGGGCTTTTCTTTTGCGCTTTCGGGAATGATCAACCCGCCTGCGGTTTTTTCATCGCTTTCGGTACGACGAACCAGCACGCGGTCATGAAGCGGTTTCAATGCCATCTTTGCAGCTCCTTGGGCTCAAAGTTTATTATCCTCCCCTCGCCGGCTGGCGAGGCGTTAGCACTCAAGGGTAGAGAGTGATAACGACGCATAGCTAGGGGGTCGGAAACCCCGAGTCAACAAGCTGTGATGGATTTTTTAGTTGCGAGGCTCAGCCGGTCTCTTCCCAGCTATAGGCCCAGTGTTTCAACCCTTCGGCTCCTGTGGTCGACAGCGCATAGACCCCCTTATCGACCTTTTCGAACCACCCGTAGTGATTATCCCGCATCAGGCGCGTGGCATCGGCGACGCCGGTGGATTGGGCAACTTCCGCCCCCTTTGTCGCTCCGCATTCGGCCAGATGGGCTGCACATTTCAGCGCGTCCTGACGATAGGCCGTCACGATCCCGTGCCGGGTGGCCCCTCCTGCATTGGGATCACCTTCAAGCCGGTCAAATTCACGCAAAAGACGAGCCGCTTTTGCTTTGTTTTTTCGCGGTGCATACGGGCCAGGGTCACATTGCACCTCGACCGCACCGTCAGCACGTACGGTGATCAGACCCAGACCAAGCCTGCGGCACAGCGCCAAATTGTCCTTTAACGCACGCCGCGCGGTTCGCCCCTTGGGTTTGCACACACCGATATAGACCTGGTCAGTCACCCTTAACCGCGTGATTGCCTGATGAAACAGCGCCAATGAGAACCGCAGCTTCAGCTCAACAATCACCGGCTCATCGCCATCCCGAACAGCGACGATATCGGCAGCGCCGACTTCGCCTTTGACGGTATAGCCCTGACGCTCGAACAGCGCCTTGATCGGCGGGTATAGATCCTGCTCACGGTCCATTCCGCCATGCTATGCAAATTTGCCGCGAACGCCAGCCATCACCTGCATCTGGCTTGAATACATTGCTGCGCAAAGGCAATGTCGCGGTCACACTGAAGATTCCGAGATGATCCTTATGCGCTTGTTTGCACCTCTGCTGTTCCTATTCCTGCCCGCCGCCGTACAGGCCGCATGCGAAGGGAATGATCTGAGGCCGGGACTTAGCCCCGCGGTAAAGTCCGAACTGCAACAGACAGTGGCCGATATCCCGTTTGCCGAGGGCAATCACTGGATCGCGTCCAAGGGTGACACGATCCTGCACCTTGTTGGTACGTTGCATGCCAATGACGCACGTATGGACGCAGTGGTCGAACGGCTAACGCCGACCCTCGGCGATGCGGACGCGTTTTATTTCGAGGTCACGCGGGAAGAAATGGACGCGTTCGAAAAAGACCTGGCCAAGGACATGAGCCCGGTGATGATCACCTCGGGACCCAGTCTGATTGATCTGATGTCCGAGGAAGACTGGTCCGCCCTGTCGATCGGGCTGTCCGAACGCGGTATCCCCGGCTGGATGGCAGCCAAAATGCGGCCCTGGTTTCTGAGCATGATGCTGGGCGTCCCTCCATGTATGATGCAGGACCCCAGTGCGAACCACGGGATGGACGCCCGTCTGGACCAGTTGGCTGACGAGTTGGGTATCCCCAAACGCTCGCTAGAACAGATTGCCGATCTTATGAGTATGTTCGACAGCCACCCCATCGAAAAGCAGGTTCAGTCCCTTGTGCGGATGGCCGGTGCCATGGGCGGTAGCGAGGATCAACTGGCGACGATGGCCAACGCCTACCTGGAAGAGAAACATGTCGAAATCATCCAGCTCGCCCGTCTTCAGGGATTGGAAGACTCGGGCCTGTCGCCCGAAGTATTCGACGAGGAATGGAATGATTTCGAGCAAAAACTCCTGGTCGAGCGCAACAGCAACTGGATGCAGAAAATTCTGAACATTCAGGACCAAAACGTCGTGATCGCGGTCGGTGCCGGGCATCTTGGGGGCGACTACGGGCTGCTGAACCAATTACAACAGGCCGGGTACACCCTGACCCGCGCCCCGTTCTGACCAACCTCGATTTCAGACCAACCGTCGCAGCGTAAACACTGTCGGGTGACAACCCCGGCGGACCGCCCTATAAGGCGCGCAAAATGATCACCCTCAGGACGCTGACATGACAACGCTCGTATTTGGACATAAATCCCCCGACACCGACTCCACAGGCTCACCTATCCTGTGGTCATGGTACCTGAACGAAATCAAAGGCGAACAGGCCGAGCCAGTTCTGCTGGGCGAACCCAACACCGAAGCGGCATTCCTGCTGCAGCGCTGGGACCTGCCCAAGCCGCGCATCATCGAAGACGTGGCCGAGGGCACGCCGGTTGTCATCGTGGACACCAACAACCCGGCCGAGCTGCCAGCCAGCGTAAACAGCGCGGACATCCGGGCAATCATCGACCACCACAAGCTGGTTGGTGGCCTGGAAACCAAAGGCCCGATCGACATCACCGTGCGCCCGCTGGCTTGCACCGCGACCATCATGATGGACCTGATCGGTGATGACGCCGCTACGATGCCCGACGCCATCAAAGCCGCCGCACTGACCTGCATCCTGTCGGATACGCTGGAATTCCGCTCTCCCACCACCACCGCACATGACCGCGCAGTGGCCGAGAATCTGGCCGCTGATCTGGGTCTGGACGTCGCGACCTATGCCGCGGAAATGTTCGCGGCCAAATCGGATGTCTCGTCCTTCTCGGACGCCGAACTGATCCGCATGGACAGCAAGGAATATGAGGTCGACGGCACCAAGTTCCGCGTTTCGGTTCTGGAAACCACCGCACCGGGCGTTGTACTGGACCGCAAGGCCAGCCTGGCGGGTTCGATGGCTGACGTAGCCAAGGAAGACGGCGTTGATCAGGTTCTGCTGTTCGTGGTCGATATCCTGAACGAAGAGGCCACTCTGTTGGTACCCAACGATCTGGTCAAGGGCGTCGCAGAAAAGAGCTTTGGCGCAAGCGTGGATGGCGATGCCGTAGTCCTGCCCGGCATCATGAGCCGCAAAAAACAGATCATCCCGAACCTCAAGGTTTGACGCGGACAAACATCCCAACCGAAAGGCGCCCCACCCGGGCGCCTTTTTTCTTTGCTACTAATGTTTTGCGCGAATGGCATCCGTTGGTAGTCTGCCATCAATAGCCAGACAGAGAATTGGGTCAGACGACGTTCATGAGTTCCCGCAAGTTCAGCACTACACGCGACATCCTGAGATTCGAGGGCAAGGACAAATCTGCCTATTGGCGGCGGTTTGCCATGCTTCTAACCTTATCCGTGGTGATCGCCACGATGGGCATGCTGCGAGATTCCAGTGCGGTCGTCATTGCCGCAATGCTTGTTGCGCCATTGATGACCCCGATCCTTGGGGTTGCGGCGGCGATGGTGATGGGATGGCTGGGTCGCGCGTTCAAACTGGCTTTGATTGTCTGCGGTGCCGCGGTAATCAGCGTCTTGCTGGCGTGGCTTCTTGTCTATGTCGCAGACGTCCCGCGCGGCATTCTGATCCCCGATCAGGTTCTGGCCAGAACGGATCCGGGAACCGAGGATCTGATCGTTGCGCTGGCCGCCGGAGTGGCTGCCGCCTACGTTCAGATCAACCGGTCCGAAGCCAGCCTGCTTCCCGGTGCAGCCATCGGCGTGTCCTTGGTGCCACCTCTGTCTGCATCGGGTGTGTTGCTGTATTTCGACGAGCCCGCTGAAGCCTATGAGGCCGGCCTGCTGTTTGCCACCAATCTTGGTGCGATCATTCTGTCCGCTTGCGCGGTTTACATCGTGTATGCAGCGCGGGCGGTGGTGTTTAGCAAGGGTCGGCGCAAGCTGAACTTCACCGCAAGCGTGGTGGTGACACTGGCATTTCTAGCCTTCGTTGTCCTTCAACTGGGAAAGTCGACCTACAACCGTTACCTCGAAACCCGGACCGAGGCGCAGTTGGCGCAAACGATCCGGGACTGGGCCGATCCGGTGTCAGTTGAGATCATCCGCGTGGACGTGAATGCCAAACGTAAACACGCCGATATTTGGCTGATCGTGGACCTTCCGATTGAAGCCGCTTACAAAGTATCCTCGATCGCCGGTTTGCTGCCCGAGACCCTGCGTGAGACGCCTTTGGTCGACGTACTTCAGAAAGAGCTGGGGCCGGGTTATCTGGTCGTAGTGCGTTTCCAGAACAGGATCGGCGCACAGATCATATTGGGCACCGAAAACGTCCAACAAGCACCCGATGTCGAGGAAATCGTCGAATGACACGATCAGACACACCGTGTTCAACCCGCAATTGGTATTGCGGGATGGCCAAGAGGTGAAAGCTTTGCCATAGCTGTCACAACTCAGAATTTCAGGTCCCGAGGCTCCCATGACCCAGATCATCCACACGCTTTCCGAGATTTCAGGCCGCTACAAGGCACTGTTTGTTGACCTGTGGGGATGCGTTCACAACGGCATCACTGCCTATCCCGATGCGGTCGCGGCTTTGCAAAACTACCGGGCGCAAGGCGGGATCGTTGTGCTGGTCACCAACTCACCCAAACCGCGTGCTGGCGTGGCTGAGCAGCTTGGGCAGTTCAATGTCCCCGCAGATGCCTATGACACCATCGCCACCAGCGGGGACTCGGCCCGGTCCGCCATGTTCCGTGGGGCGGTTGGTGAAAAAGTCTATTTCATGGGGGAATGGGAACGCGACGCGGGTTTCTTTGAGCCGCTGAAAATACTACACCATCCGATCCACATCGAACGTGTCCCGCTGGATGAGGCCGAAGGGATCGTCTGCTGCGGGCCGTTCGACCCAATGGCGGATCCGGCGGTCAATCGCGCCGATTTCCTCTATGCCAAGCAGAAAGGCATGAAGCTGCTCTGCGCCAACCCCGACATCGTTGTTGACCGGGGCGAGATACGCGAATGGTGCGCTGGAGCGCTGGCAAAGCTGTATACCAAAATGGGCGGTGAAAGCCTGTATTTCGGAAAACCCCACCCCCCGATCTATGATCTTGCGCGGCGCAGGCTGCAGGAATTGGGTCATGACATCCTTGATGGCGACATTCTTGTGATCGGCGACGGCCCGCATACGGACATTCTGGGCGGTATGGGCGAAGGGATTGATTCTCTGTTCATCTCGGGTGGTTTGGCCGCAGCGGAAACAAAAACTGAGCATCATCCGCACCATGAATCTCTAAGTGATTATATTGCAAAGGAAAACATCAATCCGACCTACACAATCGGTCGATTGAGGTAGTCAGAAAAGACTTGATTTTCTGCAGTTGCGAAGTAATAAAGTTGCCAAACCGGGGCAACTTTAGTTGTTTTGTTGCCCATTGAACTCGAGTGAGGGCGACATGTTGGATAATCTTCCACGCGGCACGATCTGTATTGAAGACATCGAGATGGGCATGACCCGCCACCTGCGCAAAGTGGTGACGGACGAAGATATCGAGATGTTCGCGCAGGTTTCGACGGACCGGAATCCGGTACACTTGGACGACGACTATGCCCGCGACACAATCTTCGAAGGCCGTATCGCCCACGGCATGCTGACGGCGGGCCTGATCTCAGCCGTGATCGGCGAGCAGCTGCCGGGCCACGGCACGGTCTATATGGGGCAGTCGCTCAAATTCCTGGCGCCCGTGCGCCCTGGCGACATGGTCTATGCAGAGGTCAAGGTTATCGATATTGATTTTGCCAAGCGCCGCGTGAAACTGGATTGTCACTGTGCGGTCGATGGCAAGAAGGTGTTGGTGGGCGAAGCCATGGTTCTGGCCCCGTCGCGCAAATTCGACTGAAGCCTCGATACCTTTATCCATTTGAAGGGCACTGGGAACGGTGCCCTTTTTTGTTGCGCGGCATTTGTACCAATCAGGTGCTTGAACCCGCTCTCCAGTCCCGCTAGGCAAGCTTCATGCAGATCATCCGGGATTTCCAGTTTGTCGAGCCAGAAGACCGCGGTGCCAGTGTGGCAATCGGGAACTTCGATGGCGTGCATGTTGGCCATCAGTCAGTGATCGAACTGGCACAACGCGTGGCCCCGGATGCTCCGCTTGGTGTTCTGACGTTCGAGCCTCACCCTCGCGAGTATTTTGCACCCGATGCCCCGCCATTTCGTCTGATGCGCGGAAACGCACGTGCGCACCGGTTGGAGAAACTGGGTGTGCAAAAGCTGTACGAATTGCCGTTCAATGCGGCGCTTGCCGGTCTGACGCCCGAAGAATTTGCCCGCAATGTCATCTGCGAGGGACTTGGTCTATCGCACGTCGTGGTCGGCGCGGATTTCTGTTTCGGCAAAGGGCGCAGTGGGACCGCCAAAGATATGGCCCGGTTCGGGCAAGAAATGGGGTTTGGCGTCACCATTGCACCGCTGATGGAACGGTCTGACGATGTGGTATCCTCGACTGGTATCCGCACCGCGCTGACCGATGGCCGCCCCCGCGACGCCGCGGCAATGCTAGGCCATTGGCACCGCGTCGAGGGCGAAGTAATCGGCGGTGAACAACGCGGGCGCGAGCTTGGGTTCCCTACCGCGAATATGTCCATCGAAGGGTTGCACCCACCAAAGTTTGGCGTCTATGCGGTGCTGGTCGATGTGCTCGACGGACCTCATCAGGGCAGCTATCACGGCGCATCCTCTGTCGGCGTACGGCCTATGTTCAACGGAGAGGTTCCGAATATCGAGACCTTCCTGTTCGATTTCTCAGGCGATCTGTACGGTTCGACTCTGTCCGTCGGCCTGGTCGAATACCTGCGCCCCGAGATGACGTTTGACGGGCTGGATGCCCTGATCGCGCAGATGGATGCCGATTGTGACAAGGCGCGCATCCTGCTGGCCGCGCTATGACCACCGATCCGATCAATCGCAAAGGCCTTGGCCCGCGGTTCTGGGAACGCAAACCCCTAACCAAGATGAACCAGCGCGAATGGGAAGCCTTGTGCGACGGCTGCGGCAAATGCTGCCTGAACAAGCTTGAGGATGAGGACACCGGCGAGGTCGCCCTGACCTGCGTCGCCTGCCGTCTGCTGGACGATGAGACCTGCCGCTGCACGCAATACGACATCCGCCACCAATTCGTCCCGGAATGCATCGTGATGAAGCCCAACAACATCGACGATCACGCCTATTGGCTGCCCCAAACCTGCGCCTATCGGCTGCTGTGGGAAGGGAAACCACTTTACGAATGGCATCCCCTGATATCAGGTACACCGGACAGCGTGCACGCAGCTGGCATGTCAGTTCAGGGGCGCACGGTATCCGAATTCGAAACCCCCTTGGAAGAGTGGGAAGACTATATCATTGAGGAACCCAGCTGATGTATTTCGCCTCTGACAATTCCGGTCCGGTTCACCCGCGGGTTATGGCCGCATTGAACGAAGCCAATCAGGGCTATCAAATGGCCTATGGCGCGGACACCCTGATGAACGAAGTGCGCGATCGTATTCGCGGAATCTTCGAAGCGCCAGGGGCCGCAGTTTATCTGGTAGCCACCGGGACAGCCGCGAATTCGCTGGCTCTGGCGACACTCTCAAACCCATGGGAAACCGTGTTCTGTTCACCCGTCGCGCATATCCACGAGGATGAATGCAACGCGCCCGAGTTCTATAGCGGCGCAAAGCTGACACTGGTGCCGGGCGGCGACAAGATGGAGCCCGCAGCGCTGCGTCGCTCGATTTTGGCCGAAGAAACACGTGGCGTGCACGGTCCCCAGCGTGGGCCCGTGTCGATCACTCAGGTGACAGAGCGTGGCTCGGTATACTCACTGGCCGAATTGCAGGCGCTTTGCAGTATCGCCAAGGAATACGACCTGCCAGTTCATCTGGATGGTGCCCGGTTCACCAACGCGTTGGTCGCGCTCAATTGCTCGCCTGCTGAGATGACGTGGAAAGCGGGCGTCGATGCGGTCAGCTTTGGCGGCACCAAGAACGGGTTGATGGGTGTCGAAGCGGTAGTTTTCTTTGACGAATCCAAGGCCTGGGAATTCGAACTGCGGCGCAAGCGTGGTGCGCATCTGTTCTCCAAGCATCGTTACTTGTCCGCCCAGATGGCCGCATATCTGAACGATGATCTGTGGCTGCAGATGGCGCGACAAGCCAACGCCAACTGCGCGCATCTGGCCGACGGTCTACGCGGCAAAGGCGCAACCTTTCTACATGAGCCGCAAGCCAATATGATCTTTGCGCAGTTTTCGCGCGCGCGTCACAAGCAGTTGCACAAAGCGGGTGCGGTCTATCATCTGTGGGGCGCAGAGCTGGACGGTGCGGATGACGACGAGATCCTGGCCTGTCGACTGGTCTGCGACTGGTCGATCAACTCGGACGAAATCGACCGGTTCATCGGCTTGTTGTGATTTCAGGGATTAGGGGCGTCATCCTGTCCACAACATGGTTCAGGATAGACCACCCCAAAACTTTCGAATGACGGCAGCCGTCTGATCCGGGTGAGTGATTGGGACCATGTGGTCAGCACCCGAAACAACGCCCGTTCCGGCATTGGGAAGCCGCCGGGCAAGACCTTCTCCGATCGCGGGCATAACGGGGTGCGTCTCAGACCCGCTCAGGATCAGAACCGGCATAGATGCGCGGTCGAGAACGCCAGGGTTCAGCATCCCCTTCTGATCAAGGAACAAAGCGTCATCAACGGCGGGCACAACGTGAATACCACGGATCATTCCCGCGCGTGTCCGCTCTGGCAATTCGGGCCATCGTGGGCCGTCCTGTGCGCCCCACATCCGGTTGAACAAACGGGCGGCCTGCTCAAAATTTCCGGCCGCGAGCGCATCAGAGACAGGTTTCGCCTCTTCATCATGTTGCCGCACCAAATCGGGCGTGTCCTGAATCGCAACCGCAAAGAACACAGGCTCGATCAGGACCGCACTGCGGACCAGGTCCGGAAATTCGACAGCCAACCGAAGGGCAAGCATTCCACCGAAGGAATGCCCAATCACGTCCATCGGTTCGGTCAGATGCGCGGCCGACAGTTGGATCACTTGGTCAAAGAAATCCCCTCTCCCGTCCCAATCGGAACTGCGGCCATGGGACGGCATGTCGGGGGCCGTAAATGTCGCCTCGCCCTCTAGAGCCGTCGCCAGCCCCGACCACGCCCCGGAATGCGCGATTGTGCAGTGCAGGGCGAGCACCTCGCGCGCGCCCTGCCCCAACGTTCTGACAAAAGTGTTGTCTGCCAGGGGGGTGTCCCTCACCCCTTCAGTTCCGACAAATGACGATCCAGATCATCCAGCCGGTCCTGCCCCCAGAACCGCTGATCATCTTCGGTAATATAAAACGGCGCGCCAAATACACCGCGGTCCACGGCCTCTTCTAGATTGGCGGCATAAGTTTCCGCGCCCACCAGAAGGCCGCTGTCCGCCAGCCCTGGATCAAAACCGGCCTGCGTTAGGCAATCGCGGATCACATCATCCTGCGCGATGTCTTTCTCCTCGGCCCAACAGGCCCGCACGAAGGAATGCGCAAGTTTGCCAACATCCCCTGACCCGTCCTTGATCGCAGCGATGATCGCATAGGATGACGGCGCCGCATTGGTCGGCCAATGCGCGGGCTGTAGATTGAATTCCATACCAAGTTGCTTGGACTGTCGCTGTAGTTCCTGCGTCCGATATTCGATGCGAGAGATGTGGCGGTCTTTGGGAGGAGTGCCCCCCGTACGCCCAAACAGAGCGACAATATCCAGCGGTTTGTAGTTGATCGTCGCGCCATGTTTCGCCGCCACCTCTTCCAACCGCATACCTGCAAGGTAGGTATAGGGCGAGAGTGTCGCAAAATAGTAGTCAATCTGGGTCATCTGCACTTTCTCCGCTGCGTTATCTTTGCTGGACGTTAGACCCGTGCTAAGCGGTGTCAACATCACGAATCTGTCACATTGCCATTGCTGCCCGGGGACCTCAGCCGATGCCGACACTCAACGAACCCAAGCTTATCGCTGGGAACGCCAACCTTCCTCTTGCCGAATCCATCTCGCGACGCATGAGCCTGTATCGCGGCGTCGATCAGAATCTTGTCGATGCGCGGGTCGAGCGCTTCAATGACGGCGAGATTTTCGTCGAAGTTTTCGAAAACGTGCGCGGCGAGGATATGTTCATTGTCCAACCGACGTCGAATCCGGCGAATGACAACCTGATGGAGCTGCTGATCATCGCTGACGCGCTGCGTCGGTCTTCCGCACAGCGTATCACCGCCGTGATCCCTTATTTTGGTTACGCCCGTCAGGACCGCCGCACCAAGGCGCGGACGCCAATCAGCGCCAAGTTGGTGGCCAACATGCTGACCGGTGCAGGGATCGAGCGGATCCTGACCATGGACCTGCACGCAGCACAGATTCAGGGGTTCTTCGACATGCCTGTCGACAACCTTTATGCGTCGCCGATTTTTGCGCTGGATGTGAAACACCAGTTCCAGGACAATCTGGACGAGCTTATGGTCGTATCACCTGACGTTGGCGGCGTTGCCCGCGCGCGGGAATTGGCCAAGCGCATCAACGCCCCCCTGTCGATCGTGGACAAGCGCCGCGAAAAGGCGGGCGAAGTGGCCGAGATGACAGTGATTGGTGACGTCAAAGACAAGATCTGCCTGATCGTCGACGACATGTGCGACACCGCCGGTACGCTATGCAAGGCCGCTCAGGTCCTGCTGGATAACGGCGCGAAAGAGGTTCATTCGTACATCACCCACGGTGTCATGAGCGGCCCGGCGGTCGAACGTGTGACGAATTCGGTGATGAAATCTCTGGTGCTGACCGACACGATCCAGCCTACCAAAGAGATCACCAACGCCAAGAACATCCGCATCGTGCCGACCGCGCCTATTTTCACTCAGGCGATCCTGAACATCTGGAACGGAACAAGCGTGTCTTCATTGTTCGAGGACAAGACACTGACACCGATCTACGAGTCGATGTATCACATGGACTGACCGAGTTGGGCGGCGTTACAGCCGCCCTTTTTTGTCAACACAACAAGGCAGGACGTACCCGTGACAGCCTCAAAACGCATTGTTCTTTCCAGCGACCACGCGGCCATCGAGTTGCGCCAGGCGGTTGCCGACCACATCGCAGCGCAAGGGTGGGAGGTCGTCGATATCGGTCCCAAGACTCCTGAAAGCACACACTACCCTATCCACGGAAAAGCGGCGGCTCAGGCTGTTGCTGCTGGTGATTGCCACCTTGGGATCGTCCTATGTGGTACTGGTCAGGGGATCATGATGGCGGCCAACAAGGTTCCGGGCATTCGCTGTGGCGTATGTTCTGACGCCTTCTCGGCCCGCATGATCCGCGCGCACAACAACGCCAACATGCTGTCGATCGGCGCGCGTGTCGTGGGCGAAGGTCAGGCCCTTGATATCGTGGATGCGTTTCTGGAGGCCAAGTTCGAAGGCGGGCGTCACGCAACCCGTGTGGACATGATCGAAGAAAACGATTGATAGGGTTCAAGTC
Source organism: Ruegeria sp. YTSC004 (assembly GCF_059609805.1). Classification (NCBI taxonomy): domain Bacteria; kingdom Pseudomonadati; phylum Pseudomonadota; class Alphaproteobacteria; order Rhodobacterales; family Roseobacteraceae; genus Ruegeria; species Ruegeria sp. YTSC004. The sequence goes on from NZ_JBXWMJ010000001.1 coordinate 476,069, forward strand.
CATAGACCTTTCGAAGCGAAACTAAGTGCAAAAAAACGCTTGTTCACGGCACTGATGAAAACACATTACGCCCACCACCTTAGGGATCGGGCAGGTGGTTGAGGGGACCCGCCTGTCCTCGTCACACCCCCATTTTCGATGTATTTCAACGCTTGCTCCCGCTGGAAAACCTTTCACAAGAGAGGCCACCCGACCAATTGTCACCACATTCTCGCGGCAAGTTGCAGTTTATTGCGAAACCAAAAGAAATCACCTTATGTCAAACGCCAATTTTCACGATCGCATACAACGCATCAACGCCAAATCCCAACAACCTCGGGCAACGTTGTATGGCGGGTCACAAACCGCCCCGTCACAGTTAAAAAAGAAACCGAACCTAGCTGTTGTGTTTGCCGGTTCTCTCTTAATGTGCATGGGACTATATATTATCAAGGACCTAAACGAAGAATACGAAGTGCTTCGCGATAGCAATGGCCTAGGGTTCATAACTGCGTTTGCTCTGAGTGGCTTGGTTTTTCTTCTAGCGGGTTGCTTCATCCTCTTTCGCGCTTTTTTGAGCAAACGAAGTTCCCGCAATGGCACTGCGCTTCAAAGTTCAGAGAACGGTGAACCCCAAATCCTAAGAGCATCAGGCAAGGCGCAAACACTAAGCTCGGTTTTCGGCCTCATACTCGGTGTTGGTGCATGCGTTTGCTTTTTATCAGGGGTGATGGCTACAAGAGTTGCAACTGAGACCGCGTTTGAGGTCTTTCAGAGTACTTTAGTGGTTTCGATTTCTTTGCTTGTTTCTTCGATACTCATCGGACTCGTTGGCGTATTTCTGCGTGGATATGCGCTTGGCCGAGTTCCGGTGTATTTTGCAATCGGCGCATTGGCGACCTTTTCGATAGTCCTTTTTACAGGATTGCCCGAGCAGTTAATGGAGTACTTCTATTCCGCTTTGCAGTAACTACGAGCGAATGGAAACAGAGGTGGTGCCAAATGATTGACCCTCAGTATTAAGAGATATTCCAATCGTCGTCATGGGCCACCTCTCCGATTGCGGTCCATGTGACCCGTATCCGGGCGATCCGTGTATCGGACCATGTGCGGAAAACGGCGCTAAAGCCCTCTGGTGTGATGTCTTCAGCCGTGACTTCGGCGCGCAGAGCGGAAGATGTATCCACATCCCACAAAGAGACACCGATCTGAACCACCGGATTGGATCGGAACGGTTGGTTGAAAACAACACTCGACCGCCTCTGGCGCGGTCCTTCGCCCGTCCACATTTCGCCACCATCGGCGAATTCGGAAAAAATAACTGCCTCGCCTTGGTCAATACCAATTGGATGGGTTCGAAACGTCTTCATTGATTTTTCTTTATCTATGTAATTCCGGACCTTAACCCGTCGCATTGATAAAATCACGATAAAAAAACGGCCCCGTGTTTACGGGGCCGTTTCTAACTGTCGGAATGCGATGAGCCTTATAGGCTCATATGCGTTCCAAGGGCTTCCATGTCGGCCAGCAGTTTGGCAGCGTCATCGACAATTGTCTGATCATCGCCTGCCTTGGCTGCTTCGTGCGAAGCACGCGCCTCGGCGACCAGATCGTCCAGATGCGACCGTGTCACTTCGGCGACCGGAATGGCTTTTTCGGCCAGTACCGACAGGCCATCGCCATTGATCTGAGCAAACCCGCCGGTGACCAGGTATTCACTGGACCCTTCGGGTGCCTCGACCTTCAGGATGCCCGGGCGCAGCGTCGTGATGGTGGGGGCATGATCAGGCATTGCCGTCATGTCCCCGTCCGCGCCGGGAAGCTGGACCGCGGTCGCGCTGAGCGAAGCAAGGCTCCGCTCGGGGCTGACGAGGTCAAATTGCATCGTGTTTGCCATCAGGTGTGCTCCTTAGGCGGCTTCTGCGGCCATCTTCTCCGCTTTGGCGATCACGTCGTCGATGCCGCCAACCATCAGGAAGGCTGCCTCGGGCAGGTGATCGTATTCGCCAGCCACAACGGCCTTGAACGACGCGATGGTGACATCCAGAGGAACCTGAACGCCAGGCGAGCCGGTGAAGACCTGTGCCACGTCGAACGGCTGCGACATGAAGCGTTCGATCTTACGGGCACGGGCCACGGTCAGTTTGTCCTCTTCCGACAGTTCGTCCATGCCGAGAATGGCGATGATGTCCTGCAGCGACTTGTAACGCTGGAGGATCTGCTGAACGTCAGTCGCAACCTTGTAGTGCTCTTCACCAACGATGGCCGGGTCGAGCAGACGCGAAGTCGAGTCGAGCGGGTCAACCGCCGGGTAGATACCCTTTTCCGAGATCGCACGGTTAAGAACGGTGGTCGCGTCCAAGTGAGCAAACGAAGTTGCCGGTGCAGGGTCGGTAAGGTCATCCGCAGGCACGTAGATCGCCTGAACGGATGTGATCGAACCCGACTTGGTCGAGGTGATGCGTTCCTGCAGGGCGCCCATGTCGGTGGCCAGTGTCGGCTGGTAGCCCACCGCCGAAGGAATACGACCCAGCAGAGCCGAAACCTCGGAACCCGCCTGCGTGAAGCGGAAGATGTTGTCGACGAAGAACAGAACGTCGGTACCGGACTGGTCGCGGAACTGCTCGGCCAGGGTCAGGCCGGTCAGAGCAACACGCGCACGTGCTCCCGGAGGTTCGTTCATCTGGCCGTAAACCAGGGCAACCTGCGATTCCGACAGGTTGTCAGGCTTGATGACGTTCGATTCGATCATCTCGTGGTACAGGTCGTTTCCTTCACGGGTCCGTTCACCAACACCCGCGAACACCGAGAAGCCCGAGTGCACTTTTGCGATGTTGTTGATCAGTTCCATGATCAAAACGGTTTTACCAACGCCGGCACCGCCGAACAGGCCGATCTTACCGCCTTTGGCGTAAGGGGCCAAAAGGTCAACAACCTTGATGCCTGTGACCAGAACTTCCGACTCGGTCGACTGTTCTGCGAAGGTCGGCGCAGGCTGGTGAATTGCGCGGGATTCGGTTGCCTCAACCGGGCCCTTTTCGTCGATGGGGTCGCCAACAACGTTCAGGATGCGGCCCAGAGTGGCGTTACCAACGGGAACCGAGATCGGTGCGCCCATGTCGGTTACAGCCTCGCCGCGGACCAGACCTTCGGTTGCGTCCATCGCGATGGTGCGGACAGTGTTTTCACCCAAGTGCTGAGCAACTTCCAACACGAGGCGCTTGCCGTTGTTGGTGGTTTCCAGCGCGTTCAGAATTTCAGGCAGCTGATCTTCGAAGTGCACGTCGACGACGGCCCCGATGATCTGTGTGACTTTGCCTTTTGCATTCGCCATGTTTCGTCTCCGGTTTGTCTCTACAGCGCTTCGGCGCCGGAAATAATTTCAATCAGCTCGTTGGTGATCACGGCCTGACGCGAACGGTTGAACTGGATCGTCAGCTTGTCGATCATCTCACCCGCGTTGCGTGTTGCGTTGTCCATCGCGGACATACGTGCACCCTGTTCCGAGGCTCCGTTTTCGAGCAGAGCCGAGAAGATTGCAGTCGCAACCCCCTTGGGCAGCAGGTCGGCCAGAATAGCCTCTTCGCTGGGCTCGTAGTCGAACACGGCACCACTGTCGTCGCCCTCGGTGTCCTCGAACGAGGCAGGGATAACCTGTTGTGCCGTCGGGATCTGGGTCACAACGTTGACGAACTTCGAATAGAAGATCGTGGCAACGTCGAACTGACCCCCGTCGAAGCGGGACAGAACATCCTTCGCGATGTCTTGCGCGTTGGTGTAACCCAGACGCTTGACCTCGCTCAGGTCGATATGTCCAACGAACAGATCGCCAAGATCACGCTTGAGCGCGTCGCGGCCCTTCTTGCCGACAGTCAAAACCTTGACCGTCTTGCCTTTCAGGCGCAGCTCTTCCGCTTTGACACGGGCCAGCTTGGCGATGCTCGAGTTGAAGCCGCCACACAGGCCGCGTTCAGCTGTCATGACAACCAGCAGATGGACATCATCACTGCCCGTACCACGGAGCAGCTTGGGGGCGCTGTCGCTGCCCCCGACCGATGCCGCCAGCCCCGCCATCACGGCATTGAACCGTTCGGCATAGGGACGAGAGGCTTCGGCAGATTCCTGGGCGCGGCGCAGTTTTGCAGCCGCGACCATCTGCATGGCCTTGGTGATCTTGCGGGTCGATTTGACCGACTCGATCCTGTTTTTAAGATCCTTAAGATTTGGCATGTGCCCGCCTCTCCCTTAAGCGAAGGTTGCGGCGTATTCGTCCAGCGCAGCCTTGATCTTGTCGGAAGCGTCGCCCTTGATCTTGGGATCTTCGTCGGTGATCCACTGAAGCAGGTCGGCGTGCTTGCCGCGCAGGTGCGCCAGCAGGCCAGCTTCGTAACGGCCAACATCGGACACGTCGATCTTGTCGAGGTAACCGTTGGTGCCGGCGAAGATGACGCAGACGATTTCAGCGTTGGTCAGTGGCGAGTATTGCGGCTGTTTCATCAGCTCGGTCAGACGCGCACCACGGTTCAGCAACTGCTGGGTCGCGGCGTCAAGGTCGGAACCAAACTGCGCAAACGCAGCCATTTCGCGGTACTGAGCCAGTTCCAGCTTAACCGGACCGGCAACCGACTTCATCGAGTTGGTCTGAGCCGAAGAGCCCACACGCGAAACCGACAGACCGGTGTTCACAGCAGGACGGATGCCCTGATAGAACAGTTCGGTTTCCAGGAAGATCTGGCCGTCGGTGATCGAGATCACGTTGGTCGGAATAAACGCCGAAACGTCACCACCTTGCGTTTCGATAACCGGCAGAGCGGTCAGCGAGCCAGCACCAAAGTCTTCGTTCAGCTTCGCCGAACGCTCCAGTAGGCGGGAGTGGAGATAGAAAACGTCGCCAGGATAGGCTTCACGTCCGGGCGGACGACGCAGCAGCAGCGACATCTGACGATAAGACACAGCCTGTTTCGACAGGTCATCATAGATGATCAGAGCGTGGCGGCCATTGTCGCGGAAGAACTCGGCCATTGCGGTTGCGGCATAGGGTGCCAGGAACTGCATCGGCGCCGGGTCGGACGCGGTTGCGGCCACAACGATCGAGTAGTCAATCGCGCCGGACTCTTCCAGTTTCTTAACCAGCTGCGCAACGGTCGAACGCTTTTGGCCGATCGCGACGTAAACGCAGTACAGCTTCTTCGACTCGTCGTCGCCTGCCGCATCGTTGTAGGTTTTCTGGTTCAGGATCGCGTCCAGAGCAACGGCAGTTTTACCGGTCTGACGGTCACCAATGATCAGTTCCCGCTGGCCACGGCCAATCGGGATCATGGCGTCAACCGACTTCAGGCCGGTTGCCATCGGCTCGTGAACCGATTTACGCGGGATGATGCCCGGTGCTTTGACGTCAGCAACGCCACGCTCGGTGGATTCGATGGGGCCTTTGCCGTCCAGCGGGTTACCCAGGCCGTCAACAACACGACCCAGCAGACCGTTACCAATCGGAACGTCCACGATCGAGTTGGTGCGCTTGACGATGTCACCTTCTTTGATGTCACGGTCGGAACCGAAGATAACGACACCAACGTTGTCGCTTTCCAGGTTCAGCGCCATGCCCATGATGCCGCCGGGGAATTCGACCATCTCACCCGCTTGCACATTGTCCAGACCGTATACGCGGGCAATCCCGTCACCGACGCTCAGCACGCGACCGATTTCGGCCACTTCGGCTTCCTGACCAAAATTCTTGATCTGGTCCTTCAGGATTGCAGAAATCTCTGCAGCTTGGATTCCCATTTATCCGACCTCTTTCATTGCATTCTGTAGGGAGTTGAGCTTCGAACGGATCGAGCTATCGATCATCTTCGAGCCCACTTTAACGACAAGACCGCCAATGAGGCTTTCATCAACGGTCGCATTTATTGTCACGGTCTTGCCCACACGCTCGGACAGCGTCTTGGACAGTTTTTCCAGTTGTGTCTTGGTCAGCGCCTTGGCCGACGCGACATCGGCGGTCACTTCGCCACGTTCGTCCGCCAGCATGTCGCGCAGAACCTGCACCAACTCGGGAACGACGAACAGACGGCGCTTCTGTGCCATCAGAGCCAGCGTGTTACGCATGATGGCGTGCAGACCCATTTTGTCAGCGATTGCGATAATGGCGCCTTCTTGTTCGGCGCGAGACACCAGAGGCGATGCGATCAGGTCGCGCAGCTCGGCGCTTTCGCCCAATGCTGCTGCCAGATCGTTGATTCCGGTTTCCAGACCTGCGAGGTCATTATTCTCTTTGGCGATCTCAAAGATCGCGGTGGCATAGCGCTTGGCGATGCCTGTGGAAATCGAAGCTGGTTCGGACACGTCCACCCTTCCGATATTTTGGGCCCCGAATTCGCGTTGCGGCAGCTACCCCGGGGGCGTGAAGAAACCCCGGCCAGACGGTCGGGGATCAAAATCACCGGGGATGTAGCAGAGCCGAACCCAGCTAGCAATATATTATCACGGCAACAGGTTTATCCACAAAATGTTCAATTTCAATAACTTAAGAAGGGTGCGACCCTTTTATCCGGCTTACGCGAGCGAAAAATGTTACGAAAGTGTCGGTTTTTGCGATTCCTGTGTCCTTTTTCCCTCAATATTTACGAATTGAAGAGGGAATATGACCCAGCTGCTCAGGCTGGTTTCAGAAGGCCATCAAGCGCCTTTATCGGACGACGTTCGGCATCCTTTGCAACACTGCCACTGGGCGGTCGGATGTGTTTTGTCACCTCAACCATCAGCACTCCGCCAGCCATGACTGTTGGCAGCCTTTGGCCAGTCTTTTCGATCAGGCTCGCCGACTTTAGCCAGAAACGGCGGAATGACGGCGGCAGATATAGAGCCGAGCAATGGCTTTCCGGGATGAAGTGATGCGCCTTGAGCTGACTTTCCAGCTGCGAAGCTGTGTACGGCCGACCAAAGCCAAACGGGGTCTTGTCCGTCCGCGACCACAAACCCGCCCGGTTTGGCACAACAAAGAATGCGCGCCCCCCTGGCCCCAGCACACGCCAGCACTCGCTCAGCAATTGGCTGGGCCGCTGCGAGGTTTCAAGCCCGTGCATCACAATCAGCTTGTCGACATGACCCGTTTCAATGGGCCACAGGGTTTCTTCGGTCAGAACCGACACATTGGGCATTCCGGCGGGCCAGGGCATGACGCCTTGCGGGCCTGGCATCAAACCGATAACGCGGCGGGCGTCCGCAAGATAAGGGCGCAGCAATGGGACCGCGAAGCCGAATCCTGCAACCGTTTGCCCCTTGGCCTCGGGCCATTGCTCGATCAATCGCCCACGGATCGCCGCTTGCGCGGCACGACCCAGAGTGCTGCGATAGTAGAAGTTCCTCAAATCCTGCACATCAAGATGCATTGCAGACACCCGGTCAATCGGCTTAGCTGGGCGCAGTCTAGCAACGAAAGGGCAAAAGGCCATGCCTCTTGAGGTCGTTACCATCCCATGTCTCAGCGACAATTACGCATTTCTGGCGCATGACGCCGCAAGCGGCAATACCGCACTGGTCGACGCGCCCGAAGCCGGACCCATTCTGGCCGAGTTGGACAAGCGCGGCTGGACATTATCCCATGTTCTTCTAACCCATCACCATTGGGACCATGTGGATGGCCTGTCTGCCATTTTGGAAAAACACCCGGCCAAAGTTGTTGGCGCGGCCGCCGATGCGCACCGCCTGCCCCCGCTGGATCAGCAGGTCAGCGACGGCAATATGTTTGAATTCGGAGGCGAGCAGATTCGGGTGCTGGATGTGTCCGGCCATACTGTTGGCCATGTCGCCTTTTACATGCCGGACAGCGCAGTTGTTTTCACCGCAGACAGCCTCATGGCTTTGGGATGTGGACGCTTGTTTGAAGGCACGGCGCCACAGATGTGGGCTTCTCTCAGCAAATTGGCCGCCCTTCCCGATGAGACAATCGTATGCTCGGGCCACGAATACACGCAATCAAACGCAAAATTCGCTTTGACCGTCGATCCCACCAATGCCGCACTGCAAAAACGCGCCGATGATATCAACCGCGCTCGCGCTGCCGGAGAACCCACAGTCCCTTCGACGATGGCGCTGGAAAAGGCCACAAACCCGTTCTTGCGGGCCGCTGACCCGGCGATTCAGGCGCATTTGGGAATGCAAAATTCGGACCCCGCAGAAGTTTTTGCTGAAATTCGGACTAGAAAAGACAGCTTCTAGTACCCAAATTGCCTTCCTCACGGCCACGGTCACGTGAAATGTGACTGTCAAGAGCAAGAAAACCCTTGAAGCCGGGCCACGATCAACCAAACTCTAATAGTATGAGGACATGGTTGGGATGGGGTTCCGGCCGAAGCCTGCCCCTTTCGACCCAAGACAGAGGAGCACCCGCGTGCCTTCATTCTCGAGCACATTAGAACAAGCCATCCACGCGGCCTTGGCAGCTGCGAATGAACGGCGTCACGAATTTGCCACGCTAGAGCATCTGCTTCTGGCGTTACTGGAAGAACCTGACGCCATCCGCGTCATGAAAGCCTGCAGCGTCGATCTGGAAGAACTGCGCAGCACTCTGGTTGAATTCATTGACGAAGACCTGTCCAATCTGGTCACGGATATCGACGGTTCTGAGGCCGTGCCAACGGCCGCTTTCCAACGCGTCATACAACGCGCGGCGATCCACGTCCAAAGCTCGGGCCGAACCGAAGTGACCGGTGCAAACGTTCTGGTCGCCATCTTCGCCGAACGTGAAAGCAATGCGGCCTATTTCCTGCAAGAGCAGGACATGACGCGCTATGACGCGGTTAACTTCATCGCGCATGGCGTGGCCAAAGACCCTGCCTACGGCGAAAACCGCTCAGTTTCGGGTGCGGACCAAGTCGAGGAAGAGGCTCAACCTGGCGTCACCGAAGGCGAACAAAAGGAAAGCGCGCTTGGGAAGTACTGCATTGACCTGAACGCTAAATCGCGCGCAGGCGATGTCGACCCGCTGATCGGCCGTGCTGATGAGGTTGAGCGTTGTATTCAGGTCCTGTGCCGCCGCCGCAAGAACAACCCGCTGCTGGTAGGTGATCCCGGCGTGGGCAAGACCGCCATCGCTGAAGGCCTGGCACGCAAGATTGTTGGCGGCGAAGCGCCAGATGTGTTGTCTGAGACCACAATTTATTCTCTCGACATGGGTTCTCTGCTGGCAGGTACCCGCTATCGCGGAGACTTCGAGGAACGCCTGAAGGCGGTTGTGACCGAGTTGGAAGACCACCCGGACGCGGTGCTGTTCATTGACGAGATCCACACCGTGATCGGTGCCGGTGCCACCTCGGGTGGCGCGATGGATGCGTCGAACCTGCTGAAACCTGCCCTGCAGGGCGGCAAATTGCGCACCATGGGCTCGACCACATACAAGGAATTCCGTCAGCATTTTGAAAAAGACCGCGCGCTGAGCCGCCGGTTCCAGAAGATCGACGTGAGCGAGCCTTCGGTCGAAGATAGCGTGAAAATTCTGCGCGGTCTGAAACCCTATTTCGAAGAGCATCATGAGATCAAATATACCGCCGATGCGATCAAGACCGCGGTGGAACTGTCGGCCCGCTACATCAACGACCGCAAACTGCCCGACAAGGCCATCGATGTAATCGATGAGGCCGGTGCGGCGCAGCATCTGGTGGCCGAAAGCAAACGGCGCAAAACCATCGGGGTCAAGGAAATCGAGGCGGTCGTCGCCAAGATCGCCCGCATTCCGCCCAAGAACGTCACCAAAGACGATGCCGAGGTGCTGAAAGATCTCGAGGCTTCGCTGAAACGTGTGGTGTTTGGCCAGGATCTGGCAATCGAAGCGCTTTCCAGTGCGATCAAGCTGGCACGTGCCGGTCTGCGTGAGCCAGAAAAGCCTATCGGCAACTACCTGTTTGCTGGTCCTACCGGCGTGGGTAAAACCGAAGTCGCGAAACAACTGGCAGATACGCTGGGCGTGGAACTGCTTCGGTTCGACATGTCGGAATATATGGAGAAACACGCCGTCAGCCGTCTGATCGGTGCGCCTCCGGGCTATGTAGGCTTTGATCAGGGTGGTCTGCTGACCGACGGCGTCGACCAGCATCCGCATTGCGTGCTGCTGCTGGATGAGATCGAAAAGGCCCATCCGGACGTGTTCAACATCCTGTTGCAGGTGATGGACCACGGTGAGTTGACCGATCACAACGGACGTACGGTGAACTTCCGCAACGTTGTGCTGATCATGACCTCGAACGCGGGTGCGCAGGAACAGGCCAAGGCTGCCATCGGCTTTGCCCGTGACCGTCGCGAGGGTGAGGATACGGCCGCAATCGAACGTATGTTCACGCCGGAATTCCGCAACCGACTGGACGCCGTGATCTCATTCGCGCCACTGCCGAAAGAGGTCATCCTGCAGGTGGTCGAGAAGTTCGTGCTGCAGCTCGAAGCGCAATTGCTGGATCGCAATGTGACCATCGATCTGACCCCCAAAGCTGCCGCGTGGCTGGCGGACAAAGGGTATGATGACAAGATGGGTGCTCGTCCTCTGGGTCGTGTCATTCAGGAACACATCAAAAAACCACTGGCCGAGGAGTTGCTGTTCGGAAAGCTGGCCAAGGGTGGTGTGGTCCGCGTGTCTGTCAAAAAGGGCGATTTGAACCTGGAAATTCTTGGCCCCGATCAACCGCGTATTCCGGGCGACAAACCTCCGCTTTTGACCGCAGACTAAGACCCAATTTACTCAATGAAATTGATCGCCCGGTTGCCCAGCAACCGGGCGATTTCGTTTCCGTCACAATCGAATGCGACGGAATAACCAACCCCGCGCGTTTCAATGTCACAGTTGAATCGCAAAAAGGGGATTTTGATGACCAAAACCGTCGCCGTTTGGAGCATTGCTTTCACTCTCTCCGCCGTTGCCGCCATTGCAACCGCCCAGCATCGATTTCGGTATCATGATGAGACGGAAACACGACCGTTGCGCTTGCAGGCCGCAACGGTTGATCCGGGGCACAGCCACTCCGAAATCTCTGAGACCCGCAAAAGTATACGCGTCTCGGCAAACGGGATCCCCGATCACCTTGTCGGGCGCTTTCCGAACCAAGGCAACCCGCACAGCATTTCCGAGCAACGTGTCAATGTGAAAGTACCGACGAACCCGAAATCCAATCGATCCACCACCCCGCTTGAAATGGGTTGGAATTTTGGTGTGTCTCTGAACGGCGTCGTGTTCGACCCGCTGGCCGCTGAGTTCTGGCAGGGCAATCCCCGCTCAGGCTGGTCATACAATGCGCTTGGGGGCGCGGTTACTTTGGGGTTCGACGAAAACTATGCGCACGTTCAACCCAATGGAAAATACCATTATCACGGCATTCCCACCGGTTTTGTTGAGCTGCTGAACTATTCACCCAACCGACATTCACCGCTGATCGGATATGCGGCAGACGGCTTCCCAATCTATGCGATGACCGGCGTTGTGGATGGGAAAGTGACACAAATTAAGTCGTCCTACCGTCTGAAGAACGGCAACCGCCCCGGAGGAAACGCGCCCGACGGAAAACATGATGGCACGTTCAATGAGGACTACGCCTATGTAGCAGGCGCCGGAAATCTGGATGAATGTAACGGAGCCTTTACGGTTTCGCCTGAATATCCATCTGGAACGTATGCCTATTTCCTGACTGAAAGTTACCCGGTCATCCCGCGCTGCTTTGCGGGCAAGCCCGATAGCAGCTTTCGGTTCGGTCGTCGCTAACCCGGGTTTCTTAACGAGTGTCTCGGTTACCTTTCGGTGAGTTTCAGCTCGATTCGGCGGTTTTGCGCCCGGGCCTCCGGGGTGTCTGCCGGGTTTACGGGCTGGAACTCACCAAAACCGTTTGCGGCCAATCGGCTCGGCGGGATACCCAGCGCATCGACCATGTACCGCACTACGGACAAGGCACGACCCTGACTAAGTTCCCAATTGTCGCGATAGCGCCCGGAACCGGCCAGCGGCACGTTATCAGTGTGACCATCAACGCGGATCACCCAGTTCAGGCCTTCGGGAATTTCAGCCGCCACGCTGCGCAGGATATTTGCCACCTTGGCGATGTCCTGCTGCCCGGCCGGTGACAAAACGGCCGAACCCGTGTCAAACAGGACCTCGGACGAGAACACAAAACGGTCGCCTTCGATCCGAACGCCTTCTTCATCCCCTAGGACGTCGCGCAATCTTCCAAAGAACTCTGACCGATAGCGCTGCAGGTCCTCGGCCTGCGCCGCCAATTCCTGATTTTGTCCAGACAGAGCTTCGGCCTCGGCCTCCAGCCGGGCACGCTCAGCCTCTTCCAACAGACGCCGACGGCGTTCTTCCGAGGCCGCGCGGGCCAAAGCTGCGTTCAGGTCCTGACCCAGGGTCTGAATTCGAATGTCCGAAGCGGCGTTGCGTTCTTCATAGTCGTCCAACAACGCCTGCAACCCGCCAAGTTGTTGGCGCAGTGCCGCCATCTGTTGGTTCAACAACGCCGTCTCTCGCTGCGCTTTTGCGGAAATCGTTTTCTCATCTGAAATCGCATCACGGGCCACAGCCAACAGGTTTGCACGCTCTTCGGCCAATGAGCGCTGCGTTTGTGCCTCGGCCTGCGCCTCGGTCTGCGCAGCCAAAGCGGCTTGTAGTTGCGCCTGCAACTCCTCCGCATCCAGCGCACCAAACTGGCGCTCAAGCTCGGCCCTGGCGGCTTGTGCTGCGGCAAGCAGGGTCAATGTATCCTCAGCTTCTTTGCGCTGTGCTTCCAAGGCCAGTGTCATTGCTGTCAACTCGGCATCTGCATCCTGCAGACGGTTGCGCAGGTTCTCGGCAGCTGCAGCTTCGGCTAGCTTGGCGGCCTCTTCCGCACTGATCTGTTCTTCCAGTTCACTGATCCGGGTGGATTGCGCCGCGTCGCTTTGTTCAAGATCCGCAACCAACGCCTCCAGCGCCTCGCGTTGGGCGGCAGCCAGCCGGGCGGCTTCGGCCTGTTCGTCGATCTCAGATCGGCTTTGCGCCAGTGCGAGGTTCAGCGCCTCTTGGTCCTCCAGCAACTTGGCGCGCTGGGATTCCAGTGTTGCAATGGCACCGCGCGCCCGCTCCTGATCCGTCAGAAGTGCGGCGACCTGCGCCTCGAAATCCGTGATACGTGCCTGCGACAAGGCCAGGTCCACTTCGGCCCGCGCCAGCGTATCTTCAGTTTGCGACAGGGTCGTGTTCAACGCGCCAAGACGGGCCTCCAGGCGGCTATTCTCACGCTCCTCCAATCCCAATGCCCCGGCCAGCGCTGCGACTTCGTCCGACAGGGCGGTCAATTCGTCCTCTTGCCCGGAAATGGTTTCGCGCAACACGAACTGCACCACCATAAAGATGGTCAGAACGAAGGTCAGCACCATCAGCAAACCGGTGATCGCGTCAACAAAACCCGGCCAAACCGAGCCCTGAAAACGCTGACCTGTGCGACGGGACAGAGCCATGGATTACTCTCCTTCCGGAGCGGTGCGCACGGCGCCTCGGGGCAATGTCAGAGCTTTGACCAGCAATTCGATATCCTTGCGCAGTTCGCTCATGCTTTCCTGACGACCGGCCGAAATTTCTTCGAGGATACGCAAAAGTTGAACGTCCATCGACCGCAGGCGCATCCGGCTTTCGGCGTCAATTCCTTCACCCGTGCCCTGATCACGCATGTGATCCAACAGGGCGTCCTGCCCAAGGGCCACACGCTCCAATGCGGCTGTCACCCCTTCGGATTCAGACTGTCGCACATTCATCTCACCAATCGCGTCGACCAACTGGCCCAGTTTGACCGAAACGGCAGCGCGATCAGCCTCATGCCCTGAAAACAGGTGCTGCAGCGCATCCATCTGTTCGGACATCGCGTCCAGAACTGGGGTCAGAACCGCAATTTCCGCCCCACCTTCCTCAGCCGCGGCAAAGCCAACACGGGTGATTGAGGACAACCATTCCTCAAGCTCGCGGTAGAACCGGTTCTGGCCGTGACCAGCGAATAATTCCAGCAAACCGACGATCAGAGATCCGGCAAGGCCCAAAAGGGACGACCCGAATGCCACGCCCATTCCTTGTAGCTGGGCCTCAAGCCCCACCATCAGGCGGTTGAACACGGCCAGCCCTTCTTCGCCCTCTTGCGGGTTCAGGCTGCGGATCGTGTCGACAATGGCTGGGACGGTGGTCGCCAGTCCAAAAAACGTGCCCAAGAGACCCAGGTAAATCAGAACATTGGTAATATAGCGCGTGATCTCACGCTCTTCTTCGACGCGTTCCGCGACCGAATCCAGGATCGACCGGGTCGAACTTGAGCTGATCTGCGATCGTGCACCGCGTTCGCGCAGCAATGAGGCTAAAGGTGCCAGCAATTGCGGCGTGCGCGCGTCTTCGCGGACAACGCCGCCAACAAAAGCTTCAATCCAGCGCACCGACCCAATCAGCTGTGTCACCTGAAAGAAACAGGCAAAAACGCCGATTATGAAAACCAGGATGATAAAGCCGTTCAGGTACGGGTTGGCCTGAAATACCGGCAACACATAAGGCAGCGCCATAAAGACGCCCAAGCCTGCCAGACCAATTGCGACCAACATCATCACAATTTGACGGATGGGATGCGAGAATTGGGGTCTCGCGCCCTGATGTGCCTGCGCCATGCGCGTACTTCCCGGTTCTTGCCTGCTCTGGCGTGAATCTAGCCAAAATCCGCCGGGTACGCCAAGGATTTATGCGGTAATGCTGCGCACCCGTTGCGCTAACCACTCAAGATCGGGATCGCGCAGGTCGATCTCGGCCAGATGTTCAGCAGTATTATACAGGTATTCTGTGTTCGGACCGCGCCCACCAATTGCGTGTGCTATGATCTGCGCCTGCTCTTCCAATGGCATACCGCCACAATATTGGACGTGATCCGCGTCGATCACATAGGTCACCGCGGTGACGACTTCGCCATTGTTCAAATGCACATCAAGGTTTTTCTCGACATAGGCTGACGAAATCAGCTCACGCTCGCGCAACTCATGCAAGGTGCGCTCTTCATGGCCGGCCTCGACCGAAAGTGCCAAGCCAGTGCAATTGGCATCGGCCTGTTCATCCAGTGCCAGCACAAGGCCGGGGTGTTCTTCGGTGCCGCGATGGTGGATCGAGCTCATGCAGAACGACCGGGCGTATCCATGCAATGTGGCGTGTTCGCTGCGGGCGACCGGAAAGCCCGGATTCCACAGCAGTGATCCATATCCAAAAACCCACATCGTCATAGCTCTGGTCCTTGCCCGTTTCGGCCTATAAACATCAAATTCAACGCGGGAAAAAGGGCCAACTGCCATGCGCGGTCTAATACGAGTAGTCATTTTCTTAACGGTTATCTGGAGCGCCTATTGGTTCGTTGCCGGATTCGGTTTGCGCAACGCAATCACCGCCTGGTTCGACAATCAGCAGGAACAAGGCTGGCAGGCGGACTTTTCCGATGTTTCAACAGCCGGGTATCCGTTTCGTCACGTTACGCGCCTGAACAGTCCTGCTCTGGCAGACCCGGTCAACGGCACCGCGTGGAGCGCGGATTGGATTGAGTTCCAAAGTCCTGCGATCTGGCCCGGGCGCCAGGTGCTGCGCTTTGCCGACACGCCCCAGCGCCTGTCCTATTTTGATCAGACTGCGACCATTGAAGCCAGCGATCTGCAAGCCGAGCTACAGCTGCAACCCGGTGTGGCGCTGGAGCTGGAAAAAATGGCTTTGACCGCGGGTTCATGGTTGATCACCGATGATGCCGAAGCGCTGGCTGGCGGCGATACGCTGACATTGGTTATGGAACAGACCTCTATTCCGGTAACCTATGCCATCGGCGCTCGAATAGACGGGTTTACCCCGGGAGATGGTCTGCGCGATTTGATGCGGTCTGCGACCACGTTGCCGCAGGCGTTTGAGACGCTCGAACTGGACATGACGGCCACGTTCAACAAACCGTGGGATCGTACGGCTCTTGAACAGGGCAGACCGCAGCCGGTGAAGATTGACCTGAACCTGGCCGAGATGAAATGGGGCGCTTTGCGTTTGTTTGCGGCGGGTGAGCTCGACATTGACTACCAGGGCATCCCAACGGGCGAGATTGCGGTCAAAGCTGAAAACTGGCGCGACATGATTGCCATGGCCAATGCCGCAGGCGCCCTGCCCGATCAGGCCGTTGATCCTGTGACACGGGCACTAAACTTTATGGCCGGACTAGGTGGAAACCCAAACGCGCTGGACTTGCAATTGAACTTCCGCGACGGCTTCGTGGCACTTGGACCGTTGCCGCTGGGGCCTGCGCCCCGCCTGATCTTGCGTTAACGGCAATATGGCCCGCG
Source organism: Ruegeria sp. YTSC004 (assembly GCF_059609805.1). Taxonomy (NCBI): domain Bacteria; kingdom Pseudomonadati; phylum Pseudomonadota; class Alphaproteobacteria; order Rhodobacterales; family Roseobacteraceae; genus Ruegeria; species Ruegeria sp. YTSC004. Next base: position 492,386 of record NZ_JBXWMJ010000001.1, read on the forward strand.
ACGATGGCGGGCGGTATCCAGATGGAAATGATCCCGGTGATATCGGTCGGCGTTTGGCCCTAGTACAGTGCCAAACGGCCCGCACGCTTCGCGCCAGATCTTGACCAGTTGTTTTTGGGACGGGTTCTTGCGCCACCCGTTCAGGACCGACACAACCTCTCCATCGGCCATCTTGAAAGCCGAGATATCAATTGCACGGCCTTTGCCGTGCTCGGAAATACGGGCGCCTTTACGGTTGTTTCGCGTCCGACACGCATAATGCGCGGCGACCTGCAACTGGACCACCGGCCCGCGTCTCTTGAAGGTCGGCTTGACTGCCTTTTCAACCCACTTGTTCAGCGCAACAGCCGTTCCACAATCCATCGTGGAAGGACGACTAAGCGTCACCCCCGAGATCGAGGTGATCTGCACTGCGTCCTTGATCCCACACGCCTTGATCTTACCCGGTACAGTGCCGACTGGCTTGCCCTGTATATTGATGTCGCCGCATACCGACCCCTTACGCAACTTACGCTTTTTGAACAGCGCCTCCTGCTCAAGGGCTTTGGGCCGCAGGTACGGCTTCAGCGATGTGTCTGGTCCAAGCAGGGGCAGGTCTGCGGGACGGGCCGCGACCGCCAAAACCTGCGGCGACGCTGGCCGCAACTCCGGGCGTATCGTCGCCGGAGGCAGCTGAGGCAACACCGCGCTGCTGAGGACGATCTGTTGCGGGACCAGTACAGTGCCGGGCCGCGACAACGGTACTAACGAGCGTTCCAGTGAACCAGCCTGAGTCGACGCTGCGCAAAGCGCTGCAAATGCAATCAGAGTGGTTCTCCAGCCCCGTGTCATGGGTTCGTTTTCCCCCGTCCGAAATCTGGCGCATCCGTGTCTTGCCCGGCGTCAATGATGCCGCGGCGGATCGCGCGTGTACGGGTGAAATAGTCGAATAGTTGCTCGCCGTCACCTGTTCTGATTGCGCGCTGCAAGGCAAACAGCTCTTCGGTAAACCGGCCAAGGATCTCCAGCGTCGCTTCCTTGTTGGTCAGGAACACGTCACGCCACATCGTCGGATCCGAGGCTGCAATGCGGGTGAAGTCCCGGAACCCCGCAGCGGAATACTTGATAACTTCGGTATCGGTGACCCGACGCAGATCATCCGCCACGCCAACCATTGTGTAGGCGATCAAGTGCGGCGCATGCGATGTCACGGCCAGAACCAGATCATGGTGATCCGCGTCCATTTCATCAACGTTTGAGCCCATGCCTTCCCACATCGCTCGCAGGCGGGCAATCGCGTCCGGATCAGAGCCTTCGACCGGAACCAACAGGCACCAGCGGTTATCAAATAGCTCGGCAAATCCCGATTCCGGGCCAGAATGCTCGGTCCCCGCCAACGGGTGCGCGGGTATGAAATGAACGCCATCAGGGATTTCAGGCCCAACGGCCTGAATAACGTGGTGCTTGACCGAGCCGACATCTGTCACTGTCGCCCCAGGTTTCAATGCGGGCGCAATTTCCTTTGCAACAGCCCCCATCGCGCCGACAGGGACGCAGAGCACGACAAGATCCGCTCCCTCGACCGCCTCTTGCGCGCTGTCGCAAACGCGGTCGCACAGACCGATACGGCGGGCCGTTTCGCGGGTGGCCTCGGACCTCGCATAGCCAGTCACCTCGCCCGCAAGCCCGGCGCGTTTGATCGCCCAGAACATTGACGAGGCGATCAGGCCCAGCCCGATCAAGGCCACACGGTCGTAAACTTGGCTCATGCGGCGCCCCCTTTGAACGCAGTGATGGCCGCAACAACGCGGCGGCAGGCTTCTTCGTCGCCCACGGTGATCCGCAGGGCATTTGGCAGGTTGTAGCCCGCCACGCGGCGCACGATCAAACCCTGGGTCTTGAGATAGTCGTCACACGCTTCGGCCTCGGCCTGGTTGGCAAAGCGGGCGAGGATGAAATTGGTGCAGGACGCATCCGACGGAATCCCGATCTTGTCCAGTTCTTCCGACAGCCACACCCGCAGGCGCGCGTTTTCAGCCTGGCAGAAGGACAGGAATTCCAAGTCATTCACCGCTGCCTCTGCAGCAGCCAACGCGGTCAAGGACAGGTTGAACGGCTGGCGCACCCGATTCAGAACGTCGATAATCGACTGTGCGGCATAGCCCCAGCCGACACGCATCCCACCCAGACCGTACACCTTGGAAAAGGTGCGCGTCATAATCACGTTGTTAAATCGGTCTACCAGCGATGCACCGCCGTCGAACCCTTCGACAAACTCGGCATAGGCCCCGTCGATCACGATCAGGCAGGTCTTGGGTAATGCCTCGGCCAAACGCAGCAATTCAGCCTCGGGGATCATAGTCGAGGTCGGGTTGCCCGGGTTCGTCACGAACACGATCCGGGTCTGGTCGGTCACGGCGGCCAAAATGTTGTCGACATCCACGTGGCGGTTGCGCTCGGCCACCATCACCGGTGTCGCGCCGGCCATACGGGCGATGATCGGGTACATTGAAAACCCGTGCTCGGTATAGATGACGTCATCGCCCGGCCCGGCATAGGCCTGGGCGATGAATTGCAGCACCTCGTCACTGCCTACGCCGCAGATTAACCGCGCAGGGTCCAACCCGTGCCTTGCGCCTACCGCTGCGCGCAAACTGGCGTGGTCGGTGCTGGGATACCGATGAAGCGTCGCCGCACTACCGCGCACGGCCTCGATCGCCTTGGGGCTGGGACCAAACGGATTTTCGTTGGAGCTGAGCTTGATCACATGCTCTACCCCCGCCACATGCGACTGGCCGCCCTGATAGAGCGCGATGTCCATAATGCCGGGTTGCGGGGTGATCTTGTTCATAAGAGGCTCCGTTGTTGGAGCCTCTCATACCCGTCTCAACGCGTTGAGAAAAGCGGCAATTCCGTCACGCCGCTTTGAAGCGGGCGGTCGCCGGGTCGGCGTTGTAATAAGGGGCGAATTCTTCTGTCCTGTGGGACAGGTCATTGACGCTGTCGATGATGAACTGAACCGTCTCTTCGCTCATAAGATACGAGAAATTCAGGCGGACCCATCCGGGTTTCTTCATCTCTTCCCCTGCGGACAAAGCAGCATGCAGTTCAGCGGACGTCTCACGGTCGATATCCAGCAAGCGATGCGCATATGGCCCGGCACACGCGCAACCACCGCGCGCCTGAATGCCGTAGATGTCGCTGAGCATCCGGGTAAACAGCTGCTGATGCACCGGCTGGCCAGAGTTGTCCCGCACAAGGAAAGAATAGATCGGCAAACGATGCGGGTTTTCAGTACCTAGCAAAGTCAGGTTCGGATTGTCGCCCCACCCTTTCAATGCCATTTCATTGTACCGGGCTTCGCGTTCAGCAATTTCATCCGTGCCGACGACATCCTTAACGATGAAGGCCAGCGCGGCGCGAATATCTCCGATCACATTGGGTGTTCCGGCTTCTTCTCGCGTGGCCAAATCCTCGCTGTAGTCATGGCGCCAGGGCGACACAAAGCTGACAGTGCCGCCACCAGGCCAACTTGGGCAAGTGCGGCGAACTGCGTTCTGATTGACGATCAGCACACCGGACGCGCCCGGGCCGCCCGGGAATTTGTGCGGGGATACTACGATGGCGTCCTTGCGCGCATCTTCTGGCCCCATGTCCATCGGCAAATATGGTCCACCACCAGCGTAATCCCAGATCGAAACAGCGCCATGAGACTTGAGCAGCCGCGTGATCGGGTCCGGGTCTGTAATGATACCGGTTACGTTAGAGGCGGCGGAAAAAGACCCGACAATCAGATCGGAATCTGCATTGTCCACCAATGTCCGTTCAAGTGCACCGAGATCAACGCCGCCTTCGGGCGCTTCGGGAATTTCGATGACCTGCGCTTTGCTTTCCCGCCAAGGGAGGATGTTCGAATGATGCTCATACGGCCCGATCAGAACAACCGGCCGGTCAGCCCCCTCAATTCCCGTCAAACTGACCAGCCGGTTAAGACCCGCAGTGGCGCCGGACCCGGTAAAGATCACCGCGTCGTCTTCCTTTGCTCCAACAATGCGGGCTATTTCCGCGCGCGCTTCGCGGCGCAGACGGGTCATGTAAGACCCGCAATAGGAGGCCTCGGTATGGCTGTTGGCATAAAAAGGCAGCACCTCATGGGCGACAAAATCCTCTACCTGCTGCAGCGCACGACCGGAAGCGACGTAGTCCGCGTAAACCAGCGGAACGTCCCCATTCAGACCGGGGATCAGAACATTCTCTCCGATCAGCCCTTCGCGCAGGGTTGAATTGCGAGTGGTGGATTGGAGGTCTGCGCGAAATTTGGACAAGGTCATGATTGGTTCTCCGTATTGCACTACCAAATATGATTGAATGAGGATACAGAAACTTCACCTTTCTTTTGGTAGATTTCTAAAATTTCGTGTCATATGCTTCGATATGGCCGAAAAACTAGATCAAATTGACAAGCGTATCCTTCGCGAACTTCAAACAGACGCAACACTGTCGCAGCGTGAGTTGGCAGACCGAGTCGGGTTGTCGCAAAATGCCTGTTGGCGGCGGCTGAAGGCGTTGAACGAAAATGGCGTCATTACCGGTTCGACCGCTCGGATCGCCCGCGAGAAATTGGGACTGAGCCTTGTGGTCTTTGTTATGCTGCGCACCCGGCACCATTCGGCGGAATGGCTGCAAGCCTTTCGAAGCCATGTCCTGACCATCCCCGAGGTGGTGGATTTTCACCGCATTGGTGGCGACTATGACTATCAGTTGAAAGTCGTCACACAAGATATGACGTCATATGACAAGGTGTATCAGCGATTGATCGACAAGGTCGAACTGGACAGTGTGACCTCGTACTTTGCGATGGAGGCCATCGCCGAAAGCAGGCCGCTGCCAATTTGACTCAGCGCCTTCGGCGGGCTTGATCAGTGATTTGGCTGCAAGGCTGTTCGTAGGTTGTTACGCGTTCAATTCGAAATGCAGCTTGTGCAAGCCGAGCGTGAATTCCAGCATCCCACCCAATGCGGGCGTTCTGCTGAGGCACTTCGGTTGATACTTTTTGAAAACCCGAGACGCAAATTTTGGACATGCCGTCAAACCCAATACGCGTCGTCACATGACCAAACAAAAAAGGGCCGCGCAAACTGCGCGGCCCTGGAATTCTGGGTGTCGGCGAAAATTAGTTCTTCGCGTAGAATTCGACGACCAGGTTCGGCTCCATGACGACCGGGTACGGCACATCGCCCAGGCCCGGCGCGCGAACGAAGGTCGCTGTCATTTTCGAGTGGTCGGCGTCGATGTAGTCAGGCACGTCACGCTCGGCCAGAGCGGCAGCTTCCAGAACAACGGCCAGTTGCTTGGATTTGTCGCGTACTTCGATTACGTCGCCTTCTTTGACACGGTAGCTAGGGATGTTGACCCGCTTGCCGTTCACTTTGACGTGGCCGTGGTTCACGAACTGACGTGCAGCAAAGACAGTTGCAACAAATTTGGCGCGGTAAACAACAGCGTCCAGACGACGCTCCAGCAGGCCGATCAGGTTTTCACCGGTGTCGCCGTTCACACGTACGGCTTCGGCATAGATGCGGCGGAATTGCTTCTCGGTCAGGTCGCCATAGTAGCCTTTCAGCTTCTGCTTGGCGCGCAGCTGCAGACCGAAGTCCGACAGCTTGCCCTTGCGGCGCTGGCCGTGCTGGCCGGGGCCGTACTCACGACGGTTGACTGGGGATTTCGGACGACCCCAGATGTTTTCCCCCATCCGGCGGTCAATTTTGTACTTGGCAGACGTGCGTTTGGTCACGGCTGATCTCCTTCTTTAGGTCGAGGCCCACACAGGCCACTATGAAGGGCGTTGTCCTCTTGAGGTTTCCCCCATGACAGGAATCCCCTTACGGGGCCCACCAACACCAATGAAGCCGCGCTTATATCCGCAGAACTGGCGGAGTCAACACGACTATGGTTTTTTTGCTATGTGCGAATGCAGGCAGCCTGATTGGAACCTTAGTCTGCTACGCGTCGGACGCCCGCAACTGCGTTTTCCCACCCATTATCCATCGGCGACCGCGTCGGGAAAGCGACAACGGTTTGGTCCGGGAGGCTGGAATTGCTTTCGCTTTCAAACTCGGTATACGCGCTGACCCAGAATTCCTGATCGCGCGCAGGATACCCGTTTTCGAAAACCAGCGTCGGGTGTGTGTCTCCGGCAACCGAAAACAATAGCGCCGTGTACTTTTGTGCGCCATTGGTCAAAACGATACGACCCAGTGCTCCGTCTGCCAGATTCGGCGGCGGCGCTATGCTGCTTAGCACTTTTGATGCGTATGCTTCGGCCTGACCCGACAACACAAGGCCCTGTTCGGCCGGACTGGCCAATGAAAGAGCCTGCCCACGCCACGACCATGCGGCTCCTACTTTCAAAAAAGACTGAGGCGCCGCCTCAAGTCCGTTTAACTCTGTCTGCGTCCACGAAATGGATATGCGACCGCTGTCCCCGGCTGTCATTGTATCCGCCTGTACCTTTCAACAAATCACTGCTTACTGCACCTTCTTATCAGGACAGAATCTGGCGGAAAAGAGACCGAAGTGCAGCAATCACGTAAATGTTTCCGGTGTGTCAAGTCAAACTGATACTAAAAGCGAAATTAATTCAACCTTAGATTGTTTCTGACAAATAACGACGCACTAGCCTCAAGAAATCTCAAAGCGATTCTCTACTCAAATATTTGTTTTTAAATTGCAAAATAAGCCTAGGGTATTCGCTCTTCGTGTACCACCAATTCCAAGCGGTATTTTGGAAACCATGATATTCCGGTTCATCCAATCCTATCTGGGCCTCCGATTTGAGACGTCCGATCGTTGCATTGCAGCAACTAAATTGGGCAGCGGTACCAATCTGGGCCTGCCCTTGCTTCAACTCAACAATGGGTGCCATCCGACCGCTTCAGCTTTTCCAAGTACGCGCGTTTCGCGGCCGCCACCTCTTCATCGCTCAAATTCGACCGGTTCAGGTCCACAAAATAGTCTGCGCCTCCGGCTGGCTGGACGTTCCGATTTTCACTTGTGATGAGCCTGTCGGATCTCACGTTCAGAATGGAAAGTGCCTTGATCAACGGGAAATCGTGATCGCCCAGACCAGAAACGTTGACAGATTCGACCTCGGCACGCGGTGAAACCACTTCATTCACCCGGCGCACCACCGCCTCAAGATCTGCACCCTGTTGCAACGCCCTCCCGTATTGTGACAGATCCTCGCGGATTCTGTGGCTGCGAAGGTTTTGCCAATACGTACTTCTGATCCAATCGGCCGCGTATCTGGTCGTAAACAGAAAGATAATGCGATCCCCGGCATCAGTCAGGCGCGAAACCTCATCCAACAGGGCTTTGGAAAGAACGTGCGTTTGCTCATATGACCAAACCCCTTTGCGACCGGGGATCAAACCAGCGAATTCTTCATTGCTGATCAGCAGAGGTTTGCCACTTTGGTCTGCAAACGGCTTAAGCGCCTCGCGAACGGTTGCTCCGAAATTGCGAAGGGTGCGATCCTTGGGGGCGACCGCATACCGCCGCGCAGCCAGGCTGGCTTCTTGCAAGTCATCAGGCAAAAGAACATTCACGCGATCTTTCAGGTATCCCCGATTTTTCGAGAGCGTCTTTTGCAAGGTCGTTGTGCCCGTTTTATGAAAACCTTGATGAATTACGACCTTCAAAACATAACGTCCCGTTCGTCCTTGGCCTGCGTGGTGTTGGGCTTTCAAAAAAATGCCAAACCTGCTCAACACAGGTTTGGCGCTTCTTTGGTCAGACCAATTTGAATGTAAAATGACCCATAGTTTGCCCATTTGGCAAACACTTTTGGCATGCAAATCATAGCCTTAATCGAGACCCATCTTTGAATGTTACTCTTTGGCGCCCATAAAATACACATAGCATGCACATTAAATCTAAATACTATTTCTCATGAAATTTGAGCCCTCAGTTTGAGCTGATGGTTGTTTTAATGCCTTAAGGCCCACGAAGTCGCCCTCTCGCACTACTGAAAATCAAAGACCAACTGCTGTGAGGCATTCAGCAGCCCGATTTTTCGCCCCATTGAAGCTTCTGCTTTCAAAGTAACTTCAGCAGCAGCACGTGCATCTTCTCCGGCATCATGGTGTTTGAATTGAAGCCCTAACACCTTCTTGAGATTGGCCAGACCATGCCCACCATTGCCCCTCAACTCCGGCCAGGCTTGGCGAGCGATGGTAACGCTGTCTGACCATACCGACTTCAACACTTGAAGTCCTGCAAGTCGGCACGCTGCATCAAAGGCTTTCTCATCGTAACGGCTATGTTGAATAAGCGGATTTGCTTCAAGAACCGGACGCAGGTCTGGCAGTACTTCTGCAAATTTGGGGGCGTTTTTGACAGTCGCAGCATCAATGCCATGCAATCGGGTGTTGCCTGCAGCGAATGGCGTGCAGGGATCGATGTATGCACTATAAGTTACAATTGAGCTGTCAAACCCAACAAAAGCGAGGCCAATTTGACAGATGCTCGCGATATCGTACCCGGCAGTCTCGACGTCCACAGCTATGAACCTAAGGTTGTCGCTCAGCGGTTCGACCTGATTGAAACAGGTTGGTAAAGACAAAGATGCAGCAATGGCCATGATAACGACTTTCACACGCTCACTGACTGATGCAAAGCCCGACCAGTAGCTGAGCAAAGCAGCCAGGCTTCTTTTCCTGACCACGCAGCACATGATAGCAGTCATTGGTACAGATTGTAGCGAACAGCGTAAGAGAGCCCAAACTAACGGATGCTGCGACACGCACGAAAGGCGGCTTACAAGCGCGGTATGCGATGCGATTAAGAACTCTGATCAATAGGTCAAAGAGACAACATGATCGATCAAGAGCAATGAAAAAGAGTTCTTGCTACTTATGATAAGCTGATTAACCAGCGAGGGTTGCCGGGTGTACTTGTGAACCCCGTACGCGCGGAATGGTGTGGTCACGAAATGGCGGATCGTGACAAAAAAATCGCCCTATTGATCATCAAGGAGCTTCAGAAGAGATTTGCAGCGTCACATCTGCACGAACCAAAGATCCTGATACAGGGGTGCGGTGCAAAGATTTATCCCGGTGAAGCCATAGAACGGACCTCTAGTCTGACTGATCAGTCATAGATTTCTACCGACAGCGCATCCATCGCATATGAGGTTTCGATATTTGCCTGGCCGTCCACGAAATTGAGTGACTGGGACCTGCTCAGTGCCCGCATTTCTCCGCTTATCCAGACTGGCTTATATAACTCATCGAGTTCGAAGCCTTGTTCGTATCGCACATAAACCATCTGATTGGCTGGAGGTGGTGGTGTGTGAATGCAGGCTCCAACTGTCGGAACCAGAAGGAATTCGACCGCCTTCTGGTCGACAATATCCAGGGGAAGGAGATAGCCGGGAAGGCGCACGTTCTCTCCCAAAAGGTCAAGGTTCGGTTCGCGCGCGGCAATCAACCGTTGGTTCATCACAATTTCGCGTTGTTCAAACAACCAATCTGGGTCAAGGCCTTGAGATACGAGGTCTTCGCGTATCTGAAACGCTTCGGCGCGCTTCTCGTCATCCGCAGTGTCCGCATGCAGAACCTCAATCCGATAAAGCATGGCCAACGCATTGACCTGAGAATATTCTAGGGTGGTAAAAGGATCGTGGTAGGGCCGCTCTTCAGGAAGGAGATCCTGCCAACTTATGTTGCGCGGATCCGCCGCTAGAAGAGGCCCCGCAATCGCAAGGGCGAATAAGATATTCAGAAAATGCGCAATGGTCTTCATTTCAGCGGATCCTTTTATTCAAAGCCGCACCGACAGTCCGTCTGATAGCGTCATACGGTACACCCTTAACGCAGGTATAATACTGGCAAGAAGACCAGAGCAGAAAACGAGGGCTATGAGAAGAACCTCGCGAAAACTCGGCAGGCCAACACCGATGCGAAGCCCAAAATTTGCGGCAAGAATCGGATCTATCACGAGCGTGAGAACGCTGAGCGCGATTACTCCAAGCACGATGCCGGCCAACAACAGTAAAACGGCTTCAAGCAAGATCAGGGAAAATACGCCGGCTGGTGTTGCGCCCACGGATCGAAGGATCGCAAATTCACGCCGCCGGTTGTCGAGCGAAGCAGACAACATGACCACCATGCCGATCATTCCAGCCACTGCCACAGCGCCTGCCATCAGACGCAGCGCAGTCTCGGCCGTACTGGTAATCGACCAAAGCTGCAACAGCGCAACATTAGGAAGAACAGCGGTCAGTGCCTCGTCGCGATGGTCTGCCAGTTGCCGTTGGATTGAAAGCACCGCCGTTTTCTCCTCCAGCCCGGCAAAAATCGCGTTGATGGTCCCCGGTTCATGATCATGGCCATCGTGATCGTGCCCGTCAGAGGTCGTGACAGTTTGCCCCTCGTCTTCATGGCCGCTACCGTGAGCATGGCGGTCGTCATGTTCCTGATGCCCTTCTTCGTGCTCGTCAGGCTCGTCTAACTCCACATGGTCATGGTCTTCGTGTTCTCTGGCGACTTCTGGTGCTTCGATCAAAACGAATGGGTCCGCAACCTCTGACGCAGGTTCTTCGTGCAAGGCGTTAAAACCCTCGAGTGAGACAAAAACCATTCTGTCGACGGCCGTCCCGGTATGCCCCAGCACGCCGGTCACTGTGAATGGCGCTTCGTAGTGCACATCAAAGGCGACTTCCCCTGAGCCATGGGCATTCACGATTTCAGTACCTGACGTGTACCCGAAAGCCTGAGCAACTTTTGCTCCAATCACTGCGCCATCTGGAGATTTAAACGGAACACCTTCAGCAAAAATCAGTTGCTGGCCGCCACTATGACGAAAGTGGTCAAAATATTGCTCGGACGTTCCGATCACGGGATATCCACGATGGTTGTCACCCATCATGATTGGCACTGTCCAGCTTATCTGGGGCAGATCTTCGATCATCTCGTAGCTGTCCCAGCTGATACCAGCGCCAGTTGTGCCGACACCAAAAACCGTTGCCATCAGGATCTGCACATCGTTTCCGCGTGCCGCAATGATCAGGTCGATCCCTGATGCAGAATTGGCAAAACCCGCTCGTGCCTCTGTTCGCAGTCGTTCAACCCCAACAATCAAAGCCACGCTCAAGGCAATGCTAAGAACAGTTAACGCAGCGATAAAGCGGCGATTGAGAAGGCTTTTATAACAAAGAATAAACATCACGTTTTGCCTGCGTTCAGCATCGGCAAGTCAACGCTCCGATCGAAGTGTTTTTCTAGGCTGCGATCATGGCTGACAAATAACAAACTCGCCCCTGATGCTTTGCATTCCTTCAACAACAACTGGACAAACGTGTCTTTCGCTTCCTCATCCAAAGCCGAGGTGGGTTCATCCGCCAAAACTACTTCAGGCGCCCCTATCAGAGCACGCGCCGCCGCAGCGCGTTGTTGCTGCCCAACACTCAGTGCGCTGGCAGGTCGATTGATCAGCTCAGCATCCTCGAGACCCAGCTCACTTAGCAACCGTATTGCGGTAGCTTTGGGGTCTGGCCCCGACCGATTGCGCCGTTGCGCTGAAAACCGGCAGGGCAGCAACGTGTTTTCAAGCGCACTGAGCCAAGGCAAGAGATTAAAGACCTGGAAAACAATCCCCAAATGATCCACGCGAAAACGGTCACGATCACCTCCGGCCAAAGCCCCGACATCCGTGCCTGCAACGCGAACCGCGCTTTGCGGTACATCGATCACGCCAGCAATTGCCGAAAGCAATGTGGTCTTTCCGCTGCCACTGGGGCCTTTCATAAACACACTTTCCCCGGCCTTAAGATCGAAGCTATCGACTGAGAGAACCGGGTCAGGTTGACCGGGCCACCGAAACACCAAGGATTTGAGTTCAACAGTTTTCATTGATGACACAGATGCTTTGGCTTGGTTTTTCAAAGATAATTGAGCTTTTTAGTGATCCAGAAAAGGATCTCTGCCAAAACACCAATGGCTCCGGCTTTGTCTGTCTTGACCAAAGCTGTTCCTGACGTTCCAAATTGCAAGTAATTATTGTCTGCGTCTGCAGGTAGTTCAACCAATACGATGTAGCTGGATATCCCGGCTAGTTCGCGCAATGAGGGAAGGCCTGATCTAAGATCAACAGTACCTTCGACAGTTCCGACCGGAAAATCGGAAATACGGCCGGTAATTTCTCCACCGGGTTCCGTTCTAAATGCCAGCCGGATTTCATCACCGACCGAAACATTAGCGCGACTGGATTGGGGCAGAGTTGCAATTACTGCATAGTCCCCAGGTTTGACAAAAGTTATTGCCCCTTGTAGCGGAGTGGCGCGGTTGCCTGGTCGGAGTGATACAGCCGTGACAACGCCGTTTCCCGGCGCTTTTACAACTGTTTGCTCTAAATCCCAAAGAGCTTGCGCAAGTGTCTGCTCGGCCTCCACAACACCTGCGTCACGCCCGTCGATCTTCGCGGCGATACGCCGTTCAAGGCTTGTCTTCCGGGCTTCTGCTGCGCGGATATTCGCGGTCAACTGGTCGATGGTTGAGACAGCCTCTTGCAGTTGGAACGTGGTTGAAGCCCCGCGTTCTTCCAAACGGATGATGTCATCACGACGCTGAATTCCGAAAGTCAGCTGAGCAGTCAAGGATTCAATCTCGGCCTCGGCAGCTGATAAATCTGATACCAGTTGGTCGGCAGATGACTTTGCAGTTTCCAGGACAGCTTCGAGCCGGGAAACCTCGGCTTTGAAAACCTCATTATCTATCCGGAATAGGGTCTCGCCCTTTGCGACTTCCTGGTTTGGCTCCACAACGACTTCTGTAACCGTGCCCGCCACGTTCGGAGCAATATTCGTTGAAACACCCTGAATGGATACCGGGCCAGTCGGAGTTGAGTGGTTCAGCGCACCGATGACCACCAGAGCGATAACAGCGGCTACACCGTAAACCAGAGTTTTCCAGAATCCATTCCAGGGGAGAAGGTGAAACTTGGAAAAGACCAGCCAGACTATTCCAAAGTAGAGGCCGAGTACGATTAACAAGACTTCATTCCTTCGTGATGTTTCCGGAAAATTCGAACGACCACCCAAACTTACGAGTGATCGCCCTGTTTGTCATGATGACTTAGTTGTCACCTTGCTCTTCCAACACTTTGCGGTTGGCTTCACGATGGCGCCACGCCGCGCCCATACTCTCTTTCAGATTTTCGGGAAGCGCTTCCAGAGGAACAACAAGGTCGTCATCAACTGGCCACTCTGTCAGCAGCTCAGGATGATATCCCTCGGGATAGTACAGCTTAGGATCGATCTCCATATCGCGCACGTAGGGTTCTTGAATGTCTTCGCGCCGATGGGGTGGCTTCGGCACGATCAATTGACCATTGCTAAAGTCAAACTGCGGCGCACGTGAGTTTGGAAACTCGGGCAATATGCCTTCGCGAACCCATATCTGATCTTTGGTGACGTTCACAACGATCCCGTCAGGCGCTCCAAAGTGATAGGGGCCTTTCCAATGCTCTCGGATTTCCGCTACGGTTTCCTCGATCTGATAGGGGTCATAGCTCATGTGAGTGTTCATCAAAAGCCTGGGTTGCACCAGGTTGGCAATGTAGCCGGCCGCATAGCTGGGCGTGTGATGGGTATCGACGGTATACCGCCCGAGGAATGGCGGCACGCCTTGAACTCCGGATGAGATTTCGATGATTTCCTGCTGCTGTTCCGTGACGAAGACATCACAGCCTTTGGCAAAAGGAACATCGATCATGTTGGGTCGACCGTCACCCGTCCAGATGAAGCACATGCCATTCCAATCCATCCGGTATCCGGACGCACCGTCCTTGGCATGGCTTCTTTGCCAGTGTGTGACTTTGACCCCGTCTTCATCATAGATCACGCCACCATTGTCACGGAAATCAAATTCGTTGACTTCGATGTCCCAACCTTTGCCAACGGGAAAGACGCTGAACGCATCCCGGTGCCAGCCGGTCATCATTTTCATGCCTTCTACCATCGTTGCGGTGCCGTACTCCTTGGTGCGGCCGGATGGGCCGTGGACCGTCAACTGCTCGTGCCATCCACCTGCCCAGGTTCCGAACATCCACAGGTACGGCAGCCCACCAAAGTGGTCCACGTGCAGGTGCGTGATGAATACATCGGTAATTTCATTCAGTGCATATCCACTGGCAATGATGTTCGCTGGTGAGCCCTCACCAATGTCAAACATGAAAATCTTACCGTTACCCAGCTCAACAAGAATGGCTGTGTTCATTTGCCCAGGGCGAATGAACGGGGCAGATCCCATGAAGATAATTCTCATCTCGTTGGGCTGTACATCTTCTGTGCGTGGGAACCAGTTTGCCGCACTTTTCAACCACGGTTGAGGAGAGATGCCCTCAAAGGTCAGACCCTCTTTCCAACGTCCCATTGGGACGCCGCCAGTCAGTGCAGCCTCAATATCTTCTTGGGATGAGGGCTCCTGTACCGGAGGAGCCTGACCAAACGCATTTGTGGCGAACAATGTCGCTGCGACGGCGAGTGCGCTGAGTGACTTAATTGACTTCCTCTGTCTGTCTTGCAGCATATTTTCAGTCCTTTGTTCGAGCCTGGGTGAATATGGGAACCACTTCTGAAATGGCTTTCGGGACAATCTCTGAATTGGTGAATCGAGAGAGATGCTCGGCGATTTCCTCGGCTAGCCCGTCTAGGCTTTCGGTGACAGGATCGATCAGACATGGTGACGTCCGCTCATTGACCTTCCGGGCCCTCTCCAACTCGGTTGAGAGCAACTCGAAGTCACCGCAAAGTGCCTCGAATCCACGATGGTTCTTTCGCATAACGCGGATGCGGCTGATTTGGTCCGGAAAAGCGAGCTCTAGTAAGTTGATGTCCGTCATTGCCCTGGCGCCTAGTCCATCTCTGGGCACTAGGCTGAGGGCACATCGCGCAACGCGGAAGGGTTACACCGTGAATTTAGGGTGACATTCAAATATTCATTTGACAGTATGAGGTTGAAAATACAGAGAAACTTGAAGTTTCAGATGCCCGACAGAGAATTGACCCTTGATCCGGAACGTCACGCGACCCGTGTGAAGTACGCGCTGGACCAGGTATTGGCGAGTGACATATTTGGCAAGGCGGAACGCCTTCGGAATTTTCTGAGCTACGTTGTCGAAGAAGCCATTGCGGGTAGATCCGAGGCTATTCTTGGCAAAACAATCGCTCAGGATGTTTACTTCAAGAGTTTTGCCAGTGATGACGGCCACATCAACGTTGTTCGTGTGGATGCGGGGCGGTTACGGCGGAAACTTCAGCAGTACTATGAAACGGCAGGTGCTGGAGACGATCTGCGCATTCACATTGATAGCGGCGGCTACGCGCCTTGGTTCGAGGACCGCTCTGGTACAATTCAGAGCAATGTCGATCACACGCCATTCAGGCCAGGATTACCTTGGCGGATTGGTATCCCTGCTGTCACCATAGCGATCATTGCTCTTGCTTACGTCTTGGGCGGGCGCATGGAACAGGTTGTCGACCTCAACCCAAAGACATCCGCGCGCTCACTTGAGCGACAGGCTCTATCCGCTAAATCACCCGCTGCAGTACAGGCGTCAAATTACTGCGATCAAGCTCGGGGCCTGCTGTTTCCAATCGCAACTATCGATAACCAGATCCTGGCCAGCGACGTATTTAGAATGGCAATAAATGAGGCTCCCGATTTTTACTGTGGATATGCCGGATTGGCCCATAGTCTGGGAACCCAGGCTCTACTAACGCGAGGCGAGGAAGAGCGTGACGCGCTGATACTGTATTCAGGACAAATGGCACAGAAAGCTGTGGATATTGCGCCCTCAAACGGCTGGAGCCAATCGGCAATGGCATGGGTGTCTTACGTTTCTGGCGACTATGACAGCGCATTGGAATATTCAGCACTCGCCCAGTCGCTTCGACCCAATGACGGAAACGTTCTGGACTTTCGCGGCGTGATACTACTGGTTATGGGTCGCTTTGAAGAAGCGTATGACGTCAGCGACCCAAGCCACCCCAGAGAGATAGGAAGTCATCGGTTTGCCCACAGGAACATTCACGCGGTTGCCAGTTTTCACATCGGTGAGTTTAGGGAAGCAATCGCATCTTTGAAATTTGCGAGTGACAATGGGGACCCGGTCAGCGCGCTCTCTTTGGTTTATTTGGCGGCTGCCCATCAGAGTTTGGGTGAATTCGAAGAAGCAAAGGCAACACTAAAACAACTTAAACAGTCCTGGCCAGAGTTCAGGCCAGATCTTGTACTAGCTGTGTTTTATTCCAGTCCAGATTTATCAGAAGAGGTGATTTCAGCCTTAACGGATGCGGGATGGCGGTTTTAAGATATACCCTTTCGAGCCATGGTTGGAGACAGGCCCACGCACGTAAAGTGTGTTTTACCGCCAACACAAGCGAACATACCTTGGTAGTTTTATTGAACGCCGAAAGCGGTCATTGGAATTTGTTGTAGCTAACGGCGGAATTGTCCCGCATCTTACCAGTTTAAGCGCCGTGTAGCGAACGCCTGCTTCTCGGCAATAGATGCATTCCGCATGGTCTGTATTTACCTGAACCGATTCAGAGCCTAAGTGCTGACAGTGACTGGGGCAGCGGCCTCTCACAATGGAGATTTTGTGAAAGAGTCCCGGGCCTAACGCCCGTTCCTGCCGACGCAAATTCAGGAACACCCACACTGATAGGCACACTCATGCGCGACGCTGAGTGGCCCGTTTGTTGTACTTTCGTAAAATCGAGACATCCCAATGAACATCTCAAAGCACGAGCAACGTGTTTTGCATGAACTCGCTTTAGGCGGCGAGATAAAATTCGTGCGCGCTGACAACGGCAAGGTCAAATCCGTACAGTGCTTCACACGTTACGGCTTCGTATTCTCAGCTTGCACCTTGGACGTATTCACGCGGCTCAAGGAAAAGCGCTTCATCAAATCCATCAAAGGCGGCCAATACCGCATCACCAAACTGGGCAACACATCCGTGCGCGCCCAAATGAACCAGACTTGAGGAAACACACATGAAAAACGATGACATTGACGCCATTCTAGACGTCCACCGATTGGCATTTGGCGAGGCCGAAGGCGAAGATATAGCTCAGCTCGCCAAGAGCTTCCTTGACCATCCGGAGACGATTTCGATCAGTGCTGCACGGGACAGGAAACTCGCGGGTAATGTGCTGTTCACGCCATTTGTCTTTGCGGATCATCCCGATGCGACATGCTACCTGCTCGCACCGTGCGGCGTTGTTCCAGAATACCAAGGCCATGGCGTTGGAAAAGAAAACATGGAGACTGGCATCGAGCACCTCAGGTCCATCGGAACGGACGCAGTGTTCGTGTTGGGTGTCCCGACATTCTACCCGAGATACGGCTTTGTGCCGACCCAAAAGCAGGCACCTTATCCTGAATTGATGAGAGCGGCTGATGCTTGGATGGCTCTGGAGTTGACCTCAGGTATAGTCGAAAGACTGAGCGGCCCGACAAAGGCTATCCCACAATTCATGCATCCGCATTGGTGGGATACGTCACAACACGGTTGATGTCTGCATCGCCAGCAGAACCAGGCACTCGGTTTCAATGAACGAGTGCCTGGTTCGTCCCGCGATTGAAATCAACTCCACCAAATGCCGCAATTTCCCAATTTGAATGCTATCGCCATCCAATAATACGGTTAGATCAATAATCATACCAATTAGTATGATTATTGTTGACTTGGTGCTCACGCCAACATAATCACACTTGAAAGTATGATTATGAGTGGCCGAACTTCATTTGCTGCTCCTACAACGCAAAGGATACGGCAATGTCTGAAACAACAACCGCTCAACTAGGCAAGAACCTTCGATTCAAAGGAATGTTAATCGCGCTTGTCGGTGCAGCTCTGATGAGCCTCGACCCGGTGTTCATCCGGCTTTCTGGAGTCGATGAACTTGAAACCACATTCCTTTTTGGTTTGTTTACCGCAATTTCCATGGCTGTCGTCATTCAGGTAACTGACAAACGGGGTTTGTTCAAAGTCCTGATCGAAAGCGGGTGGCCTGTGATTGTCGCTGGCATTTTGATGTTGGGCAGCAGCACTGGCCTGGTCTTCGCCATTAAGAACACCTCTGTCGTCAATACCTTCGTAATTCTCAGTGCAATACCCGCCGTTGCAGCTCTGTTTGGTTGGATTTTCTTGCGCGAACGTGTCTCCAAGCAAACGATGTTTGCGATCATCGGGGTTATTGTCGGCATTGTCGTGGTTGTTTCCGGTTCTACCGGTGGCGGTGCCAGCAGTTTATACGGCGACTTGCTTGCCCTGTTTGCCGTTGCCGTTCTGGCACTGATGCTGACATTGCTGCGCAAATTTCCGGACGTTAGCCGCATGGGCGCGGTAGGCTTCGGTGGCTTCCTCGTCGCAGTGGTCATGTTCTTCTTCACCGAACCATCCTCCTTCAGCACCAACACATGGCTGATCATGGGCGTGATGGGTCTTCTTACGGCCCCGTTTGGCCGTGTACTGTCGATGGTTGCGACTCGCTACGCCACAGCGACTGAAGTTTCGATGACCCTGATGCTGGAAACCGTTCTGGCACCAGTTTGGGCATACATTTTCTTCACTGAAGTGCCGGGTGCCAACAGTCTCGCCGGTGGCGCCATCATCTTGATCACCATCACTGCTTACACGCTGTATCTGGCGAAACAGAAGGACTGAAACCGCAAGGTTTCAGTCCTCTTTATGATGACAGGAGTTCAAAATGGACATCAAACAGATCTCAGCCGACTTCAGCGTAAGCTCGCAAATTTTTGAGAATGACCCGACAGCCGTGAAAGACGCTGGATTCAAGGGGATCATTTGCAATCGGCCCGACGATGAGATTGCGGGGCAGCCCAGGTTTGCCGAGATAGACAAGGCAGCGAACAAACTTGGATTGGCTGCCCGCTATGTGCCCGTTCAGCCCAGCGCGGTAACGAGCGAAGATGTGGCTGCATTTATCAAAGCGCTCGGAGATCTCGAAAGCCCAGTTTTGGCGTTCTGTGGGTCGGGTATGCGCTCTGCCTCACTGTGGTCCCTGCTGCACGCAAAGTAACCACTGACTGAACTTCCTGACCAATTTCAAAGCAAGAGGTGACCATGACTAAATTTGAGATTGTAGGTTATGATTTTTGCCCATTCTGCCAACCCACCTTAATCACGCTCAAGGAAAAGGGCGCTGAGTTCAAGGTTACTTACATAGAGCCCGACAAAAAGCCGAAGTGGGTGTACCAGTTATCGCCGCAGGGCGCGACGCCGTTTCTATTGGTGAACGGTAAGCCGCTATTCGAGTCTGCTGCCATGAACGAGTTCGCCAACGACGCAACCAGTGGCGACCTGCATCCCGAGGATGCGTTCCAGAGAGCGCAGAATCGCATGTGGATTGGTCGCAGCTATGATCTGCTGGATCACATCTATGAATTGAAAACCGCCAACGAACAGGTTGTGTTTGAAGTTGAAAAAGAGAAGCTGAGAGCCAAACTCTGCACGATTGACGAGGCTTTGGGCGATAACACGTATTTTAACGGGGGCGATTTCAGCCTGGTAGATACAGCGTTTGCACCTTCACTCCGAGCCATCGTGATACTGGATGAACATTTCTCGACGGCCATACTATCTGAATTACAAAACATCGCTCGGTGGTCCAACAACGTCCTAAAAAGGCCATCGGTTCGGACGTCAGTTGTTGAACACTTTGAAGCCAATTCAGTGGCAAAAATCGCTGCTAGCGAAGCGTTCGTGGTTCGCTAGCGCACGGTTAAGGCGGTGTGCGCACTGAACCCTAAGACTGATTAGAGTTAGCCAATACCATAGTGGTTGCGGCCTCCGCGAGCCGGACGATCTGCTGGTCGTTCGGCTGCCTTCTTCCAAGCAGAGCTTCATCCCGGTAGGCTGAAAGCATCGATGTATAAAGAAGTATCTCCTCGTGGGGATCGGAAATGGACAGCCGTTTTTTGAAGAAATTATATAGTGCGGCATTTGTTTCATCAGGGGCCGCTGTAAAGAAAGTCTCTATGATCTCTGGCGATTTGACACTTTCTGCGGTCAGCAACCTAAAGACACGCATTGGTTCTTCTTGGATGTGCCAGCGGATAAATCCCTCTGCGAAGCCGACTAGCGCTTGTCGCGTATCAGAATGCTCAAGATGGCGAGTGAAGTCCGCATTGCTTGATTGTCCAAGGAACTTGATAGTTGTTCCAAACAATTCGATCTTGGATGGGAAGTAGCGATAGACGGTCTGCTTCGTCACGCCTGCTAGCGAAGCTATCCTGTCCATATTGGCGGCTTCATAGCCCGCCGAAAGAAATTCTTCCCTAGCAGCGTTCAGGATGGAGACGCGCTTCGCTTCTCTCTTTTCTTCCATCTTGCCCATACTGCGGTAACCACTCCCAATATTATCATCCCCATAAGTATGATAATATTGACTCCGGAGCAAGCGCAAGTTAATCACACCGCTCCGTATGATTATTGGAAAGTTCTCTAGATGCTTACCCTCAACCCAATTGGGTGAATCAAAACGCCCGACGAACGACTTGAAGATTGCCCGAACAATGTCGAGGCCGAAGGACCTGAATGTGAAGTCATCTTGTATCAAGAGTTTGCGCCGGGCTTGAAAGGTCTACGTGTCGGCCAATCGGTATTATTGTCATACTGGTTTGAAGGTGTTGAAAGGCCTCTTGTTACACAAACCCGTGGACCAAAGGCCAACGGTAAGGAAGTTGGCACCTTTTCCCTACGTTCTCCGCATCGACTAAACCCAATTGCTGCCTCAACTGTTCCAATTCAGTGGATATCCGACGACAAACTTGGTGTGAGAGGGCTAGACTGCCTCAGCGGATGTGAAATGACCCATAGTTTGCCCATTTGATCTCGTGTAACTCGTTGTTTTTGTTGCAGTTCATATTTGAATATTACTCTTTGGCGCCCATAAAATACACATAGCACGTACATTCAGTACAAGTTGGTTTCTTATCGCAAATTGAGCCCTAGGCTTGCGCTGAGGGCTATTCTAATGCCTCACGGCCCACGAATTTGTCCTCTTGCATCTATGGAAATCAAAGACCAGTTGTTGTGAGGTATTCAGCATAGTGTTTTCTTCCTCGCAACACAGGCAGATGTTCTCTACCACCCTAAAATTGATCTAAAGGCCTAGCAGTTATCAAAGATCCAGTCTGAAACACTTCGCCTCGAGATTGAGCGAAAGAAAATCGCTGCCCAAGAATTTGGGCCTGTCTCAGCAGATTTCCCATCACTAAGCTCAATCAAGTATGAGTGAAATTCGTCGCTGCTAGCCCGGTAGTCCCTATGCTTAGGAAGAATCGCATCGGGTTGAGCCTTCAAGCGTCCCCATCTCTTTCCAATATGCGTTAAGAAGTTGGTCCTAAGAACTATGTTGTCTACATGAAATTTGACGTTGTTGTAATTTGGATTGGAGGCTGCAATCGTATAGTTGATCGTAAAAAGCGGTGGAGTGTCGTTCGGGTTAAATTTTAGATCGATCAAAGGCTCTACCATGCAATCATCGTAGTAGGGATGAAGGACCCTTGCATGAGTTACCTGATCAAATAATCTCTCACCACGCATTCGATTGCAGGAGCAAGCTGGTACAAGATTATATGAAACGCATGCGTACTCTGGGTACTTTTTTTTCGTTAAATAGTGGTCAAGTTCGGTTGGATTATATCCCCCGCACATTGGGCACGTTTCCCCGGCAAGTGAATCCCGAAGCTCTCCAATGTAGCCCATTCCTTTGGGAGGCGATTCATACAGGTCAAGAACGGCCCGTTTCTCTTTAGCAGAAATGCGAGTAGACCTTACAATGTTCGGGTCTCCACCCGCAGCATCGTAGTGCTGAGCCAGGCGCCCCGCACGCAATCCGAGTCTGAGAAGATTTGGGTACGTTTTTCTTAGTTGCTTGTTTCTACTGGCCGCACATAGACTGGCCGAGCCGCTGTCATGCGGCTTATCAATCTTCTTCATTTTTGTTTACAATCTTAGAAATCAAATCTTCTGATACGAGCGACTTAAGAGATGAGACGTCCTGACCGGTTCTTGAAATGTGACTGAGAGCACGGTTTTCGGTAGTTTCCATTTCGTCTTCGCCAAAAACAAAAAGAGAAATTAAGCCGACATCGGCTCCGAACGTCTTCATCCTTGTTTTTTGGACGCCCACTCTACCGCCAACAACACTTTCTGCGCCGTCCCTAATGATATGAACCATCTCTTCTTGCACACAACGGACAACATAGGCCGAGTGGGTGGCAACTACGGCAACTGATCCCGTCAATTCTAAGACTCTGTGCAGAGAACCCATCAATGCATCGATAAATTGAGGATGCAAAAACACTTCTGGCTCATCCAGCAAAATTAAAGATCCATTTTCGGTATAAGCGGAGGAAAAGATGCAAAATCGTATATAGGCTTCTTCACCGGAACTTAGATCGTTTGGTTCCCGGCCGAACACGCCCTTTGAACGATCTATTGATTCCTGAAAATCAGAGATATCTTCTTGGACTTGACCATCGGTTCGCGTGAAGAAAACAACGTTACCATCACCCATGTGTGCTGGACGAATTTTCGACACATCAATCGGGCCATGTATTTCATGGAAAATGGAGATAGGGCGTTTCTTTCGAGCTTGGTCCAAACTATCAAGTAATATTTCAAACCGAGTTGTGTCAGCTACCCTAGCGTCCGAACCAATCATTTCCAATAAAGTATCAATTAGGCTGGCTGACGATCGCCCGGCCTCATCAGCCATATTGTATATCTTATACCCAGATACCATTCGCTTTAGTGTCTGCGGTGGGAAAACCTTTGAGACCCTATGACCTGAGTAAAAACCAATAATTCTGCTTGGTATAAAATTTCCGCGCCAGTCGTTCGAAAGAGCACCTAGCGCCATTTTGGCGATATGCCGTAAAGTTTGAGTTTTCCCTGAACCATTCTTCCCGATTAGAACTGCAATCCGCTGCCCCAGATCCGTAGTCAAACCGAATCTAAAATCAAATGAATATTCCCTACCGTCCCGTAACCGGAATCCACACCTAAACTCGGGGCGTGCAGCGTCAATCGACGCACGCTCGTTTTCCTTTAGTATTTCGATGCCATTTTCTAAAAGAAACGATTGTTCAGTCCGCCTAATCAGGGACTTTAGCACTCTCTTCCTAAGGCGGTGATTTTTGATTTCTGGGTTATTTGGCCGATATTCTTTCAATGAAATGATGTCGTTAACTGCGAGTAAAGCCTCCAAAGCATGGTGATTGCCAAGATGGTCAACCAGCGCACGATAATCCATGGCCGAAAGTCCCATCGTGACGAATGAAACTCCTAGATCATTTGAGCTTACGTCAACAAAGGCTGTTTTTTTGGTGCTTTCATCAATAATATGGATAGCTTCGCCTGCATCAAGAATCCTTTGGCCCGTTTGATTTGATAAGAAGCAAATACTTACCGGCCCGTAGGTATACCATTTGGGTCCCAAAGCACTCTTTGGCACCCAAAAGTGAACCCTACAACTGCCATCCGGAGCGACTTCAATGACCGCAAGCCTAGAACGATAGTACTCTTTTAGCTCGGCCTCAGCTAAGCGTATTGGATCCTTACCCGTAAAGAAAAAAGCTGAACTTGCCATCAATGCCAACCATGATTGTTTTTAACTTAGCGTACTGTTCTAAATCTAAAATTTCACCCCCTAGACGCGCCCTATCTGTATAGGACCTAGCGACCTAGTGCTTCAACACTCACCAGCCTGAAAAGTTCGCAGCAGCCGCGAAAATCTGAAGCGGCATTTGGCCGCCAGCAATGTACGCGAGAGTTTTGGTGCGGCTAGCGGCACTACTTGCCCGGCGACCCAGCGAGGAACGGGCTGTTCTGCGCAGAAGAGCCGAGTTACCGGCTCACCTGAGGAAGGATGTCGGCCTTCCGCCGGAGGTTGAACAACCACCTCCTTCGCTCTATCGGTTCCCATTTTAAGGAAGCGACCAAGCAAACCGCTTCAACTCGTTGGTCCGAGTACAGATTAAAAGGAAGGAAAATCCGATCACTGACTTTGAAAGAGAATATACCTTTGCTGGCGACATGGACGCACAGTTTGAACTCATCAAAGACGCGTTTCACAGCGGAGATGAGCAAAAATTTGAGCACGCGCTTCGCACCGTATGTGACGCGAGAGATAGCCTTCGTCGCGGAATTCTCGATATGTTAAGAGACGCAGATTGAAGCGAACCGCCGCATTCGTCAAAAAACATTAGTATCCTCGTTAGCCAACGCGGCTTCAGATGGTACCATGTTCAGAACATGTTCGACGTCCCTGCGACGATAGACATTCCGACCATTCTCGTTAGAGCGATCAAGCGGTTCAACCGACGCCTTTTTCAGCATGGATTTAAGTCTTTGCGAATTGAACTTGCTTTGCCGCGCCAGATTTCTAAGTGTCACGTAGCGCCTATTGAAGTTGTCTAGATCTTCCTGACGCACCACGGACTGAGATTTCCGGGAAATTGGTGACCTGCTCTTTCGAAGCGGCAGATAACCACTGTCGCATAGCCATTTGATGACGCAATCATTGACCCCAAGAAGGCTTTTGAGTTCTTTCTTTGTGAGGCCTTCAACGACCGCAGTGTGCAACTTTGACATGACCTCATCCACATCAACAACAAGGTTTCGATATGTCCGCTGACCGTTGGTAAAACCGACCCAATCCAGTTGGCTTTCGATGATGAGGGTTACGATCTCACCAGTACTGCAAACAGCCTTTCTTGCTGCTGTCTGAATATCGGCATGCGTTCGACCCAGATACCTGACGGGAACCGCCTGCCTTATTAAACGATGTCGAAACTCCTTCAATGCGATGAGCGAATATCGTGGTTTAGCACGGGCTCTACCTGTGACAGGTACAATGAAACCCCACTTCCGCATGACATCAAACTGGCTGCGCGACATATTGAACACCTTCTGGGCCTGGGGTTGAGCAACGGAAGCGGACGTCTCTCTTAAGAAGTCGTCGGCTGCAATTGCGTCAAAGAAACCCATCGCACCATGTTGGATCTGTCCATCGTCAGCTGGTAGAAACTTCTCTTCAATCAGCAATGTCCTCAAACGCTTTGGATGCAATCCTGTCTCTCTTTGAGCAGATGCCAGCGAGTGAACTCGTCGCCTTAGGCATTTCTTTCCAAGAACAGTTTCGTCTGCAGCGATCGGATAATTTGAAATGATGTGGTCACGAACGATGCCCAACATTTTGTTGTACGACTGTGGCTTTCCGCTGAATGCCAACCACTGGTAGAAACGTCCCCAGTGAGCCTGCGGTCCGCCTGACGGGACACCTGGGCGGCGCTGAAGATCTGTAAGCACGGCGCGAAACGCTTCTTCGCCTTGCGACGCGACAGAGAATCCAGCCGATCCCGCTGCCAGCCAATCCTCTGCTTGGAATGCCGCCAGATTTGCCGTTGGGCCGCGCATCATAACCGCTCCGAGCATTTCACAGGTTTTGCTCGCAACTTGAATGCTGAACTTATTGAGCCAATTGTACTCGACACGTCCTTGGAACCTGGCGATTAGGTAGCTTTCCAAATCCGTAGGGGATCTTCTGGCGCTTGCTGCGTCAGCACTGGAGATGATTTCGAAGTCATCAACAATGCGTCCATGAAAGTCATGGGCATTGCGAGGGCTCTTCAGGGCGTCGAGGCCTAGCAACGGCCTAGAATGGGCAACACAGGTTCTCACGCTTGCCATATGCCAGTAACTCCGGCCATAGGCACCAAACTCGCCTCCTGTTTCGATGTCAGCGATGATGCAGGCCGGGCATACGCGTTGGGTAGAACGTAGCAAGGTACGTTTCTCGAAGAACTGGCCTCCAATCGTGTGCCCTTCACCGGTACCGCTGCGGACCGCATTTGACTGAAGCATCTCGCGATCAACATCGCCAAGCTCTGAGAGGCGATTAAGCTGGGCTGTTTCACCACGGACCAGTGCAGGAAAAGCAATCTTCACGTCAGTGTAAAAGTATTGGGCGTACTCTGCTAAGTTTGCCGCAGCCAAACGTGACCCAAATGAGGTCTGTGTCTCAAACGGCTGTAGGTCGATCAGGAACGGCAATGGCATTTCAACTCTCTCCGTCGAGGTTGACGTTTACGTTTGCACCTGAACTTGGGACTACGATATTGAGGTAATCTGGAACGATATACGGGTTGGCGGCGTCAACCAGTTTGTACTTCTCCTGGAATCCCGCAGCGAAGTCAGCGACGGTAACCTCCTTGGCTTGGTTTGTAATTGCAGCGGTCAAACCTCGAATTATTTCCTGAATGGTCTTACCGAAATCACCGCTGGATGCATGAAGCAGTCTCCGGACGAAACTCACTTTTCTCAGATCCGGGTGCAGGTCAACATCGACCACTGAAGCATAGTGCGAGACGATCGACATCACGTCCGATTTGTGCGTTTCGGCCACCAGTTTTGAACATGAAATTCTCGTCGTTCGGTTCACCAGTTGATCATCGCGCTGAACCAATGTGTTGAGCTCGGGCATGCCGGCAAGAACCACGCATACTGGCCATTCTTTGTCCTGCAAAAGGGAATTAAGAGTATTGATAACTTTAGTGATCTCAATGCGGTTCTGATTGATGATAAAGTCCTGCGCTTCATCAATGAATAACACCAGAACCCCCGATTTCTTTAAATACTGCCGCACAAGATTCCAGATGTAATGGGCTTCCTTGTTGTTGAGATTGAGGGGGTCAACATCGCTTTTGTACCCCAGTTCAGCTAAGATATTTTGCCCAACGGATTTCAGCGTCGCAGGAGAAGATGCTTTGATTGCACATACGTCAGTTTTGGTTATCCGCTCCACGCCACGCCTGACAACACGCTTGGGCTGAAGATGCGGATGGTGATCCAGCACATAATCGATGACGGTACTTTTTCCGGAGCCCGAATTGCCGAAAAGAACAATGCCCTCGCATTTCCGGCGTTTTGGGGCAGCGATCTCGATATCCAACCTTAAGTCAGCCAAAATGGATGTGAACGCCCTTGAGAAGTCTTTATGAAGTTGGTTTTCAACAAAGATGTCGTTGAGTTTGCGGGTCTCTTTCGAGACCCGCATTGCACTGTTAAAATCATCCATTGTGGCCTGTCCCATGAAAAACCAAACCACTTGCCTCAACAATGGCTTCGTCGTCTATGGCTGGACATTCCGGTTGCTGAACGACCTTGCGGGCTTCAGGAGCTGCTGCCTCTGACGCAGCAGAACTCACCTTGAACGAGGTGGCGACGAAGTGTTTCTCCATCTCCGCCGAGGACAAAGCTTCGGCTTCAAGCCCTAGGAAGACAGATTTCTCAGCCCGGTTTATCTGCTTCGCCGTGCAACCGAACGGGGTCATGTCCATCAACAGGAATGGTTCGTTATTCATCGCTCGAATATCTGCCAGCGCCTCCAGAACGACGTGTCGCTTCAGTAGGGATTGATCATGATTGTATTGACGAATGGCCCTCACCTTAGCGATCCAAAGATCCATTCGAATACCATCAAACCCACCCCCGACAGCCTTGGCAGGAAACCACATCCCGTCGATCAGCACGTCAACAGTTCCAATGTTTTCGGGATTAATCCGCACTTTGACATTGTGTTCATCGTCTGGTCGACGAAGGAATAACTGGTCAAGTTGGTCGCATCGATATTGAATACCGCACACCAGAACGCCGTTCCCGCGCACCTTTCGGCGCACATTCAGACCGAAAATAGCGCGGCGATCCTTTGGCAGCGGCGGCGGACACATCGGATACCGCCGGCTCAATCGGTCCCATGCGTTGTTTGGCGTTTCGCCATTCAAGCCCTCATGTGGTCGATTGTGGTAAACATCGACAACAAATCGCACCAACATCATCGCGAGCATGTCATCAGTTAACGTCGCCGTACCCTCGGAGTCGAAATCTCCCTTCTCGGCAGGGTTTGAAAATACCCTGCCATTGGCCTCTTGGAACAAATCCGTATTGAATGTTCCGAACACCCTTTCGATGAACGGGCGCAGCCATGGAGTTGCCCCTGCAGGTGTATCGTGCGTGGCGCCTAACGCGGCCAGAGCTTCCGCAAACTGATACGATAGAAAAGCCGTACCCTGGTCCGTCGATACGAAAGACAGCCCGCAATATTTATCCCAGCGGTCTTGCGCACCGGCTGCGATTGCAATGTCTGTTTTATCTCTCGTAGCCAGCGATAAGCATTTAACAGCTTCTGCGCCGGATGGGTTTTTGCATATGTGGATCGCCAAAATGCACTTGGTCGTCGCGCAGATCGCAACATACATCCAGCGCCGTTGCTTTGGGATTTTCTTGCGTTGCTCTTCTGTCAGTTGCTCCCAAATGAAGGTTGTCGTTGCCAGTGTCATCAAGTCGATTTTGCCTTCGTCGATCTCTACATGCTCACCTGGAAACTGAAGAGGAATCCCTCTTTCAAACAGAGCATATTTCTTGCGAGCGGCATCGAGGCCCCGACGCTGGCAGTATACAAAAAATGCATCCATTTTAAGGATAGCCCGCCGCACGGCGCTGAGTTTTGGGATCTTCCATTCGTGCAGGCCTGCTTCACGGCGTTCAGCATTGACCTTAGTAAACGCCTCTTCGGTCTCTTCCGCTATTTTCTTTTGGCTCTTTCTGCGACGTGTCGCGTACTCCTGAACACATTTTGTCAGCAACGCCACCACTCCGGGTTCAAACCGCTGTGTATAGTTTCCTGACTCGCCAATGCGGCTTCTCAGACCTTCAATGCGCAATCCCGCATCTTCATAGTCCCAATACCATCGGAGCAAAGTGCGAGCCCCTGGTTCATCCGGAACCTCGCATACCTTTCCAGCCCGCTTGTTCTTGCCGTTACGCTGGAAAGCTTTCCACTTCTTTGTCACCGATGCCGTGATACTCGGCAGAAGCCCTGCGATTGAGACATCTGTTCGAACAGCCTCCTTCAGTTCAAACGCGCGGTGTAATTCATCGCAAAAGAGCTTTTTCCAAAACACATCTTTGCGCTCGTCTTCGGGGAGGTCTGCAAACTGCAGGCCATCATCGACACGCGGTTTCCGAGATTTGCGAAGACTGTAATCGTCCCGCTTATAGACCAACCGCTCGGACTGGCCGAGTTCGTAGATTTCTTCGTGTGAAAATGTCTCAACTACGCGTGGTTCAGTCACCGTTTCAAGCATGACGCACTTGGCGTCTTGTCTGACAAATCTATAAGCGGTCTCGTCGATTACAAATTTGTCGCCGGTGCAGTAGTTCCAGAAGTTATGATTGATAAAACTCATGACAGTGCCCCCACGCGGACAACTGTGCCGTAGTCGATCAGTCCAGCTGAGACTTGATGCAGGACGCCACGATAGATGGAATTTAGGATCGCCCCGTAGGCTCTTCCTGCGAGCCCTACAGCGTCAATTAGGTCGCTGATTGTTGTACTCCCATTTAGTCGGCGTATTTCCCGCTCAACTGCTAATTCCGCTTCCTGGTCGGCAATCCTCCGGATGGCATGGTACCGCGAGTTGTTGACCTGTTGTTGACGCGAAATCGTGCGGTCCGTGAACAATGCGACTTCGTTTGCAAATCCTGCAGGGACGCAGGCAGCGATTTGCTGGAGGGTGAGATCAAGCCGGTCTCGTACAGCTGTTTCAAATGGTTTGACGGCCACCAAGATCTTGTAACCATCTGAACGATGGGCAAGTAAATCGAAAGTGTGCTTCTTCTGGTTACCGTCAACATCCACGTATCCAACTGGGCCAGCCTGCCCAGTAACTTTAACAATGCCTGGTTGAGACAGGTAATGCTGAAGCCCTTTTCGCTCCAAAATAGCCTCAACCGAAACAACGTGGTTTGGACCGGAGCCCTCGTTTGGTAGCACCACGTTGCTTGTACCGTGTCCTTTTGTTCGCCGATTGATAGCTCTCGCTCCCGGTAGGAAAACGGGTTGAGGAAAGCCATGGGTAGTAACATTTGAAGACATGCTGTCTCCCTTCTTTTGATGAAATTGACCAAAAGCCATCTGTCGCTGCCCCAAGCGGTGCTGCGTTAACTTGACTTTTGGCGTTAAAAGAGGGATCAAAGCGGTGTGATGGATCTGCCAGATTTTTCACACAGCTTACAAAGGTCGGAGCGCTCCAACGCTTCGGCCTTTGCCTCTTACGGAACCCCAGAAACTTTGTCGTTCTGAACCTCCTTTTGCTGGTTTTCGTTTTGTGATTGATCT
Source organism: Ruegeria sp. YTSC004 (assembly GCF_059609805.1). Taxonomy (NCBI): domain Bacteria; kingdom Pseudomonadati; phylum Pseudomonadota; class Alphaproteobacteria; order Rhodobacterales; family Roseobacteraceae; genus Ruegeria; species Ruegeria sp. YTSC004. Next base: position 522,645 of record NZ_JBXWMJ010000001.1, read on the forward strand.
GGGTGGTCAGAATATCGCGACGGCCATATGGCGGCCGGATCCTCACCAAGCTTAGCGGCGATAGCGCTCTGAATTCGCTTGCTTTTAATAACACCCGAACAGCAATTTGAGACGGCCCCGGTACTAATCTTAAGCTCCGCGGCTATGCTACTGAAGCTATGTCCGAGCAGCCGAATTCGGTATTTCAGGTTTTCTCTCAAGGCCACTTCTTTTTGCATCGCTTCGACACCAAACCGCTAGATGTAGTATGACTTCATACCGATCTCTATGCGGGTGATTCTCGGCTGGCAAGAGCTTCGAATCGTCATACAGGCACGATTTCCCCACGTGGCAGACATGGAGCTGCTTATTCAGAAAAGCTGTTTTTATTCAGTGCCTTCACAGCTTTCTTAAGGGTAGATTTAATAATTAACTTAGGGAAAATCAGAAATCGCCAATGAAACCTAATCGTTCAAGATCCGAAGGGCGTTCTAACGTTAAATTGGGGTCGGAGCGCACACGTATCGAACTTCAAACGCTTCATGTATGAAATTCGGCCTTAGTGATGTTAAATCACTCGTAAGTGCGACAATTCGACTCACGGCATATCAAGTACGTCTGGCACTGCTTTTGAAGCGCATGACGGCCCACAACGGCCATTCACCGACCAGTCAGGTTACTGCAAACCTAGCCAGCTTTGCGGACATTGGCTTTCGTGATCAGTGCCTCTATCATCCACTGAAGATCAAAGAGGTATTTAGATGGAACGCGAACCCAACCTTGTCATTTCTAGCGCCTCGCAGCGCATCGTTGAGGATGGGCTGCCATTCAAGGTAGACATCTACAAACTCGAAGGCGGGGACGGATGGTCGCTGGAGGTTGTGACCGAAAACGGGACATCCATCGTCTGGGACGATCTCTTTGACGACGACCGGTCTGCGCTAGAGGAAGCCGTCACCACCATTCGCAGAGAAGGTGCAGTGGCATTTGCCAATGGCGGGTCAAACGTCATTCCATTCAAGAACTAAGCTAGGCACGAACGGCCCAGAACTGTCGTTCGACGCTGGTGTATGCCCTATGGCGACCGATAGCCTTGCCAAGGCCTTGAATCGTAGGGCAATCGATGTGAACATCGTTGGAGACTTGTCACTAACTATCGCATTGAAAAGATGAAGTATTGAGCAGATCTTTAGACGTACTTGGCGCACCCGCATCTAACGCCGGAGATGAATTTCATGAAGCCTGGGCACTCGGAAACGCCCTAAAACTGCTGGACCCGGCTACAGGCCTTACGGAGCTAACAGTCGAGGGTGTTAGGGAGGCTGCAGAAACTAGGGACGACGCAAATTGGGACGGTGTGGACTGCGCATTATACTTCGACGACAATGAGAATCATGAAAACTCACGCGTTGAACTCGTTCAGCTAAAGTACTCGGTGACTGGCCAGAACAATAGTTGGACGCTTGCTCGTTTTTGCGCATCAACAAAGAAGACAGGCAATAACTCCGTGGCGCGGAGACTCGCAGACGCATTTCGGGGTGCGATTAAGGGGAAAAATACTGGCCAGGTGAAGGCATCGCTGGGCATTAAGCTGGTAACGAACCAGCCAATAGCAAAAAGCCTGCAGAACACTATAGATAAGGCAAAAAGCAGTGAGTTGCAGGGAGACGATTACGACACGCTGAAACGAGCAACTGGTCTCGGGAAAAACCAACTAATCCAATTTTGCGATTTGCTTTCGCTTGAAGGCGGTGAAAACGCCAGAGCTGAGCTCCGTGAACAGAATACAAATGCAATCGCAGAACTTGTTCTGAGCCCAGTCAAGGACATGGCCGACAATCTGCGTGTGCGTATTCAGGAACTGCTTGGCCCGGAGGGGAATCGCGCTGTCAAGCGCGATACGGTGTTGAGTTGGTTTAACCTTGGTAGAGGGCAAGGGCTGTTCCCTTGCGAACCACAGCTTGAGCCCCTTTCCGAAGTGATCCCGAGAACCATAACTGAAACTCTAGCCAGCGAGGTTCAAAAGCATTCACCGGTAGTGCTGCATGGAAAAGGGGGCTGTGGAAAAACAACGACAGCTAGAAGTCTAGAGACCGCGTTGCCACCTGGCTCAAGAACCATAGTTTACGACTGCTACGGCGCAGGCAGCTATCGTGACCCGTCAAGGCCAAGGCATAGTTCGTGGCAAGGGTTCACTCAATTATCTAATGAACTAGCGAGGTTGACCAAAACTCCGCTGTTCTTTCCTTACAAAGAACGGGAAGACATGGCGCCGTCGTTCCGCCAAAAGTTGGAAACGGCGGCTGAGATTTTTGGTCGAGAGAATCCTGGTTCACTGCTGGTCATTGTAATCGACGCTGCGGATAACATCACAACTCACGCAGCTTCACAAACTCCGCCACAGATGTGCTTTGTGGATCAGTTGATTGCCTTCACAGATTTACCCTCCAACGTTCGTATTGTTGTCACCTGCCGCACCTCTAGACTGTCAAAAATGAACCTCCCTGAGGGGTCAAAAAAAATCCCATGCCCCGAGTTTTCTCTGAGTGAAACAAGCGCAATGGTCACGCTTCGTGGTTTGGAAGGAAGCGAAACTGAGATCACCGATTTTCATGCTCTCTCGCGTTGTATTCCTCGCGTTCAAACAAGTGCGTTGGCCGGAGCAAAATCGTTGTCAGATGCGATCGACTTTCTACGCCCTAATGGAAAGTCGTTGAATGATCTCTTCGATGCAAAGGTTCGCGAGGCTTTTGACCGTAGTGGAGTTAACATACGGCGTAGCCATTGGTGTGCAGCTTTGGACGAACTTTCAGCCCCGATACCTATTGGTGTATTGTCTCGCGTTTGCAAACTTAACGAAGAAGTCACTGAAGACATAGTGAACGACCTTGCACCGAACCTGCGGTTAGGTGATCGGGGCATTGAGTTTTCTAACGAGGACTTTGAAGAGTACTCGGAGGCCACTGCCCAAGAGGCAAAGGACACGGTGCGTTCGGCGATTGCCGATGTTCTTGTATCTGAGAGACTAAATTCAGGTTATGCAGCCTCGCATTTGTTTGACGCGCTGATAGCTTGCGGCAGAAAATCTGAGATGGGTAGTTTCCTCGGAGAAAGGGACGGCACTGCCGCGATTTCGGATCCGATTGTTAGGCGAAGAGTGGATCTTTCACGTCTGCGAGCCGCACTCCACATCGCATCAAATGATCAAGACGAAATAGCCGTTGGAGAGACAATGTTTGTCGGAGCCGAAGCGATGCGAGCCTCCGGCAAAGTTGACAACCTAATTTTGGAGAACTCTGATTTATCGGCCCCTTTCCTAGAGGAAACAGTTGGCCTTCTCGTCCTCAATGACCCCGAGAAACGAAGCAAGCAAGGCTCGGTATTGTTCAACCTTGCACGAGAAAAAGCGAGGCAAGGCAAACCCTTTGAAAGCCGCCTAAATCTGCAGGCCGCCGAAGAGTGGATGCACCAAACCTTTAATGATGAAAACCGGCATCATAGCTGGAACACACAACAGCGTGATGTCGTAACAAGATTATTGACGTTTTATGCCCTTCGCGGATGGCCGTTGGTCGAACAAGATTGCGATCGATGGACGAATGCCTCTTTCTGTGTAGCTTTGCGCAAATGGGTAATCGCGAAGATTGTGATCGAGTGCGGCCCTAGCGTGATCGCTAATATCTTGGAGGAGATGAACTTTCGCTACCATTTCCTGGCAGTCAATGCTTTGCGTCGAGCCGGCGTTACTCCCTCACCCGAACAGCTGAAAAATGCCCTCATCGGCCTCTCCCAATTCGATTTTGAGATGATTGCGGAAGATGACGGATTTGGATCCGGACCGTCGCTAACAGCCGAAATAAGGGATGAAATACTGTTCTTTCTCGAGGGGTTAGTGCCAACTGGAGAAATTGCACAGGAAACTCCGAAGTTAATCTTGAATATACTGCGAAATGACTGGCCGCGAAATTTCCAAGGGCTTCATCTAACCTATCCTTACCGCATAGACTTTGCACTGCGCACAGCCATTTTAACGTCGCATTCAAACGGTGAGGAACCAGACCTCAAAGCTGTCTTCACTGAACCGGAAAGGCCTAGAGAAGAAGAACAGGCTGAGGAAAGCGAAAGGGAATTCAAGCTCGCAAAAGAGCGGTATGATGAGATCTACGGGTTGCTCCCAGCATATAAAGCATACGCATCTTTGTTAGGCAGCAGGACAAGTACCGCCGCTAAGCAGTTGGATCAGAAAATAACCAACCTGGGTAACACAAGTAGCAGGAGTTATCACTTTTCTTACATGAGGAGTATTCTGCGCCTCAGAGCGACCGATCTACTGCTTTCGTCAGGGTTGGACCGACCAACCAAAGTCACCTTCTTGAATTCCTCGCTGGCCAAAGGCGAAGGCTTTTCTGACCAAGACGCTGAACTGTGTGCGATCACTTTGCACGATCCCTCACTGCAAGCTGTAGTTGCCGAAACGTTGGAGCGAAAGTCGGAGGAAGTTCGGAAGCTTCACGTCCGAGCAACCGAAAAATCTGAGTATCTGCTTTCAATAGCGCGCGTATTCATGGACTTCTCTAAAGACCATGCATCGGTGATTTTTTCGGACGCGCTGAAGATTGCAGAGGAAGTCGATCTCGAAGCGTTAGACGTGTTACATGCTTTCTGCCGCGTCGTGAGGCGGGAGCGCCCAGATACATCGGAAACGAGAGAACTCTTGGGCGCGTTTGCGAGGGTTGTACGGCATGCCGGCGAATTGCTAGATTCGGAAGATGGGTTTCCTTTGGAAGAGGCCTTGGAGGCGATCTCCATATCGAACCCACCTGTTGGCGCAATGACCGCTTCTCGTTGGGGAGATGAAGGGTTCACTACGCGCTGTAACGAGATATCGCTGTTCCTAAAAGCTACGCTCGACACAGGTTGGCTTAGCGCACCCGATGGATATTCGCTTGCCCAGGTCCTGGGAGATGTGCCGCCATCGGTTGAAGACAGAATTCTGAATGACTTGGGCAAAGTTTCTGAGGACGTAGGGGGTGGTTTGTTGAATCATCTCGTTCAGCGAAAGATTTTGGAAACAACACCCTACTCTGATGCCCATCTTCCCGACAATCTGGAAGAGATGTGTCGATCCACGAAATCCGCAGCGGCAGCTTGGTCCCGGCTTGAACAGATCAGGCATTTCAAATCAATGGCTTCGTCGCCGCAAAAACCTTATAGCGAAAAAGCCGATCCGATGCGGCCCGAACCAAATAAGGAAATTCAGACGGATAAAGGTGAAGCCAATTGGTCCTCCGTTGATCCGCTGTCTGCTGATACAATCGCTGACGCTCAAGAAGCAGATCGAAATGCAAGAATTTTCGACTACAAAGAGCGTCTGCTTGAGTTGCGGACGCGAGTTCGGTTTGCAGATCAGATAAAGCACCTCAATACACTCGCTCAATGCGCACGGACATCTAGATGGCCCGACAATGAAATAGAAGCGATCTTTGCTGCTTTGGACGACTGGCCAGGAAGGGCTACAAGCGAGTGGTGCGCAAGCGAACTTCCTAAGCTGACTGTGGACCTTGGCAGCAGAACGATGGGCTATAGTTGGTATCATGGAGAACAGTTCACTGAACTCCAGACCCGATCTGGGCTACCTCCAGAAGGCCGACGTCAAGTTGTTTTAGACTTGGTTGAACAGAATGCCTCGAAGCTGGGTGCAGCGAGTCTTCTGAAGCTTCTTGCCGAGTACGTGAGCAACCTGGAACTGGAAACAGCGGATGAACTATTGGTTCGGCTGATCGACCGCACAGAAGTTCGCCTAAACATTGATGACGACGTGCGTAATCGGTACCTATTTGAGCCACAAAACCTACCCTCAACTCAAAGCGAGATCGTCTCAGCTCTGATTTACAGGTATTTGGGCGATATTGATTCAAGAGTGCGTTGGCAGGCTTCTCACGCACTTTTGACTTCCGTGCAGTTAGGCCTAGCAGACTTGATAAAAGGTGTTTTGGATCATGCTACTGGGCAGTTCAATTGCCACTACACTTTCGCCGACTGCCCGTTTCAAGAAATGAACGCTGCCCAACAATTGTCGATGGTGTTGGCTCGAGTGTCATCTCATCATCCGGCTATTATTGAGAACCATGAAGCCGCAATCTTGAAGCTATGGGCCAAGCACCAACCGCACATTCTGATCGGACATTTCCTAGCGAGAGCGCTTGATCAGGCACGACAATGCGGAGCGAACATAGAGGTGGATGAAACAAACCTGGCCTCAATGAACGGCGCAGCTTCGACGAGGGCACCGAGATTGAAAGATCGCCATTCCCGTGCTTTCGATAGTCACGCCGACCCAGGCTCGAGATTTAGCTTCGACAGCATGGACATCATACCATATTGGTACTCTCCCGCATGCCGGATGTTTGCAGATTTGTCATCCAGTGAGTTGATCCAAGTTGCCGAGGAATGGATCGTGGATCGCTGGGATGGCCACAAAGAGACCAGTCATTGGGTGAATGAGCCGAGAAAGAGCCGTTTGAAAGATGACGACTACGGACTTTATTCGGCGGGGCATGGGTCACGACCGACCATCCATCGACACTCGGTCTATTTACAATGGCACGGCTTGCACATGGCGGTTGGCGAACTGATGAAAACACGCCCTTTGGTGGGAGCTGATGACGATCACTATGACACTTTTGAAAGTTGGTTGGAGCGCGATGACACGACCTATCCAACGATCTGGATATCGGACCTTCTAGAAGCGTTGCCACTTTTGAACAGATACTGGGAACAACTTGAACCTGATCGAGAGGAATGGGTTGGCGAAGTGGATGCAGTTGATCCGCTGGCAGAGCTAATTGCGGAAGACGGTAGCCTGGTCCTTTGTCAATATCGCGAGCACGGGGTGTATGAGTATGGAAGTCAGGCAGCCCATGGAGAAGTTCGTAGTAAAGCTGCTTTCGTTCCAAGCAAGACGGCTCCCGCGCTTTTGCGTGCTTACGCAGCCACCGAAGACTATTATGATGTTTTCATTCCTGACCTTGACGAGTTTGACGAGGACAAACCAAAGAATCGAGATTTCAGTACAATTCCAGCCATCCAGCGCCCAATGGGCAATCGTGATTCCGGAGTAGACGAAAAAGACCCACGCCGCTTTGAAGCACGGAGTATTCAAGCTGCTCCTTCAAGCGCTCTTTTGGGTGCCCTTCAAATTTCAGCTGGCGCTTTGTCATCTCCGTCGTGGGGTGTTGCAGAAAATGGGACCACAGATTTGCGCTACCGTACTTGGAGCACTACTCCGAGCGACAGCGAAAGGTCTATGCGACATAGATCATATTCCTTTATCGACGGATTTCGATTGTGCATCACCAAACATAGCCTTCGAAAGTGCATGGATGAACTTGAATGCGATTTAATAGCAACTGTGAATTTTGAACGTTCAATTGGGAGCGACTATGGCCAAAACAGAAGAAAAAGAGTCGCACAAAAAAGGGTCGAAGTCATCCGGCTCTGTCGCGACGGAACATATGAAACGAGATCAGGCAATAGAGGAGCTTGGGCGCAAGCTCATCAGTGAACTGGATGACCGTGACATAACAGCAAAGTGGATGGCTGCTTACTTGTCGGAGCAGATGATCGCCTCTGAGGAAGATGCAACACTCAAACAGGAAACTGCTGATCTGATTTTGAAGCTTTGGCCGGAACGACGCCACTACCCTGGCAGAGATCCAATGCAACGATATGAAAAAGCACTTTCTGCCATGGAGTTACAGCTATCTACTGGTGATCCAGTGTTCCAAATCCGGACGCCATTCGAACCGCCAAATGGTCCCAATGAGGATAAAATCAGCTTGGCCAGAAAACTGAAGCACCATGCTGCAAGTTTGGCTTCCATGTTGGTTAGGGAAGTCGTGGCAGAACTAGATCTCGACCAAGACCAGCTTGCTGAGATTGCCGAAATTGCCGATCCAGATGCAGAAACACGTTTTCTAAATGTCTTGAGGGTTGTGGTATACGATAAGGAAAATGGAAAAGACCAAAACGATACACACGGTGAAATTCGAGAGGTGATATCTGATCTTCGACTTGCTCTCGAAGAGCTCGAGACAGTTCTTCAGCAAGGGGTTGAGGATTCGAAGCGAATAAACTAGCTGAATTTGATGCGCGCAAATTTGTGACAATGCAATCCGAGTAGATGTTTCATCTTCCAACAGGGTGGAGCATCATTCTGATTATGTAGCGAAAGGCAGCTTTGCAGGCAGCGTATTGGGCTATTTGCGAACGCGGCGAATTCACACCTTCCGCCCTTCACCGTGTATGCTCTGTCTCCTTACCCAAGGTGGCGGAGTTTAGCGCGCGTTGCATGGCATCGAAGTGTTCGCGTGATATCATCGCAAAGAGAGATTTCCTGTACCTAGTGATCATAACGGGTTCACATTGAACCGCCTCCAGGATTTCAGACGTGTTGCGTCTCAATTGGGTCGTTGAAAAGGCCTTCAAATCTTGCCCTCGTAGCGGTCTAAGTGTTGAGTTTCGCCCTATGCTCAACATCGCCCCAATGCTTGTTTAGCGGCAACTTCTTTGCCCGACGCGCAATATCGGCAAAGGTAACCGGCATAAAGTCCCACACATCAACGCCGACATTCACAGAATTGCGAGACCCGCGCCAATTGTCGTGAACATGACCGAAGAGCTGTAGTGCACCTTTGCGAGCATGGTTCCAGGTAACCATTGGGTAGTGGCACAATGTGTTGGGCAGGTTTTGGGGACCATCCTGCAATTCTACGAAGTGCGCGATGGAGTCCCAGGGTAGTTCCAGTGTTGGCTTGAGATCATGATTGCCAACGACCAAATGACGCTCAGCGCCCGGCAACTGATTGAATATCTGCTCAACATAAGCGCTGTCCTTGGCCTTGGAGCCAAAAGCGAAATCACCCAGAATCCAAAGTTGGTCCTCCGGGCCGACCACCTTCCACATGTTTTCCAACAGTGCCGCGTCCATCTGCGATGCCGACATGAAGGGGCGGTTGCAAAACCGCATGATGTTTTCGTGGCCGAAATGCGTATCAGCCGTATACCAGATTGTCATTGTGTGTTCTCTCGGCTCGGTCAGCCCGCCAGAGCCCTAAATTCCTCAGGGGTGTAGTCGAGGGCCAGTAATTTCAGAAAGAGCAGTTCCAGCGGCAATTGTGTCTCCATCCACTGCACTTTTTCGGCATTGATGCTTAGATCGAAACCGCCAAACTTGTTCAAGGAAATGCAAATTTCACGCCCATTTAGAAAATCCCAAAGGAGCTCGGAAAACGGACCCTCCCCACTCTTTGGATGCGTTGAAAGGCCGGAACACTGAGCAAGGATTGATGGCAATACGTCCGTAAAGACAGCCCATGCCTGATGTAGCTCCTGTATTTTCAATGTTTGCAAACTAGAAGTGGGCTGCAGTGCTGTCGACTTTAGCGCCAGTACCGGTGCAAACTTCGATAGGATAGCTTCCTTGGTGTTTGAGACATCGCCTGCTTTCACGCCTGTCATCTCAACACCCAACCTGTATGTCGTCGATGGCAGCTGAATCCAGAGAGCTTTGCGAAACGCCCAAAGCGCAATACAGGTCCGCAAGGGTTATATGTATATTTGGCATCACTACCCACCTTACATGTATAATCTGATTTTTAGATAATCTGAAAATGAGATTACTGGAAGTGTCCGAAGCATCTTACGGACACTCAATTGACCAAAACACTTCACACCGACGGACACTTGGCGCTCATTGAAGCGCTCATTTCAGCCCGTAAATCCCAAAATCTCTCACAAGCAGCCTTGGCGGAGCGGTTAAGGTGTCATCAATCGTTCGTTGCGAGGATCGAGTCGGGTCAGCGGCGTATTGATGTGCCAGAATTGGTGATCATTGCGCGGGCGCTCGATGTTCCTGCGGAACACTTTTTCGAAGCCGTCATTAAGGCCGTACCACCGGGTGAACGGATTTAAATATCTGATTTTGTTTACTAATCACGCAACCAACAAAGGACTTGTGCGACTTTGGATGTGACCGAAGCAAGATTTTCGCGTCCAAAATCTACTCAAGCCCCATACTCAAAATAGAGACGGCTTCACCCCGAAAGCATCGTTGTGAAGCCGCTCAATGTACAAACTATGTGTAGATAGTGGACCCAAGTTAGAACGAATTGGGCAATCTATGGGTCACTTCACAGCGGAACACGCTGAAATTCACGACATCAGCCACATTTTGAATGACCGCAGCTGCGGCAGGTCATGCAGCCCTCGATCATCACCATGTCGTACTGGCCGCAGGATGGGCAGGCTTTGCCGCGTGGCGCGTCCATGTTGACGACCTGAGCCTGGGGGTCGGATTTGAGCGCCATGCCCTCGCCCTCAAGAAAGCCGATATTGATCATGTGCTGTTCGATCACGCCACCAATTGCGGCCAGGATCGACGGGATATACTTGCCCTGAACCCATGCGCCACCGCGCGGGTCAAACACGGCCTTCAGTTCTTCCACAACAAAAGACACATCCCCACCCCGGCGGAACACGGCCGAGATCATGCGGGTCAGCGCCAGCGTCCAGGCGTAATGCTCCATGTTCTTCGAGTTGATGAACACTTCGAACGGACGACGACGGCCACCAATGACAATATCATTGATCGTCAAGTAGATCGCGTGTTCGCTGTCGGGCCACTTCAACTTATAGGTCGACCCTTCCAGAGATTGTGGGCGATCCAGCGGCTCCGACATGTAGATCACGTCGCCACCGTCAATTTCATGCGGTGCGCTTGCACTTTCACCCGGCGCTTTGTCTTCGCTTTCCGACACGGTCAGGACGGACCCCGTCACATCGTTCGGACGATAGGTCGTGCACCCTTTGCACCCCTGATCCCAGGCCTGCATGTACACATCTTTGAAAGCGTCAAAGCTGATGTCCTCGGGGCAGTTGATCGTCTTCGAGATCGAGCTGTCGATCCATTTCTGCGCCGCGGCCTGCATCTTGACGTGATCGGAGGGGGACAGCGTCTGTGCGTTGACGAAATAGTCTGGCAGCTCTTTGTCGCCAAATTTGTCGCGCCACATCTGCACGGCGTAGTCCACGACCTCTTCTTCAGTGCGCGAGCCATCCTTTTGCAGGACCTTCCGCGTATAGGCATAGGCAAAGACCGGCTCGATCCCTGACGACACATTCCCCGCATAGAGAGAAATTGTCCCCGTCGGCGCGATCGAAGTCAGCAAAGCGTTGCGGATACCGTGTTCGCGGATTGCATCGCGCACGTCATCATCCATCTGCTGCATCGTGCCGCTTTCCAAGTATTTCTCGGCGTCGAACAGAGGGAACGCCCCTTTTTCCTTCGCCAAGTCGACCGACGCCAGATACGCGGCGCGCGCAATCGCTTTCAACCAGAGCTCGGTCTGACGCGCGCCCTCGTCCGATCCATAGCGCAGACCCAGCATCAGCAAGGCATCTGCCAGCCCGGTCACGCCCAGCCCGATACGGCGCTTGGCCTGCGCCTCGGCGGCCTGTTCGGGCAGCGGGAACTTCGACGCGTCGACAACGTTGTCCATCATGCGGACGGCTGTCGCGACCAGCTCTTGCAGGGCAGCCTCATTCAGATGGGCCGCATCTTCGAACGGCTCTGCCACAAGACGGGCAAGGTTGATCGACCCCAACAGACATGCACCATATGGCGGCAACGGCTGCTCGCCACACGGGTTCGTCGCCGCGATGGTTTCGGCATAGCTGAGGTTGTTGGCATTGTTGATCCGGTCGATGAAAATCACACCCGGTTCGGCATAGTCATAGGTGGCCTGCATGATCTTGTTCCACAGATCACGCGCTTGAACGGTGTGGTAAACCTTGTCTTCGAACACCAGCTCCCACGGGCCATCGGCTTTGACAGCTTCCATGAAAGGATCGGTGACCAGCACAGACATGTTGAACATGCGCAGGCGTGCAGGGTCGGACTTAGCCGTGATGAACTGTTCGATATCCGGGTGGTCACAGCGCATGGTCGCCATCATCGCACCCCGGCGCGAACCTGCGGACATGATGGTGCGGCACATCGCGTCCCATACATCCATAAAGCTCAGAGGCCCGGATGCATCCGCCGCGACCCCATGCACATCCGCTCCGCGCGGGCGAATGGTCGAGAAATCATAGCCGATCCCCCCACCCTGCTGCATGGTCAGCGCGGCCTCTTTCAGCATATCGAAGATACCGCCCATGCTGTCCGGCACCGTGCCCATGACAAAGCAGTTAAACAGCGTCACACGTCGCGCAGTGCCTGCGCCAGCGGTGATACGGCCAGCAGGCAGGTATTTGAAATCTTCCAGCGCTTCGAAGAACTTCTGCTCCCAATGCGCCGGGTCTTTTTCGACCTGCGCAAGATCGCGAGCGATACGCCGCCAGCTGTCCTCAACCGTTTGGTCAATGGGCGTGCCATCGGCCTGTTTGAAACGATATTTCATGTCCCAGATCTGCTCGGCGATGGGGGCGGCAAAGCGGCTCATTGGTGATTCCCTGTTCTGAAAGAGGTATCCAGATTATCCCAGATCACACCTTAACCACAACACCTTGATGACAGGCTTTCTTGAGCTACAATGTATAGACGGTCTTGGGACGACTCTGTGGGAAAGCTGTGGATAAGTACATAAACCTCATAAAACTCTCCGTCGGATCGGAAAGCGTCGACACGCTGATGGAATGGCAGGATAGCCGCAAACCGCTTTATGAAGACGGCTTGCCGCGCCACGTCACCCGCATGTGGCCCAAGCGCGAGGCCGAGATTCTGAACGGCGGATCAATCTATTGGGTGATCAAGGGTGTCGTACAGTGCCGCCAGAAGATCCTGCGGCTGGACGAAGTGCGCGGCGAGGACGGTATACGCCGCTGCGCCATCGTGCTGGACCCTGAGGTGCACCGCACACAGAATGCCTTGAAACGCCCGTTCCAAGGGTGGCGATACCTCAAACCGGAAGATACGCCTGCCGATCTTCCCAAAGGACGGGCCGAGGATGATTCTCTGCCCGACGATCTGAATCGCGCGTTGGCGGACATCGGCGTGCTGTAATCAGCTCAGCCGGTCAAGCAATTCGGAAAGAACCTCTTTTTCACCCACACCATAGCTGGCAACCCGACTACGCCACAGCGTGGCCTGTGATTGCAGGATCAGGCCGTCCGACAGGATTTTTAGGTGGTTTGCGCGCAATGTCTCACCTGTCGAGGTGATATCGGCAATCGCCTCGGCGGTTTCGTTCATCACAGTGCCTTCGGTTGCGCCCTGGCTGTCGACCAGAGTGTAATCTGCAACCCCAGCGTCCGTCAGAAACTCGCGCACCAATCGGTGGTATTTGGTCGCAATCCGCAACCGGTGCCCGTGGGTTTTGCGAAACGCTGCCGCCGCAGCATCGAGATCGTCCAGGGTTTCGACATCGACCCAACAGGCAGGGGTCGCAATGATCAGATCCGCTTTGCCGAAGCCCAACTCGGAGACTTCTTCAATCTGCTGTTCCCACCGTGGCAATTTTTCGTGCACCAGATCTGTTCCGGTGACACCCATATGAATGCGGCCAGCTGCCAGTTCGCGGGGGATTTCCCCGGCAGACAGCAGGATCAGCGAGACTCCGTCGATCCCTTCAACCTTACCGGCATATTCGCGGTCTGATCCGCTGCGCGACAATGTGATGCCGCGCTTTTCGAACCACGAAAAGGTCTTATCCATCAATCGGCCCTTCGAGGGCACGCCCAGTTTCAAGCTCATTGCGCGGCCTCCTCGATTTCCAGCATCAGGTCCGGGCGCAGTACGCCGCCAACAGCTGGAATTTCTGCCCCGTTGCCCAGTTGTCGCGTCAGCGCATCGTAACGCCCGCCGGTGGCAATCGGAGGCAAATCGGGGCGACCTTCGGCATAAAACCCAAAGACAAACCCGTCGTAATACTCCATCGACGTACGCCCATAGGCAGCCTCGAAATCCAACCGGCTCACGTCAACACCACGCGCCTGCAGGGCAGCAATTCTTGCCTCGAGCCTGTCCAGCGCCGGGGTGATCTGAGGCAGGTCAACGGCCACATCCCGCAACTGCTCCAAAGCAAAGGGCATGGTTTCCCGAACGGTCAGCAGAGATTCCAGGCCTGCAAGCTCGTTGTCCGAAATTGGCGGCGTCTCACGATCTTCGCGCAACGCGTCGATGCGGGCCTCAATCTCGGCAGCGCGGCGTTTTCCGATCATAGGAACGTCAAACCCCATCGGGTCTGCAGCCTCCAAAAGCATTGTGCGGTGATCCGGCTCGGGCTTTCGTCCGGCGAACCGGTCCAGCAAGACGCGGAACCGACGTGGACGCCACAGGTGGCGCATCAGCGCGGCCTTGCGCCGATCCGTAGTGCGCAGCCCCTGAACAGCCGCCGTCAGGATGCCGATGTCACCGGTTGCCGCGCGCAGGGGCAGCCCCCGCAATTGCAGGGCAAACAGGGAAAACACCTCTGCATCGGCCCCGGCGGGATCATTGCGATCGAAAACTTCATATCCGACCTGAATGTATTCGTTGGATCGATCCGGGTCATGCTCTTGCCGACGAAACACTTCACCTGAATAGGTATAGCGCGCGGGTTCAGCCCCTTCGGTCATGTGCATCTGCACCACCGGAAGGGTGAAATCCGGGCGCAGCATCTGTTCGCCACGCAACGCATCCGAAGTCACGTAAGCACGCGCGCGGATGTCTTCGCCATAAAGGTCCAGCAACGTTTCAGCCGGTTGCAGCAGGGGCGTATCCACAACCTGCGCCCCGGCGGCTTCGAACCGGACACGCATCATCGCGGCGCGGGCCTGTATCTGGGAACGATTGGGCATCGGTCAGTCCTGACTGTCCAGAATCTCGCGCACTTTGGCGACCAGATCACCACGTGACACTTCGAACTGGCTGGGGCGTTCTTTCCATTCCTCGAGCGTGGCGCTTTCGGCAATCTTCGCGCCCAGGATCAGATCCTTGATCTGCACGATCCCATTGGCTTTCTCGTCACCGCCCTCGATCACTGCAATCGGAGAGTTCCGTTTATCCGCATATTTCAGCTGATTACCGAAGTTCTTGGGGTTGCCCAAATAGACCTCGGCCCGAATACCGGCATTGCGCAGTTCCGCCACCATCGCCTGATAGTCGGCCATCCGGTCGCGATCCATAACGGTCACGACTACAGGACCCGTGGCTTGCGCGGCTATCCTGCCTTTTTCGCGCAGGGCAGCCAGCAGACGGTCGACACCGATGGAGACGCCGGTCGCCGGAACTTCCTGCCCGGTGAAGCGTTTGACCAGATCGTCATAGCGACCACCACCCGAGACCGATCCGAATTGCCGCTTGCGGCCTTTCTCATCGAAAATCTCAAAGGTCAGCTCGGCCTCATATACCGGCCCGGTATAATAACCCAGGCCGCGCACGACCGAAGGGTCAATCTCGATCCGGTCCGCGCCGTACCCGCCCGCATCCAACAGGGTTCCGATCTGTTCCAACTCGGCGATCCCATCTGCACCGATCTTGCTGTCGCCTACGGCGGCGCGCAGGTTGGCCAATGTTCCGGCGGTTTCGGCGGCCTTGGAGGTCAGAAACGCGATCACCGGCTCAGCCTGATCCTCGCTGAGGCCAACGCCGTCGATAAACGCGCCAGAGGCGTCCAGACGGCCTTTGGTCAGCAGCTCTCGCACGCCCTGCTCGCCAACTTTGTCGAACTTGTCGATGGTGCGCAGAACGTTGTCGCGGGCAGCGACGTCTTCGCCAAGCCCCATGGCCTCAAGCACGCCATTCAGAACCTTGCGGTTGTTGACCCGCACCAGATAGTCGCCGCGCGGAATGCCCACGGTCTCCAACGTATCAGACAGCATCGCGCAAATCTCGGCGTCTGCGGCCATCGAGGCCGTACCCACCGTATCCGCATCGCATTGATAAAACTGACGATACCGCCCCGGCCCCGGCTTTTCGTTCCGCCAGACCGGCCCCATCGCATAGCGGCGATAAGGCGTTGGCAGATCGTTGCGGTGCTGCGCATAGACGCGGGCCAACGGCGCGGTCAGATCATAACGCAAGGCCATCCAGTCGCCCTTGTCATTCTCGTCGACTTCCTGCCACGCAAAGACGCCTTCATTCGGGCGATCTACGTCGGGCAGGAATTTGCCCAGCGCCTCGACGGTTTCAACCGCGCTGCTTTCCAGGGCGTCAAACCCGTACTGATGATAGACGTCCGCAATAGCCCGCAGCATCTCGGTGCGCTGCGTGACTTCCTGGCCGAAATAGTCGCGGAACCCTTTTGGCGTTACGGCCTTGGGGCGGGGCTGTTTCTTGGGCTTGGCCATGTGGGACGTCCTTGGGAGTTGCCTTGTTCCGCGCGCGGTCTATCCCATGGCCTGCATCGGGGCAAGGCGCGCTTTCGCTGGCCATGCGCTATCCGGGTCGCTATGACCGGCCTAAGACACAGGAGTCCCCCATGCAGCATCTGGAAGAGCAGATCGCCCATCTTGCCCGTACGGTCGAAGACCTCAACTCGGTCGTCACTCGACAACAGGACGAGATTGATCGTTTGACACGCCGTGTCGAAATGCTGATGCGCCGCGAAGGCGAACGGGCGCAGGAAGGCTCGGGCGGGATCGTTTTGGGCGACGAACGCCCGCCACATTATTGATGACTTAGAGCCCCAGCGACTTTTTCACCGCGTTGTCGACCACGCCGCCCAAAAGGGCATCCTTATCCGCGGCGCATCCTTCCGACAGCGCCGCTATGAAGGCTTCGCGCAACTGGGCCTTTTCCTCATCTGTGGCCGCATGTTCTTCGATATTGATCTGACGATTATGAAGAGATAGCGCCGTCATTTTTGCGACTACAGTCACAACAAATTCTTCGTCACCATCCGCCTCTTCAGCTATTGAGGCGCAGGTATAGTGCATCACAGGCAATGCGTCCTGCACCATCTGCTCAGCAGCTTCATCGGCAGATACCACGCACGGAGCCGCTAGAATTGCGGCGCAAGCTGACATTCCAAGTTTGTTAAACTGCATCACCATCACTTCCAGTTATGTCCAATAATGGCTCCGGCCACGCCACCAATTGCGGCGCCTTTTCCATCACCGACAATCGCACCAACACCTGCGCCGATCAGCGCGCCCTCAAGGGTCTTCTTTTTCTTCTTGTCGTCCGCCGACGCGACCGAGGCTGCAACCAAAGCCAGCGATGCCGTCGCTCCAAACAAAACTCTTCTGAAATTGAGACCTGCAATTGTCATATCAACACCCTCCTGCGGCATGACCCAAAGACATCTCTGTCGGGTCAGCCTAGCGGGGTGCTAACTGTCTGGCAACAAAGAGAGGTCAGATCTCTTCGACGGACAGAATACCTTCCAGCGATTTTATCGCGCCTTTGATCTGCGGGTTGATCGGAAACTCAGCGCCCAGGTCCATTTCGACATCACCTGGCAGGCTTGGGTCCAGTAACAACAATTGGATCGGTCCGCGCGCCGCGCCTTTAGCGGCAGTTGCGGCATCCTCAAGAACTTTTGCCACGGTTGGCACCGCTTGCGCTGCGTCAACAAAGATACGCAGGCCCGTCGCCCCGGCTTCTGCCACAACGGAATCCGCCGGGCCGACTGAGCGCCCCAGCAGCTTGAGTTGGTCAGCTTCCATCGTCGCCTCGACGGTCAGCACCACCTGTGCTCCGGTTTCCAGATACTCGCGTGACTTTTCGAGCGTTTCTGAAAACAGCGTTACTTCATATGCACCTGTCGGGTCGGACAACTGGGCAAAGGCGAACCGGTTGCCGCGTGCGGACTTTCGCTCTTGCCGTCCGGCAACAACTCCGGCCATTTTAGCGATCAAAGGGCCCGAACGCGCCTTTTCGGTCACTTCGTCCAACGTCAGAACCTGCTTACGCCTTAACGCGGGCATGTAGTCATCCAACGGGTGGCCTGACAAATAGAAACCAATAGCCTTAAATTCTTCGCTCAAACGTTCCGCCGGCAGCCAGTCTGGCGAAGGCGACAGGCGCGGTTCGGGCAGATCGTCTCCGGCTTCACCAAACAACGACACCTGGTTCGAGTTCTTCTGGTCATGGATTGCCGCCGAATATTGCACCAACGGATCGAGACTTTCGAACACGCGACGGCGGTTTTTGTCGAGCTGATCGAAGGCCCCTGCCCGCGCCATCATCTCCAGCGGGCGCTTGCCGACCCTCTTCAGATCAACCTTGCGGGCAAAGTCGAACAGGTTCACGAACGGCTTGCTTTCGCGCCCCGCGACCACAAGGTTCATCGCCTCGACGCCCACGTTCTTTAGTGCCCCCAATGCATAGACAAGATGGCCGTCGACCACATCGAAAGTCGACAGCGAGCGGTTTACGCAAGGCGGCACATAAGGCAATTCCAGCCCTTTGCGCACCTCCTCGAAGTATACAGCCAGCTTGTCGGTCAGGTGGATATCGCAATTCATGACACCGGCCATAAACTCGACCGGGTGGTTCGCCTTCAGCCAGCCTGTCTGGTAACTGACCACGGCATAGGCGGCTGCGTGGGATTTGTTGAAGCCGTAGTTGGCGAATTTTTCCAGCAAGTCGAAGACTTCGCTGGCCTTCTTGGCATCGACTCCATTCTCGCCCGCACCCTTTTCGAATTTCGGGCGCTCGGCATCCATCGCTTCTTTAATTTTCTTACCCATCGCGCGGCGCAGCAGGTCGGCACCACCAAGGCTGTACCCAGCCATAACCTGCGCGATCTGCATCACCTGTTCCTGATAGACGATGATGCCCTGGGTTTCCTCAAGGATATGGTCGATCAAGGGGTGTACGGATTCAATCTTGCGAAGCCCGTTCTTCACCTCGCAATAGGTCGGGATGTTCTCCATCGGACCGGGACGATAGAGCGCCACTAGGGCAACAATATCTTCGATACAGGTCGGCTTCATGCGCTTGAGCGCATCCATCATGCCCGAGGATTCCACCTGAAACACCGCTACCGTCTTGGCCGCGGAATAGAGTTTGTACGTTGCCTCATCATCCAGAGGGATGGCGTTGATCTGGTTCTCGGCCCCGTCGGCAGGCTCATAAAGCTCGGTTCCGTCGGCGGCGACGTGCAATGGACGGTTGGATTTGAAGATCAGATCCATCGCATTCTGGATCACAGTTAGCGTCTTCAGACCAAGAAAGTCGAACTTTACCAGCCCGGCCTGTTCCACCCATTTCATGTTGAACTGAGTGGCCGGCATGTCGGATCGCGGGTCCTGATACAGCGGCACCAGCGCATCCAGCGGGCGGTCTCCGATAACCACTCCCGCCGCGTGGGTCGACGCGTTTCGCAGCAACCCCTCGACCTGCTGGCCATAAGTCAGAAGGCGGTCCACAACCTCTTCGTTGCGCGCCTCTTCGCGCAGACGAGGTTCGTCTTTCAGCGCCTTCTCGATGGAGACGGGTTTGACGCCTTCCACCGGGATCATCTTGGACAGGCGATCCACCTGCCCGTATGGCATCTGCAGAACGCGCCCAATGTCGCGCACGGCAGCTTTCGACAGCAACGCACCAAAGGTGATGATCTGCCCCACCTTGTCGCGGCCATATTTCTGCTGCACGTAACGGATCACCTCTTCGCGGCGATCCATGCAGAAGTCGATATCGAAGTCCGGCATCGAAACCCGTTCCGGGTTCAGGAACCGTTCGAAAAGCAGCGAATAGCGCAGCGGATCAAGGTCAGTAATCGTTAGCGCATAGGCCACCAAAGATCCCGCACCCGAGCCCCGACCCGGCCCGACCGGGATATCGTGATCCTTGGACCACTGAATAAAATCGGCAACAATCAGGAAGTAGCCGGGGAACCCCATGCCTTCGATGATGTCGAGCTCGAAATCCAAGCGTTCCTGATATTCCTCTGGCGTTACTGCGTGCGGGATCACTGCCAGGCGTTTTTGCAAACCATCATTCGCAATACGGCGCAGTTCGGCAACCTCGTCATCAGCGAATTTCGGCAGGATCGGATCGCGGCGATAGGCCATGAACGCGCAGCGCTTGGCAATCTCAACGGTGTTCTCAATTGCCTCAGGCAAGTCGGCGAACAAAGTCGCCATCTCCTGCTGCGACTTGAAATAGTGCTGCGCGGTCAGGCGACGGCGACCTTCTTGCTGATCGACATAGGCCCCCTCCGAGATACAAATCAGCGCATCGTGCGCTTCGTACATATCTGTGGTCGGGAAATAGACGTCATTGGTGGCGACCAGAGGAAGGTTCTTGGCATAGGCCATTTCCACATGGCCACGCTCGGTCAGACGTTCGGCCTCGGGTTGACCGCCCTCACCCGGATGACGCTGGAGTTCGATATAGAGGCGATCGGCGAACATCGCTGACAATCGGTCCACCAAGGCTTCAGCCGCGGGGCGTTGACCCTGTTGCAACAACATCCCAACCGGTCCATCCGGCCCACCGGACAAGCAGATCAACCCTTCAGATCGTTCCGCAAGTTCTTCCAGAGTCACCTGCGGCAACTGCCCACCCTTGTCGACGTAAAGACACGAACTGAGCTTCATCAGGTTCTCATACCCGGCCTCGGACTGGGCAAGCAAAACCACCGGTGCGGGTGTTTTGGGCTTTTCGCCCGGTTGCGCCTGCACATAGGTCAGGTCAACCTGACAACCCATAATCGGCTGCACTCCGGCCCCGCTGGCGGTGACCGAAAACTCCAAAGCCGAGAACATGCTGTTAGTATCCGTCACAGCGACGGCGGGCATATCCATCTTATCACACAAACCGGGCAGCTTTTTCAGCCGCACGGCGCCTTCCAGCAGGGAATATTCGGTGTGAACACGGAGGTGAATGAATCGAGGAGTACTGCTCATGACTGCCACGCTATCCCAGCCGCGCGCCCGGCAAAAGCAGGAACCTTGGCTTTGGATTGCCAAAAAGATGGGCTTTGATTATTCGGCTTTTCCAGAAGGTGCTTCGGAGCCCGACAGTAGCCAAAGACAAAAAATGCTTTAGTTTCAATCAGGTGATCGCTAAACGAAGATAACAATCACGCAGCGTCAGTGCTCAATGGTGTATCACATAGGTAGTTTTTCTTGCCAGACAACCTGCGCTGTTTCTAACATCAGTTGGCAAGCTATCCGCCCGCTACTCTTTCTACGTCGCATCGAAGGGGGGCACGCAAGGGCGCAACCGGGTAAGGCGACGGGTTTCTCGAATGAATATCACGTTTCTTCTGAACGGAGAGACAGTGGAACTGGCGGATGTCGATCCGACAGCGACCCTGCTGGATTGGCTGCGTGAGGATCGCGGCCTGACCGGCACCAAAGAAGGCTGCAACGAAGGCGATTGCGGGGCATGCACTGTCATGGTGACGGATGAAGGTGGCCACAAGGCGCTGAATTCCTGCATCCTGTTTCTGCCTCAACTGCATGGTAAGGCGGTTCGCACGGTCGAAGGCGCCAGTGGCCCCAACGGCGAGGCGCACCCAGCCCAGCAGGCGATGGTGGATCTGCACGGCTCGCAATGTGGCTTCTGCACCCCCGGTTTCGTTATGTCGATGGTGGCAAGTCATGCAAATGGCGCGACGGATCACGACACCCAGCTTGCTGGCAACCTGTGCCGATGCACCGGCTACGCGCCGATCATTCGCGCCGCCAAGGCTGCCGAAGAAGTTCCCGTGCCAGTTTGGGTGAAAGACAAGCCAGTCGCCACGCGGGTCACATCGCAGATGTTGCCGGAGTCTTCGGATGAATTGGCCAAAATCTACGCGGAACACCCGGACGCCACTCTGGTCGCCGGCGCGACGGACGTTGGGCTTTGGGTGACCAAGCAACTGCGTGACCTCGACCCAATGATTTTTCTGAACCGCTGTGATGATCTGAAAGAGATCACCATCACGGATGACGAGGTTCTGTTCGGCGCGATGGTCGATATGAACCGGATGGGCGAAGCACTGGCGGACCTGCACCCGTCTTACGCCGAAATGATCCGGCGCTACGCCAGCGTTCAGGTGCGGCACGCGGCCACCGTGGGCGGAAATATCGCCAACGGCTCGCCCATCGGAGACAACCCGCCCGCACTGATCGCCCTGGGCGCAACGCTACATCTGCGCAAGGGCGACGAACGTCGCTCGGTCGCATTGGAGGACTTCTTTATCGACTACGGCAAACAAGACCGGACACCTGGCGAGTTTGTCGAATCCGTGAGCTTTCCGCGTCAGGCGGATCGTTTGAAGGCCTACAAACTCAGCAAACGGTTCGATCAGGATATCTCGGCCGTGTGTGGGTGTTTCAACATCTCTGTTTCGGACGGTATGGTTGCTGATGCCCGTATTGCCTTTGGTGGTATGGCTGGCACTCCAAAACGGGCTTCAAATGTCGAAGCCGCGCTGGTTGGCAAGCCATGGACGCATGAGACCGTTCAGTCCGCCATTCCGGCCTTCGACAGTGATTTCACGCCAATGACGGACATGCGCGCATCGGCCAACTATCGGCTGCAGACCGCCAAAGCGCTGCTCGAACGATATTTCCTTGAGGATCAAGGCGAAGTGACAAATGTATTGGAGGTGTCCGCATGAGCGTGACCAAACCCCTCCCCCACGACGCGGCGCCACTGCATGTCGCGGGAACCGCACGCTATGTAGATGACATTCCGACACCCAAAGGATCGTTGCATCTAGCCTTTGGAATTAGCCCGATTGCCAAGGGTAAGATCACCACGATGGACCTGTCGGCGGTGAAGGCAGCTGAAGGTGTCGTCATGGTGATGACAGCCGACGATCTGCCATTTGCCAATGACGTCTCACCGTCGATCCATGATGAACCTCTGCTGTCTGATGGCACGGTGCACTATATCGGGCAGCCCGTTTTCCTCGTCATTGCGACCAGCCACCTTGCCGCGCGGAAAGCGGCGCGTTTGGGCCAGATCGATTATGCCGAAGAGACCCCAATCCTGACGGTTGAAGAGGCGCTTGCCGCAGACAGTCGGTTCGAGGACGGTCCGCGCATCTACGCCAAGGGCGATGCGGATGCGGCCATTGCGGGTTCGGCGCATGTGATCGAAGGTGGATTCGAGCTTGGCGGTCAGGAGCATTTCTATCTGGAAGGTCAGGCTGCACTGGCCGTGCCCAATGAGGGCGCGGATATGTTGGTGCATTCTTCGACCCAGCACCCGACCGAGATTCAGCACAAAGTAGCGGACGCTCTGGGTGTTCCGATGCACGCGGTTCGCGTTGAAACGCGCCGTATGGGCGGCGGCTTTGGCGGCAAGGAAAGTCAGGGCAACGCTTTGGCTGTTTCCTGCGCTATCGCGGCACGTGCAACCGGCAAAGCCTGCAAGATGCGCTATGACCGCGATGATGACATGATCATAACCGGCAAGCGCCACGCGTTCCGGATTGCATATAAGGCCGGATTTGATGAGAACGGCCACATCCAAGGCGTTTCCTTCCTGCATCATGCGATTTGTGGTTGGGCACAGGATCTGTCCCTGCCGGTCGCGGACCGTGCGATGCTGCATTCGGACAATGCCTATCTGTTGCCGAATGCCCGGATCGAAAGCCACCGGCTGAAGACTAACACTCAATCCGCTACCGCCTATCGCGGGTTCGGCGGACCTCAGGGTATGGTCGGGATCGAACGCGTGATGGATCACGCCGCGTATGAACTGGGCATGGACCCGGTCGAATTGCGTCGCCGGAACTACTATGAGCCGGCGCATGTTGTTGCGGATCCCGTGATCGCTGAAAAGCCGCTGGGCCATCCTGACCCGCACGAGGACCTGACCAGCCGAGGCGCGGTTGAGATGGGCAACGCCCCGGTGCGTCCCTTGCCCGCAGGTGGCAATACCACGCCGTACGGGATGGAGGTCAGTGACTTCGAACTGCACGGCATGACTGCCAAGTTGCTGCAATCCAGCGACTACAACACGCGCAAGGCAGCCATCCAGAAGTGGAACGCCGAGAACAGCGTGATCAAGAAAGGCATCGGCTTTTCTCCGGTTAAGTTCGGCATTTCGTTTACGTTGACCCATCTGAACCAGGCGGGCGCGTTGGTGCATGTGTATCAGGACGGCTCGGTCCACCTGAACCACGGCGGCACCGAGATGGGGCAAGGTCTTTTCCAAAAGGTCGCGCAAGTGGCCGCGTCCCGCTTTGGTATTCCGTTGGAGATGGTGAAAATCACCGCGACCGACACCGCCAAGGTGCCGAATACCTCGGCTACGGCCGCGTCCTCGGGCAGTGACCTGAACGGTATGGCGGTCAAAGCGGCCTGCGACACGATCCGCGACCGGATGGCTGACTATCTGGCGCATCGACATCAGGCCGATCCCTCAACGGTGACGTTCTCTGATGGCCACGTCTCGGTCGGCGTAGAGCGCTACACATTCTCAGAAGCAGCTGCGCTGGTTTATCAGGGCCGGGTCAGCCTGTCTGCGACCGGGTTTTATAAGACACCCAAGATCGAGTGGGACCGGATCAAAGGCCGGGGGCGTCCGTTCTTTTATTTCGCCTACGGCGCGTCGATTACCGAAGTCGTGATCGATACACTGACAGGCGAGAACCGCATTTTGCGGACGGATATCCTGCATGATGCAGGCGCGTCGCTGAACCCGGCGCTGGATATTGGGCAGGTCGAAGGCGCATACGTACAGGGTGCGGGATGGCTGACCACGGAAGAACTTGTCTGGGACGGCAAGGGCAATCTGCGCACGCATGCGCCGTCGACCTACAAGATTCCCGCTTGCTCGGATCGGCCTGACGTTTTCAATGTCGCGCTCTGGAGCGGTGAAAACCGCGAGGACACGATCTATCGCTCAAAAGCGGTCGGAGAGCCGCCCTTCATGCTGGGTATTTCCGCGTGGCTTGCCCTGTCGAATGCGGTGGCGGCGTGCGGTGACAGCTACCCGGCACTTGATGCACCCGCCACGGCTGAAGAAGTCTGGAAGGGTGTCCAGCGGGTAAAGGGAGAGACCTGATGGGATTTGATCGAGAGGCTTTGAGGGAGGCGGTCAAAACCCACGGCAAGGTGACCCGGGTGGTTATCGCCGGGATCAAGGGGTCATCCCCCCGTGAAGTTGGCGCTGCAATGCTGGTTTGGGAGGACGGGCAGTCGGGCACAATCGGCGGCGGCACGTTGGAGTATCAGGCGTCTGAAGCAGCCCGATCCCAAGCAGCGCCCATGCGCCAAACGCACCACGCGCTCGGCCCGGATATGGGCCAGTGTTGTGGCGGTGCAGTAACTCTGCTGAGTGAAATCTACGATCTTGCGGCCGTCGACCGGCTGGATGATGCAGTCATTGCGCGCTCGGCTTCGGGCGGTGAGATGCCGCTTTCGGTCAAGCGACTGTTGTCGCAGGCCCGCGGTCAAGGTGTTGCGCCCGAACCGCAGCTGATTGACGGCTGGATGGTCGAACCCGTTCACGAACCGGCGCGCAATCTGTGGATATGGGGTGCCGGTCACGTTGGCCGGGCTCTGGTAGACGTTCTATCCCCATTGCCTGATCTGTCGATCACCTGGGTCGATACCGGGCCTGAGCGTTTTCCCGAAACGGTGCCCGCAGGCGTAACCGTCGTTCCGGCAAGCAAACCGGCCGAGCTGGTTCGCCATGCGCCGCGTGATGCCGAGCACCTTGTGCTTACTTATTCACACAATCTGGACCTGGAACTGTGCAACAGGTTGCTTTTGCATGATTTCCGCTTTGCGGGCCTGATTGGCTCGGCTACGAAATGGGCGCGGTTCCGATCCCGGCTGGCCGCTTTGGGACATGCGCCCGAGCGGATTGGCCGGATTACCTGCCCAATCGGAGATCCAGCCTTGGGCAAACACCCGCAGATGATCGCAGTTGGTGTCGCGGCGCAGATCCTGCGCCCTGCCCGGCAAAACGAAATAAAGAAGGACCTGAGCGCGTGACCACTCCACTTCTAAGCTTACAAGGGCTGACTAAAGCCTATCCCGGCGTCGTGGCCAATGATCAGGTGTCCTTTGACATCGGTGAGGGTGAGGTACACGCCTTGCTTGGCGAAAACGGCGCCGGCAAATCCACGTTGGTCAAAATGATCTACGGTTTGGTAAAGCCCGACAGCGGCACCATGCTGCTGCGCGGACAAGCCTTCGCGCCACCCGAACCCCGTGCCGCACGGGCGGACGGGATCGCGATGGTGTTCCAGCACTTCTCGTTGTTCGACGCATTGAACGTGGCCGAAAACATCGCCTTGGGGATGGAAAACCCGCCAGCCATGGGCGATCTGGCTGCGCGTATTCGCGAAGTTTCGGAAACTTACGGTCTGCCACTGGATCCTTATCGCACTGTCGGTGATCTGTCCGCGGGTGAGCGTCAGCGGGTCGAAATCATCCGCTGTCTGCTGCAGGACCCCAAGCTTCTGATCATGGACGAGCCGACATCGGTTCTGACACCCCAGGAAGTCGATATTCTGTTTGAAACGCTGAACAAATTACGGTCCGAGGGTACCTCGATCCTGTATATCTCGCACAAGTTGGAAGAAATCCGCACGCTGTGCGACCACGCCACGATCCTGCGTTTGGGTAAAAATGTCGGCGAATGCATTCCCGCTGAGACCTCAGCGCGCGACATGGCCGAGATGATGGTGGGTTCGACCCTGCAAACGCCCGAGCGTTCGGGGCGTGAGTTCGGTGAGGTCGCCCTGGATGTCAGCGGTTTGTCAGTTTCATCACCATCTGAATTCGGTACTGCGTTGAAGAATGTCCACATGACCGTCCGCAAGGGCGAGGTTCTGGGCGTTGGCGGTGTCGCTGGCAACGGACAGGACGAATTGCTGGGCGTTCTGTCAGGTGAAATCATCACAGCGCCCGACGCGATTAAGTTCAACGGCCAGCCAATCGGCAAGCTGGGACCGACCGCACGTCGCAAGCTGGGTGTTCTGACCGCTCCGGAAGAGCGGTTGGGACATGCGGCCGCCCCTGACATGAGCCTGACCGAAAACGCGTTGCTGACTGGTTCGGTCCGGGAAGGACTTGAGAACAACGGGTTTCTCAAATGGGCAGAAACCAAGAGCTTCGCGGAAAAGATCATTAGTGCTTTTGACGTCCGAACGCCCGGACCTGAAAACGCTGCGCGATCCTTGTCAGGCGGTAACCTGCAGAAATTCGTCATAGGACGCGAGGTCCTGCAAAACCCTGACGTGCTTGTTGTGAACCAACCAACATGGGGCGTGGATGCAGCCGCCGCGGCGTCCATTCGCCAAGCCATTCTGGATTTGGCGGCAAAAGGCACAGCGGTCATCTGCATATCTCAGGATCTGGATGAGCTGATGGAAATCTCGGACAGCTTTGCGGCGCTCAATGAAGGTCGGCTTAGCGCTCCGCGCACGACCACAGGTCTGACGGTCGACGAAATTGGCCTGATGATGGGCGGCGCGCATGGCATGGAGGTGGCCCATGTCTAAGACATATCAAAAAAGAAGTGAAAACAGGGGGATGAGCGGATGATTGTGTTGGAGAAACGGCCGCAGCCGTCCAAAGCGTGGTCTTACGCGACCCCTTTGGTAGCCGTGTTGGCAACCATGGTTTTCGGCGGCATCCTGTTCGCCATTCTGGGCAAGAACCCGATCCAAGCCATTGGCACCATCTTTTGGGAGCCTTTGTTCGGTGAATTCTCGTTCTACTATCGCCCGCAATTGCTGGTGAAAGGTGCTCCGCTAGTTCTGATCGCAATTGGTCTGTCTTTGGGTTTCCGTGCCGGCATTTGGAATATCGGAGCCGAAGGCCAATACATCATGGGCGCTATCTTTGGCGCAGGTACAGGTCTGGCCTTTTATCCGCTGGATGCCTGGTATGTCTTCCCGATCATGGTGATCGCCGGTGCATTTGGCGGTTGGATATGGGCAATGATTCCGGCCTTCCTGAAGGTGCGCTTTGGTACCAATGAAATCCTTGTCTCACTGATGCTGGTCTATGTGGCCGAGCAGTTTCTGGCCTCTGTTTCGCTGGGGTTGCTGAAAAACCCGGAGGGCCACGGTTTTCCCGGTTCACGCAATTTACAAGCTTACGACAGCGCACATAACGCCGAGCTGATCGCGGGATCGGGTATGCACTTGGGTGTTGTTGCGGCCTTTATTGCGGTAATCTTCGCCTATGTTCTGCTGAACCGACACATGCTGGGTTTTCACATTCGACTGACCGGAGAAGCACCCCGCGCGGCAAAGTTCGCCGGTGTGAACCCCGCACGGTTGATCCTGTTTTGCCTCGGTATGGCTGGTGCTTTGGCCGGATTGGCGGGCATGTTCGAAGTGTCCGGTCCCGCCGGCGTGGTCAGCATCGATTTCAATGTAGGATATGGTTTTACCGCGATCATCGTGGCCTTCTTGGGACGCTTGCATCCGCTGGGCATCTTGCTGGCCGGTGGCCTGATGGCACTGACCTATATCGGCGGCGAGATCGCTCAGTCTCAACTGGGCCTGCCTGCGGCCGCTATTCAGGTGTTTCAGGGAATGTTGCTGTTCTTCCTGCTCGCCTTCGACCTTTTGACCAACTACCGCATCCGTGCGGCCCGTAGCGAGGTAGCCTGAATCATGGACCTTTCAGCAATCAACCCAGTCCTTCTGGTGGCATCATTAATGGTCGCTGCAACCCCCTTGCTACTGGCCGCGATCGGAGAGCTGGTCGTCGAGAAAGCCGGTGTTCTTAACCTTGGCGTCGAAGGCATGATGATCGTCGGCGCAATCAGCGGATTTGCGATCTCGGTCGAGACAGGCTCACCCTGGCTGGGCTTCATTGCGGCTGCCATTGGTGGCGCGGTGCTGTCGCTGCTGTTTGTCCTCCTGACACAGGTCGCGCTTGCCAATCAGGTCGCCAGTGGCCTTGCCCTGACGCTGTTCGGCCTCGGTTTCAGCGCTCTGCTTGGGCAAAGTTATGTGGGTATCAAGCCGCCCAGCATGGGGGACATTCACATCCCTCTGATCAGCGACATACCGGTGATCGGCCCAATCCTGTTCCAGCATGACCCGATCCTGTATGTCGGTATTGCTCTGACCGCAGCCGTCTGGGCCACGTTGAAATACACTCGTGTCGGTCTGATCCTGCGCGCAGTGGGTGAAAACCACGACGCCGCACACGCCCTGGGCTACAAGGTTATCAAGATCCGTATCCTGGCGATCTTGTTCGGTGGCGCCTGCGCTGGCCTCGGTGGAGCCTATATCAGCCTGATCCGCGTTCCGCAGTGGACCGAGGGCATGACCGCCGGTGTTGGATGGATCGCTCTTGCGCTGGTGGTCTTTGCCAGCTGGAAACCATGGCGTGCATTGCTGGGTGCTTATTTGTTTGGCGGAATCACGGTGTTGCAGCTTAATCTGCAGGCAGCGGGCGTTGCCATCCCAGTCGAGTATCTGGCAATGTCGCCCTACATCATCACGATCCTTGTGCTTGTGATCCTTTCGGCCGACAAGAGCAGCGCACCTGCCTCACTGGGCCGGACCTTCCACGCCTCGCACTAGACGGGGCCAATTGAACCAACTTGGGGAGTAACCACATGAAATTCACTTCACTTCTTGCCAGTGCCGCGATGGTGCTGGGTCTGGCGACCGGCGCGGTCGCACAGGACAAAACAAAAGTAGGCTTTGTCTATGTCGGCCCGGTGGGCGACGGCGGCTGGACCTATGAACACGACAAAGGCCGTCTGGCGGTTGAGAAAGAATTCGGCGACAAAGTCGAGACCGTGTTTGTTGAATCCGTTCCCGAAGGCCCGGACGCGGAACGTGTGATGACCCAGATGGCGTTGGAAGGCGCTGACCTGATCTTTACCACCTCGTTCGGGTATATGGACCCGACCATCAACGTGGCCAAGAAATTCCCGAATGTGAAGTTCGAGCACGCGACCGGCTACAAAACCGCCCCGAACGTGTCCGTCTATTCGGCCCGCTTCTACGAAGGCCGCGCCGTTCAGGGCCACATCGCTGGTAAAATGACCGAGTCGAACATCATCGGGTACATCGGGTCCTACCCGATCCCCGAAGTGATCCGCGGCATCAACTCGGCCTATATCCACGCCAAAAAGGTGAACCCGGATGTGGAGTTCAAGATCATCTGGGCCTACACTTGGTTCGACCCGGCGAAAGAGGCTGACGCTGCTTCCGTTCTGATCGAACAGGGCGCGGACGTGATCCTGCAGCACACCGACTCGACCGCGCCGCAGGCGGCCGCACAAGAGGCGGGCAACGTGATCACCTTCGGTCAGGCCTCGGACATGAGCGAATATGCCCCCAAGCCGCGCGTATCGTCGATCATCGACAACTGGGCGCCCTACTACATCGCACGCACCCAAGCGGTCATGGATGGGTCGTGGGAAACCGTTAACACTTGGGATGGCATCAAGGAAGGCATGGTTGAGATCGGTGAGATCTCGGACGCCGTTCCAGCCGACATCAAAGAAGAAGCACTGGCGATGAAAGCGGCCATGGCCGCGGGTGAATACCACCCCTTCACCGGTCCGCTGAAAAAGCAGGACGGTAGCGACTGGCTGGCTGAAGGCGAAACCGCCGATGACGGTACACTGGCAGGTATGAACTTCTACGTTGAAGGTTTGGAAGGCGAAATTCCGCAGTAAACCTATACACGAACACGTTGAGGGGCTGGCCATTTGGCTGGCCCTTTTTCGTGTCTATGCGAGCACCTCGCCTAGCCTTAACTAAATACTGTCTTGACGATTGCAGACACGACGGACCTGATGGGGTTAATGTTTTACCTCTCTCAACACGAAACGTAAAAACCCCATGGAGATCAAAGCGCAAGACCACAGCCGCTGGTGGATACTCGGCGCGATGGGTGCCATCTTGGGTGTTATTCTGCTGGACGAAACGGTCGTCAGCGTCGCGCTTCCAACCATCCGCAATGAGCTTGGCCTGTCTCTGCTTGAAGCGCATTGGGTGGTGAATATCTATCTGCTGGTGCTGGCTTGTTTTGCGGGCGCAGCAGGACGATTGGGCGATGTTCTGGGCATTCGGGTTTTGCTCAGTGCAGGTTTATTGATTTTCGGTTTGTCCTCCGCACTGGGAGCGTTTGCCGAAAGTGTATTTGCTCTGTTAACAGCGCGCGCCGCACAGGGCATCGGTGCAGCACTGATTTTCCCGCTGTCGCTAGTGGTTCTGATCCAGTCTTTTGACGAAAAGGAACGCGGGCTGGCACTGGGTTTATACGGCGGGATCGGGACAGTATTCCTGTCAATGGGTCCGCTGGTTGGAGGCGTTCTGACCGAATATCTGTCTTGGCGCTGGATCTTCTGGGTCAACCCCCCAATCGTGCTTGTGGTCGCTCTGGTCGCATGGGTTTTCTGGCGGGACCCGCCACACCAACGGGAGCGCGAGTTCGACCTGAAAGGGCTAATTCTACTGGTGACGGGTTTGGCGGCTATTGTGTTCGGTGTCATGGAGGGCCCGGACAGAGGCTGGGTACAGCCCGAAGTTCTTATGGCCCTGTCAGCGGGTCTTATTTTTTTGGTGTTATTTGTCCGCGTCGAACAGAGGGCAACATCGCCTCTGATTGCCATCTCCCTTTTTGCCGGCCCCGGGTTTGCTGCTTCAAACATGATCCTGTTCACCGCACAATTCGGCAAGATTACTCTGTTCGTGTTCGGCGCATCCTACTTTCAATCAAAGCTCGGGTTTTCACCGCTGACTGCTGGTGTCGCCCTGTTGCCGATTGCTTTTCCGCAGATTTTCATTGCCCCGATGGCGGGGAAAATTGCTGATAAATTTGGCTCTCGCGGCCCTTCTCTGACAGGTACAGCGCTGGGTGCGATTGCCATACTTATTGTCGCACTGGGAATGCATTTAGACGTCGCCGCGCTGATCTATGCTGGCTACTTCCTTTGGGGTTGTTGCGTGCCGTTTCTGTTTGTCCCCCCAAGGCGGGCCATCATGTCAACGGTACCACAAGCTCTGCACGGACAGGCAAGTGGCATCTCGATGACATTTCAGCTGCTGGGCGGTACGGTCGGGATGGCCCTGGGCAGTTCGGTTTTTGCCATAACCGGCTCGTTCACTCTGGTTTTCTGTTTTGTTGCGGCGTTCGCTGTCTGCGTTCTCGCGTTTGCTTACGCGTCCCTCGCCTTAGATAACAAACCCGGCCGCCCAGCGGTTTAAACCTCACACAGGCCGGATCTGAAATCAAAACGCGTGAATGGCTCAATGCCCGGTCAGCACCAACGTATTCACCGGCATCAGGATCAGACGCAGGCGCAAGCCCGCCGCGTGGACAACACCGATCGTGTCTATCACATGCAAGGCGGCGGTGTGCCAGAATCCCAGGTCTTCATGTTCCAGCCGTTCGTGGTTGTCGGTGTAGACATTCGCCAGACAATTGCTACCGGGCGGTATGTCATCGGCCATGTTTTTGTACAACGGCTCCATATAAACCAGAATCGAACCGGGTACCTTGTTGGCCTGCACATCGCGCAACTCATCCGAAGGGCGTATCTGACCTGACGGGATGACATCCTGCACCTCAACCACAACCATCGGGATCACGGTGAAGGGCTTGGTCATGCAGCCTAGCTCTCCGATCATGCCCGGCTTGATGACCTGAGCGGCCATCTGGTTGAATGCAGCCTGAAACCGGTTATGGCCCGAGCTTGACGGAACCAGAATGCCCGCAGGCCGCAGCAAGGGGCTGACATAGTCGCCCACCTGAAGGCCGAATTGTTCAACCCGACCGGTCACACCTGCGCTTACGACTGTTTTGTCCAGCTCGGTCAGCGCGGCGTCCAACTGGGCGTTGGCGCTGGCCAGTTGGGCCGGGATCAGTTCTTCGATCTGCTGCACCACGGCGGCACGGCGGGATCGCGATGCGGTAAGCTGCGCTTCACGCTCGGCAACAAGGTTTTCCAACCGGTCGATTTCGGCCAATCGTACGGCGCTGGAGCCTTCGTCCCGCAGGGTGGTGTTACGCTCCAAATCCTCAAGCGATTGATCCAATGCAGCGCGCGCGCCTGCGATGCCTGCGTCGGCCTCGGCCAGATCGGTTTCCGCCACTTTCAGCGAGGCCTGAACTTGCGCGATCTGCGCATGCGCGGCCTCAACCTGTGCGGTTTGGGTGAAATCCTCGATCCGGAAAATCGGCTGGCCCGCAGTGACCTGCTGGTTATTGGTGACATAAACCTCGGACACGCGACCGCCGAGCTGTGGAAGGATCGTGACCGTGCGGAAATATGACGCCGCCGTTTTGCTTGCAGGATGGAAGTAGAACAGCGTGGTGATCACCGTCAGCGCAAGAATGGCACAGGTGGTCAGGCCCCAGCGCAGTTCATACCACATGGTGAACAGTGTGATTTCATGGCCTATACGTTTGCCCTGTACGTAACGGCGGAACAGGTAATCCGGCAACACGGTGACCAGCGCGCACATCAGTGTCTCAAGCATCTCTTACTGCCCCTGCTGCGCGGTCGGTTGCGATGGGGCCGCGGGGGCAGGAACATCGTTGCCTTGATCGCCCAAGGATCGGATCGCGTCAGCAATGGCGCGCAAGGGGGCGGCGACATCCGGGAATTGGAACCCGGCCACCAGAATGGCCGCCACCCAGAACAGACCATTGTGGGTAAACAGAGCCAACAGCGCCAATATCCCCACAAGTTGAAACTGAGGGTGGTTGGATTCATGCGCGATTTTTTCCGGGATGGAGTGCAGGGTGAAATAGCCAACGCCAATCAGCACGATCACCAGAACGGTAAAAATAAACATGAAGGTTAGCAAAAAGTCACTGCCATCCGCCTGCGTGACGTAAGAGGGGATATGCCCCGTGGCCATTGGGTGTAGCTCTGCCGGTATCACGTTTTTCTCCGATTCCGATGTTGGCCGCACTAAAGACAGGCCAATCTCTATGGTTCAAGTTTACATTGCGGAAATTACGCCTCTTTTCCAATAGTGTTACGCATGCGAAGCTTAGCGCATGAATGAAAGCAGATCTCAAATCCACCCGTTTTGGGGTGATCCCGGGGCGGAGTTACTGACATGATCGATTTCCTGGTCATCGGCGGCGGCATCGCCGGGTTAAGCGCAGGTGCGCGTTTGTCTGAACATGGACATGTCGTCGTGCTCGAAGGCGAAGACGCGCTGGGATATCACACCTCTGGCCGGTCGGCGGCGTTGTTCGAAAAGGGGTATGGACCACCTTCCGTGAAGACCCTGAATGCAGCGAGCGAAGCTTATCTGAGGTCGAATGGCTATCTGTCGCCGCGCGGGTTGATGCTGATCGCCGGGCATGATCAACGAGACGCGTTTCTTCAGGATCAAGCTGACCTTCGTCTGTCAGAAATCTCGGTTGAAGAGGCCATTTCGCGAATTCCGATACTGAACCCTCAGACTGTTGGATTTGCCGCCGCCAGCAGTTTTGCTTTTGACATTGATACCGACCGGATGATGCAGGATTTCGCTCGTGTGATTAGGGCCAACGGCGGTCTGGTGCTGACCCGCCAAAAGGTAAAACGTATCACCAAAGTTGGTCATTGGGTTGTCGAGGCGGCAGACGCTTTCGAGGCTAAGGCCCTTGTAAATGCCGCAGGCGCGTGGGTGGATGAGATCGCTATGATGGCCGGCGTTACACCGATCGGTATAGAACCACGCCGACGATCAGTGGCACGTATTCCCGCCCCGGCTGGTCATGGCGTGACAGGTTGGCCTTTGATGTTGGGTGCTGGCGAAGGCTGGTATGCGAAACCGGATGCCGGAAAGCTGATCGTTTCACCTTGCGAGGCTGATCCCACCTTTCCCCATGATGCCTATGCGGACGACATGGTGTTAGCCGAAGGACTGGCGAGGTACGAAGCGATGGTGACCGAACCGGTCACAAGGGTCGAGGCGAACTGGGCCGGGCTTCGCAGCTTTGCGCCGGATGGTACTCTGGTTCTGGGCCCCGACCCTGCTGAGCCTACGTTTATTTGGTCGGCCGCCCAAGGCGGATACGGCTTTCAAACAGCACCGGCGGCCTCGCAACTGGTGGCGGATTTGACGACTGGTGTTCGTTCAGAACTGGAGGCGGCCAGCGTTTCGGCCCTCAGACCGGGAAGACTACGTAGATGACAAAACGCAAACTCCCTGCAAATGCCAGCGTGGCGACGGTATCCGATGGGCAAAAATTGGTCGCTCCGGCGGCCAGCAGGAATGCCGATGCGCTTTGTGATCTGCTGGCGCGGTTTGGCCCATCGTCAGGTCGCGCGTTGGAATTGGCGAGCGGTACGGGGCAACACGTCGCGGTCTTTGCCAATCGACTGACCGGTCTGGATTGGCAACCCAGTGAGGTTGAACCTGAACGACGCGCTTCAATCGACGCATATGCCGAAGGCGTAGAAAACATAGTCCCTGCGATAGAACTCGATGCGGTCCAACCCGGTTGGCATACTGTTCACGGGGCAAATGACCTGATCCTCTTGATCAACTTGCTGCATCTGATCAGTTGGTCGGAGGTGGAAACCTTGGTGACCGAGGCCGCGCTGGCGCTGAACCCGGGCGGTCGGCTAATCCTCTATGGGCCATTCATGCGCGCAGGCCGATTGACCAGTACCGGAGACCAGAACTTTCATGCTGCGTTGAGCCAACAAGACCCGGACATTGGATACAAGGATGACGCCGATATTTTGGACCTGCTGCGTCGAGTTCAATTGAGTTTAACCGATGCTGTTGAAATGCCAGCAAACAACCTGGCATTTATCGCTGAAAGACCTTCAGTCTGATCAAGATCAAAGTCAGGCAGTTTCCATGAACATATTCACAAGGTGATATGTTTAAAGGAAGCCCACAAATGAACTGGCAAGACAAGCTCTCGGATACCCGCAACAACTTGCGCATCCTAAACGCTGCGATACCTGATACCGCCCGTGCATTCGGTGCGCTTGGAAAATCCGTCAAAGAGGGCGGCTCGCTGGATTACAGAACCAAAGAACTGATCGCTTTGGGTATGTCCATCGCTGCCCGCTGCGAACCATGCATAACGCTACACACCGAAGCTCTGATCAATACCGGAGCAAGCCGCGAAGAAGTGTCAGAGGTGCTCGCCATCGCCATCCAGATGGGCGGTGGGCCATCGATGATGTATGCGGCCAAGGCGCTGGAATGCTTTGACGAGCTTTCCGCGTGACAAAAAAGGGCCCCGGAGATCTCCGGGGCCCTTTTTTGATCAACCGTCCTTGCGGATGGTTTCGTTTTTCGGATCGTAGGGACTGTCGCAGGTCACGACCGCATCCCACAGTTTATCCTGAATCTTGACCTTTAGCTTAGTGCCTTCGACCGCCAGATCGGGCTTTACGTAGCCCATGCCGATGGATTTCTCGAACGCGACCGAGTATCCGCCCGAGGTCAAACGACCCACGCGTTCACCTTCCGGTGTGTACAGCGCCTCGCGGCCCCATGGGTCGGCATCGTCCGGCCCGTCGATCAGAAGGGTGCAGCACTTCACGCGCACACCGGTCTCTTCCAGCTTGTCCTTGCCGTAGAAATCTTTCGACAGATCAACAAAACGCGGCAGGTCGGCTTCCAGCGGGGTCGCGTCGCGGCCCAGTTCAGTGCCAAAGGCGCGATAGGATTTCTCCTGACGCAGCCAGTTCTGAGCGCGCGCACCGACCAGCTTCATACCGTGCTTTTCACCGGTTTTTTCCAGCAGGTCGAACAGGTAGTTCTGCATCTCGATCGGGTGGTGCAGTTCCCAACCCAGCTCGCCGGTATAGGCCACGCGGATCGCGTTGACCGGGCACATGCCCAGTTCGATCTGACGGGCCGACAACCACGGGAAGCGCTTGTTGGACAATGCGGTTTCCGGATCGGCGTCCTTGATGACCTCTTTCAAAACGTCACGCGATTTGGGTCCGGCGATAGCGAAAACGCCCCACTGGGTGGTCACGTCCTGGATCTCGATGTAGCCGAACTCCTCCATCTTGTCCTCAGCCGCCTTGCGCAGATAGTCCGCGTCGTACTCGGTCCAGGCACCTGCAGAGACGATGTAGTAGTTGTTCTCGCCATTGCGGACGATGGTGTACTCGGTGCGGGTGGTGCCGTGCGAGGTCAGCGCGTAGGTCAGGTTGATACGACCGACCTTGGGCAGCTTGTTGCAGGTGAACCAATCCAAGAATTGCGTCGCACCGGGTCCTTTGACGACATGCTTGGTGAAGGCCGATGCGTCGATCAGGCCAACGCCTTCGCGGATCGCTTTGGCTTCTTCGACTGCGTACTGCCACCAGCCACCGCGACGGAATGAGCGGGCGTCATGGTCGAAGTTTTCGGGTGCATCCAGTGGACCGAAATAGTTCGGGCGCTCCCATCCATTGACCCAGCCAAACTGTGCGCCACGCGCTTTCTGACGGTCATAGGCCGGAACAGTCCGCAGCGGACGGCAGGCAGCACGTTCTTCATCGGGGTGGTGCAGGATGTAGACGTGCTCATAGCACTCTTCATTCTTGCGCGCTGCAAACTCGGTGGTCATCCAGTTCGACGAGTAACGTTTGGGGTCCAGCGACGCCATGTCGATCTCGGCTTCGCCATCCACCATCATCTGCGCCAGGTAATAGCCGGTGCCGCCTGCCGCGGTGATGCCAAACGAGAAACCTTCAGCCAGCCACATGTTACGCAGACCCGGTGCCGGACCAACCAGTGGGTTGCCATCCGGGGTGTAGCAGATCGGGCCGTTGAAGTCGTCCTTCAGGCCGGATTCGGCGCAGGACGGCACACGTTCGGCCATCGCCATGTACTGATCGGCAATCCGGTCCAGATCCAGCGGGAACAGGTCAGCGCGGAAACTGTCCGGCACGCCATGTTCGAACTGCGCTGGTGCGCCGTGTTCATAAATACCCAGAATCCAGCCGCCACGTTCCTCACGCGCGTAAGATTCGTTGTCGGCATCACGGACAACTGGGTGTTCGGGGTTGCCCGCTTCACGCCATTTGACCAGCTCGGGGTCCTTGTCCATGACGATAAAGGTATGCTCGACCGGGATCGCGGGCATCTTGATGCCCAGCATCTTGGCGGTGCGCTGCGCGTGGTTGCCTGATGCAGTCACGACGTGCTCGGCGGTAATCACAACTTGCTCGTCAGACGGGATGAGGTTGCCGCCCTTCTCGACCATCTTGGTGCAGGTCACTTCCCAGTGAGTGCCGTTCCAGTGGAAGGCATCGGCCTGCATCTTGCGAACAATATCAACGCCACGCTGACGGGCACCCTTAGCCATCGCCTGCGTCACATCTGCAGGGTTAATGTAGCCGTCTTCGGTGTGATAGATCGCACCCTTCAGGTCCGATGTCTCAATCAGCGGCCAGCGTTCCTTGATCTGCTCGGGCGTCAGCCATTCGTAGGCGACATCACAAGTTTCAGCGGTGGACGCATAGAGCATGTATTCATCCATGCGCTCTTGCGTTTGTGCCATGCGCAGGTTGCCAACGACGGCAAAGCCTGCGTTCAGGCCGGTCTCTTCCTCAAGCTGCTTGTAGAAGTCGACCGAGTACTTGTGGATGTGTGTCGTTGCATAGGACATGTTGAACAGCGGCAACAGCCCTGCTGCGTGCCATGTCGAGCCGGAAGTCAGCTCGTCCCGCTCAATCAACATCACATCGTCCCAGCCTGCCTTGGCCAAGTGATATGCAATCGAAGTGCCGACGGCACCACCGCCAACGACCAGTGCTTTGACTTGGGTTTTCATTACCGGGCGTCTCCCCTTGAATTCAGTTGACACCATATGGCGCATTTGAATGCCCCGGCGCGACATTCATCCGACCAGTGATATAAAGAAAACGACCCGTGCATGGCGCAGAGCGTCGATTTTTCAGGTGAAAGGTTTCAGTTGCCCCCGACAGAGCACCGTTTGCTACTGCCCAACGTTGCACAGGATGATTTGCCCAAACCACCCTTCCTGACTTTAACCTCACCCGATGGAGCAACCTGAGGCTGGGGTTCCTCCGCTTTTGCATCGGCGTGGGCCACTTTGCCCATCAATCCCTTAATGAACCCGCCGATACCACCTGTGCTGGCCACTTCGGTTTCCGCCTCGCTCAGCGCAGATTCAAGCAGCAAGTTCTGGGTGCGAATGTAAGATAATTGCGACAGTTCCTGATTTTCGAAGACTTCGCCGTTGGTGATGTCCATGACGCCTTCAGAGTTGAAGCCCGAACTACTTAGCGTGTTCGCCACCAAAGCCGCCGCATCCAGATTTTCCAGCTTTTCCTGACCCAACCTTAGCTGCGCGATTTGCATCGTTTCGTAAAGATCGTGCATTTCATCCGCTATTTCGGGCTGCCGGATCAGGGGAACTTCGATTCCCTTGCCGACAATCAGGGCCGGATGCGGCAGCAACGCGTTCAAGCCTGCGTAATCGACGCGGCCAAGAAACTCTCGGATCGTCGCATCGCTGGCATCTGCATGAAGGCGGATTACAACCTCTTGATCAAAGCCGATACGGCCTGTGAACGCGCGATAGTTGGTCTTTTTGGTATCATCCAGCAAATTTCCGGTTGTTTCGATGAAAGCGACGCCGTCAATCATCGCATACCCTTGTTCGGCCTTCATCCCATCCAGAAACGCATCCTGCGCACTCAGCGCTAATCCGGCCAAAGTGTTTCGTGCTGCTTGTGGTTTGAGGGTGATATCAAGCCAGATCAGTTCACCTTCTTTTGCGTAAACAGTGCCTGTCTCATCCAGCTTTCGAAGCGCGCCGTCTTTGCCGGCAGCGTTGAGCTGCAGCAATTCGGCTGGCCCGCTGATCGAACTGACAAGGGGCACTGGCCGCAACTCTGAAAGAACTCTGGAGACTGCCTTGGTGTCGGGCTCGGTCAAGGCATATTGCGCCCATCCCTCTGGGGGGTTCGGAAGAAAGGACTTTGCACCGGCATTCCACAACTTTTGACGTTCTCGCGCCGCTTGTTTCACTTCCCGCTCTTTTTGGCTTTGATCGAACCGCACCGAGATGGTTTCAAAATATCCGCTAAGCGAAAGCGTACCGTCCGATTTTTTGTCCTGCTGAAAATAATCTAGGCCCGCAACGACCAGACCAACTATCAACGCAAACCCAATGAACCTTAGCGCGCCCATTATGACCTCAAATTCAATTACTGCTTGTTTTCGCAATGGATAGCGGCAGAATCGGGCACCCTTGTGGCTTTGAAGCGAAATTCCCAAGGATGGGTCAATTTTATTCGTTCGGCAGAATCTTTCCTGGGTTCATGATGTTGTCGGGGTCCAGCGCCTTTTTGATAGCAGTCATATACGTGACGGCTGGCCCAAGCTCTTTGACCAGATAGGGCTGTTTGCCCTGTCCGATCCCATGTTCGCCCGTGCACGTGCCTTCCATCGAAATAGCCAGATCATTCAGCCACCCGACGAATTCGTCAGCTTTGCTGACCTCGTCCGCGTTTTCCATGTCGATCAGAAGCAAGGAATGAAAGTTGCCATCCCCGACATGCCCCACCACTGGGGCCATCAGCCCTAGCTCACGCGCTTTGTCCTGAGTCGCTGTGACGCACTCTGCCAAACGCGAGATCGGAACGCAGACGTCGGTGGAGATTCCTCGCGCGCCCGGACGCAGTTGCAAGGAAGCCCAGTACATATCATGCCGGGCCTGCCAGAGTTTATTGCGTTCCTCAGTCGTTGAGGTCGCCGCGAAATCGGTGCCGCCGAACTCTTCCGCGATCTGGTTGAAGGTATCGGACTGCTCGACCGCACCGTTTTCCGATCCGTGGAACTCGAGCAAGAGCAATGGCGTTTCAGGCAGGCTCAGCCCGGAATAGGCGTTGGCGGCCTTGACCGACATTTCATCCAGCAGCTCGATCCGCGCCACCGGAACACCGTACTGGATCGTCATCATGACGGCCTGACAGGCCGCATCCACCGACGGAAATGAACAACGGGCCGAGGTGATCGCCTCGGGGATGCCCTGCAGGCGCAAGGTAAGCTCGGTGATGATGCCCAAAGTCCCTTCGGCCCCAATCAACAGTCGGGTCAGGTCGTAACCGGCCGAGGATTTCTTGGCCCGGTGCCCGGTTCGGATAATCTGCCCATCCGGCATGACCGCCTCAAGACTAAGGACATTGTCCTTCATCGTGCCATAGCGAACCGCATTGGTTCCGGACGCCCGCGTCGCCGCCATTCCACCCATCGAAGCATTCGCGCCGGGGTCAATCGGAAAGAACAAGCCCTGATCCCGCAAATGGGTATTCAGGTCTTCGCGCGTCACACCCGGTTGTACGACGCAATCCAGATCACCAGGGTTCACAGCCAGCACCTTATTCATCTGGGTCAGGTCAACCGAGATACCACCAGCAGGGGCGTTCACGTGACCCTCCAAAGACG
This sequence comes from Ruegeria sp. YTSC004, assembly GCF_059609805.1. Taxonomy (NCBI): domain Bacteria; kingdom Pseudomonadati; phylum Pseudomonadota; class Alphaproteobacteria; order Rhodobacterales; family Roseobacteraceae; genus Ruegeria; species Ruegeria sp. YTSC004. The sequence goes on from NZ_JBXWMJ010000001.1 coordinate 563,879, forward strand.
TACCCGTGCCAAATGCAATCACCGGTACCTTGTGCGTGGCGCAGGTTTTGACGATCTCGGATACCTCCTGCGTTGAGCACGGAAAAACCACGGCGTCCGGGGTTTGGTTTTCGATCCAGGTGGTCGTGTGACCATGCTGTTCGCGGATTGCCTGACCGGTTTGCAACCGGTCACCAAATTTCTGCTTCAGGATGCCGACAGCCGCCTCGATCCCCACTTCGTTTCGCGGCAAAGCAACTGCCTGCACCATGGTCTTCCCCTTTTAAAACGCCGGGCTATTCGCCCAGCGCGATACCTTCACGACGCGGATCAGCACCGCCGACCAGCACATCCCCGATCTCAATCGCATGCAGACCTGAGGTCAGGTCGCGCGGGTTCACTTCAAAACCCAGCTCAATCAACGCATCCGAGAACCCTTCGGCCGCGGTTCCTTCTTCCACGTCATAGGTGCCAAAACGGTTGACTAGGTGCGGTAGCGACAGGGCCTGTTGCACATCCATGTCCCAATCCGCCCAGGCGATGATCGACTTGGCAACATAGCCGATGATACGGCTACCGCCCGGCGATCCGATGGCCAGAACAGGCGCGCCGTCCTGCATCACAATTGTCGGGCTCATCGACGAACGTGGGCGTTTGCCAGGCTCCAACCGGTTGGCAATTGGAACACCGTCACTGTGCGTTTTAAACGAGAAGTCCGTCAATTCGTTGTTTAGCAGAAACCCGTTTGTCATCAGTCGTGAACCGAACCCGTTCTCAATCGTCGTCGTCATCGACAGGACGTTTCCGTACTGATCAACGATCGAGATATGCGAGGTTGAGGGTAACTCGATCGAGACATCGTCGGCCCAATTCGACGCATGATCAAACTCGGGGTTACCCGGTGCGACCTCTGTCAGGGCGGCTTCTCCGCCTAACAGAGAGCCACGGTCGGACAGATAAGATGGATCAACCAAGCCCTGCGTTGGCATGGGAACAAAATCATGATCGGCCATGTAGCGACCACGGTCGGCAAAAGCCAGACGAGAAGCATCACCGATCAGGCGCCATGCATTGGTGTCTTCGGGGCCCATTGCAGCCAGATCATAGCCGTCCAGCATGCCCAGAATCTGACCGACGGTCAGCGCGCCTGACGATGGCGGGCCCATGCCGCAGACCTCATAGGCGCGATAGGTTGCGCACACTGGTTCACGCTCGATCACCTGATACAGCGCCAGATCAATTCCCGACAAAACGCCCGGGTTGCCTTCGGCGTTGCGTACGGTGCTAACGATGCCAGCGGCAATCTCACCGCCGTAGAAACCGGCCGAGCCTTCCTCGGCCAAAATACGCAGAGTTTCGGCATATTCCGGGTTGGTCAGGCGTTGCCCCTGCTCAAGTGGCTTACCGTCGGGCAAGAAATATTCTGCGGTTGCAGGAAAGCGCGACAGGCGTTCGGCATCCTTTTCGACCAGGCCAGCAAGGCGCGGAGATACCAGAAAACCGTCGTCCGCCAGAGCGATGCCATCGGTAAACAGGCTTGGCCACGGACTGCGCCCCCATCGCCGATGCGCCTCTTCCAGCAGGGCCGGTGTCCCGGGTGTGCCCACCGACAACCCGCCGACAACCGCATCAAAGAACTTCAGCGGTTCGCCGTTTTCGTCATGGAACAGCCTGTGGTTCGCCTCAAGCGGGGCCGTTTCACGCCCATCCAATGTCGTCAGCTTGCCCGATGCAGCGTCATACCGAACCAAAAATGCACCGCCACCAAGGCCCGACGATTGCGGTTCGACCAGCCCCAGCACAACCTGAACTGCGACCATTGCATCAGCCGCCGACCCACCAGCGCGCAAAACCTTTGCGCCTGCTTCTACAGCCAATGGATTCGCGGCAGCAACCATCCAGTTTTCAGATGTGACCGGCTGACCTGCCATCTTGGCCTCAAGCGCAGCGATCACCTCTTCAGTCAGGCCTTGCACCTGCCCCTCGGACGCGCCTTCGGGCGCAACGGCATCTGCCGTTTCCTGAGCAGTCAATGGTCCTGCCAGCACAACCGCCGACAGCAACACTCCCGAAATCAGACTTCGTTTCATCGTATCCTCCTGAAAATATGCGTGTGTAAATTGGCACCGCCCGCATCAAAACACGGGAAACACCGGATCAAAGCATTGCGGGGACCACCTGATCCGGTGGGCGGTGACCGTCTTCGAACGTCTTAATATTTATAATAACTTTCTCGCCCATTTCGATCCGGCCCTCTAACGTGGCCGACCCCATGTGGGGCAGCAGAACAACGTTCGGCAACTGTCGCAATCTTGGATTCACATCCGTCCCGTGCTCATAAACATCCAGGCCCGCGCCGGCGATTTCGCCCGAGCGTATCCGGCGTGTCAGAGCGTTTTCGTCGATCACCTCACCCCTTGATGTATTCACGATAACGGCTGTCGGCTTCATCAATTTCAGCCGCCGAGCATTCATCAAATGGAAGGTAGACGGTGTCGACGGGCAATGGACCGAAATCACATCCATCCGCGCCACCATCTGATCGAGGCTTTCCCAATAGGTCGCCTCCATCTCTTGCTCGGTTTCGGGGCGAAGTCTGCGGCGGTTATGGTAGTGCACCTGCATCCCAAAAGCACAGGCACGGCGGGCCACGGCCTGACCGATACGTCCCATGCCCAAAATGCCCAAACGCCGCCCTCCGATACGCCCGCCCAACAAGGCATTCGGCGCCCACCCGGTCCAATCGCCTTTTTGCATAACAGACAGACCCTCGGGAATTCGGCGGGTCACAGCGAGAATCAGTGCCATGGTCATATCAGCGGTATCGTCGGTCAGAACCCCCGGGGTGTTCGACACCAGAATGCCCCTCTGACGCGCGGTCGAGACATCGATATTGTCGACCCCCGCCCCGTAATTCGCGATCAAGCGCAGGTTTTCACCCGCCTGCCCCAAAAGGCCACCGTCGATCGTATCGGTTACGGTTGGCACCAGAACATCGGCGGTTTTCACGGCCTCCACCAGTTCTTCACGGGTCATCGGGTTGTCATCGTCGCGCAATTGCACATCGAACAATTCGCTCAACCGGGTTTCAACCGCCTCGGGCAACCGTCGCGTAACGACAACACTCAGACGTTCTCTTGACACCTCTGCACTCCCACTGCTTTGCAAACCTTCGCGCGCCATGTCATCGTGGCGCAGGATAAGGCGGGGCACAAGAACCCCATAGGCATTGAGTCGACCTTTTTTTGAAGCAAGATCAACAGGCACAAGAGCAGACAGTAAGTGAGTGGTTTTCTACCCGTAAAACGCCTTGTTTCGGCGGCATTCGCTGTTTTCCTGACGGTGTTTGGTGGCTTGGCTGCCAGCGCGCAGGACAAGCGTGGCCAAGTCACCAACCTGCCCCTTCCACGGTTTGTCTCGATGAAAGCTGCTGAGGGCAATGTGCGCCGCGGCCCATCCCTGACTCACCGAATCGATTGGGTTTTCAAACGGCGCGGCATGCCACTGCAGATAACGGCAGAATACGGAAACTGGCGCAGAGTTCAGGACCGCGACGGAGCAGGAGGATGGGTGCACTATGCCCTGTTGTCCGGTGTTCGAACTGTGTTGGTCGACGCCGAATTGCTGACCGTTTACACAAGCCCCGATGCAAATGCGCCGATCAGCGCACAGTTTGAAACGGGCGTTGTGGCGCGCCTGGGAAGTTGTTCGCTGGACTGGTGCCAGATTTCTGCGGGCGGGTATCGCGGCTGGGCACAGAAAACGAACCTCTGGGGCGTCGACCCAGCCGAAATCCGAGAATAACCTAGTCGGATCGGGGTGCGCGCGCGATGAAATCGCAGGTCAACTTGACCAGTTCCGGACCAACGTCTTCTTGCAAAAAATGTCCCGCATTCGGCAAGATGACATGAGGCTGCCCCACAGCCCCCGGGCACATTTTCTGGAACACAGAATCAATCCCCGCCATGACCTGATCATCGGCCCCGAAAGCTGTGAGGACAGGCGTCTTTAGCCCTCGGATCACCTCCCACGCCTGCCGGTTCGGACCCGAGGACGGATCATCAGGCGTCGCTGGCACCAGCATGGGAAACTGCCGCGCCCCGGCTTTGTAGCTTTCATCTGGAAAAGGTGCATCATAGGCCGCGATAACGTCTTCTGACAGGGGCGAAACAGTTCCGCCTTTCAGAATTCCACCGGCCGGAAATACCGGGACCTCTTGGCTAAACCTGCGCCAGTTCTCGAACGCCTCGCCCATTGGCTGATCGCCGGTCGGCAGCGCCGTGTTGGCAATGACGATACGCGCGAACCTGTCGGGCAGCTCTGCCCATAACCGCAGCCCGATCAACCCGCCCCAGTCCTGGCAAACCAGAGTGATGTTGCGCAGGTCCACCTTGCGCAGCCAATCACCCATCCAAGCCACGTGGCGTTCATAAGTGTAGTCACTTCGTTCAGTTGGTTTGTCGGATCGTCCGAACCCAATCAGGTCTGGCGCAACCGCGCGATGTCCCTGCGCGACGAATCCCGCAATCATGTGGCGGTAAAGGTAGGACCAGCTTGGCTCGCCATGCATCATCAATACGGGATCAGCCTCGGCTGGCCCTTCATCCACATAATGCATCCGCAACTGGCCGCCTTCGGTGTCATCCACCTGCGCGTAATTCGGTGCAAACGGGTATTCTGAGAGCCCGTCAAACCGGGTGTCTGGAGTACGTAGAAACTTCATTCTCTTCCCTTTCAGAGTTTCCAATCTTAGCGCCCTGCCATCAATGCGCGCATCCAGCTCTTCGCAAAACACTGGATTTCAAAACCCCGCCGTAAGATCAGGCCAATGGGCTACTCATTCCGCATACATTCTGCAGTGCTTTCCGACGACCCGATCTCAGCAAGATTGAACACCTTACCTATGAAAACAAGCCACTCTCAGATCTTCGATTAGCGCCTTCAGATTTTTTTTAATCCGCACTCATTTTTTTACCCGAAAGGTCTTGAACCCACCGATCAACAATCGTAGACAGCGCCTCACCGTTGGGGTGTAGCCAAGTGGTAAGGCAACTGTTTTTGGTACAGTGTACCGTAGGTTCGAATCCTACCACCCCAGCCACTTTCCATGAAAAATTCAATAAAATCAGTGAATCGGTTTAAAATCGATGCTGGCACGATTGCCCGGCTGTCGCGTGATTGCCAAACAGCTAACGTGAACCAAAGCCCCTTTGGGCAAACGAAAAAACAATCAAACCGGCTCTCGATCTCGTTTCTGTCCGAGCGAAGCAAGACTCACGTCCCTCCACACTTGCATTGGGGATCCCTGCTCCAGTGCCCGGGGAAGGAGAAAAGAAAATTTTCATCGAGCCTACAACGCCCTCAACGCTGGGAGCCATCCACGCCATTTCACGAGAGATTGTTCGAAGCCAATTCGAATTGTTACTCAGCAACTTCTCTGATCCAGCCTTCGTTGCTGAAGCACAAATCTCGCACCTGCGCGCCGAGCTCGAACACTTTCAAATCGAGGTACGGGGCAGAGACTTATCGCGCCCTGTTCGGATCGCAAGGGAAGTTGCAGCAAAGATTGGAGGGCAGGCTGTGCATCCTATGGATGCCGGGGCAGCAAGGCAATTTGCGACAACCCTTAGCCGGCGAAAAAAGAAAGATGTGTCCGCAATTGAATAATCTGAGTGACGCTAATTTAGTGTGGCATTGAGCCGTTAGAGACATATTCAGTTAAAACTGCTCGACTGCCACTCTGCCAGATCCCGGTTAGCCACCAGGCAAAGGCTTCAGAAAACTTTGTGCCGCGGCCAAATTCACCGCCATATTGGCTTTGTTCGAGCCAAAGCTGTGGGTCGGCTTTGGACGCCTGTGCGGTTTTATGTAGTTTCTCCCATTGGGGGTCATTCGGGGCGATTTCGGAGCCATCTTCACGAACACCTACGCACATCCGGCACCAGAATGCTTCGGCCAACGCGAGCCCATTTACCGAAGAGCCAGACGCAGTTGCTGCGCGCAGCGACGGTAGTAGGAACCCGGGATGTCGCGCCGACCCGTCAAATGCGACCCGACGTGTTGTATCGTGAATAGCAGTGTTGGCAAATCGCCTCTTAACCAACCCGAGGTACTCTTTTGCTGTCGTCCCGGGAACAGCTTCGACATGAGGCAAAATCTCTTCTGTCTGAACTTTTCCGAAAAACGCTACGATGTCCGGGTCCTGCATGCAGTCTGAAATCGTGGGCACATTCAGAATCTCCCCGACATTTGCGAGCAGTTGGTGACCTCCATTCAATATGCGCAGTTTCATCGCTTCGTAGCTGTGGACGTCCTGCGTCAGTGTTACTCCGACCTCTTCGAGGGGCGGTCGCCCGGCGCAGAAATCGTCCTCAATCACCCATTGGCGAAAGTTCTCATGCGTGACTGGTACGCGGTCGTCGACGCCCAGTGTGCGGCATTGCAATACGACCTGCTCGGTCGTTGCGGGCACGATGCAGTCAACCATCGAGTTTGGGAACGCGCCATTCTGATCGATCCAATCGGCCAGATCCGGGTCGGATAGACGCGCCAAACCAACAACACAGTTTCGCAAAATCCCACCGTTGCCTTGAAGGTTATCGCAGCTGAGTGCGGTAAAGGGCTTCAAGCCATTTGTGCGCCGTTGCCTGAGCGCCGCGACTATAGCGCCGAAAGCCGTACGCGGCTGGTTTGGGTTCTCGGCATCGTGCAGAATATCTGCGTGATCCGTATCGAACGCGTCAGTGTTGGCGTCCGGAAAGTACCCGCCTTCGGTTACAGTCAGCGACACAATCCGAATGGCAGGGTCGGCCATCGTCCGGATAAGCGCGGCATTGTCGTCTTCGATCGGCAAGTAGTCGATCATCGGACCAATCACTTCGGCGGACATTCCTTTTGGGTCCAGTTCGATCAGCGTTGTCAGGCAGTCCTGCGCCAGCAGTCGTTCTCGCATGTCGGCGTCATAGCTTCGGACACCGGCCCCGATGATTGCCCAGTCATGGGCCTGGCCCAACTGCATCAACTGGTGAACATACCAAGCCTGATGCGCGCGATGAAAATTGCCAAGTCCGATATGGACAATGCCGGGCGTCAGATCCGAACGCTCATACACCGGGGTTCTGACCGTCGCAGGCAGGTCTGAAAGGGTATTTCGCCGTAACCATATCGGAGGGTTTGCATTCGCCACAGGATCCATCAGCTCATCCAGTTTCCGCCGTCGACATTGTAGGTTTGTGCGACGATGTACTTGGCATCGTCAGAAGCCAGAAACACGGCCATCCCGGTCAGATCTTCGGCGCGGCCCATTCGGCCATAAGGAACTGCTGCAGCCACTTCGCGTTTCTTCTGACCCAGTGGTTTGCCTTCGTGCTTTGCGAAAAACGCATCAACACCATCCCAGTGCTCGCCATCGACAACACCAGGTGCAATGGCGTTTACGTTGATCCCGTGAGAGATCAGGTTCAGCCCGGCCGATTGGGTCAAGGATATGATCGCGGCTTTGCTGGCACAGTACACGGCGACCAACGGCTCGCCCCTGCGCCCGGCCTGCGACGCCATGTTGATGATCCGACCATTGGTTCCGTGATCAATCATGTGGCGCGCAACAGCCTGCATCGTAAACAGCGCGCCGGCAACGTTGATGTCAAAAACGCGATTGTAGTCAGCGCGCTCAATTTCAACGATTGGAGCGGCGGAGAAGATGGCCGCATTGTTGATCAGAACGTCAATTGGGCCAAAATGTGCCGCCGTTCGAGCAACGGCGTCTTCAATGCTTTGTTGGCTGGTCACGTCCATCTCGACGGCCAACGCGGCTGCGCCGATCTCAGTTGCAGCGCTCTGTGCGCGCTGCATGTCTATATCGGCGATGGCGACGCGTGCGCCCTCAGCCACATAAGCCTTGGCAAACGCCAGTCCAATGCCTCTCGCTGCCCCGGTGATCAGGGCGGTTTTGCCTGCCAGGCGCGTCATTCGATCCGCAAGCCTTTCGCGTCAAACCGGTGGATGACATCCGGTCGTGGTGTCAGATGGATTCGGTCACCGTGGCGAAAGTTAACCTCGCCATCTGCACGGACGGTGATGGTCTCGGCCAACCCTGTTTCGTGGACGTGGAAGAAAGTGTCCGAACCAAGGTGCTCAGAAACGCTTACGACGCCGGACCAGTCTCCTTCAGATTCAGACACCGCAATGTGTTCAGGGCGAATTCCGATGGTTTGGGCACCGAGCTTTTCCGCCTCTGGGCCTTCGATGAAGTTCATCTTGGGCGAACCGATGAAGCCTGCAACAAACAGGTTGCGCGGCGTACGGTACAGCTCCAACGGGCTGCCAACCTGTTCGATCACACCTGCCTGAAGCACAACGATCTTGTCGGCCATAGTCATGGCCTCGACCTGGTCGTGGGTGACGTAGATCATCGTAGTCGCCAGACGCTCGTGCAGTTCGCTGATTTCCAGCCGCATGCCAACGCGCAAGGCGGCGTCCAGGTTCGACAGCGGTTCATCAAATAGGAACGCAGCCGGTTCGCGTACAATGGCCCGACCGATGGCCACCCTTTGACGTTGCCCGCCAGACAATTGGCCGGGACGACGATCCAGGTAGTCGGTCAGGTTCAGAACGCTCGCCGCACCTTCAACCCGCTTGTCGATCTCAGCCTGATCCAGTTTCGCCATGCGCAGCGGAAATGCGATGTTCTTGCGAACGGTCATGTGCGGATACAAGGCGTAGGATTGGAACACCATCGCCAGCCCGCGTTTGGCAGGCGGCACGTCTGTTGCGTCGGCGCCGTCAATGTCGATGGAGCCAGAAGTCATGTCTTCCAGTCCCGCAATCAGGCGCAGCAAAGTGGACTTGCCGCAACCCGAGGGGCCGACAAATACGGTGAACTCGCCATCTTCGATGGTCAGATCCAGCGGGGGAATGACCTCTACGTCGCCGAAGCTTTTGGTCACGGACTTGAGTTGTATACGTCCCATACGAAGTCTTCCTTATTTCACAGCGCCGAAAGTCAGGCCGCGGACAAGTTGTTTCTGGCTGAACCAGCCAAGGATCAGGATGGGTGCAATCGCCATGGTCGAGGCCGCGCTAAGCTTGGCAAAGAACAGGCCTTCGGGGCTGGAATAGCTGGCGATGAATGCAGTGAGTGGGGCCGCGTCGACGGCCGTCAGGTTTAGGGTCCAGAACGCCTCGTTCCAGGCTAAGATAAAGTTCAACAGAACGGTCGATGCGATGCCGGGGATGGCCATGGGTGTCAGGATATAAAGGATTTCCTCTTTCAGCGTCGCACCGTCCATCCTTGCCGCTTCAAGGATTTCCCCCGGAATTTCGCGGAAGTAGGTGTAGAGCATCCAGACGATGATCGGCAGGTTGATCAGCATCAGCACCACGACCAGCCCGCCGCGACTGTCCAGCAAACCCAGCTGAATGAACAGCAAGTAAATCGGGTACAGAACACCAACTGCGGGCAACATCTTTGTGGACAGCATCCACAACAGAATGTCCTTGGTGCGTCTGGACGGAACAAACGCCATCGCCCAGGCTGCGGGTATCGCGACGATTACACCCAAAAGTGTTGATCCGCCTGCGATGATGACTGAATTCCACAGGAATCGCATATAGTCAGAGCGTTCCTGCACGATGGCGTAATTTTCGAGCGTCCAGTCGAAGTTGAGGAAGATCGGTGGGCTTGCAATCGCCTGTGCCTCGGTCTTGAAGCTGGTCAGGATCGTCCAGAGGATCGGGAAAAAGATCAGCAGACCTACGGCCCAGGCAAGGGCGGTGTTTAGTGTTTTGCGTTGTGTCGTGACGGTGCGGGCCATGGTTTGTCTCCTCACGCGTCCAGGTTTTTGCCAACGATGCGCATCAGGAAGATGGCAACGATATTGGCAAGGATGATTGCATAGACACCACCGGCTGATCCGAGGCCAACGTTCTGGCTTTCCAACACGCGCTGGAAGATCATGTAGGTCAGTGTACGGGTGCCGAAGGCGCCGCCGGTGGTCACGAAAATCTCGGCGAAGATCGACAGTAGAAAAATCGTCTGAATCAGGATCACAATCGTAATGGCGCGACCAAGATGCGGCAGAATGATGTGATAGAAGCGTTTTAGCACCGGCGCGCCGTCCATCTCGGCCGCTTCCAGCTGTTCACTGTCCAGAGACTGGATAGCCGTCAGCAGGATCAGCGTCGCAAAGGGAAGCCACTGCCAGGAAACGATCATAACGATCGAGGTCATCGAAGCCTCGGACAGCCACGAAATCGGCTCGGCCCCGAAAAAGCGCCATAGATGGGCCAGCAAACCGTTCACCGGGTCCATGAACATGTTCTTCCAGACCAGCGCTGATACGGTCGGCATGACAAAGAATGGCGCGATCACAAGGATGCGGACAACGCCCTGCCCCCACATGGGCTGATCCAGCAGCATGGCCAGCAGAATGCCCAGAATGACCGTAATCACCAGCACGCCGCCAACGATTACTAATGTTGCTTGGACCGCGGGCCAGAAGGAACTGGAGGATACGAAACGAACGTAGTTGTCGAACCCGACCCAACCCAGATCGCCTCCACGCAGCGGAAGGTACTTCTTGAAAGAAAAATACAGCGTCATCGTCAGAGGCACGAGCATCCAGCCAAGCAGCAGGACCACTGCGGGTGCCATCATCAGGCGGGCAACTGATCGAGAATGTTGAGTAGCCATAACGCAAACCCTCTCTGTTCAGGCGTAACTCAGCCTGCGAGAAAAACGCGAATTGTGGAAGGGTTGAACGGGGGGGCAGACCTCTGCCCACCCGTTGGGAGGATGCCTCAGTAACCGGCGGCTTCCATTTCTTCAGCTGTGAAAGCCTGCGCTTTGGCAAGTGCCTCCTCAACCGTTTGCTGTCCGGCATATACCGCCGAGAACTCCTGGCTCACCTGTGTGGCGATGCCTGCGAATTCCGGGATTGCGGCGAACTGGATGCCAACGTACGGGACGGGTTTCACCGTCGGGCTGTTCGGATCAGCTGACAGGATTGAGTCCAGTGTCATCTTGGCGAACGGAACCTTTTGGTATTCCGGATTCTCGTACAGAGACGTACGTGCACCCGGGGGAACGTTTGCCCATCCTTCGCTTTCGGCCACTAGCTCAATGTAGTCCTTTGAGGTCGCCCATTCGATGAATTGCTTGGCAGCATCTTCTTGCTGTGTGCCAGCAGGAATAGCCAGTGCCCACGCCCAAAGCCAGTTGGACCGCTTGCCCAATCCTGTGTCAGGTGCCAGCGCAAATCCTACGTGATCCGCGACCGTAGAGTCGTCAGGGTTGGTTACGAAAGACGCCGCAACTGTCGCGTCGATCCACATGCCGCATTTGCCCTGCTGGAACAGCGACAGGTTTTCGTTAAACCCATTGGTGGCATAGCCGGCAGGACCGGATTCGTTCATCATTTCAACGTAGAAATTCAGTGTATCTGCCCACTCGGGCTGATCGAACTGAGGCTTCCATTCTTCGTCGAACCAGCGGGCACCGAATGAATTGGACATCGCAGTGATAAAGGCTCCACCTTCACCCCAACCGGCTTTGCCGCGAAGGCAGATGCCGTTGATCTCGGCGTCGCGGTCGGTCATCGCGGCGGCGGCCTCTTTGATGAACTGCCAGGACGGCGCCTCAGGCATTTCCATGCCCGCCTTTTCCATGAGGTCAGTGCGGTACATGATCATCGAGCTTTCACCATAGAACGGCGCCGCGAAAAGCGTTCCGTCATGGCTCAAGCCACCTGCCATCGCGGGCAGAATGTCACCAACGTCATATTCTTCGGACAGGCCATCCAGCGGTACCAGCCAGCCATTCGCGCCCCAGATCGGCGTCTCATACATGCCGATTGTCATGATGTCGAACGTACCGCCCTTGGTCGTGATGTCGGTAGTTACGCGCTGACGCAGCACGTTTTCTTCCAACGTCACCCATTCGACGTCAATGCCGGTCGCCTCGGTGAATTTATCGGTATAGCCCTGCATCCGGATCATGTCGCCGTTGTTCACGGTCGCTATTGTTAAGGTGTCCGCATGAGCTGCTGCCGTCGCGACGAGTGTCATTGCAGTCGCCGCACGAAGTGCGTTTCTCAAATACATCCCTGTCCTCCCTGAGCTTGGATGTCGTACAGAGAACGTAATGCAAAAATTGTCGCGGCGTCAATGAAAACTTTACGCGCGTTAAATTTTAGGATTACGCGGAATCCCTCAAAACCAGCCTTGCAGGGAACAATGTTTCTGACCGCGTTTCAAATTTCCCTCCACTTTCAATGAGTTCGAACAGAGTTTCAACGCTACGCCCGGCAACGTTGTCATAGTCATGCGCAGCCGTGGTCAGAGAGGGGCACGTAAATTTTGCGAAGGGATGATCGTCATTTGAAGCCAGACGCAGCGCGCAATCGTCCCGTCGACCGACCCGAATCCCTTGTTCGTAACAGGCCGCCAGAAAGCCGATTGCCAGCCGGTCATTGCTGCACAGGACCGAGTTTGTTCGCAGCTCATTTTCCGCCAGAACTTTCAGCGCACCCTTGTGACCGATCTCTTCAAACGCCCAGCCCTTACCGTCGACTTTGATGATATGCGGCTCGAACCCGAGACGCTCCATGACTTCAATATAGGCTTTTCGGCGTTTATTGGCGTTCGGGTTTGCAGGTGTTCGCATTTCGAAGAATGACGGGGGCTCGCCCGTCCGGATCATGTATTCCACGGTTTGCGACACAAAGCTGAAATTGTCCGACCCGATAAACGCGGCACCCAGACCTTCTAGGTTACTGTCGAACAATACAGTCGGCACATTCGCGCAGAACCTTTCGATCACTGATTGATCTGAGGTCCGTCCCAATGGCGCCAACAAAACCCCGGCAGGCTTCATGGATTGCAGCCCGTCCAGAATGTCGTTTTCCAGTTTTTGCTCACCATGAGAGCTGAAAAGGGACGGACGATACCCCGCCGCGATACAGCTTTGTTCCAAATAGCGCGCGATTTCGGCAAAGAACGGATCAGCCAGATAGGGCACGACGATGCCGATATTCTTGGTCAGCTTCCGGTTCTGGTTCACCGCATAAATATTGGGGCGATAGTCGAACCGCTCCAACGCCTCTTCGATACGGGCCCGTGTTGTCGGGCGAACGCTGTCGGGATCGTGAAAGTACTTGGATACCGTAGGCCGCGAGATGCCACTGAGGGCTGCGAACTCTTCCATATTTTTTATTTTGGTCATGTCAGTCTGCCTGCGGATCTGAGCCGCCTTGATCTTATCATATTTTTACATATTCTTTGCGCGCGCTAAAAAATCAATAGCCATGCAAGGTCCCGGCGTTTCTGCGGGCAAGGGGATTTAATGTTTCTCGGGATTGATATCGGAACGTCTGCGGTCAAACTTGTCTGTGCAGATACCGATCGAATTCTTGCAACGTCTTCAGTAGACATAAAGACTTCCTCGCCGCAGCCTGGTTGGTCAGAGCAGCACCCGGATATTTGGTGGCAGGCGACGCGCGATGCATTGAGCCAACTTGCAAAACAAGTCCCGCTGTCGGATGTGCAAGGCATCGGGTTGTCCGGTCAGATGCATGGGGCCGTTTTGCTGGATCGCAATCTGCGCCCGATCCGCCCGGCGATCCTGTGGAATGACAGTAGAGCGATACGTGAATGCGATGAACTGCGCGCAGCCCAGCCGCAGATTGGTCACATCGCTGGCGTCCTCCCTTTGCCGGGTTTCACGGCACCCAAGATCGCCTGGTTGAAACAACATGAGCCGGCACACTATGCCCAGCTTGCTCATATCCTGCTGCCCAAGGATTACATCGGGTTATGCCTGCATGGTGAGTTGGCAACCGACACCTCCGATGCAGCCGGTACAATGTGGCTCGATCAGGCATCGCGAAAATGGCACGTCGGAATTGCCGAAGCCACTGATGTAGCGCCCGATTGGCTGCCGCAGGTTTTCGACGGCCACGTCGTCGTCGGAACCGTGACGGCGCACGCCGCAGCTGAAACCGGGTTGAAACCCGGCGTGCCCGTCGTTGCGGGAGGCGGAGACGCGGCAACCGGGGCGATATCTCTGGGCGCGACCGAACCGGGACGTGGCTTTATTTCCCTCGGGACGTCCGGCCAGCTGTTCGTGGCGGACCGTCGGTACAAGCCTAATCCTGAACGCTATGTGCATGCGTTCGCACACACTTTGCCCGACCGTTGGTATCAAATGGCGGCGATGTTGAACGGCGCAAGGCCAATTTCTTGGATTGGCGGCCAACTGGGGCTGTCCGCTGCCGAAGTTGTTGCGCTTGCTGAAACGGTCAGCGGTGATCGCGGGCCGATTTTCCTGCCGTATTTGACAGGTGAACGCAGTCCCCTCGGGGATCCGCATATTCGCGCCTGTTTCTTTGGTCTTGAGGATTCGACAACGCGCGCGGACCTCTGTCGTTCCGTGGTCGAGGCAATTGCCTTTTGCTTTGCTGACGCCGCCCAGAGCTTCGGAGACACGATAGACAATCTCCCGGAACTGGCAGCAATTGGAGGAGGCAGTCAATCGGATCTCCTGCTGGGCCTGATCGCTACAGTGACGGGCAAGCCCATTTTGCGTTCGGAAGGCGCGAGTTCCGGTCCGGCCTATGGCGCTGCCCGTCTGGCAGCCTGTGGCAATGGTGCTTTGGGCAAAGCCGATCTAGCGCTTCAGCCACCAACAACGGATCGGTTCGAGCCCGCTGACATGGCCGCGCTCTTCCAGCGGTTGAGGCGATTTCGCAGGCTCTATTCTGCAGTGAACACTATCTATTAGTCGCAGGACCCATTGATTTCCATTGGGCTTCGTGTGTCCCGGTTCGAACACCGAGCGGTGAACATGTCTGATCTTTTCTCTCTAACGGATGCGCAGATGGTGCGTCTTGTGCCCCTCTTCCCTAAGTCCCAAGGTACGTCGCACGTCGATAACCCGCCTGTGCTGATTGGATTCCCGGACCGGACAGGCGTGACACTGGAACAGCCGATGCTGCTACTCGGAGGGATGCCTTGCGCTATTCGGACGCTGCTAGCCGCTGTGCATCTCTAGCGAGCAAAGGTGGAATTGAGCATTTTGCCGTCGGGTCTAAGCCGGGGACACGCGTAGCCGCAGGTTGCTGGCGTCTGAAGAGACCAACGTTGACCCCGTAGAGTTCGGCAACCTGTCTCATACTGTTGTTATGCCAAAGTTGAAAATACCAAGAAATGTTCTGTGGTTGATGAGTACCCTCTCGATTACTTTCACGCCTATCATATCTGATTTTTTTCGCGACTTCATAAACCTCTGAACACTCAGGGTTTGCGGTCGCATTCATTGTTTGTCGATCCATGCGATCTCGTTGATTTACTGAGAGATTTTCAAACCATTCGAACAGCCGCATCACGGCTCAACATCAGCGAGAACGCCGTACCGACCATAATTTCAAAAAGGGAGAAATGCGCCTGCCACCGAGGGTGGCGAAATGCCGCTTTACCGCAGGGTCCAAACTCTCGCTATGCAGCGCAATTTCCTCGCCTGAACTTCTGGTTTATTCCGCCAGAGCTTGGCATGCGCACCAAACTGGCGAATTTGAGCGACACAAAACTAACGATGTGCAGTGATAGACACCAACTGTGCACCTTTGAGCCTAACGGTACGAGTTTTCCACACACATGTTTGCGGAAAGGAGTAAGCGCATGCTTGATACATACAACATTCGCACCGCTGATATGCCAGGCGAGATGCAGATCTTGCTCGATCAATATCCACGCGACAGCTGGGAAGCACACCCTGGCTTCACCGAGAAAACCCGCCACTGGCTGGGTGCCCATCTGATGTTTCGGCGCCTTGCCCGGCTGGTTCGCTCCGATGCAGAAAGCTATCTTGAAAAGGACCTTTCCCCCGAAGAGTATGCCGCGCGCCTGTCCTATTACGGAGACGCGCTTGTTGGAAACTTGCACGGCCATCACGGTTGGGAAGATCATAGCTACTTCCCCGAGCTTTCTGCTGCGGATGCCCGTTTTGACGCCGGGCTAGAGGTTTTGGAAAAAGACCATGCCGATCTCGATCTGGTTCTTGACCAATACACAAGGACGGCCAATCGTGTGATCAAGCTCATTCAATTGGATGAGGCTCAGGCCCGATCCGAAGTCGGATCTCTGCGCGACACCTCAGAGGCCATCGAGGCCTTTCTGAAACGGCACCTGAGCGATGAGGAAGACCTTGCCGTCCCAATCATCCTTCACCACCGGCTAAGAGGTTAAAGCCAAGCATGACCGATCAATCCAAACAGGAAGATCAGGCCAATGCCGCAGAGCGCCGCGCACAAGGAGAGTTCGTGCGCGGCGTCAGTGGCTTCCGACATGCTATCGGCGATCCAGAGTTCCCGGCTGAACCAGGGCGCTATCACCTGTTTGTTGCGCTGAATTGCCCATGGTGTCATCGGGTGACGCTGGCGCGCAATGTGTTGGGTTTGCAGGACAGCATTTCGATGGATGTGGCCTTTCCCAATCGCACCACAGAAGACGACCCAGAGGGTCCGAACAACTGGCAGTTCGCCCCCGAGCTTGTTGCTTCAGCAACTGGGGCAACGTTGCCTGAATGCACCTTGGAAACCGCAACGGGACAAGGTTTCAGGTTGGTTCGCGAAATTTACCGGGCTGAAGGCTCAGAAGAACGTTCAGTCCCAATCCTGTATGACAAAATAGCCGGCCGTATCGTGAACAATGAAAGCGCCGAGATCATTCGAATGCTGAATGGCAATGCAGCGCTGCTGGGCAGCTACTGCAATGAAGCCAACCGGCCCAACCTCTACCCGGATGATCCTGCGATCCGGGCTGAAATTGACGAACTGAACGTGCAAATCTACGTCGCCATCAACAACGGGGCATACAAGGCCGGGTTCTCGTCTGATCAAAACGTCTATGCCGCCAGATTCGTGACTTACTTCAAAACATTGGCGCAGTTGGAAGACCGCTTGGCCAGCGATGGCAGACCTTTTCTGACCGGGGACCGATTTACAGAAGCCGATCTGCGTCTTTTCCCGACGCTCTACCGCCACGACCCGGTTTACTACCTGCGCATGAAGCTGAATGGTGCCAAGATCCTTGACTACCCGTATCTCTGGCGCTGGCTTTGTCGCGTCCATGACCTGCCCGGGGTGGCGAACAGCAGTTCATTGGATCACTGTCGGCAAGGGTATTTCGGCCGAAGCTGGAACGGTGTCATTCCCGCAGGCCCATTCGTGCCGATGACGTACCCAAAAGCTTATGGGCATCCTGAACTGGCGGTTCAGCACGGGACTTCGTCGGTCATTCCCAAGACAAATGTTTAAAGCGCCGAAGCAGCGAACTTGGTATAAACTGGCACGAATTTTTCCAACCAAGAGAGGGATATTGCCATGGGAATTCGGCAGACTGAGGGACGCAAACGGCTTTATGACAGTGTTCTCGACACCGTAGGTGACACGCCTTGCATACGCATCAACAAGATCGCGCCGTCACATGTCACGGTCTACGTGAAATTCGAGGCTTTCAATCCTGCCTCTTCGGTCAAAGATCGTTTGGCGTTGAACATTATCGAGGCGGCGGAACGTGACGGGCGGCTGAAACCCGGCCAGACCGTGGTCGAGGCAACATCAGGCAACACTGGGATCGGCCTTGCGATGGTGTGTGCTGCCAAAGGGTATCCTCTGGTCCTGACCATGGCCGACAGCTTCTCGGTCGAGCGTCGCAAACTGATGCGCTTTCTGGGGGCAAAGGTCGTGCTGACGCCGCGCGCGCAAAAGGGCTTTGGCATGTATGTCAAAGCCAAGGAACTGGCCGAACAGAATGGATGGTTTCTGGCCAGCCAGTTCGAGACGTCGGCAAATGCCGACATCCACGAGAACACCACTGCCCGAGAAATCATGGCAGATTTCGAAGGTGAGCGGCTGGATTACTGGGTCACCGGCTATGGCACCGGCGGGACCGTTTCCGGTGTCGCACGCGTTCTTCGGGCAGAGCGCCCCGGCACGAAAATCATCCTGACAGAACCCGCCAACGCGGCGATTGTGTCATCGGGTTATACAAACACCCGCAACGAAGGTCACCAACCCACGGAAAGCCATCCGAATTTTGAGCCACATCCGATTCAAGGCTGGACCCCAGACTTTATCCCATGGGTTCTGCAAGAGGCGATCGACAAGGATTACTATGATGAATTGATCCCTGTCCCTGGTGCCGAGGGGATTGAATGGTCCAGGAGGCTGGCGTCGGAAGAAGGGATTTTCACGGGAATATCTGGTGGCTCGACGTTTGCTGTTGCTATGAAGGTGGCCGAGCAAGCGCCACAGGGATCCGTTCTGCTGGTGATGTTGCCAGACACGGGCGAGCGCTATCTTTCCACACCACTTTTCGACGGGATCGAAGAAGACATGACCGAAGACGAGCGCGTGATTTCGATGTCGACACCTTCGGCACAGATGGCCGCTGAATAGGCAAAGCACACTTCATCTGGACGCTTTTATGACTATGGCATTCGGGACGGTCTGCGCCCCGAATGCGTTTTTCGCAGCGCGCTCGCAACCTTCGGAACATGCAGGTCAGTCTGTTGTCGAATTCGCGCAAGACGTCGTCACCCGAATGAATTCTTATCGCTAAATCAATTGTATATGCCCGGGCGTTTCGCCGATTTTCGGGTTTGAAGCTTGACTCGGCGACCCTCCCTTCGTGCATGATGGAGGAATAAGCATCGTATTTTAGCTGCTTTTTCGAACGGTCTGAATTCTCAGGAGGCGGACGGTGGAAGCAATTGTTAACGGCATTAACTCTATTCTTTGGAACTACGTCCTGATCTACGGGTTGCTCGGCGTCGGCATATTTTTTACCATTCGTCTGGGCGCGCTGCAGTTTCTACATTTCGGCGAGATGATCCGTGTTCTGACCTCGTCCAAATCTACTGACAAACGCGGAATTACACCGTTTCAGGCACTGACCGTTAGTCTGGCGTCACGCGTTGGCACTGGGAATCTGGCCGGTGTCGCGGTGGCTTTAACCCTGGGTGGCCCTGGCGCAATCTTCTGGATGTGGATCGTGGCCCTGGTCGGTATGGCCACGGCTTATTCCGAAAGCACACTGGCGCAGCTTTACAAGGTCACGTCTTCAAACGGACGGTTCCGTGGCGGTCCTGCTTTTTATATGGCCAATGCCCTGAACGCGCCCTGGGCAGGAGTAATCTTTTCGATCTGCCTGATCGTCAGTTTCGGTTTGGTTTTTGTCGCCGTCCAATCCAACTCAATCGCCGAGGCGTTCCAAGGCGCGTTTGGGCTGAACAAATTGATTGCCGGTCTGGCGCTGGCGGCAGCGGCTGCTGTGGTCATCTTTGGCGGCATCCGAACCATTGCGCGATTTGCCGAAATCGTCGTCCCACTTATGGCCGGGCTGTACCTGTTGCTGGCCTGTGTCGTCGTTATCCTGAACCTTCCACAGGTGCCTGCAATGCTGTGGTCCATCGTTGCAGGGGCCTTTGGCCTTCAGGAGGTCGCAGGCGGCGTCACGGGCGGCGTAATGGCCGCAGCGCTCAATGGCATCAAGCGCGGATTGTTTTCAAACGAGGCCGGCATGGGTTCGGCCCCCAACATCGCAGCCGTTGCTACACCGGAACCGCACCACCCTTCGAGCCAGGGTTTGGTTCAGGCGTTTGGCTGTTTCGTGGATACGATACTGGTCGCCACCGCGACCGCATTGCTGATCCTGCTGTCTGGCGCTATCGAACCGGACGGGGCCACCGGCATGCGGCTAACTCAGGATGCGGCAGCGGTCCATCTGGGTGAGATCGGTCGCCATTTTATCGCAATCGCAATCGTGTTTTTTGGCTTTACGTCGATATTGGGCAATTACTCATACGCAGAGAACGCCATGACGTTTCTGAAGCTGGAAGGCAAAGTGCCCATCTACATTTTGCGCCTGGGTTGTCTTGCCATGGTCGTCTGGGGCGCTGTGCAAGCGGTCAGCACAGTGTTCAATTTTGCAGACGCAGCCATGGGTGTAATGGCAACCATCAACCTGGTCGCCATCGTGCTGCTGTCGGGCACGGTGTACAAACTGACCGTGGACTATTTCGCACAGCGCAGACAGAATCTTGAGCCCCGCTTTGTGGCAAGCAAATTCCCTGAATTTGACAAGGGCGTTGATCACTCGGTCTGGACGGAGGAGGCATATGCCGAGACCCAGCGTGATTGAAACCGGTGAGTTGCAGGTCATTCTGGATGACATTGCCGACCGCGTCGCAGGTATGTCTGACCGCGGGAAGGTTGCCCAGTACATTCCTGAGCTTGCCATGGTTGACCTGAACCAGTTCGGCATCGCTGTCGCGCCCATTGACGGCGCGCCTGTTTCGGCCGGAAATGCGGACACGCTGTTTTCCATTCAAAGCATTTCCAAGGTTTTTTCGCTGACAGAAGCCCTGCAACATGTGGGCGCGACCCTTTGGCAACGTGTGGGGCGCGAACCTTCGGGCGATCCGTTTAACTCGATCGTCCAGCTCGAACATGAACGTGGAATTCCCAGAAACCCTTTCATAAACCCCGGCGCCATCGTCGTGGCCGACGTTCTGCTTGAAGACCGAAGCTCGGATGAGGCGGTCAACGATGTACTGAATCTTTGCCGGACGCTCGCAGAGGATCAGTCCATTCAAGTTGACAAGGCTGTTGCAGACTCTGAGATGCGGACAGGGTCCAGAAACCGGGCACTTGCACATTTCATGAAAGCCGAGGGAAACCTAAAAGCGCCGGTCGAAGATGTTCTGTCGCTATATTTCCGCCAATGCAGCATCGCCATGTCGTGTCGTCAGTTGTCGGTTGCGGGCCGCTATTTGGCCGCCGCAGGCCAGAACCCTGCAGACGGTTCAACCGTTCTGTCCGCGCAGCGCGCCCGCAGAGTGACTGCGCTGATGATGATGTGTGGATCTTATGACGCCTCGGGCGAGTTTGCATTCCGCGTCGGACTTCCTGCCAAAAGCGGTGTCGGCGGCGGCATCCTGTGTATTGTTCCAGGCGTCGCAGCCGTCACAGCCTGGAGCCCGGGACTGGACGCAAAAGGCAACTCTCATTTGGCAAGCATTGCATTTCAGGAACTGGTCCGCGCAACCGGTTGGTCAGTGTTCGGACCAAGTGTTTGACGAACAGAAACACGCCGTTCACCCACGCCGCTGCGCTCGTACATTCCGCGTGGTTTTGCGCAACCTTCCGGGGTTCCGCCCGTCAACCGCTAAGACACGTGGCATACGGCCGGCGTGTGACGGACTTTCCCAAAAGATCGAGAGGTAGCCTCCACCCGGCTTTTGCAGCGTAGCGTTTCAACAGCAAATATAATAATGTTTCAATATGACAAACAGCCTGCGCTGTGGAGTCGGCATTCTGAAGGGGAGATTGGAATGAAATTGCAGTGTGTTTTTGTGTTGTCGATGGGCTTTGCAGCCTTATCAGCTGAAGCGCAGGAAAACCCAATTCAACACGATGCGGAATTCTATATCCTTCAAGCACAGCTTGGATCGCAATGGGCGCAGGATGACGCGGCCGTTGACCAAGCACTGGCTGCGTTTCGGGAAAGCAACGGGGGAACTCCTCCGAATATCATCAGTGTCTTGATCGATGATATGGGCTTTGGCGACATGGGAATTCCCGAGCTTAACGCCGTTCGGGGATATGAGACTCCGAACATCAACGATTTCTCAGATCAGGCACTGCGGATGGTGCGGATGTACACTGAGCCTTCGTGTACGCCGACCCGCGTGGCGCAAATGACCGGGCGTTTGCCTGTGCGAATGGGCATGGGCGATACGACCGTTGATATCGCTGGCTTTGGTTTGCCCGGCGATGAGGTGACGCTGGCTGAGGTGTTGAAACAGGCGGGCTATGCTACCAGTCATGTTGGCAAATGGCACATGGGTGATATCGCTGAAAGCTGGGCGATGAATCAGGGTTTTGATTATGCCCAACACGCCATCCATCAGCAGGGTCAGTTGACCATCTTCAACGACGACGCGATCAAAGAGCAGGTCTCGGTCGCGATCCAGGACTATGACGACAAGTACACGCTGGACGGTTGGTTCAGACCGGACTCTGCCGCGATGATGACAGTTATCGAGGGGGAAACCGGCGGTCCGATCCGCGAAATCCGTATGGAAACCGGTGAGCGCTGGAACGCAGCCAAGTACGACGAGATGAACCAGGCGTTTCAGGACAAGACGCTGGAAGAACTGGACCGTCTTGCAGGCGGTGAAGACCCGTTTTTCCTGCAATACTGGCCGATGATCCCGCTGGATAACACCCGCGCCGGACGGTCGGGACCAGAGAGCGTGAATGGTGGTCTGTATGTGGACAAGATGCAGTTGCTCGATCAGTGGCTGGGTGACTTGTTCGCACGGCTGGAAGAGCTGGGCCTGACGGAAAACACTGTGGTTGTGGTCATGGGCGACAATGGCCATTTCACCAAGTATGCGCCGCAATCCGGGTTCACCCCGCTGATCTATGCTGGCGGCAAGGGTGACACGACCGAGGGCGGAATCCGTGTCGATGCTTTCATCCGCTGGCCGGGCATGATTGAGGCGGACGGATTGCTCAACAGCATCATCCATGTCTCGGATCTCTATACGACATTGTCGCGCTTTGCCGGGGCAGATCAATACATTCCGCGGGATAGGCTGGTGGATGGAGTGGACCAGTCTGCCGCCCTACTGTTTGCCGACGAAACTAAGGCTCGTCGTGATCACGTGATCGTCTATTCGGTGAACAAGCCCGAGGCGGTCGTGAAAGATCAGTTAAAGCTGAAACTGCCGGGACCGGGGGAAAGCGCTATTCTGGCAAAATTCTTTGATCTCTACCGGGACACACGTGAAGAATACTCTGTCTCGACAGAGGTTGGCGCCTGGGGCGGGCAGGAATTCGCACGCATCCTTGGCCGCCACATGGCCCGCAAAGAGAAATTCCCCGACACGGCACCCGCCTATGGCGTGCCATACGAAGGGATCGAAAACATCCGCCCCGAAACTCAACTCGCAGTCGACGCGTTTCTCATAAAACGCGCGTCACCGCAGCAATAATTCCTGACCGCCCGCGGTTTTCCTGCAGGCGGTCTATTGGAACCCGAAATCAGGATAAACATATGGCAGGAAACTTCATTTTCGCTCTGGGTTTAGTCGTTTCACTGGGTATCGGGTTCGTCTATTTCCGCGATCTTGGCGACATTTCGCAAATGGTGCTTAAGGTTAAACGCAAGAACATGATCCGGTTTATCCGGCACGAGTACCGCCTGATTGCTGTAGGTTTGGGCGGGTTCGCCGTCGCAACACTTGCGCATTTCATTCTGGGCGGCGGCCCATTCTGGCTGTGGCTGATTGCGGCGCTTCTGGTTTTGGTTTTGTATGGCTTTCCCTATGTGTGGGTCCATCTGGGGCTGAGGAATCAACTCAACACTGCGGCCTTCTTTCCCATTTCCGAGGCGCTAAAATTCATCGGCCCGACCGCGCCGGTCATCGTTATTGAAAACAACGGCCATGCCCGGGCGCATCCCGATGCGCAAATCATGCGGCCCCATTTGGCCGGCAATGCCGACGGGCTGGGTGGCGAAGATATCGTCATGACCTTTTGCGCGATGGCCAACCTTGGGCAAGGGTATGCCCCACGCATCGAGGGTAACCGCCTGGATCTTGAGGTTCTGGCCCAACATGGCAACAACCTGATCCTGCGGGACAACGAAACCGGGGAACCCATCCAGCAGATCTATGGGTTTCGCGAGGCGGATCGCGATACTGGCGCGGACGGACCTGCCTGCCCTGTGCGCCCTGACGCAAAGATGCAGCCCTGGCCCACGTATCGGATGACGTTCCGCGGATTTCAAAAAGCGTTTCCCGATGGCGAGGTGTATCTGAACAAGCCCTCGCCGAACCCGTTTTTGCGGCTGCTGGATATGGTGACGGAGATAACATTTGGCTGGGGGATCGCGCGCCAGCATCAGGAAGATGCGCCCGTCATGGACAACATGGACAGTTCGGACAATCGGCTTCCGAACAAGACCTATGTCTGGGGCATCACGATCGGCAACGACGCTGCCTGCTGGACCGATGATTTCGTGGTCGAGAATGACTGGATCGTAAACGCAAATGTCGGTGGGCGTGACGTGGTTGTCAGTCTGGACCCAAAGTACGAAAGCCTCGGCGTTTGGTACAATGACAGAGGTCAGCCCATCACCCGCTGCGATTTCTGGGGAATGTCGGATCAGGGAAAATTGCAACGCGTCGAGACCCTGCGTGCCGGTGTTTTCTGGCATGTCTGGTCCGAGTTCTTTCCGGAAACCGATATCAACCGTGTCGGACCGCGCGTTCAACAGTCTGGCGAAGCCGCTGAATGAGTGAGCAATCAGATCAGATTGCCAAATTGGAACAAACGGAGGATCAAAATGGTCTTTAAGAGGGAAATAACAACCGCTGCGTGGGCCGTGGCGGTCTGGATACCAATGACAACTGCCGCTGTGGCGCAGCAGTCCGATTGGTCCTATGAGGCAACAATATACCTGTTCATGCCTGAAACGGAGGTTACGCAGGAAACAGCCCGCGGCACCGTTGATGGAACGCTCAGCTTCTCTGACGCGCTAGAAAATCTCGATCTGGCCTTCATGGGCGTCTTTGGTGCATCGAACGGGCGATGGTCACTATTGGCCGACTACAACTATGTGGACGTCTCTTTCAGCAATGGTACGCCTGGTCCGGCAAGTTCTGGTCTTGAAACCTCTCTCACAACGCAATTTTTCAGCGGCTATGTCGGGTACCGGGCTTATACTACAGATACGTCCTATGTGGACTTGGTCGGCGGTTTCCGCTGGTTTCGCACACAGACGGATTTCACCGTCCTTCCCGGAGCAGCCCCGGGCCGGTCTGTCAGTGTCGATGAAAGCTGGACAGACCCGGTCATCGGTGTCCGAGCCCGCGTCGCTTTCAACGACAGGTGGTCTGGCACTGGCTTTTTTGATTACGGCGGCTTCAGCAGCGACAGCGAAACATGGCAGGTCTTGCTGACTGCGGATTATGAAATCAACGACAGGTGGGTGATCCGCGGCGGTTACCGCTATATCTCTTTCGATCACGAGATTGACGGCAACGATTTCACGTTCGAACAGTCCGGCCCCATGATTGGTGCGACTTATCGGTTCTGAGGGGCTCTTTTAGCCCTTCAAACCTTACCCTATCCAAAGTCACTAAAACGACGGGGTGATCATGACCGCGTAGTTGTCGGCCAGCATGGCGGCGTCTTCGCGGTTGAATTTGACCGATGAGAGCTTTTGCAGATCAATTTGCGTTGGCCCGTCAAATAGCTTTGCAACATCGACGTTCATGTGCAGGTCCACATCGCCCTCAACAGCGATATCCGGTGGCAACTGGATATCGACCTCGCGCGCGTTTTCCGAAAACCCAACGTGATAGACCAACGGCGAGACCTCTGCGCCAATGCGCAGCGTTCCTTCCATCACGACGAATTTATAGCCGACCTCCCAATTCCATGCCATTTGACTGTTGGGATCAAGATCCCCCCGCGCTTGGATCGAGCCATTGGCTTCTGGGTCTACGCCGATCATGAAACGGATGTGCTCAATGCTGCTCAAGGGAATGTCGTTCAGCCTGATCGAATGAGTTGTTTCCGGATTGTCGAACCGGAGCAGATGATAGCTGTCAGGCTCAGTAAACAGCGCCCCATCTTGCGAGAGGGTCAGGTTGCTGAGGTAGAGCCGGAAGTCACGAACCCTGAACGTGCCGGGCCCGCTGGGGTTTTCGTACACGAACTCATCAAATACCAACGGATCGTCACCCATCTTCGCGTGAAAGGTCAAGGTGATCGATGTGGTGCGCTGAGGACCAAGAGCAAAGAACAGCGCTCCGCCAACGACCAACAGTATCGCAAGTCCCGTCACCCAAATACGCATCAGCTGTCTCCTTCGAACGGATTGGAAAACTGTGTGTTTGTCAGAAAGTCCTCATCCGTCAGCGTGTGCAGGAACGCGATGATGGACTGCACCTCGTCGGGTGTCATACGCAGGCCCACAGTGCCCTGCCCGGCCTCTGGTGCATTGTCGGCTTCAAGGATCAAAGGGCTGAGCGTATCGCTAACGACAATCCCGTCATTGTAGTGATCCATGACCTCTTCCAATGTCTCGAACCGACCATCATGCATGTAAGGCGCGGTTACGGCGATGTTGCGCAGTGTCGGCACTTTGAAGAAGCCTTTGTGCGCCGGATTGCCGGTCACGGCCATCAGGCCATCCGGCAGGTCGCCATCGGAATCCAGCCCATTGTTTGAAAACCCATCCAATGCATCCCGAAACCCGGAAGTCAAAAACTGGCTGTGGCAGTCGATGCAGTTCCCACCACGTAATGAAACCTTGATGTCCGGATGCGCCATGAATAGTTTGCGGCCATGTTCTTCCTGCGCGGTCAAACGCACTTCGCCACGCAGAAACCTGTCGTATTTTGAATCCGTCGAAATCAGCATTCGCATGAAGGTCGACAACGCCCGGGCCACGTTTTCGGCGCTGACTTCCCCGTATGCCTTGCGGAACATCCGTCGATAGTCGCGGGATGCCTGCAGTTCCGTGATCAGCGCATCCAAGTCCTGATCCATCTCGTCCGGGTGTTGAATCGGCATCAGCGCCTGCGCTTCCAACGACGTTGCGCGACCGTCCCAGAAGAACCGCTCTTGGCCCCAAAGAAGGTTGGTCAAACTCATGGAGCTGAACTCCAGCTCTCCGCCCGTCAGTGCGGGTGATTTTGCCAATCCATCGGTAAACGCAAGGGCCTGCACGTGGCATGTCGCGCAGGACACCTGATTGTTGCCGGACAGGATGGGGTCATAAAACAGGTGCCGCCCAAGAGCAAAGGCCTCTTCCGTCAGCGGGTTGTCCGCGGGCACAGCAAAGCGTCCAAATAC
This sequence comes from Ruegeria sp. YTSC004, assembly GCF_059609805.1. Lineage (NCBI taxonomy): Bacteria > Pseudomonadati > Pseudomonadota > Alphaproteobacteria > Rhodobacterales > Roseobacteraceae > Ruegeria > Ruegeria sp. YTSC004. The sequence continues at coordinate 590,788 of NZ_JBXWMJ010000001.1, forward strand.
GAAGGGCGCCGAGAAGCCAGCAATCGGCGTTGCCGTCGGCCCGCGTGCACGGTCCCAGAAGACCCACGCCGTCGCCGCGATCACCACAGCGACGGCCGCTGTCAAAAACACCCGAAGCATAGCGCCCCCAGAGCATTAGTGGTGGTGCACAAAACCCGAACCGAACAGCCCTTCAACGTTGTCCACGCCTTTGTTGTAGCGCTCCTTGAAATTGACCTCGGCGATACGTTCGCCGGTCTCAAGATCATGGATCGTGATCGTGTGTGCGTTCAGGTCGGCAATAAAATCCACATCCGTTGGGTCGTCATCAGCGGCGTTGCCCAGATTGAGCAGGTTATTTTGAACGGCGATCAGGTCTCGGCCCGAAGCGGACGTGAAAAAGATCATGTGATGTGCACCCGGATCAGCAACTATGTCCGGCCCGCTGGACACAAGCTCGGGCAGTGCGGCCATTTCATAGCGCTTCACAACACCCGGTAATCCATGAGAGATGAACAGTTCATCTTCAGTGCCATAGAACTCGAGCGGAACAGCGGTTTCATTGGCCACGCCACTATATATGACTTCGGCTTCTCCAAAGGTTTTGGAACCGGCGTCATAGGGGATTTTCCAGGTCTCGAATCCGAACATCGTATTGGCCAGAATGGCTGGTTCAATGTCAGCATGCATGTCAGGTCGTGCGAACAGCACCTCGACAGGTGAAGACGGAAAATCCAACGGCTTTTCGTTTTCCACCACGATGTTTTGGATGGGTTCAAGCGTGTTGAGGTCTATGATCGTCAACACATTTCCAACGCCAGTCGTCATATCGGGATGTATCGTCGAGGTGACCACCATGCGGTCGTCGAACGCAGATATCCCGTGTGGGTACATGATATATGGCTCACCCTCGCCGACTTGGCTTTTGCGTGCTTCGATAATTTTGACCACCTCGTTGGTCTGAGTGTCGAAAACACCGACCGAGCCGCCATCATCGCCTCCAGTGCCACCCATGAAGGTCACGAACATATACTCCTGCCCCTTCGACGTGGCCCACATGATGTCCTCGCCAACGATCTGCCCTTGGGTATCCAGACAGGTAAAGCCTTCGATCACAGGCGTTCCGCTGGAATCGCGGGACAGTCCAATTTCAGCCAGACTGCAGGACGGGTCCAACCCGGTCGAATAGAGACGCCCATTCGGGCTGTAGTAGAGGTGATGCAATGGATGCTGAATATCCGGCTGTTCAACTTCGCTCAGTAGCTCTCCGAACTGGTCGGATTCCGGATCCAGCTCGACAATCGCGATGCTGTGATTTGTATCCAACGTCGGCAAACCGCGCAGCAGAACCATGCCCTGACTTTCCTCGCGGGTCTGAGACTGCGCCGGCGTTAGGCCAACCATCAACAGCCCCGCACCGAAAAGTACGCTTTGCGCAAGCAATTTGAATTTCATAATTTCCCCCCTTGCGATGAAACTTCTAAAAATGTTTTTGAAATTCACTTTACGTAGCGTCATATCACATTCAGGAAACTGCATCAAATTGGGGTGCAATCGACCAAAGAAACGCCGCCCCGAACGGGACGGCGTAAGCTGAATACCTGCAGGTCGACTTCTTTATGACGCTTGGACGGCCTTCATAAAGCGGTCGCGGATCACAACTGGGTCCATCGTGATTACCGGCATCTTGGCATTGCCGCTTTCGCACTTGCTGACGATGATTGTCATTTGGCCGCTGTCGAGCGCTGCCTGCAATGCGGCTCCAGTGTCTTCAGCCTGGCACTCGACCACATTCTCGCAGCCACATGCCTGCGCCACGGCTGCCAGCGACGTCTTCTTACCTGCATAAGTCGGCTGATCCCCGGTCGACCCATAAGATCCGTTATCGACGATCAGCAGAATGTAGTTGTCAGCCACGTTATTGGCGATGGTCGGCAAGGTTCCGAGGTTGGTCAGGATAGACCCGTCGCCATCGATTACGATGACCGGCTTTGGTTGCGACAAGGCCAGACCCAGACCAATACTTGAGGCCAGACCCATAGTGCCCAGCATGTAGAAATTGGTAGGTTGGTCGTCGATTGCATGCATCTCCTGACTGGGGATGCCGATGTTGCAGACAACCAATTGATCCCGCAGGATTGGTGCAATTTCTTTCAGGATTTCAGAACGGATCATTGGTCGCCATAGCCTCCCCAGAAATTGGCGTCGGTCAGGATCGCAACCGGCTTGTTGCACATAAAGGTGTATTTCAGGATCGCATCCAGCTCCTCGACATCCGATTGATGATGGAAGTGGTAGGTCGGGATGTTCATCTGTGCCAGAAGCGCCTTGGTATGCACTGCCATTTCGACTTGGCAGGCGACGGGTTCGCGCAGCTCTCCACGATATGAGATCAGCATGGGCAAAGGCATCCGGTAATACTGGATCAGCGTCGCCAACGTGTTGATGGTTACGCCGATGGCAGTGTTCTGCATGATTATCGCGGGGCGTTTGCCACCCATCCAGGCACCGGCACACAGGCCCATGCCTTCATCCTCTTTGTTCGATGGGATATGATAGATGCCGTCACGCGCGTCGATTTCGTCGATGACTCCGGCCAATTGCTTGCATGGAACCGTGGTGACGAATGAGATGTCGTTGGCCACCAAATCGTCGGTGATCTTTTTGTCTATGTTCATGTCCGATATGTTAGTCCTGTATGGGGCGCAGTTAGCGCGATTGACGGGTTACAGCCCGCGGTGCACGTGCACGGCGCAAGGCGCATGACGGACGACGCGTGAGGCGGTCGATCCCAGAAAATAATCGCTGACACCCGGTTCATGCGAACCGATGACGATGCAGTCAAATTTGTTTTGTGTCGCAAAGTCGATCACCGTGCGGGCCGTGTGACCTTTGACAATCTCGGCCTGAACGCCCTCAAGCCCCGAAACTTTTTCCCGCAACAAGGTGCGTGCCGCGCGAAAGCCTTCGGCGACGACATCCTTGTCGAGATAGGCACTGACAGAACCCTGAGGCATCTCGTAGACATGCAGGGCCACAATCTCGGCCCTTTCAGCCGATAAGGCCTTGGCGATTTCCAAAGTGTGCGGTGAAATCCCATGATCCAACGCCATTGGGACGAGAATTTTTTTGTACATGAATACCTCCGTTTCTGCCTGGACTAGATCCAGGGTGCGAGGATGATTTTGGGTGCGGCCACGGCACCTTTCCGCAAATCGCGAAAGGCGTCGGCAGCTTCAGACAAGGTCCGTTCCTCTATCCAGTCCAACGAACCCAAACGGCCATTGAATATCGCCTGCGCGGTCTTTCGGAAATCATCGGCAGTATAAGTATAGGTGCCGATAAACGTGATCTCCTGCAACGTCATACGACGTATATCCAAACCGCCCGTATCCTCACCCAACCCAACATGCACGATAACGCCGCCCGGTTGAACCTTTTCGGAAGCGGCCGCGCGGGTTGCAGAATACCCCACTGCGTCAACAACCAATGAGAACGTATCATCCGTGGCTTCGACCACATTAAAAGAGTTCAAACTTTGCAGATAGGCGCGCCGCACGTCATTCGGCTCAACGATGACAACATCATCGAAGTCAGCTGCCGCCAGTGCCAAAGCTGCGGCCACACCAATCGCGCCGCCGCCTATCACCAACGCATCACGCGCCATTCCCTGATGCAGCGCCTCAAGCCCCAACCGAACCGCGTGCCAGCTAACGGCCAATGGCTCTGCCAGGGCGGCCTGCTGAAAGGATACGTGGTCCGGCACCTCAACCAGATTTGCATCCGGCATTGCAATATATTGAGCAAAAGCCCCTTCACGCGGTGGCATCGAGATGATCTGCCGGCTGGGACACAGGTTTTCCCGCCCTGCCTCACACGCCGGGCAGACACCGCAGTTGACCAAAGGATTGATCGTGACGCGCGTACCGTCGCGTGGACCTCCAACAATCGTCCCTGCGGCCTCGTGGCCCAGAATAAGTGGTGCAGGTCGGCGCGCGTCGTGACCCAAATAGGCGTGCATATCCGAGCCGCAAATCCCGACAGCCTCGACCCGGATCAATTGCTCACCTATGTCGGGCGCAGCATCTGGTACGTCCTCATAGGTCAAATGCTCAACACCCTGATAAACAAGCGCTTTCATTTCGCTGTAAACCCTCCGTCGACCATCAAAACTTGCCCTGTGACGTAGTTGGACGCCGGTGAGCACAAGAACAGGATCGGCCCATCGATATCCTCCATCTGCCCGTTTCGGTTCATGCAGGTTTGCGCCGCGTTACGGGTTGCCCGGTCGAGGTCATTGAACACAGCCTGCGTCAGTTCGGTCGGGAAAAACCCCGGCCCGATGGCATTTGCAGTGATGCCGTCAGCGGACCAAGCCTCGGCCATGGCCCGCGTCAGTTGCCCGACCCCGGCCTTGCTGGCCCCATAAGCAATACCGCCCGGAAAAGCACGCGTGGTCTGAAGCGAGGCGAAATTCACGATCCGCCCCCACCCCCGAGCTTTCATCGCAGGAACCATTGCCTGGCTTAGGAAGAACGGCGCGCTCAGGTTCAGCTCAAGCGTCTTGTCCCAGCCTTCGGTGGTCACGTCATCTGCCACTTCGCGCGTGTTGATACCCGCCGCATGCACGATGATGTCCGGCGCGCCAAAACTGGCTGCGACTTCCTCGGCGAGCGATGCCACGCGCGACCGATCGGCCACGTCGGCAACAACTGTGGCCACGTTGTCGCCCCCTTCAGCTTGCAATTCTGCCAATGCTTCCGGTCGACGGGCGACGCCGACGACGCACGCACCCGCTGAGGCCAACACAAGCGCTGCACGACGCCCAAGGCCCGAGCTTGCGCCGGTCACGCAAGCGACACGCCCGGTCAGATCGAACAACGCGCGCGGATCATTCATCGGCGGTCAGGTTGAACTGTTCGTCAGGGAAGTATTTGGCAAGGCGCACGTCCGCAGCCCGCGCATGCCCTTCCATACCCTCCAACCTGGAAATGCGAGCGGTCGCCTCGGCAATGGATTTCGAGCCTTCGCGTGTAGCGCGCTGCCATGTGACGATCTTCATGTACTTATGGACGCTCAAGCCGCCAGTATAGCTGGCCGCGCCGGATGTCGGCAGAACGTGGTTCGTACCGGTCGCCTTGTCACCGTAGGACACTGTGGTTTCTTCACCCAGAAACAGCGATCCATAGCAGGTCAACCGACCCAGCCACCAATCCAGGTCCTCGGCCTGAACGGTCAGGTGTTCGGGCGCGTAATCGTCCGAACAGGCCGCCATTTCTTCACGATCTGAACAGAAGATGACCTCGGCATAGTCGCGCCACGCAGCAAAGGCGTTTTCCCGGTTGAGTTCGGGCAGATCCTCGATCAGCGCTGGCACCAGCTCCATGACTTTTTGCGCAAGGTCCCGGTCATCCGTCACCAGCCAAACCGGAGAGTTATAGCCGTGTTCCGCCTGGCTCACCAAGTCGGTGGCCACCACATGCGCATCTGCGGAACCGTCCGCAAGGATCAGGCTGTCCGTTGGCCCGGCAATCATGTCGATGCCAACTTTGCCATAAAGAATGCGCTTTGCCTCGGCCACAAACTGATTGCCTGGACCCACAAGAATATTGGCGCGCGGCAGGCCAAACAAACCATAGGTCATCGCGGCCACACCCTGAACGCCACCCATGGCCAGAATGCTGTCTGCACCGCAGATATGCGCCGCATAGACAATCGCAGGCGCCACGCCTTCACCCGGGCGCGGCGGCGAACAGGCTGTAATGTGGCGGCACCCAGCAACCTTGGCGGTGGTGACCGTCATGATCGCGCTGGCAATATGGCTATAGCGCCCGCCGGGCACATAGCAGCCAGCCGCGTCCACAGGGATGGCCTTTTGGCCGGCGATAAAGCCCGGGACAATTTCCATCTCAACGTCAGACACCGTGGATTTCTGCGTTTCGGCAAACCGGCGAACGTTGTCGTGTGCAAACCGAATATCGGCCTTCAACCTTTCGGGAACAAGCGCGCAGGCGGCCTCGATCTCATCGGCGGTCATCAACACGTTGCCGTCAAACTTGTCGAACTTGACCGCATATTCCAGCGCTTTGGCATCCCCGCCAGCCTCAATGTCGGCAAGAATTGTCTTCACGGTGTCATGCACTTCCGTGGCATGAGATTGAGCCGTCAGGGTCGCCTTTTTCAGATAGTCGCGAGGCATATTCAACAGGTCCTATTGGTAGATTTCAGGAAGCAAAGTGGTCGAAACCGCCGGAACGTAAGCAATCAGAAGAACTACGATCAGCATTGTTAATACAAATGGTATAGCACGGGCCGCAATCTTCAGAATGGACTCACCCGTAATGCCAGATACGACGAACAGGTTCAGGCCAAGCGGCGGTGTGATAAAACCGACTCCCAGTGCGGTGATCATCATGATGCAGAACTGGATTTCGTTCATGCCGATATTGTCGGCCAGCGGTTTCAGGATAGGAGCAAGGATTACGATATTGGGCGTCGTTTCCATAACGCAGCCCGCAGCAATCAGGATACCGATCATCAGCAGGATCAGCAGGTACGGATCGTCGGTCAGCGAAGTGATCGAGGCGACGAACCCTTGCGGCACGCCCATGATCGCCAGCGCCTCGGCCAAGGGGGCCGAAAAGGCAATGATCGGCAGGATCACCCCGTTCACCTTGGCTGAGCTGACCAGCATTGACGGAAAGTCGGCCAGTGTCAGCGTGCGCAGGATGAAACCCATGATGATGGTGACAACCACGGCGGTGGCACCCGCCTCGGTCGGGGTCAGGCGACCCGAGAAGATGCCATAGAAGATAATCCCGGGCACAATAAAGGCGTACCAGCCGGATTTCAGGGCTTTGCCCAAATTGGCCAGCCACTCGCCCATCGTCATCATGCCGCCACCCTCATAGGCGTAAAGACGGTTCATGATGATGTTGGTGATCAGGATCGAAACCAGAATGGCCAGACCGGGAATCAGGGCAGCCAGGAATAGGGTCGACGCGGAAATCCCCAGCACCAGACCGATGATGATGTAGGCAATCGACGGTGGGATCAGGATGCCGGTACAGGCCCCGGCCGCGACCAAGGCGCAGGCGTAGGGGCGCGGATATCCACTTTCGACCAGCCGGTTGATGGTCATGCGACCGACAGCGGCCGCGCCAGCGGCATCCGAACCCGAAATGGCGGCGAACATGCCGCAAACCAGAACGGTGGCCGAGCCAAACCCGCCTTTGGCGAAGCAAGTCAGCGCCTCAGCCACATCCAGAAATTTACGTGACAAACCTGTACGGACCAGCACGTCACCTGTCAGGATAAACAGCGGCACGGCGGTCAGGGCAAAGGCGTCGATCCCGGTAAACAGGCTCTCGCCCACCAGACTCAGCGGTAGATCGCCCGACATGACTAACATTACGATCGCGGCAGAACCAATCGCTGCCCAAACCGGAACAGCCATGGCGATCAGAACAACGAACAGAATGACGGGCAGGTAGAAATCCCAGCCCAGTTCTACGGTTTGATTGAGAGTATTCCAGAGCATCTCAAATCCCCTCAGTCAAACAGCTTGTCACCTTCGAAGACGGGCGTGCCGTCGCGAAGGGATTTGAAGTCACGCATAAACGATTGGATCAGGCGCCAGATCATCAGCGCGAATCCGGTCGGCACTGCCATCAGGAACCAGACCTTCGACACCCGGAGGCCGTCAGTCACTGATCCAAACTTGGCCGAGACGTGAACCGCCTCGTACGACCAGTAAAGCGCGATCACAGCGACTGCGAACATCACCAGATCGCCGAAGATGTACAGTAGGGCCTTGGGACGCGGCCCGAGGTAGTGCATGACGACATCAATCCGGATATGCGCCCGCTCTTTGACCGCCGCCGCAGCGCCGATCCAGGCCAAATAGATGAAGGAATACCGGACGATTTCTTCCCCCCAGATCGAGGAATAGGCGAATATCTCGCGTCGCAGAACCTCGATGGCCATGGTGATGACCAGCATCACGTAGAACACCAGCAGCAGCCAGCGCTCGGCGTTGCGATCTATGTTTTGGAGTAAGGTCATCGGTTCCCTCGGCGACAGAACAGTCAGGCGCGGCCTTCTGTTTTGGGCCCTTTCAGGCCTGACTGCTGTTGAGTGATTGCGGACGCCAAAAAGACGTCCGCCGGTTTAGGTCATGCGTCGTGGACGTAGTATTTTCCTTGTGTCCCGGCCGCCTCGACCAGTTTCTCAAAGGCGTCCATCGACCCGGCCAGCTCTGTCTTGAACGGATCCCAATCGGCGTTTTGGTAGCCCCCAACGCTTTCCCACTCGGCCAGTTGATCCACGTTAAGCGAATGGAACTCCACTCCGGCCTTGTTCAGTTCGGCCATGGCAAAGGCACGGGCCGAGGGAACTTTGGAAAGGTTCTGATGACTGGTCATTTCCGAACCCCACATGATGCCTTCCTGAACGTCCGGCGGCATCGAATTGAACCATTCGAGGTTACACGAATAAACTTGGCTGTCCGGAACGGCCTGCGTAAAGGTCACGTGGCTGAGGATGTCCTTGAAGCCAAACACATACAGCGCTCCGACCGATGGATCGAGCGCATCCGCGACACCCTGTTTGATCGCCGAGGGGGTTTCACCCCAAGCAACAGGTGTCGGGTTTGCACCGACCATGCGGTAGTACTGCTGCAGCATTTTCGAGCCGGGTACGCGGAACTTCACGCCGCTCATGTCACCCGGCGTGATGATTGCATTACCGCCCTGACGCACGGCAACAACGCGCGGGTCGATCACCACATAGAACAGGGCCTTGAAGCCAGCGGCCTCGACTTTCGGGTGAACTTCGTTCTGCCATGTGTCGGAATGCACAAGGTTGGTGAACCGTTGGTTCGAACCGCACAGATACGGCATGTTGATAAGATCAACGGTCGATGCGAAAGGTGCGAAGTTGGACAGCGAATGCTGCGCCGCCTGAATGGTTCCGCCCTGCACTTTCTGCACCAATGCACCACCGGCACCCAGCTGACCACCAGGCGCAAGCTTGACGTACACCTTGCCGTTCGTCGCGTTCTGGATGTTTTCTTTCAGATCAAGCTGCATGATAGGATAGCTGCGTGACGCGCCCAGTACATATGCGGTCGCGACCGTCATGACATGGTCCGCTGCCTTTTCACGCTCACTTTCTTCTTTGGCTGTCTGCGCCACAGCCTCGGACGACCAAAGGACGCCGCCTGCACCTGCGACCAGCGCTGCAGTGAATGACCCACTGGCGCTCAGCTTTAGGAAATTACGGCGTTCGACGGACGCCAGTTCATTTCTGTCGTTTTTCATTTAGTGCCCTCCCAAGCAAAAAATTCAGCCACCCTTTTTTGCATCGCGGACAGCTTCCCTTTTTAGAATTGCGACAACGAACAGGATCGATGCCGCGAACAGAACCAACATCTCTCCGACGTCACCAAGAAAGGCGCTGTTTGCAAAAGCCCCCAGCGCCACGTTCGCAAAATAGATGGCAAACACGAGTGCGGACGCAGCAAGAAACATCTCTTGGACTCCCTTTTCAGATTCGGCCCAATGCCCTTTGTAAGCGCTTACATGCAAAATGCAAGCGCTTACATATCCACTTCCCTCTGGCGTCAGTTGAGTTTAGAGTTATTGGCAAAAGCAAATTGTGAGTTTGGAAATGGAGAAACCTCGGTCGGCGCCGACACTGGATGATGTGGCAAAAATGGCTGACGTTTCGACGGCTACAGTGTCGCGTTGCCTCAACAGCCCGAACCGAGTTGTCGAAGCGACCCGTAAACGCGTCCTGTCTGCAGTTGAAACGTTAGGGTACACTCCAAACTTTGCGGCGCGCGTCATGGCCGCCAAGCGGTCGTTCACCATCGGGGCGATCATACCGACCATGGAAAACGCGATCTTCGCGCGTGGCCTTCAGGCCTTTCAGGAAGAGCTGCACCAGCGCGGGTATACGCTGCTGGTCTCAAGTTCAGCTTACAAACCTGAAATCGAAGAAGAGCAAATCAGGACGCTGATTGCACGTGGGGCCGACGGGCTGCTGCTGATCGGACATGACCGCGATCCCAAGATCTACGACTTTCTGAGCCAGCGGAAAATTCCGGCATTGGTCGCATGGTCCTATTTGCCGGACTCCAAGTTGCCTTCCGTCGGATTTGACAATCGCGCGGCAATGTTCAACCTCGCCAGCCATGTTATTGAATTGGGGCATACACAGATCGGCGTGATCTCGGGTCTCGTAGACGGGAATGATCGCGCCCGGCTCAGGGTTCAGGGCATCCGGGATGCGATATCTGATAGCGGGCTCGCGGCCAACAATCTGACTCTTGTCGAAACATCCTATGAGATCGAAAACGGTGCCAAAGCCTTCCGCGACCTGATGAACGCTGACCCGCCGCCGACTGCAATCTTGTGTGGAAACGATGTGTTGGCCGCAGGTGCCTTGCGACAGGCCCAAGAGATGGGGTTGGACGTACCTGGCGATGTATCGATCACGGGTTTTGACGATATCGAACTGGCCAGAATTGTTTCCCCGGCCCTGACGACCGTGCATGTGCCACATCGTGAAATGGGGCGCAAAGCGGCCCTGCAACTGGTGGAGATGGTCGAGAACCAAACCGCCGGGACTGGCGAACAACTGGCGACGAGAATTGTAAATCGACCGTCGCTTGGTAAGCCTGCGCCGGGCTAAGCCGCCTCCCCCTCCATCGTGCGGAAGTCGTTTTTTAGCCAAGGATGCTTGGCGCACATTGGGCGAGTGAAATGTTGCCGGATCAGTTTCACCATAACTTTCTGGATCAGTTCCGAGGTCGTCACGGGATACACTTCGGTCGTGAACAGCGACACGGTTCGCACGAAGTTTCTACCGGGAAACGGCATGGCTTTGACACTGTTATGGAACCGCTGGGTCCGATGAAAACAGGCGGCCGTCGTGATCGCCCAACCGCTACCCTGGGCCACCAAACCGATGATCGACTGGTTGCATTCCAGTTCGAACCTGTTCGGTAGGCTAAACTTGCTGCGTGCCAATTGAATCTCGATCTGCTTCCCGATCACATAGTCCCGCGAATACCGTAATAGGGGTAAGTCCGCGTCCGGGTGAAACAGCTCTTCTGGCGACCCTTCAAAACTGTTGGGCAGCACGACAAGAAACGGGTCCCGCATCAACGGGTACTCAATCAATCCTTCGGTTCGCCCAGGCGGTCGAGTGGCAACGCCCACATCCAGTTTGTGTTCCTGTAGCTTGGAGAGGATTTCGTGGCTGGGACGCGTATAGTGACGAAAATTGCAACGCGGCAATGCCTGCGCCAGAAACCGGACCATATCAGGCGCGATCTGGTTGTCGAAATCGTCAATAAGCGCCAATCGCAGGTCGGTCGCATGTTGCCAATTGCCCGTTCGGATTTCGGCCTCGCCGCGTTTCAGAACAGTCAAACCGTCGCGGACATATCGCGCAAAGACTTCGCCCGCGGGCGTCAGGCCCATGGGTCTGCGCCCATGATCGACCAGCTCGATACCAAGCGTGTTTTCCAAGCTGCGCAGGTGGTTCGAGACCGTGCTGATCGACAAACCCGTTTCGGACGCGACCTGTTGGATCGATCCGGATTTGGCGATCAATTGGAAGATTTCCAACCATCTCAGGCTCAGCGATTTGGACATGGGTGCCAATCATTGTTTCGATTTGCTCGAAACTAGCCAAGCAAAGATTTACTCTTGCGGCAATGCCAAAGTTCCAGTTACGCCTTCATCCGGTCAAAGCCCGGGTCATATGGGCACGACGGAATGACCGTTGCGCGCGCACCCTGACCGCAACTGTCCAGATCCATTTCACATCCGATATCCGCGTAGGCGGGATCGACAAATGCATGCGCTAGATTCAACCCGGTGCGATGTCCCCAATCACCCGATGTGACGGTTCCAACCACCTTATCCCCCTGCATCATTGACGCTCCAGGATGTGCAGGACCGAAGGTCGAGGAAACCTGGAGCACGACAAGCTTCTTACGAAGCCCCTCTGATTGTCGATTTAACAAAGCGTTCCGCCCGACAAAATCTCCCTTATTCAATCGGACGAACCTGTCCAATCCTGTTTCATAGGGATCGAACTCGGTGATCAGGTCTGCTTTCCAATGAAGAAAGCTCTTCTCCATCCGCATCGATTCAACAGCCCGTGCCCCGAACACCTTCAACCCGTGTGCCTCACCTGCTTGCCGTAACGCCAAATAGGCCGCGTAAAGCGAGGCGTTGGGTACGTGGATTTCATAGGCCAATTCACCCGAAAAGCTGAGGTTCATGACCGTAGCCGGAGCGATGCCAACGAAGCACTCGCGCACATTGAGCCACGGGAAAGCCTCAGCTGACCAATCCCCTCGGGCGCAGACCGACAAGACGTCTCGCGCCTTTGGGCCAGCGAGCACCAATATGGTTTGGTCATTTGTCAAACTGCGCAGATGAACGTCTTCATCGCGTCGCATGTGCTGGCGTAGCCAATCCATGTCATGAAATTCGCTTGCTGCGGCTGAGCCATACCAGACGCGCGCCTCCCCCCTATCGCTGGCCGGTAGATTGGCGATCGTAGCCTCGGCTTTGATCATACCATGATGGTTCAGCAGGTACCCTAGCCCAACACGCCCCTCGCGCCGGGTCACAAGCCCGCAGAACATCCGGTCCAGAAAAGCATGCCGGTCATTTCCAGTGATTTCGATCCGATTGAACCCGTTCACCTCGGCCAGTCCAACACCCGATTGCACATTCCGAACCTCAGTGGCGATCACGTCAAATGTTTCGTCAAAACCGAAACTATGCGTCGGCGTGAATTCCGGCGAAGGTTTGATGTAATCCACCCTCTCCCACCCGTTGACCACTGTGAACTCGGCCCCCTCCGCCGCCAGCACCGGCGTCAGAGGTGTGGTTTTGGCCGGACGCCCTGCAGGGCGATGTTCATGCGGAAAGTGGAACCGAAATTCGTTCTGATAGTCCTCGATAGCCTTAAGCGCGGTCAATTCGACGTTTGCATGACCCGTGAACCGCCGGGGATCGAGGCACCACGTATCGTAACACGCCTCGCCGTGCACAATCTGTTGGGCCAGCAGCCACCCATGCCCACCCCCTTCGCCCAGCCCAGCGCGCAGACCGATGATACAAAACGCGTTGCGTTTGCCAGGGATCGGTCCCACTAGCGGAGCCCCGTCGATCGTGTAAGTAATCGGCCCATTGACCACCGTGTGAATACCAACCTCCATCAGCGCGGGCATCCGCGCGAATGCACCTTCCAACACGTCCGTCACGCGGTCCAAATCATCGGGGCAAAGGGCATTCACAAAGTTCGGATCAATCCCGTCCATACCCCAGGTCTTGCAGTCCTGTTCGTAAAACCCGAGCAACAGGCCGTTCTTTTCTTGCCGGCAATAATAGTCACTGATCGGACAACGCAGCAGAGGCATCCGATGCCCCGCGTCGCGGATCGCCTGTATCTCTTCGGTCAGGAAGTACTGGTGCTCCATCGACGAAACAGGATGATGAACGCCCATCATGGCACCGACTTCGTTGACGCGATATCCGCAGGCGTTGACCACGATGTCGCAATCGATGTCGCCGTGCTCTGTCTGCACAGTCCAGGTGTCGTCGGCGTGCTGCACCAGACCCGTCACCGGCGTATTTCGATAAACTTCTGCGCCTGCCTTGCGTGCCCGGCGCGCCAAGGCCTGACACAACTGAGCAGGATCAATATCCCCGTCCAGCGGGTCCCACAGCCCGCCAATCAGGTTGTCGGTCGAAATCAAAGGGTGGCGGCGGGCACATTCGTCCGCGTCAATCACCTCGAAATGCACATCCATACCCCGTGCCATGGATGCAAAGTGGCGATAGCCCTGCATCTGGCCCTCGGTATTGGCCAGGCGTATTCCGCCATCCCCGTAGTGGTAGTTGATCGGATAATCCGGATCGTCGGCTAACTCCTTGTACAATTGGATCGAGTGCGTTTTCAGGCCCACCATCGTCTGGTTCATGCCAAAGTTCGTCACTTGCGCGGCCGAATGCCACGTCGTGCCCGAGGTCAATTCGTTCCGTTCGACCAGCACCACATCGGTCCACCCCTCTTGCGTCAAATGATAAAGGGTCGAGCATCCGGCGATGCCGCCGCCGATCACAACGACTTTGGTACGCGACTTCATTGGCTTTGCTCCGTAAGATTTCGTCCAAGTCTTGCGGAAGAAAAGGCTGGGGCGACAACTGCGCAAATGCGGGTGCAGGAAAATCGAAACTGCGATTTCGGATTCTGAAAAAGGCAATTCGCCTTTGATGCCGGGATGTTCCGCCCATTACGGTGCAGGAAAGTGAAAAAAAGGAATTGGACCGGATGTCATCAGAGGGTTCTAAACGCAGCGGCCGAAATGCGCGGCATGCCCAGCGAGCAGCCAAACCGGTCGTAGACCCCTGCCCACCCGGCCAGAAGGGCGGCGCTTATAAACCTCTGAGCCAACGCGAGATCGAACAGATATTCGATACAGCACTGCAGCTGTTGGAACGTTTGGGCATGGGAAACGTGCCAGACAGATTAGCGGCAGACCTCAAAGCCGCAGGTGCGCAGGCGGGTCAGCAAGACCGGGTGCTGTTCCCGCGTGAAATGGTTCAGCGCGCAATCGATACAGCCCCCAAGAGTTTCGTGTTTCATGGCCGGGACGAAAACCGCTCGATCGAGGTTGGCGGCGACCGCGTGTATTTCGGCACGGGTGGCGCCGCCGTTCAAACGCTGGACATCGATAGCGGCCTTTATCGCCCCTCTACCTTGGCGGATTTGCACGACTTCACCCGATTGCAGGACACGCTGGCCAATGTCAGCTGGTTCACCCGATGCTGCGTGGCCACAGATGTACCTGATGTATTCGATCTGGACGTCAACACCGCCTATGCGCTGGTGCGCAATACGACCAAACCAGTGGCAACATCGTTTACTCTGGCCGAACATGTCGGCCCCATTGTCGAGTTGCTGGATATCGTCGCCGGAGGGCCGGGTGAATTCGCCAAACGCCCCTTTCTGAAAGCTCATATCAGCCCAGTGATTTCGCCACTGCGGTATGGGGAGGATGCGGTTGATGTCGTCTATGAATGCGTCGCCCACAGCATTCCCATGTCGTGCATCACGGCCGCGCAGGCCGGTGCCACGGCCCCGGCGACTTTGGCCGGGTTTTTGGCGCAATCGCTGGCCGAGACATTGGCCAGCCTTGTCATGGTCTACGCTATCAGACCCGGATTTCCGATGGTATTTTCCAACTGGCCCTTCATCGTGGACCTGAGAACCGGTTCCTTCGCCGGCGGCAGCGGAGAGACGGCCGTTTTGAACGCGGCCTCGGCGCAGCTCACGAACTGGTTAGGTCTGCCCTCGGGCATAGCCGCATCGATGACTGACGCAAAGGCCATCGACGCGCAATACGGCGTTGAAAAAGGCATGACGTCGCTTGCTGCGGCCTTGGCCGGGGGCAACTTGATCTATGAGAGCTCGGGCATGACCGCATCCTTATTAGGCGCAAGCTTCGAGGGGTTTGTGTTGGACAACGAAATGCACTCACACACTTATCGGGCGCTGCGCGGGATTGAGGTGAGCGAGGAAAACCTGGGTTTTGAC
The DNA here is from genome assembly GCF_059609805.1 of Ruegeria sp. YTSC004. Lineage (NCBI taxonomy): Bacteria > Pseudomonadati > Pseudomonadota > Alphaproteobacteria > Rhodobacterales > Roseobacteraceae > Ruegeria > Ruegeria sp. YTSC004. The sequence goes on from NZ_JBXWMJ010000001.1 coordinate 606,394, forward strand.
GCCATCTGCCATTCTATTCTGGGTGACGGGCATTTTTTGGGAAGTGAACAGACCTACGCAGCCATGGAGCGGGATTACTTTTACCCTGAACTCGCCGATCGACAGGAGCCCCGCACGTGGCAAAACGATGGTGCGAAAGACGCATGGTCATCTGCCCGACATCACGCCAAAGAAGTTCTGGCCAGCCACCACCCAGAATATTTGAGCGCCGAACAGGATGCCGAAATCCGGAAACGTTTCCGCATTCTGATATAAAAACCACAGAGCATTCCCAACACTTCATTGGGCCGCTAGGGTCCAATGGGAATTGCGTGAAGGATAAGGCCATGACCGATTCATTTTTTCAGCCGGTATCGGCGATGGAGCTGGCCCGGTTTGCCGGCATCCCCTCGTTCATGCGTTTGCCCAGCCTGGACCTGGATCACGAACGGATTTTGGATGTTCAGGTCGGCCTCATCGGCATCCCATGGGACGGCGGCACCACCAATCGCCCCGGCGCGCGGCATGGTCCGCGACAATTGCGGGACTATTCCACGATGATCCGCGCGATGAACCCAGTCACAGGCGTCGCGCCGTTCTCAATGGTCAATTGCGCCGATCTTGGCGACGTTGCGCCCAATCCGGTTGATATCGAAGATACTCTGAACCGGGTTACGGATTTCTACTCAAACCTACAGGCAAAAGGCATTGTTCCGCTCACCGCTGGCGGGGACCACCTGACCACCCTGCCCGTTTTGCGTGCGCTTGCCGCCGCAGGCCCCGTCGGCCTGATCCAGTTCGATAGTCACACAGACCTGTTCGACAGCTATTTTGGGGGCCATAAGTTCACCCACGGCACTCCGTTTCGCCGCGCGGTAGAAGAAGGACTGGTCGACCCCAAACGCTTTGTTCAGGTTGGCATCCGGGGCACTGCGTACAACACCGAGGACATCGAGTGGGGTGAGGCCCAGGGTATCCGCATCATCCGTATCGAGGAACTGTTCGATCGGGGCATCGACGACGTGATGGCCGAGGTGCGCGGTATCGTTGGGCAAGCACCAACCTATTGCACCTATGACATTGATTTTGTTGACCCAACCTACGCCCCTGGCACCGGAACGCCCGAGATCGGGGGACCAAACAGTTTTCAGGCGCAGCAGGTCATCCGCCGGATGTCTGGTGTGAACCTGATTGGCGCTGATCTGGTCGAAGTATCGCCCCCATTCGATCCGAATGGAGGCACCGCGTGGCTGGGCATTTCGCTGATGTTCGAACTGCTCTGCGTTTTGGCGCAGGCTGTGGACGCACGGCGCTAGCTGGCGTTTTCGGCGATCATCGAGATCATTTCGAACATCACCGCAGCTGCCGTTAGCGCGGTGATGTTGTTCGGGCTGTCCTTGGTTGGCATCATGCAAACGACGTCCCCGCCCACAATGTTCAACCCGCGCGCGGCACGCAGAATGCCGACAGCCTCGTCAATATCGAAACCCTTCTCGCCCGGTTCCAGATTGGACACGGCAGGCGCGACAGTGGGATCAAGGCAATCCAGATCGAACGTGATATAGACCGGGCGGTCGCCCAGAATTTCTTTGGTCTGAGCCACGACATCCGCCAGCCCGCGCTGGCGAAATTCACGCATGGTGACGATGTTGTAGCCATAGTCGTAGGACGGCTGCAGCCAGTCCAAGCTTCGTGGATGGCCCCTAAGTCCGATTTGCATGGATCGCGTGGGGTCGACCTGCCCCTGATCCGCCAGATACGCGCCCCAATGGGCCGCTGATTTCTTCGCCCCCAGGAAATGATCGACCTTGGTGAAGACGTCAGTATGCGCGTCCAAATGCAGAAAGCTGACAGGCTCTCCACCAGCCAGTTTACCGCGACCCAGCGCTTGCACGATCCCGCCAGTGATGGAGTGGTCGCCGCCAATCGACACCGGGCGCGCACCGGCTGCATCGATGTCTTTGTAAAAAGCCGTAATCCGTTCGATGCAGTCTTCGTTGTCATTTGCCCGCGGAAATGGAACGTCGCCCACATCTGCAATCTTCGCACAGTTCCACGGATCAATTTCAAACACCGAATGTACCCGCCGCTGTACCGCCGAGACATGCCGCAAAGCACGCGGGCCCAGATGCTGATCCCGCTCGGTTGTGCCGTTGCCTGCCGAATGCGGCACTCCGACCAAAGCGATGTCCTGCCCTTCGGGACCTTGATTGGGGCACCGAAATAGGGTCGGTATCCCCCACCAATATAGATTGTCCATCATAGACTGTTCGTAACGGTCGGTCATCTGCGTCTCCGGTGAAAGAAAAACACCCCCGATGTGAACCGGGGGCGTTTGCGTTCAGAGTTTCTCGTCTTCTCGGCGGAAGGCGCCTTGCACGATACGGTCCATGACCATGGCTAGAAACAGGATGGCGAACCCACCCAGCAGACCCGGACCTTTGGCAGCGTATTGCAGCGCCTCAAGGATTTCCTTGCCCAGACCTCCACCGCCGATCAGCGAGATAATCACCACCATCGACAAGCACATCAGAATGGTCTGGTTCACGCCGGTCATGATCGACGGCAGGGCAAGCGGGATCTCAACATCCTTGAGCAACTGCCATTTCGATGCGCCAAAGGCCACCGCAGCCTCCTTGATGCTTTCCGGAACCCCGCGCATCCCCAGCGCGGTCAAGCGAATGACCGGCGGCATGCCAAAGATGATCGTCGCCAGAATGCCCGGCGGGTTGCCTGTGCCAAAGAAAGCGATGATTGGGATCAAGTAGACAAACGCCGGCAATGTCTGCATCAGATCCAACACCGGCTCGGCCGCCCGGTAGGCGCGCTTGGATTTGCCGAACCAGATGCCCAGCGGAATGCCAAAAACCACGCATAACAGCACCGCCGCGCCCACCAATGCCACGGTTTCCATCGCCACATCCCAATACCCCAGAAGCGCGATATAGGCCAACGAAGACGCGGTGAAGATTGCCACCCTTGGCCCTGCCGCGCGCCACGCGGTCACACAGATCACCAACATCACAACCGGCCACGGGGAACCGATCAATGCCACCGTCAACGCATCCAGAACAGATCGCACACCCGCAACGATACCATCGAATACATCCCCGCCGGCTGCGGCGGCTGCATCTATTTGCGCCTCCATCCAGCTTGCCAGGTTTGAGAACAACGTTCCGTTGCCTTCGCCCAATATCATCGCGGAGACTTCCTGCTCGGGGAATGCATCCAACAATGGGAGTGAGGCGTTGACGGTGAATTTGTACACGATCAGTGGGCCAATTGCGGCCACCAAAACAGCACCCAGAACAGTGTTGCGGGTCGAGCGGCCGCTTTCGGTGCTGGCAGGATCTGTCCGCCAATTCGAGTACTGCTTTTCGTACACGCGGTCCGCATAAAAACCTTGCGCAAGCTTGAAAACCAACAACATCAACAGGCCTGTAACCATGATGCCAAACGCCTCAGACTGGGCGGACGCCGCTTTCTCAAAACTGGCATCTGCGGCCTTCTGGATATTCGCTGCCAACTTGTTGAACCGGTCAATGTCGGCCTTTTCGGTGGCCGCAGTCGCACGTTCCAACAGCTCGTTCGCGCGGGTCTGCTGACGTTCAGCCCGTTCGGCCAGATCAGCGCCGGGGTTGCCCCAGGCACCGCGGCCGATCTGAACCCAGGCGATGATTTCCAGGATCAGGAAAGTCCAGAACATCCCCCAGATCGCGCGGGACGCAGACCAGAATGGTCCCAAAACAGCCGCCCAGATGTTGAAGGTATTGGGAATACCGCTGGTCGCGTCATGGATTTTGTGAAACGCGTTGACGTAGTAGTCGCCGTTTGGCCCGGTAAATTCGTGGATCGAGCGGTCCAGCGCCTCGCGGTCGACTTCGATATCCGAGGCGGCCGTGACTTTTACTTCCGTGGTTGCATCAGTCATTTTTACCCCCCTGAATTCCGCGCAGCAAACGCGGTTTAGTGACCACGCCTACATCAGCGCCAGCATCGGTAATGATGACCGGAAGGTCCGTATTGACGGCAAGGTCGATCAACTGGTCCAAATCCGCCCCTTCATCCGCGCGTGGTGCGCCATCGGTTGGGCCAGAGTAACTTTCGATCGGCTCCATGATCGAATGCGCCTTGACCAGTTTCAGCTTGGAAATGCCCTGCACGAACTCTCGCACGTAATCGTCTGCCGGGTTCATGACGATGTCTTCCGGCGTACCTATCTGCACAATGACACCGTCTTTCATGATGGCGATGCGATGGCCTATGCGAATGGCCTCGTCCAGATCGTGCGTGATGAACAGCGTCGTCTTTTTCAATTGCGCCACCAGTGCTTTGAACTGGTCCTGCAATTGCAGGCGGATCAGCGGATCAAGGGCTGAAAACGGCTCATCCATCAGCAGGATCTCGGGGTCCGAGGCCAGCGCGCGGGCAATCCCAACACGTTGCTGCATGCCGCCCGACAATTCTTTGGGCAGGCGGTCTTCGTAGCCTGTCAGGTCTACCAAGCCTAATGCGTGATCCGAAACCGCCCAGCGTTTCGATTTCGAGACTTTGCGGATTTCCAGCGGGTAGGCGACGTTATCGCGAACCGATCGGTGTGGCATCAGTGCCATGTGTTGAAACACCATCCCAATTTGCATGGCCCGAATGCGACGCAGCTCGGCCTCGGAAATCTTGGAGACATCCTGCCCCAGAATTTCGATCTTCCCGGCGGTCGGTTCGATCAGGCGGTTAACGTGTCGTACCAGCGTAGATTTGCCAGAGCCTGACAAGCCCATGATGCAGAAAATCTCGCCCCTGGGTACTTCGAAAGACGCGCCCTGCACGCCAACGACACAATTGAATCTTTCCAGAACTTCAGGCTTTCCGATGCCTTCATTCCGAACGGCTTCCATGGCTTCTTCGGCTTTTGCGCCAAAGATTTTCCAGACATCCGTCAGTTTAACGACTGTTTCGGTCATTTTTGTCCCTTTGGTGCAAAACAGGCCGCCGGGTCTATCCCGACGGCCTGCCAGAGTTTCAATTCCGGTGGGCGTCAATCAATTTGACATCCAACCCAGAACGGCATCTTCGTTCGCACCGACCCACTCCTCGGCATAAGCCAAAGGCTCTTGGCCTTCGATCACCAACGCAAAGGTCATCGCCGAAACCGTGTCCGTATCCAGTTTCATGTTGGACAGCATGGTCGCCACTTCCGGGTATTCTTCCTCAAGCGACTTTGCGAAGTGCAAATGCAGGTAGGCAAGATCCCAGGCAACACCGGCCTCGGATTTTTCCAGCCAATCCGGATCATCTGTGGGCTGCAGCACGTTCCACTTGGCCGCGTCGTAAGCCGGTTCTTCCAGAATCTGCATGTCATGCAGGGCGAACACGTAGTGCGGCGTGTAGCAGAACCCAACCCACGGCTCGCCTGCCTTGATAGCATTGTCGAGATTCGCGTAAGCCACTGTCTCGTCAATTTCTGTCAGTTCAAAAACCTGGTCATAACCATAGGATTTGGCCCGAATTTTTTCGACGTTGGTCGACGCCCATCCTGGCGCGCCGATCCAAAGTTCGCCCTGGCCATCACCGTTGCTGTCAAACAGCGCAGCATTGTCGGGGTTTGTCAGGTCTTCAATGGACGTAATGCCATGTGCTTCTGCTGTTGCCTTGTCGACGCACATACCTTGGAAGGCTTCAACTCCGTTTGCGTTGAACGTAACCGTTCCCTTATCTTTTACGTAGGTATCATGCAGGTTTTGCTGGTTGGGCATCCAAACTTCAGGATGTACGTGCATGGCACCGGAGTCCATCGCCTCGAACACAATCGGGTTGGTGCCATTCTGAAGTTCAACCTCAAGACCGAGGTTCTGTTCGATCGCAACTTTCAAAATATGTGCCGTCGCATTTACCGAAGGCCAGTTCGGCACGCCGATCACGATATCAGCAGCAAGGGCGGGTCCAGCGATCACAGCGGATGCGCCTCCCAGTAACGTGGCTAATTTTTTCATTTGTGTCTCCATGTTGGATGTCTGCGGCGCTGTTTTTCTATGCCCGAGGGCCGTGGTGCACCTTGCAAACAATGTCGGAAAGCCGATGCTTTCCCATTTTTGGGTCAGCCGCACGATGCGCCGACCCGGCAAGAAAAACTGAAACATGGTGACGCGTCACCCATCAAGCGTTACGTCCAAGAAGCTCTCAAATTCGATATTATCATAGAAATGTTTCGGCTTTGTCGAAAATTGGCCGTGAACTCGTACTCTGCCATCAGGCAGCGCCCAGTTCCAGAATGTAAGCGACCGCCTCTTCAGTCAGATGTTTGAACCGCGCATGTTCACTGACATAGAGGCAGACCTGGCGCTGATCGGGCAAATCCGCAATTTCGCGAAACGCCGTCGCCTCGGGCATGAAACTGGCGACCGATTGCGGCAACACCGTTACCCAATCCCCGGTCTTGACCATTGTGATAAGGGAATGGGTGTTGTGAACAGTAACATCCGCCTGCGCTTCGGATGCCCGGAACTTGGGCGATTGAATCAGATCGCACAGCGCGTTCCGTATAAACGGAAGTGTCAGGACTTCGTCAATTGTTGGCGTATTTGGCTGTCGTATCAAACGGTGATCAGAGGTGCATACCAGCCCAAACCTGTCTTCGAACAACGGAAGCGACCGAACTCCGTTCAGCGCGTGCTGACCTGAGGCGATGCCAATATCCGCTTTACCCTCAACCAGCGCGTCCAAAACCTGCTGAGTATCTGTGTCGCGCAATTCGACTTTTACGCCGGGAAAGCGCTTTGTGACATAGGCCAGAACCTTAGGGAAAATCAGCGCCGCAACCGATGGAACGGACGCGATGCGCAGCAACCCGTGCTCTGCTTTTGCTGCGGCCATAATATCCAAGACGGCCTGATCGAATTGGCGGACTTGTTTCAATGCCACTTCGAAAACCTGTAACCCCAACGGGGACAACTGGTTTTTGCGCTCTCCTTCAAAGAGCTTTTTACCCAGATGATCCTCAAATTGCTTGAGGGTCATCGAGACCGCCGACTGCGTGCGGCCCAACCGGTCGGCCGCCTCGATCAGGTTGCCTGTTTGGGCAACGGTGCAAAAACACCGTAAGGTCTCGATCTTGATCGCCAAGCTTCACCTTTTTTGAAGTTTGCTCAATTTATTTGAGTTTGACTGATATCTACTCAAAAAGCCATTCTGCGCCAGACCAATTTTCATGACTCTGGGGCGCATCGTGACAAAACTGAACCTGATTGCTGGCGAATGGCTGGCGGGCGAGACCGAAATTGAAAACCGCAACCCTTCGGATCTGAGCGATCTGGTTGGCATGTTTGCTCAGGCCAGCGCCGATCAGCTTGAGGCCACATTGGATCAGGCGCGTATTGCACAGGCAGAATGGGAAGCCTACGGTCCCGAACGCAAGCAAGCGGTTCTGATGAACATCGGCAACGAGCTAATGTCGCGCGCCGAAGAGCTGGGAACCCTGCTGGCCCGCGAAGAAGGCAAGCCGCTGGCCGAAGGCAAGGGCGAGGTTTACCGCGCCGGTCAGTTCTTTACCTATTACGCAGCCGAATGCCTGCGCCAGATCGGTGAAAACGCCGACAGCGTCCGCCCCGGTGTTGAAATTGACGTTCGCCGCGAGGCCGTGGGCGTCGTAGCCATCATTAGCCCTTGGAACTTCCCGACCGCGACGGCCTCTTGGAAGATTGCTCCGGCGCTGTGCTATGGCAACGCAGTTGTCTGGAAACCCGCCAACATCACGCCGGCTTCTGCCGTAGCCCTGACCGAGATCATCGAACGTCAGGACATCCCCAAGGGTCTGTTCAGCCTTGTCATGGGGTCGGGCCGCTCGATCGGTCAGCGGCTGGTTGAAAGCCCCAAGGTCAACGCGATTTCCTTCACCGGTTCCGTTCCGGTTGGCAAAGGCATCGCCGCCGCTGCGATTCAGAACCTGACCAAAGTTCAGATGGAGATGGGATCGAAAAACGCGCTGGCCGTGATGGATGACGCCGATCTGGATCTGGCGGTGACGCTGGCATTGGGCGGAGCTTTTGGCGGTACAGGTCAAAAATGTACCGCATCCTCGCGTCTGGTCGTTCATGCCGGTGTGCACGATGCATTTGTCGAAAAACTTGTCGCGGGTGCGCAGGCCATGAAAGTCGGCCACGCGCTGGAAGACGGCGTTCAAATGGGGCCGGTCGTCAGTGAACAGCAACTGAACGAAAATTTGGCCTATGTCGATCTGGGTAAATCCGAAGGTGCCGAGCTGGCCTGCGGTGGTCAGCGACTTGAGATGCCGCATGACGGTTTCTACATGTCCCCCGGCGTGTTCCTGAACACCAACAACGATATGCGGATCAACCGCGAAGAGATGTTCGCGCCGTTGACCAGCGTCATCAAGGTCGGCAGCTATGACGAAGCGCTGAGCGTGGTGAACGCAACCAACTTTGGACTGACTTCGGGCATCGTGACGCAAAGCCTCGCTCGCGCGACCCACTTCCGCCGCAACGCGCGCACTGGTGTTGTGACCGTGAACCTTCCGACAGCGGGCACCGACTATCACGTGCCCTTCGGCGGACGCGGTGACAGCTCTTACGGTCCACGTGAGCAGGGCAAGGCAGCGGCGGAGTTCTACACCACGGTCAAAACTGCATACATCAGCGCCGGGACCCCGGTCTGATGCGCATCGACGGGCTGCAATACGCCAACTGGTCGGAGAAAATCTTCCGCCAACTGCGCGAAGGGGGCGTGGATGCGATCCACGTCACCATCTCATATCACGAGAACTTTCGCGAAACGGTTCTGAACTTTGAAAAGTGGAACCGCTGGTTTGAGCAATTTCCAGACCTGATCATGAAAGGCCGTTGGGCCAGCGATATCGACATCGCCCGGGAAACCGGGCGGACTGCCGTGTTCTTTGGGTTCCAGAACCCCTCGCCCATCGAAGACGATATCGGGCTGGTTGAAATCCTGCACGATCTGGGCGCGCGGTTCATGCAGTTGACCTATAACAACCAGTCCCTGCTGGCGACCGGCTGTTACGAGGCCGAGGACACCGGCATCACCCGCATGGGCAAACAGGTCATCAAAGAGATGAACCGTGTGGGTCTGGTAGTCGACATGAGCCATTCGGCGGATCGTTCGACCATAGAAGCGGCCGAGCTGTCCGAACGTCCCATCGCCATTACGCACGCCAACCCGCACGAGTGGTCCCCAGCCCTGCGCAACAAGCGCGACGCGGTGATCCGCGCGGTCACGGAAAACGGTGGGATGTTGGGCTTTTCGGTCTACCCTCATCACTTGAAAGACAAGTCCGACTGCACGTTAGAGAGTTTTTGCGAAATGATTGCCCGTACGGCCGACAAATACGGTGCACAACATCTAGGGATTGGAACTGACCTGTGTCAGGATCAGCCCGACAGCATCGTCGAATGGATGCGCGTTGGTCGCTGGACCAAGGAAATTGACTATGGCGAAGGTTCCGCCAGCAATCCCGGCTTTCCGCCAATGCCGAGCTGGTTCGAGGACAATCGCGACTTCGGCAATTTCGAAACCGGGCTGCGCAACGTTGGCATGAACGCCGAAGAAGTCTCGGGCATCATGGGCAGCAACTGGTACCGCTTTTTCGATCAGAACTTTGGACCACAAACCGCATGAACCACGTCAGTACTGATATTCCGCGACGCGATCCTGCGCAGGTTATGCGCCTGTCGCGGCTGGGCTCGCTGCATCAGTGCAGACTCAGCTTTATGCGACAACTGACCCGACGTATGGCTCGCGAGAACTGGGCCTTTACGCGTCCTGTTTTTGAGATCGACGAAAACGGCGTCGGCCACGCAGTCTACACGGCGCAAGGTCCGGATCGCGCCTATTCGCTGGTTGCGTTCGCCCATGACCTGCCGCCCGAACAACGGTCGGACCGGGTGATCGCTGAGGCGTGGGACGCCACTTTCGCATTATTCGATGGCATCCCAACGAAGCAGGACATCCAACGCCTTTCAGAAAACGTTCCGTTGCAAGAGGCAGGGCGCGTAAGCGAAAGCGAGTTGTCCCTGTCTCGTGCCAACCGGTCCGTGCGTTTGTGGAAACACGTGGTTGACAGGTTGGCTGCCGGACAACAGCCCGACTTGGAGCAAATCCATAAAGTCGGTTACCTGATGCGGACGACGGCCGTTTACGGATCGGGCAAGTTCGGCGCCGCGGATCGCGAGAAGATTGCGAACCGGCCAGAACTGCACGCACCCTTTCAGGCGGAAATGCTGTCGGTCTACCTGACGCGAACATTTGTCCGCGATCTGGTGCAACATATGGCCCTCGCCAAGGGCGGCATGCAGTCGGCTGAACTGAACCCCGAGATTGCACAGTGGCTGGGCATCGGAAACTCAACCGGATTGGGGATGGCTCCGTTCATCGTCAATCACCCGGTATTGTTCAACAACTGGATCATGGCGCGCGAAGAGGCGTTGGCACGTGTTCGGTCTCTGCAATCAGCGTCAGAGGACGAAGCCCGACATTTTCGGGACATCTATGATCGCAGCAAGTTATCGATGTCGTGGTGGCGATCCGAGCATCCGGTCCAGATTGAAAAGATTGCCTCATTGAAGGCCGATCTAACAGCCATTTCCGGCTATCTGGACGAAAATGACCTGACGCAGGACCGCCCGTGGGATCGGCTCATCCGCTGGTCAGAAACCACACTTGGAGAAGAAGGGCAGGAACTGCTCGCGTCGCTTATTCTGGAACCCTATGGCGATCTGGTGGATGGCCTGACCGGTTGTATGGCTGACGGGAATGCTCAGGCACAGGTTATTGATGGAGGCATGACCGTCGATCAGGTCCGCACCGCGATCCGCGACCGCTTTGGCTGGGCACTGGATATGGATTGGTCGGCCGAGGCGAACTGCGCGCGCGCCTGGTACGTGTCTGAAGAAAAACTGGAACCTCGCTTGGGTGAACGGTTCGAGGAACCAATTGCCGAATACGAACAGCCCCTTGCCCCGGCCAGAGACGCCGCGCTGGCTTTCACGGACCTTGAGAATTGGCAGGACGACAGGCCGATAGCCGAGTTCCTTCTGCGCCATCCCGAGCACCGCCACACGGTGCGGCGCGCGCAGATCGGCGTTGTAGCCCCGTATGGCGAGCTTCGCGACAACACGATAAGCGCAGACGTCATGCCCATCGATATGCTCCGGGCCAAGCTGTCGTTTTTCGGTGCCACGCATTTTGATCCGCGCTCGGACCGCTGGGTCCGTATCTGCATGTACGCTGGCGCGCCCTACCCTGAAGACCTGAATCCCAGCACCGCAGACTTGTGGGTTTACCCGGAGCTATCTTCATGAACGTCTCGCTAAATGAGATCGAAGCCAACGCAAAGCGCGCGGCGCGTGGTGCAGGATATAGCTGGGGACTGGCCGAGGAAGCCGCGAAAGCAACACGCTGGCTGTGCGCGCGGGGGCAAAACGGCACCGGTGCTTTGGCTCAGCTGCTGCAACTGGAATTGACGCGCGCACCTAAACAACACTCCCCGGCCGATCTGAGCGGAGAATGGCAGAGTGATAGCGAGCTTTGCCCTTTAGTGACTGGCGCATTGCTGTCAGATTGTGCGCACCAACTGAACTCAGCCCCGATTGAGATAAAGAACGTAGCTGTGCCTGCCTTGCTGCTTCCATTCGCGGCAAATGCGGCGCGCGTGTTACAGACCTGCGTGAGTGTTGACTGTGACCGTGCACAGGTAGAAACCGACGGATTTGACCTGTCCCTGAACGCCCCACTTTCGGATAGGGCACAACAGGTTTCGGTGCAAATCGGTGGCCAACTGACCGCACCAGTCCCCCGTCGAACACGGGCGGAACCTGATCCAACTGATTGGAACATTCTGAACCGGTTCGCCCACCGCACATACGCCCCCGCCACCGAGGAATCCCGCCTGCGCGGGGCCGGAGCGGGCTTATCCGACAACGATTAAAGAGGCCCCAATGATCGAAACCCGTACCCTGAGCCTTGAGCAGATCGAAGATCTCGCCTTCCGCGCGCTTGTCGCCGCAGGAACATCTGAAGCCAACGCCCGGCCATTGGCCGTTGCCACCGCGGCAACCGAGGCGGATGGGGTTGCCAGCCACGGGCTGGCCTACATCCCGATATATTGCGAGCACGTGCAATGTGGGAAAGTGGACGGAACAGCCCAACCGGAACTGTCGCGCCCACGCCCCGGCGCAGTGAACGTGGACGCAGCAACCGGCTTTGCCCATTCCGCAATTGATATGGGTTTCGAGGCCCTTATCCCAGCCGCGCGCGAACAGGGGATCGCTGCACTGTCTATCCGCAACAGCTATAACTGCGGTGTCCTTGGCTACCATACATACCGGTTGGCGCAGGCCGGATTGGTGGGATTGGGGTTCACCAACGCTCCGGCCTCGATCGCGCCTTCGGGCGGCGCAAAACCCGTCGTCGGAACCAACCCTTTCTCGATCGCGGCGCCGGGCGCGGACGGCCAGCCCGCCCTGCTGATCGACCAAAGCGCCAGCACGATTGCCAAAAGCGAGGTCATGAAACACGCCCGCGAAGGCAAACCGATCCCGGTTGGCTGGGCTTTGGACGCAGATGGCAACCCGACCACGGACCCGAATGTCGGCCTTAAGGGGTCGATGGCACCGTCAGGCGGTTACAAAGGCGTCGGTGTTGCCCTGCTGACCGAGGTACTGGCCGCAGCCCTGACCGGCGCGACCCTTGGCATTAACGCCTCGCCTTTTTCCGGCACCGCCGGTGGCCCCCCCAAGACCGGGCAGTTCTTCATTGCGATCGACCCGACCGCCACCTCTGGCGATGCGTTTACTTCGGGGATCAGCGAGTTGGTCGGCGCAATCCGTGCACAGAACGGAGCGCATCTGCCCGGCGATGGGCGCGGCGGCAAGCGCAGGCAGGCACATACCGACGGCGTTGCAGTCAATGCGGCCACGCTGGATAAGATTGAGGCAATCATAGCCTAACTATTCTGCCGAGGCCTGTCAGGTCGCCAGCGAACGGGTCGTTTTTCTGGCGACACATTCCAAATCACAGCGGATGCTGAAATGCTTGGGGTCATCCGACGTAATAAAGTCGGTGAATTTCTCACCGGCCAGTGCTCCGATGGTTTCTGCGGGAATGCGGATGGTTGTAAGGCCCGGCTCGACGTCAGCTGAGCCCTTGAAATCTCCGATACCAATTATCGACAGATCATCGGGAACGCTTAAACCAAGCTTTTGGGCAGCAAACAGCGCCCCCTGCGCAATGACGTCATTGCCGCACAGCAATGCCGTCGGACGTTTCGGCGTCGTCAAAAGGGCCATGGCTGCCTGCTTGGCCTGAGAAACACTGTACGGCGCTTGGGTTTCATGCTCATCAGGTACGGAAACCCCCTGTTCGCCCAATGCGTCATGCACTGCGGAAAGGCGGTGCTGCGCGCGGTCGTTCCCCTGAGTTTCGGGAAAGATCAACCCGATGTCACGGTGCCCCAAATCTAGCAGGTGTTCGGCCGCCAATCGTCCGGCCAGATGGTTGTCCGCACCAACGCAAGGCAGGGGTGATTCTTCTGAGTAATTCCAGATTGCCAGCGCGGGAATCTTTTGCTGTGTGATCAAGCGGTTGGTGGCGTCGGAATGTTCCAACCCGACCAGCGCCACACCGTCCACGCGATGTTCAAGAAACTTGCGAACCATCGCGTATTCCCGATCCAGGTCATACCCATGCGACGCCAGCAACAGGCTGAATCCTGCCTGGTCGATCGAATCCGAAAAGGCCTGAATAACCTCGGAAAAAATGGCATGGTTGATTGTGGGCACCACAAGGCCAATTGTTCCCGACCGTTTTCCATGCATCGTTTGGGCGGCGCGGTTGCGGATGTATCCCAAGCGCTGCACCGCTTTGTTGATCTTTTTGCGAGTCGCCGGGTTGACCAGATCGGGGTGATTGAAAGTACGTGAAACCGTAGATGGCGACACCTTTGCAGCCTTTGCAACGGCCACAATATCCACCTTACCCTTTTGAAAGATAGTCATAATTTTACCCTATCCGGTCAAATTTATGAAAACATTTGCAATACTATTTTCATCCCCTAACCTGATTTGTCAACAAAGGTAAAAGTGCGAACGGACGGGTTGGGAGGCCCAGGATGGAATTCATTTACTACTTCGGAGATGTGTTCACGCCGATGTCGTTCCTGCTGCTTTTGGGCGGCACGATCGGAGGGCTGATCCTGGGCGCGACCCCCGGCCTTTCACCAACGATGGCGGTGGCCCTGTTGATCCCGTTCACCTTCCAACTTGAGGCCGCGCAAGGCCTGATCCTGCTGGGGGCGGCCTATACTTCAACTGTGGCTGGCGGAGCCGTCAGTGCCATCTTGCTGAAGATCCCTGGCGCTCCGGCGAATATCGCCACCACTCTGGATGGCCACACGATGGCCCAAAAAGGCGAAGGTGCCCGCGCCTTGCAGCTGTCTTTTCTGGCATCGGCCGTGGGCGGAATTTTTGGTGTTCTGCTGCTGATCTTCCTGACGCCCGTTTTGGCGCAATGGGCGCTTGCCTTTGGACCATCGCATCTGTTCTGGCTGGCCATTCTGGGGGTGACGGTCATCGGAACACTTGATTCCGCCTCAGTGGTCAAAGGGCTGCTGTCCGGTTGCATCGGGTTGTGGCTGGCGACCATCGGGTTCGACGACATCATGGGTGCACAACGCTTTATCTTTCACCCTGCACTGGGCGGCGGCATAAACATTATTGCCGCGTTGATTGGCCTGTTTGCGATCCCACAGGTGCTGACCATGTTTGCCAAAGGGCGCCACAACACAGGTGCCGAAGTGATCGAAGTGCAGCGCCATTCAATCATGGCGGCGTTCAAGGAACTGTTCAGCCGCGCCCGTGCGCTAAGCATCGGCACGCTGACGGGCTCGATCATCGGCCTGATCCCCGGTGTCGGTGGGCAGATCGCGGGCCTTGTCGCCTATGACCAGACCAAGAAGTTCTCGTCGGAAAAAGAAAAGTTCGGCACCGGCCATTCCGAGGGCGTCATCGCCGCGGAATCCGCCAACAACGCAATGGTTGGCCCTTCGCTTGTCCCGCTGCTGACGCTGTCCATCCCCGGCAGCCCGACCGCGGCTGTGTTGTTGGGCGGGTTGCTGATCCACGGAATTTTCCCGGGCTCGGACCTGTTTGACAATCACCCCGATGTCGCTTGGACCTTCATCAACTCGATGCTGATTGGCCAGGTGCTGATGTGTATCTTCGGACTCTATATTGCAGGGCTTGCGGCCCGTGTTGCTCAGGTTCCGCAATCCGTCATGGCCGCCATCGTTCTGGCCTTGTCGGTCTTTGGCGCATACTCGGTTCAAGGTTCGATGGGCGACGTCTACGTGATGGCGTGCCTCGGAATCGGGATGTTCTTTTTGGAACGCTTCGGTTTCTCGGCTGCGCCGCTGGTACTGGGTCTGATCCTCGGGCCAATCGCCGAGGCCAACTTCATCCAGGGTGGAATGATCGCTGACGCGACCGTGGGCAAGGCGTCGTACTTCATGACCGGAGGGCTGAACCTGTTCCTGATTGCCGTCGTACTGGCCTCGATCGCCTATTCGGTCTGGATGGAACTGCGCAGCCGCCGCTACACCACCAAAGAGGAGGCACAGGCATGAACCGCTCACAGCACGTATTCGGGTCAGGTCTGGTCTTTGCCGTTGGTCTGTGGGTCGCATGGGTCAGTTACACGCAACAACCCGCCGAAGCGTTCCTGTTCCCACGCCTCATAGCGACGGTCTTTGTGGTTCTGGCCGGATGGACATTTGGCAAAGCGGTCATGGGTCTGTCCAAGGTCGGAAACGGCGTGACGCGGACGATGTTCGTGAACATGCTGCCGGGTCTGATCATCACGCTGATCTATGTTTTCTGGGCGGCGAAGACGCTGGGGTTCTACACCGCAACAACCATCGCCTTTTTTACCCTGCTGTCGATCTACGACCCCGCCCCCCATTCCGAGGTCAAAACCTGGATCAAACGCGGGATCATCACGGCGGTCTTTGTGGCGGTGATGTACGGGCTCTTTGCCATGCTTTTGAACGTCTACACACCAAGAGAAATTCTGTTCTGAACACGCAAATGCGCGGATGAACTAAATCAGGGAGGAAACGCAAAATGAAACGATTGATTGCAGGGGCAGCAATGGCTCTGACGGGCCTGACGGGCGCGGCAATGGCCGAGGAATATCCCGAACGGCCGATCATGATGATGGTCAGTTACGGGGCCGGAGGCGCGACCGATTTTCAGGCCCGGATCGTCACGATGACATCTGGAAACGAGGATGCGCTGGGAATGCCCATCGCCATCATCAACAAGCCTGGTGCCGGTGGGCGCGTTGGCTGGAACTGGTTCGCAACTCAGGCCGATCCAGATGGCTATACGCTGGGTGCGTACAACGTTCCTCATTTCATCGCCCAGTCGATCAAGGGTGGCGTCGAATATTCGACCGACAGCTTTGAACCCATCGCGAACTGGGGCGCAGACCCGGCCGTGTTCGTGGTTGGTGCCGACAGTGAGTTCAACTCGATGGATGACGTTGTCGCCTATGCCAAGGAAAACCCGGGCAAGCTGACGGTATCCGGCGCGGGCCTTTTTGTGGGCCACCACATCGCGGCACTGCAGATCGACAAGGCAGCCGGGACCAAGATGGCCTACATCCCGACCAAAGGTGGCGGAGCAGCAGCCATGAAGGCCGTCATCGCTGGTGAAGTCATGGGCGGCATCAACAACCTGTCCGATGCGTTCCGCGCGCAAGAGGCGGGCAATGTGAAGATCCTCGGCGTTGCTGATCTTGAGCGCAATGCGTTTCTGCCGGATGTTCCGACGATGATGGAACAGGGGTTGGACGTGGACAACTCCTCGGTCAATTTCCGGGGTGTAATGGTGCCCAAGGGAACACCTCCTGAGGTGATTGAAAAATTGGCCGCAACCGTGCCCGAGATGTTCGCCAATTCTCGCGTTTCCAAGAAGATGGAAGCGGGTGGCTCGCCCATGCACATCATGACACGTGACGAAGTGATCGAGATGTGGGCGCAGCGCCAGCAAACGCTGAACGAATTGCTGGCTGGTCTTTAACCGACCCCAATCGGGGCGGGCAGAACCCGCCCCGGACAACCAATCGAGGACCAAAATGAACGCTCCAAACGACATAGCCCCCGAAATCGCCGAAGTGGACCGGATCGTGGCACAGGCACGCAAGGCTCAGGCTGCCTATGAGGCAACTGGCAGTCAGGCGCTCTATGACAAGGCGGCGCTGGCGGCAGGTTGGGCGATCATGGATCCCGCACGCAATCAGGCACTGGCAGAACTGGCGGTTGAAACCACCGGACTGGGCAATGTCCCCGACAAGATTACCAAGAACCACCGCAAAACTCTGGGTCTTCTGCGCGACATTGCCGAGGCAAAGACATATGGCATCATCAGCGACGATCCTGAAACAGGGATCACAGAAATCGCCCGTGCGATCGGCGTCGTAGGCGCGGTGGTCCCTTCGACCAATCCGGCCGCAACACCGGCCAACAACATCATTAATGCTCTCAAAGGTGGCAACGCCATCGTCGTCGCCCCCTCGCCCAAGGGCGTGGCATCCTGTGAGAAGCTGCTAAGCTTCATCCACGCGGAGTTTGACAAGCTGGGTCTGGATCGGGATCTGGTTCAGATGATCCCCGCACCGGGGTCAAAGGCCAAAACCCAACGGCTGATGGAGACCTCGGATCGGGTGATTTGTACCGGCAGTCAGAACAACGTTCACCGCGCTCAGTCCTGCGGCACACCCGCCGTCGCGGTCGGCGCGGGCAATGTCATCGTGATTGTCGATGAAACCGCCGATTTGTCGGCGGCGGCAGCCAAGATCACGGCGTCAAAGTGTTTTGATAATGCGACTTCGTGCTCGTCCGAGAACGCAGTTGTGGTGGTAGACGCGGTCTATGATGACTTTGTCGCAGCAATGGCCGCCGAAGGTGGCGCGCTGGTCCCCGCATCCGATGCCGCAGGTATCATTGCGCGTCTCTGGCCGGACGGGCACCTCAACCGATCCGCGATTGCTCAGGACGCCGACAAGATGCTTGATGCGTTGGGGATGGCAGACAAAGCACCCGAAGGCACAAAGTTTCTGGCGGTAGAGACCGATGGGATCGGTCCCGATCATCCCCTGTCCGGAGAGAAGCTGAGCCGCGTTCTGGCCCTATATCGGGCGTCGGACTACGCGGGCGCCAAAGCTCTCGCAGCGCGCGTCCTGGCCTATCAGGGGGCCGGACACTCGGTCGGCATTCACACCAGTGACGACGCACGCGCCATTGAACTGGGTCGAGAGTTACCCACCTGCCGGGTAATCGTGAACCAAGCCCATACCTTTGCCACGGGCGGCAGCTTCACCAACGGAATGCCTTTCTCTCTATCTATGGGATGCGGCAGTTGGGGCGGAAACTCTATCGATACCAACCTGCATTGGCGGCACTTCGTCCAGACCACCAAAATTGTGCGTGAAATAGCCCCACGCGAGCCCGCGCTCGAG
Source organism: Ruegeria sp. YTSC004 (assembly GCF_059609805.1). Classification (NCBI taxonomy): domain Bacteria; kingdom Pseudomonadati; phylum Pseudomonadota; class Alphaproteobacteria; order Rhodobacterales; family Roseobacteraceae; genus Ruegeria; species Ruegeria sp. YTSC004. The sequence continues at coordinate 624,913 of NZ_JBXWMJ010000001.1, forward strand.
GACGTATTCGGCGCGTATTGGAGGGAGGCTGGCCAATGATGGAACCGCCCAATGGAACGGTCCGCGATTGGCTGGACCTAAGAGCCGATCAGGGCGGAACCGGGTTTGTGTTTCCCGATGGCGCACAGGATCTGAGCTGGGCTGAATTGCGCGGCTCGGCCAAATACGTCGCAAGCATGTTGACCAGCCTTGGGGCGCAAAAAGGCGAAAGCGCCGCCCTTATCTATCCCAATTGCCGCGAGGCTCTTATCGCCTTGTTCGGCGTACTCTATGGCGGATTCCGGGCAACCATGATCAATCTCGTCGCTGGCGACGGTGCCGTAGCCTACGCACTTGAACACAGCGGCGCGCGCTTTGCCTTCGTGCACCCGGATCAAGCAGAGTTGTTTGGCCGAACAGCCGACCCTGCCGTGACCAAACCTTTGCAGATCGCCGATGCTGGTGACGCAGATACCCAGCTTTACGACCTGACGCCCGATGATCATGCCCTTCTCATGTACACCTCAGGCACAACCGGCAGACCAAAGGGCGTTGTTCATACCCATTCCAGCCTTTTGGCAGGCGGCTGGACCACCGCTGTCGCACATGAACTGACCGACACTGATCGCGGTTTCTGCGTCCTGCCGATCTATCACATCAACGGTCTGTGCGTGACTGTAATGGGAACGCTCGTTTCGGGCGGGTCCCTGGCTATGTGCGAGCGGTTTTCGGCCAGCCGATTCTGGGAGAACCTTGGAAAGACTCAGGCTACTTGGTTTTCGGTTGTGCCCACCATCATCTCTCATCTGCTGCAATCCGACACCAATCCGGACATCCAAACCCGCCAGCGGTTGCGGTTCGGGCGCTCTGCCTCGTCCGCGCTGGCACCGGACGTACAACGGGCTTTCGAAGACCGGTTCGACGTTCCCATCGTCGAAACCATGGGGCTTACCGAAACCGCCGCGCAGATCCTGTCGAACCCACTTCCGCCCGGTGTGCGCAAGATCGGCTCACCGGGCGTTGCCTATGGAAACGACGCCGCGATCCGGGATGCGAACCAACAGCCCGTCCCGCACGGAACCGAGGGTGAGCTGGTCATACGCGGCCCGAACGTGATGCTTGAGTACCTCAAGGATCCGGATGCGACCGCAGGCACGTTTACTGCCGATGGATGGCTTCGCACCGGCGATCTGGCGCGTATGGATGAGGATGGATACGTCTATGTCACGGGCCGCTTGAAAGAGCTGATCATCAAGGGCGGCGAGAACATCGCCCCGCGTGAAATCGACGAGGCGCTTTATTCCCACCCCGACGTTGTCGAAGCCGCAGCCTTTGCACGCCCCTGCCGCAGCTATGGTGAAACCGTCGAAGCCGCTGTCAAAATCCGGGACGGGTCTGAGCTGACGCCGCTTACCCTATTAGAAATTTGTGAGACCAAACTGGGTCGGTTCAAATCCCCTGACGAGGTTCACATTCTGCATGATCTGCCAAAGGGGCCATCGGGTAAGATTCAGCGCAACCGGATACTCGAAATCGTTGACGATCAGGGCTGAGTACCAGAGGGACTATTCCCGCTGGCGCGCAGCCGGGGCCGACCGCGTGCATTGAACGGCGCTAAGTCTTGCGCCGTTTCGGCAAGGCGTCTCCACCTTTTCCCGGTTTCGCTGTCGCAGCGCGGGCGCGATTTTTCTTGCTGCTGGGTTTTCCCTTGGGCGGCGGTAGGCCTTTGGTAGATTTACCGCCGGGCTTTACGCTCGCGTCTTTACTTTTTCCGGCAGGTGCTTTGTGGGACTTCTTCTTTGCGCTCGTTGCCGTGAATTTAACATCCGGCTCGCTGAGTGACGAGTCGCGGTGCGGTGTCGAGCCATGTTCTTTTGATCGGGTCTGTTTGAAACCGCGTTCCGCTGCTTTTTTGGGCTTGCGATCTTCGGGCTTGGGTTTGCGGTTACGGGGCGTCGGGGCATCGTTCCAATCAACCGGGGTGGTGTCCCCTTTGCGCGGACGCGGTTTACCCTTGGGTGGGCGGTTGGACCTTGGACGCTCAAACGCTGGCACGTCAGGCGCGCCATCCAAGCGCACAACGTCTTTCGAACCTTCGATTTTCATACCCGGTCCAACAGCCGCTAGAAAGCCCGAAACACTGGCTTCGCGGATCTCAACGTAAGACACATCATCGGCAATCCGGATCGCACCGATATCGTCTTTGGTCAGATCACCGGCCTTGCAGATCATCGGCAGCAAATGGCGCGGCGAAGCATTTTGGTTGCGACCTTCAGACAAGGAAAACCAAACGCTCGGACCAAAGGCGGCGCGGGGTTTGGGGCGGTCCGCCGTAACCGGGGCCAACTCTTCCGGTGCTGAATGGCGCAATTTATACTGACGTAGATACGCTGCTGCTATTTGCTCAGGGGTAAATTTTTCAACCAGGTGCCGAACCGCGTCCTGTTCGCTTTCGGTAACTTCGACTTGCCAGTCATCAGAGGCGAGCATCCGCGTCTGATCTCGCTCGTTCACCTCATCCGAAGACGGGGCGACGCCCCAATCCGCCGTGAGCTTTGCGAACTTCAGAATACGCTCGGCCTTTTTCCGCGATGACGGTTCGACCACCAGGGCGCTGACGCCCTTTCGCCCTGCCCGGCCCGTGCGCCCAGAGCGATGCAAAAGCGTCTCGTGACTGTTGGGCAATTCAGCATGGATCACCAGATCGAGGTTCGGCAAATCAATCCCGCGCGCCGCGACATCTGTCGCCACACATACCCTCGCACGCCCATCGCGCATCGACTGCAACGCGTTAGAGCGTTCACTCTGCGTCAGCTCACCGGACAGTGCCACCACAGAAAACCCGCGGTTTGAAAGCCGCGTGGTCAGTCGTGACACCATCGCGCGGGTGTTACAGAAAACGATGGCATTGGGGGCTTCGTAATACCGCAATGCATTGATGATCGCGTTATCCCCGTCCCGCGGCGCCACCATCATCGCACGATATTCGATATCGGCATGTTGGGTTTTCTCGCTGACAGTGCTCACCCGCTCGGCATCGCGCTGATAGCGCGTTGCCAGGCTAGCAATGGCGCGCGGGACCGTGGCTGAGAACAGCAACGTTTGCCGCTCTGCCGGAGTTTCATCCAGGATGAACTCAAGATCCTCGCGAAATCCAAGGTCCAGCATTTCATCGGCTTCGTCCAGAACCACAGCCCGGATCGCGGTCAGATCAATGGAACCACGCATGATATGATCGCGCAGGCGACCCGGCGTTGCGACAACAATATGCGCCCCACGCGCCAGAGCCCGGCGTTCATCACGCATATCCATGCCACCAACACACGAGGCCAGAAACGCACCAGCATCCGAGTACAGCCAGCTCAGCTCGCGCTTGACCTGCATGGCCAGTTCCCGCGTTGGCGCAACCACCAAAGCCAACGGCGCGCCGGACGCCCCGAACGTCTCATCTTCGCCCAGCAACTGTGGTGCGATCGCCAACCCGAACCCGATGGTTTTTCCCGATCCGGTTTGCGCCGACACCAACATATCGCGCCCTTCCAGCTCGGGCTGTGTCACGGCCTGCTGGACTTGTGTCAAAGTATCGTAACCCTTGCGGGCAAGCGCATCTGCGATGGTCTGTTTCACGGTGGTGTTCTTTGTATCAGCCGGGGGATACGTGCCTTGCGGTATTGCAATCAGCGCATCTTCCAAGGTTAAAGACCGCCTCTTAACGGGAGTCGCTGGCAATGTATAGCCGTGTCTTTTGTGGTGACCGAAGTAAAAAACCGCCGGTCACGTAGGTATCTTTTGATGAACTTGTCTGCAGTTTCAGCCAACTGTCAAAAGCCGATGCGAAACCAATACTTTACCAGATAAAGTGGTGCCCGGGGGCGGAATCGAACCACCGACACGAGGATTTTCAATCCACTGCTCTACCCCTGAGCTACCCGGGCACGGGAACGGCGTTTACCGTTGGGTGGAGGCCTTCTATGACTTGCTACAGGCAGTGTCCAGAGGCTTTTTCACATTTTTTCAATGTGGACGTTGTTGCTCTGGTTCGGGATCGGAGACTTCTGTTTCAACGTCCTCTTCCCGCTGCGATGGAACCGCGTAGGACCCGTTCAGCCACTTGGCCAGATCAATATCAGCACACCGCTTCGAACAGAATGGTCGAAACTCGGTTACAGACTTTTCTGCGCAGATCGGGCAGCTCATTTCAGCACTTCCGACAACGGGATACGGCCGCGTTTGCGCTGTAGCTCGTAGTGGCCAAGAGGGGTCCAACCTGCCAGCGTGGTTTCGACCGAATCTGCCTTCAACGCAGCGCGCAGAGAGGCCTCGAACCCACGGCGATCCTTTTTAGGCATTGGTGCTAGGTCCAGAGTAATTTGCCCCCCAAGACCACGAACGCGCAAGGCACGGGCAAGCCCCTTGGCACAGGCGAAATTGACCTTGGTTCCGGCTGCCATCGACGTGTCGGACCCGGTGTTGACATCCACAGCGACCAAGGCCCGGGTGGGCTGAATATATAGATACCCGCCTCCGGGCAGTGGCTCGGAAATACCACGCGCCAAGTCCAATGCATCCAATACGCCATGCGTTTCGAAACTGCCCGGCTGTGTCACAACCTCAGCTGGGTCAGTCCAGTCGCGCCAGGCCAGAACATGGGGTCCGTCACCTTCCAGCAGCAGCTCGGGCTCAGTTCCCGGATCGTTCAAAACCTGATCCGCATGGGCCAGCATCGCACCGATATCTTCGGCGATTTCAGCCGCACCTTCGCCCTCACAACAGGACCGCAGGATCAGGCCATGGCTGCTGCCCTCCATGCTCTCATGAGCGATTTCAAGAAGGCGGTCACGCTCATCTTCGTCGTGGATGGAACGTGAGATATTCAAACCGGGCGCATCAGGCGTGACAATCGCATAGCGGCTTTTGAACAGAACCCGATCGGTCACTGGCAGCGCCTTACCGGGTTCGGCATAGCCCGTCACCTGAACCAACATGAGTGCACCGGGTGCGAGCCCTTTGATCTGTCGTAGAAAGGCCGGACCGTCGGGTGTGGTCAGGAACATGCCACCCTGCCCTTTGACCGGTCGGTCGGCACGGGCACGGTAAATCGTACCCGGCGCGGGCGCGTCAGCTGCAATCAGGAAATCTTCCAGCTGACCGTCGACCATAAGGGCGGCAGCTTCGCGGTTTTCGATGTGATCCAGAACAATGGTTCGACCCTTCATGACACCTCACGATACAGGGGATAGCCGATGCCTTGCAAAAGCGCGGCAGTCTCGGACAGGGGGAGCCCCACGATGCCGGTAAACGAACCAGAAATCCACGGGATGAAAGCCCCGGCAGGGCCTTGAATGGCGTAAGCGCCTGCTTTGCCCTGCCAGTCTCCGGTCGCCAGGTAGGCGTTGATTTCAACGTCTGACAGACGTTTGACCTTGACCTGAGACACAACATCACGTTGCAGAACGCGGTCCCCGCACCGTACGGCGACCGAGGTGATTACGCGGTGCCGTCGACCGGACAAAGCATGCAGAAACTCAGCCGCCTGGCCCGCGTCTTCCGGTTTTCCCAGAATACGGCGCCCCAGTGCGACCGTGGTATCCGCGCAAAGAGTTACATCGTCGCCATCGGCCTGTACCGCCTGTACTTTTGCCCGCGTAATGCGATTGCAATAGGACACCGGCAGCTCACCTTTCAGCGGCGTTTCATCAATGTCGGGTGCACGGATGGCATCGGGCTGCACGCCAAGCTGGGCCAACAGGTCCAGCCGCCTTGGGCTGCCCGATCCTAAGATAAACGCCATTGCGGCAGGCGTTACTTGAAGCGGTAGTTGATCCGACCCTTGGTCAGATCATAGGGGGTCATCTCGACCTGAACTTTGTCGCCGGCCAGAACACGGATGCGGTTCTTGCGCATCTTGCCTGCCGTATGTGCGATGATCTCATGGCCGTTTTCCAGCTCGACCCGAAACGTCGCATTAGGCAGGAGTTCCTTCACGACACCGGGAAATTCGAGCGTATCTTCCTTGGCCATGTTGTCTCCACATTTAAGTTGCACTCGCAGAATCTGCGAGGATGTGCGCTTAAATGAGCCCATTTTGGGCTTATTTCAAGGGCGGAATCACCTAAAGGGCGGATAATGTGACCGATTCGACTCGGGGGGCTTGTTCTTCCCAGTGCGTTCGGTTCAGCACCTGGCCGTCGGCACGCACTTCCGCGATGGCGGACAGATCGATGTCTGCATAGGTCCAACCGGGGTGGTTAAGTGTGCCTTCGGCCAGTACGCCGGTGGCCGGAAAGCCCTTGTCTGGCGGGCCGAAAATGCCACCCGTTCCGGTATTCATATCTACAGCCTCGGACCAGTCGTTGTTCCCGACCAATGACGCCATAACCGTAACGCACTGATTTTCCAACGCTCTTGACATAGCACCAATCCGAACGCGCCAGTAACCTGAAAGCGCTTCGGTACACGAGGGGACAAGGATTAGGTCGGCGTCGCTGAGCGCACGGCCCAGCAACGGAAACTCGCTATCATAACAGATCAACACCCCGATCTTGCCCAGCGCCGTATCGAACAGTTTCAATGGGCCGCCAGGGGCGATATCCCACGACTCGCGTTCGAACCGGGTCATGATCTGTTTGTCCTGGTGGTCCTGTTTGCCATCTGGGGCATAAAGTGCTGCCCGGTTCACAGGTCGACCGGGGCCATCCACAACCGGGGCCGATGCGCCCAGAATGTACGCCTTGTACTCCTGTGCGAGGCGCTGGTGCAGGTTTTGCACATCCTCCATCCGATCCGAGACTGCATGGATCGAACGCTCCAGATCACCCGCCACCTCGGTTCCATCGAGTGCCGACAGTTCCATCGCGCCGTATTCGGGGAAAACCAGCAGTTCCGCCCCCTGCCTCGCGGCGTCTGAGACCCAACGGTCGAGCTTGTCCTCATATTGCGCCCAACTGTCGAGCCAATCGAGGTTATAGGCGGCAGTAGCGACTTTCATGGGCTTTCCTTGCGGTCCAAACTCGGGCGAATTTAAGTGTGAGTTCGCGGGCTGTATAGCCCCATCCTGACACCTTGGGTTTTGAGTGACCATTTCCGCTATGACCCCGAACTGTCAAATGCCGCAGGATGCATGAATGACTGCCAAACCTTGCTCTTGTCGGAAATGAGCGGCCAACGAAACCGTCATTGTTGACCGGTGAACCAGCACACAATTCATTTTAAAGTGCTGGTATGTCAGCATGCAACCATCTGTCAGTCTGCAAGAGACAGATTCAGTTGATGTCTTGGCAATGATGAGAGAGCCTGAGGGTCGGTTCCGAGGGGCCATCAAACACGCACCCAATAATCCAGTTCAGCTTAGGGAGAATGAAAGTGACGAATGCAACCTACAAGAAAGTCGATGTCGTCGGCACGTCAACGGAATCTGTTGATGCAGCTATCAGGTCGGGTATCTCAAAGGCGGCTGAGACAGTTAAAAACCTTGATTGGTTCGAAGTTTCGGATATCCGAGGTCACATAACGGATGGCGAAGTTGGTCACTTCCAGGTCGCTATGAAAATCGGGTTCAGGCTCGACTAAGACAAGGCACAAGAACAGCAAAAGACCGATTTGTCCGCAGAGCAGACGAAAACTATCTACAGATCCCGCATCCAAAACTGCAGTCGCTTTGCTGTCTCGCCCTCTTCGCCAACATCCTTCCACGAAAACTGCGCGATCACACCGGGCAGCGGCTCATATCCCCGCGCGCGCCAGAAGGTATCCAAGGGGCGATAATTTTTGGGCCGCATGGGGTGGTCTGGGGCGCGCTGTACACTGCAAAAGGCGCATTTTCTGTAGCCCAGCTTGCGCGCGTGTGCCTCGCGAAGGTCAAAAAACTTATGCCCAACCCCCTGCCCCCGATAGTCCGGCAAAAGGACAGATTCGGCGCAGTAGAAGATGTCGGTCAGGTCCAGGCCCGAGCCTTCAAAGGCGGCGGCGAAATCATCAGCGTGATCGGTCAGAGGGGCACCGGTTGAAGTGCCTATCAGGCGGTCACCATCGAACGCTCCAACAACGACCGCTTTGTCGCTGTCACGGTAAGATTGCAGGTACTTCCGCTCGTAATCGATGTCGCCGTCATACAGATACGGCCATGCCCGAAACACTAGAATCCGCAAACGCGCCACATCGTCCAAAGCATTTGTCAGCGCCGCGCCAGTCAGGGGGCGGACAGCTGTAACCTCAGCCATTCGAAACCTGCTTTGTCCAGTCAGCGAGGTTGTAGAACGTGGTAACGCGGGTGATCTTGCCGTCTTTCAAGTCAAAGAACGACCCAGCGGGCAAGCGATAGGTCTGGCCGTGGGCTTCGGGCAAACCCTCATCCGTTTGCAGATAGGTGCCGTTCACAGTGAACTCGGCCGAAGCGCGGGTGCCGCCTTCGGCCTCAAACACCACGATGTCCGTCAGGTGTTCCTTGTAGCAGCGGTTCATATGGGCGCAGAAGGCTGCAAATTTTTCCTTGCCAGTGCGGATCTGGCCTTCGTTCACGTGATGCGCCACGTCATCTGACAGGCAAGCCAGCATGCCGTCGACGTCACCGGCATTGAAAGCGTCGAAATAGGTTTTGACGGTCTGGTTCATGGTCACTCCGTAGGTTCGCCCCAGCGACCTTTGAGATGCTGAATGATCTGGTCGCGGGTCTGTCGGTAGTGAATTAACTTGTCTGCGCGGCTTTCGCCCAGTCCGGTAGGGTCCATTATTGGCCAATAATCGACATCCAAGTGAAAAATGCGCGTCAATTCCAGAGCCTGGCGCTGACTGGCTGGAGACAACGCAACGATCAAGTCGAACGAGCTGAGGTCGTCACCCCATTCCTGCATCTCATCAAACGAGCGGGACCGATGGCGGGACAGTTCAACGCCGACTTCCTGACAGACAGCAATGCAAAATCCGTCAATCTCAAGGTCATTTCGCACACCGGCGGACTGCACATAAGTGCCCGTACCATAGAACTTTTTCATGAGCCCTTCGGCCATAGGGGACCGAACCGCGTTATGGTCGCAACAAAACAGGACCGACTGCGGTAAAGGCTTCACGCGTCAGCCCCCGAAATGCAGCACGCAGATCAGCGTGAAAAGGCGACGCGCGGTATCGGTATCTATGTCGGCCTTACCTTCAAGTCGCTCCTGCAAGACGCGGCTGCCTTCGTTGTGGATGCCGCGACGGGCCATGTCGATGGTTTCGATCTGGCTGGGCGGCAGGGTTTTTACCGCGTTGAAATAGCTTTCGCAGATCTGAAAATAATCTTTGACCACTTGCCGGAACGGCCCCAGCGACAGGTGAAACTCAGCTGCCTTTTCCTCGGCCTCGGTGGCTATGTCAAAGACCAGCCGCTTATCGCGGATCGACAGCTGCACACGGTATGGTCCATCAGGCGTGACACGGTCATCGCGCACCGGCAGCGCAAAGCTGTTTTCTTCCAGCAAATCATAGATCGCAACCTTACGCTCCTGCTCAATCTCGGGGGTCGGCGGAGGCAGGTTTCGGTCGTCAAGTTCGATGTGCGAGATACGAGTCATAAGGCGTGGTCCGTTCAGGTCGGGACAGACTTATAGCAACAAAATTAAATGGGCAACGCACACAGACCATTTCCTGACAAACTCGCTACAACGGGTGATCCGAAGGGTCGATTCCGTGCTTCCGCAGCAGGGTGTCGACAAGCGAGCCCTTGGCGATTTCACGACCCTGAAAAATCTTCCGAAACCAAGATCCAAAGAAATGCACGGACATTTTGTTCTGCCAGTCCAGAAACTCGAGCGCCGACATATCCGGATCGTTCCAGTGCTTTCTGTACCTAAGAGGAATCGCGTAAAGCTCGGCGCGGGCAGAACACATATCATGTTCCGGCGTGTTATAAATGTAGTGAAAGAACAAAGGTGGCCCAAAGGTCGAAAGCGGCAAACTCCAGACAGTTGATCTGCCGAATATGTCGATGTAGCTCTTTCGCCGATCCTCTGCCCACCAGGGCGGAACAAGGTCGCTGGCAAAAGCAAAATCACACATTTTTTTCAATGCCAGGCTGTCGCTTGGCAAGGCAACAACACCATTCATCATACGCCGACGTTTCATATTCGCCTTAGGAAACAAGTAACCCTGTTTGGTCTCGAACGGTCTGTTCGCGTAGGCATCGGCATCCACCCAGATATAGTCGGTATCCTGCATAAGCTTCAGGCGGAACAGATCCGCATGAACGGCAACGGATCGGGTGATCGGGTCGCGGTAAATCTCGGACGTATCAAATACTTCACGTGCGTCACGCGCCTCGATGTAATCCGGAATATCCTCGAGGTCGCCATAGTGGTAGACGATCGGCTTCTGGTCCACATCCGCGAAGGATTTCAGGCACAAATGCTCTAGAAAACTAAACCGTTTGCCGATCCAGAGTGTTGCCACGCGTTCCAAGTCTGGCTCCTTTGTGCCGGGTCGTCTTGCGGCTAGGGCGCCGTTGAACACCCATATGTTTCAAGCCCAATCCATGAGAACCAATGCAGGTTCACAGCAGGTGTGACCCCATAGCCATAAACCTTCAGCCATTCAGACGCTTCAGTCGCGCCGTGACAGACAGCCCATGCGCCTCAAGGCTTTCGGATTGTGCCAGTTGCTCAGCTGCTGGTCCGATTGCACGCAGGGCTTCTGGTGTCATTTGGCTGAGTGTGGTGCGCTTGAGAAAATCCATCACGCTGAGACCGGAGGAGAAGCGGGCCGAACGGGCCGTCGGCAGCACGTGGTTGGGGCCGCCAACATAGTCTCCAATGGCCTCGGGCGTGTACTGGCCCAGGAAGATAGCGCCAGCGTGGACAGTCTTGGCGCTCAGCGCGACCGGGTCGGCCACGCACAACTCAAGGTGTTCGGGCGCGATGCGGTTCGACAATGCCGCCGCCTCGTCCAAATCACGCACGGTGATGATCGCGCCGAAATCACGCCAGCTGGCCCCCGCGATTGCGCGGCGTTGCAGGGTTTCAAGGCGTTTATCGACGGCTTTGACGACAGCCTGCCCAAACCCGGCGTCATCTGTAATCAGAATCGACTGCGCGCTTTCGTCATGTTCTGCTTGGCTAAGCAGATCCAACGCGATCCAGTCGGGGTCGTTGTCCTTGTCGGCAATCACCAGAATCTCGGACGGGCCGGCAATCATGTCTATGCCAACCTTTCCAAAAACGCGGCGCTTGGCGGCGGCGACAAAGGCGTTGCCCGGCCCGGTGATCTTGTCGACGGGCGCGATACTGTCGGTGCCATAGGCCAGTGCGGCAATCGCCTGTGCACCGCCTACACGATAGACTGTATCCACACCGGAAAGCTGCGCCGCCAGCAGGACCAGCGGGTTCACCTGCCCGTCCGGCGTTGGCACCGCGATGGCCAAACGCTCGACTCCCGCAACCTTGGCCGGGATTGCGTTCATCAGCACTGATGACGGATAAGATGCCAGCCCGCCGGGCACATAAAGACCAGCAGCCGACACTGCAGACCAGCGCCACCCCAGCGTTGCGCCTGCTTCATCGGTCCACGCGTGATCCTCAGGCATCTGCCTTTCGTGATAGGTCCGGATACGGTCGGCAGCCAATTCCAGCGCGGCCCGATCTTCGGCCGAGACCTGATCCACAGCCTCAGTGATCTGTTCAGCGCTGAAGGCCAATGTTTCGGGGGTCAGCTCCAGCCGGTCAAACTTGGCGGTCAGTTCGATCACCGCCGCATCGCCGCGTTTCCGCACGTCATCGATAATCTCAGCGACAACGGCGTCCACATCCGGGCTGTCCTCGCGCTTGGCGGACAATAGTGTTTTGAAGGCGGTCTCGAATTCAGACGACGTCGTGTCGAGGAAAACAGGCATGTTCTGGCACTCCGGAGCGTTTGATCGGGACATACCGCCCAGATGGGCCGGCCTCAACCCTCAGTCCTGTAGGTGCAGCGATTTGCGCATACTCAGACAGGGCACGTCATTGCGCTGACTGCATCCTCCGGTGGCTTCCCAGCCGTGCCGCGCATAGAAACCCTGTGCCGTTTGGGTGGCTTCAAGCTGCCCCTCGGTACAGCCAAGAGCGATTAGTTCCCGCTCAAGCGTCTTCAACAAAGCACCGCCAATACCGCAACCAATGTGACCTGGATCGATATACAAAAGCGTGACTTCTCCGGCTTCGGTCAGCCCACCGACTGCAGCAGGCTGCCCGTTATTCTCGGCGAGCCAGATTTGTGCCCCGTTCCTGATCCAGCCTCTGATCGTCTCCGGATCTTTGTTTGCGACCCATTGTGCGATCACCTTAGGATCATCCTGATGGTCCGCCTTGCAAAGCTCGGTAATTGACCGGACCAGAACACGGCTCAGATCGAACACGTCGAAAACGGTCGCACGGCGCAGCACCAGACCCTGTGGGGGTCCGGGGAATGCCTGCGCTATGCCGCGCTTATTCCGGATGGTGCGGTGCCTGACCGGAAGGGGCCTGATACGGCCGGGTCACGTCCTTGAGGGTGACATCCAGCGCCTCGACCGACAAGCGGATCGTACCATCTCCGGCCAGTGTTAGCATGATCTGCCCGGTGCCGTCTTCGCCCGCTTCGAAATCAATCGACAGCAGGGACATCACCATTTCCTTGTCGCCGCGTTCGACCCCTTGGCTCGCCACAGAAAGCACTGAATCGAAAACCAGAACCGACTGCACCCGTTCAAACGGGCGGTCGCGGCGGGCGGCGGCATCTTTGTCTTCCCAGCGGAACCGGTTCAGCAACAGGCCAAAGCGACGTTCAGAGGGCCGCCACGTCATCTCGGTGATTGGGAAAACCGCATCCTGCGCCAGGGTCGAAATCACCTGAAGGTCATCGGCGTCCTCGGCCCCCAGATTCAGTGGGGCTTCGCGTCCGTCTTCAAAACTTGCATCTGTCATTGGCCTTTGATCCGTTCAATCTTTGCGCCCACGCCTTCCAGCTTACGCACCACATGTTCATATCCGCGGTCCAGATGATAGACCCGACTGACTGTCGTTTCCCCTTCGGCCGCCATACCGGCCAGAATCAACGACACCGAGGCCCGCAAATCCGTCGCCATTACGGGCGCGCCTTTTAGGCGTTCAACTCCGGTCACGGTCGCCGTGCCACCGTGCACTTCAATATTCGCGCCCATGCGCACCAATTCCGGGGCATGCATAAAGCGGTTCTCAAAGATACGTTCTTCCAGAACTGAGGTACCTTCGGCCGTGCACATCAGCGCCATCATCTGCGCCTGCAAATCCGTCGGGAAACCGGGAAACGGCTCGGTCACAACGTCCACAGCGTTAACACGGCCGTTCTTACGGGCAACCTTCAGGCCTTTTGGGGTTTCTTCGACATGCACGCCTGCCGCATCCAGCTTCGCCGCGAAAGAATCGACCAAAGCCATACGACCTCCCAACAGCTCAACCTCGCCGCCGCACATGGCCGGGGCCAGCATATAGGTGCCCAGTTCAATCCGGTCGGTCACCACCTGATGTGTTGCACCATGCAGCCGATCTACGCCCTGAATCTCGATGGTCGAGGTCCCCTCACCCGAAATCTGTGCACCCATCTTGCGCAGACATTCTACTAGATCGACGATCTCAGGTTCTCGTGCAGCGTTCTTCAGAACGGTCGTGCCTTTGGCCAGCGTCGCAGCCATGACGATGTTCTCGGTCGCGCCCACCGAGGCAAAGCGCATTTCATGCACCGCGCCTTTCAACCCTCCGGGGGCTTTGGCGTGCAAGTAACCGTCTTTCAGTTCAATATCCGCGCCCAGCGCTTCAAGTCCTTCGACGTGCAGATCCATCGGACGCGCGCCGATGGCACACCCCCCCGGCAGCGACACGACGGCCTGCCCGAAACGCGCCAGCAACGGACCCAGCACCAGATTGGACGCCCGCATCTTGCGCACGATCTCATAATCCGCCGTCTGACTGGTCAGGTCATGGCTGGACATCGCCAGCACCTGCCCATCCTGCAACGAGGACACTTCGGCCCCCAGCGATTGCAACAGCGCAGTCATTGTCTTGATGTCACTCAGCCGTGGCGCATTGGTCAACGTCAGCGGTTCTTCGCTGAGCAACGTTGCGGGCATCAGCGTCAGACAAGCGTTCTTGGCCCCCGCAATCGGTATCTGACCGTTCAGCGGCCCGTTGCCCGTTACCAAAATCGAATCCATCTGCTCTTATCCCTCGTCCTTGCCGGCCTTGTCTCCGGAAGCCGCTCGTGCCTTGGCCTGCGCTTTGCGCCGCGCCATATTTGCCTTGAGCGCGGCCTTAAGCCGTTCTTCGCGCGCGTCCCCGGATTTACCGTCTTTTTTAGGTGAATTTTTGTCTGCCATTGTCTTTCTCTACAGGAGACGAAAAAAACCGTCCAGACACCCTTGCGCCGCGTTTCGTTTGAGTCTAATCACCCGCCCACAGCGCTGCTGTAGCTCAGAGGTAGAGCACTCCCTTGGTAAGGGAGAGGTCGAGAGTTCAATTCTCTCCAGCAGCACCATCTAATCTCCACTGCTAAACGCAAGCGCTGCTTTGTTATGAATGCGGAATCTGGTTGTCGCGCCAGTTGCGCCACAAATGCCCGGAACCAGGGCTGTGCGGTTCACGCCCGAAAGCCCGTATTAGAAATCACCCAGTTTGCGACAGTACCGTTGAATGCGTCAAATGCGCCGTTCCGACGCCGACAATGCACCAGCTAGTGAGCTTTTGATCTCAGACGGGATGTTCCGGCCTTGCTGTTTTATCTTTGCGGCGATCCAGCCCGCAGAATGTCCGCGGCATCCTATTTTGTTCGTGCGCGCAGCGGCCAGAGTTGTCGCCTTGTCGCGAGCCAAGGCCATGGAAACCTCAACCTCGGACTCCGGCAGGGCCATTCGAACTGCGCTGAACACGTCCATCGAGACCTGTAAAGTCTGACGTTCTAGCCGATGGGCAGCGTTGGTCAGCAGTCGCGTGCAATAAGCCGACAAGAAATACCAACGGAACACCTGAAAAACCTGACCGTTGGACGCCGCCATATCCGGCGCGCGGTCCGCAACAGCGGTCAGTTCGGAAAAGGCAGCTTCGGCCAATTTGGCCGCATCGCAAATCTGACGCTCGCGACTGGCACGAGAAACCGCGCCGTTGGCGAAGCGGGAGTCAGATTTACCGATTTCCAAGTGCATTGATATCCTCCACCGTCAATTTGTGATGAAGATATAAAATCTGACGGCATCGCCGGCATGGGAATTGCGGTCAGAATTTCCCGATTTGTCGTCTTTTTTGGCCAACTTCAGAGTCTGTCTATACATTTCACTCTATAAGTTGGCCTGTTTTGAGCCATTTGGTCAACTGGTGAACACCGCAAACGTTAATGTTTTAAACAAAAAGCACACATATCTGACACGATCTTGTAATAGTTATGCCCACTTCGATATGTATGAATACTCAATCCTGCTGACCAGTTTACCAGTAAAGTTTTAACGAGGGGGTACGAAGCAGGATCAGGGGGTGAGCGCCTGTTCAGCCAGGCTCGCCTTAGGACAGAGACGCTCCCCCCGTCCTTATCACTTAGTCTATCTTGTTCTTTTGGGCATGTGGCGTCACACCAAAACTCGACCGGTACACGCGCGAAAAATGTCCCGGATTTTCGAATCCGCAGGCCATGGCCACCTCGGTGACAGACGCTTCGGTCTGCAATAGCAGCTTCTGCGCGCGCTCCAGCCGAAGCTCCATAAAGTACTTCTTGGGCGACGTGTTGAGGTATTTACCGAACAGCCGTTCCAACTGGCGCGTTGAAATCCCCAGATCCCCGGCAATATCAGATGGGGAAACCGGTGCCTCGATGCAGTCCTGCATGATATGAATTGCCTTGGCGAGATGCGCGTTACGCATCCCGTTGCGCGATTGAAGGGACACGCGCTGTTTGGCCGTGGCATTGCGCACGGCGTTGTAGACCATCTGGTCAGCAACCGCGATGGACAACTCTTCGCCGTGGTCCCTTTCAATCAGGTGCAACATCAGGTCGGCGGTCGCCGTGCCACCCGAGGCAGTAATGTGCTTTTCATCGGCGACAAAGACACTGCGCACCAGATTCACCTCGGGAAAGGCCTCCATAAAGGCATCGTGGTACTCCCAGTGAATGGCGGCCTGCATCCCGTCCAGAAATCCTGCCTCGGCAAGCAACCACGCGCCCGAACACAAAGCGCCGATGGCCGTACCTCTCGCCCGCTCGCGCCGAAGGGTTGCTAGCAAAGGGCGCGAGACATGGTTGCGCATATGAATACCTGACAGCACGAACAGTTGGTCGGTCTTTGGCAGCGCGTCCAGTCCCCCATGAACCAAAGTCACCGACCCGTTGGAACAAACGGCCTGCTTGCTGTGTTCGGATACAAAAGACCACTCATACAGATCTTGACCGCTGACGAGGTTGGCAATGCGCAGCGGTTCGACCGCGCAGGAAAAGGCGAGATGCGAGAATTCCTCGATCAGGATGAAAGTGATGTGGCGGGGTTGGCGCATAGACGTCCGATTCAGTTTGACGTGGTCGACGGCCTATGCTGCACGATTCTTTTCTGTATACAACTTGTATTTTATTGGAATACAGAGAATGAACGAAATAGCCGGCACGATTCGCGCAGCGACTGTTGGAGGAACGGATGAAAGACGACGCCAAATCCCGAAAGGCCGAGTTGATGGAGCACCTGAAAGTGTCGATCCTGACGCTGCGCCTGCAACCAGGCACAGATCTGGACGAAGCGCATCTGTCCGACGCTTTCGGCTTGTCCCGGACACCGTTGCGCGAAGTGTTCCGGCAACTGGCGGGCGAAGGCTATCTGGACTTGCGTACCAACCGCAGTGCCCGGGTGTCTGAGATGTCTTATACCACCCTGCGTGACTTCTTTCTGGCTGCACCCATGGTCTATGGCGCGGTTTTGCGACTTGCCGCGCAGAACGCCACACGAACTCAGATCAACGACCTGAAAGACGCGCAACAGGCGTTCAAGGCTGCGTTGCAATCCGGATCCGCCGAAGATCGGGCGCTGGCCAATAACCGCTTTCATGATGTGACCGGAGAGATGTCAGGCAATGTCTACTTGCGGCCATCATTCAACCGGTTGCTGATCGACCATGCCCGGATCGGGATGACCTTCTATAGACCCCAATCCGCGCACAAGACCGAGAACCTGTCCGAGGCAAGTCGCCAGCATGACGCCATCATCGCCGCCATCGAGGCGGGCGATGAGGCGGCTGCTGCGCAGCTGGCCGAGGATCACTGGAACCTGTCACGCGACCAAATCGAACTGTTCGTGATGCCTGCTGCGCTGGATATCCCGATGGGTATCCCGCCCCTTTCGAAACCTGCATGAGGACGGAATGAACCCGATTTTTAGATTTGAGGGGATCTATACCCCGGTGGTCACGCCCTATCACCAAGATGGCGGCGTGAACTGGGATGCCCTGTCCCACGTGATCGAATACCTGATAGAGAATAGTGTGCACGGGCTGATATCGGGCGGGTCAACGGGTGAGAACTATGCCCAGACTGTCGAAGAACGACTGGAACTGGCGTCGTTCACGCATAAGCAGTTGAAAGGCCGGTTGCCTCTGGTTGTCGGAACCGGCGCGATGCTGACGCCGGATTCCATCGCGCTGGCCTCGGGCGCGCGTGAGATTGGCGCGGACGCGATCCTGCTGGCCAGCCCACCCTATTCGGTGCCGACCGATCGGGAAAACGCCCTGAACGCGCTGGCCATCGACAAGGCCGCTGACTTGCCGGTGATGTTGTACAACTACCCGCACCGCACCGGTACGATGATGGGGGAAGAATTCCTTGACCGCGTGGGGCGCAGCCGAAACTTCTGCGGCATCAAGGAAAGCTCGGGGGATATCAACCGGGTGCATTTGTTGGCGAGGGATTACCCGCATATCCAGCTTGGCTGCGGCATGGATGATCAGGCGCTGGAATTCTTCGCCTGGGGCGCACCGTTCTGGGTCTGCGGTGGGTCGAACTTCCTGCCAGCCGAACATGTAGCACTATATCAAGCCTGCGTTGTCGAAAGGAACTTCGCCAAGGGCCGCCGCATCATGTCCGCCATGATGCCGTTGATGCGGGTGCTGGAACAGGGCGGCAAGTTCATCCAGACCATCAAGCATGGCGTCACCATGAACGGGATCGACGCAGGCGCGATGCGGCCCCCGCTAAAGGGGCTGAACAAGGATGACAAACGCGCATTGGAACAGGTGACGCGCGTGCTGAAGAAAACAATCGCAGATATCGTGGCGGAGGGCTAAGGCATGGAATTGCTGACACAGGACGAATACAAATCCATCGCTGCGGGCCTGACCTTGCCCACCGGGGCCTTCATCGACGGTGCTTACCGCCCGGCTATCTCGGGCAATACTTTTGAGACGGTGAACCCCGCTACAGGTGAGAATCTGGCCGATATTACCGCTTGCGACGCGGCGGATGTGGATTTTGCCGTCGAAAAAGCGCGCGAGGCGTTTGACGATGGACGCTGGTCCAGAATGCACCCCTCGGATCGCAAGGACATACTGATCCGACTGGCCAAGTTGATGACTCGCAATGCCCGTGAATTGGCAGTGATGGAGAGTATCGACAGCGGCAAGACCATTTATGACTGCGAAACCGTGGATATCCCCGAAACGATCCACTGCCTGAAATGGCATGCCGAGGCGATCGACAAAATCTATGATCAGGTCTCGCCCGCCAGCGACGACCACATCGCCATGGTGGTTCGCGAACCCATCGGAGTTGTGGGGTTGGTGCTGCCGTGGAACTTCCCGCTGCTGATGCTGGCGTGGAAGATCGGGCCTGCCTTGGCGGCGGGCTGCTCGGTTGTGGTGAAACCGGCAACCGAAACCACGCTGACCGCCCTGCGCCTCGCGGAACTGGCGATGGAGGCGGGCCTGCCGCGCGGCGTTCTGAACATCGTTCCGGGCGGCGGTGCTGATGTCGGTGAGCCGATTGGTCGACACATGGATATCGACATGGTCTCTTTCACCGGCTCGACCGTCACTGGCAAACGGTTCCTGACCTATTCGGCGGAAAGCAACGCCAAGGAGGTTGTGTTGGAGATGGGCGGCAAGAACCCGGCCATCGTGATGGATGACGCCGAGAACCTTGACCGCGTGGCGGCCCATGTCGTGAATGGCGCGTTCTGGAACATGGGTGAGAACTGTTCCGCCTCGTCCCGTCTGATCGTGCACAAGGACGTAAAGGCCGAGTTGCTAGAGCGGATCGCCCATCACGCGAAGCAGTGGAACATCGGTGATCCGCTGGACCCGGAAACCCGAATGGGTGCGTTGGTCAGCGAAGGCCACTACAACAAGGTCTGCGGCTACTTAGAGCAAGCCGAAAACGTGGTGATTGGTGGCAATGCCAACAAGGGTTTTGTCGAAGCGACCGTGGTCGAAGTGCCCGGCAATCACAGCACTCTGGCGCGCGAAGAGATCTTTGGTCCCGTTCTGTCGGTGATCGAAGTGTCTGGCTTTGACGAGGCCATCAAGATTGCCAATGACACCGACTATGGCCTGTGTGCTTCGATCTTTACGGCTAACGCCAAGCGAGCCATCCGCGGCGCGCGGGCGATCCGCGCCGGAACCGTGACGGTGAACAGCTTTGGCGAGGGTGACATCACCACCCCCTTCGGCGGCTACAAACAATCCGGTTTTGGTGGCCGCGACAACTCGGTCCACGCCCACGACCAGTACACCCAGTTGAAAACCATCTGGATTGATCTGGCCGATGATGCGGACGAGGCGATCGATTGACGGCCTATACTGCAAAACGGCTGCCACGACAGACTGGGCCGGCGGGGTGGAACGCCATTCTGCCGCCCCAAACATCGCTCCCCCGACTTGAACAGAACATCTCTGCCGACGTCACAATTGTCGGTGGCGGGTTTGCCGGGCTGAGCGCTGCGCGCCGGCTGCATCAGGTTGACCCAGCGCTCAAGGTTGTTCTGCTAGAGGCCGGTCGTTTTGCCGAAGGTTCCGCTGGCCGCAATTCGGGCTTCATGATCGATCTGCCCCATGATCTGGCCTCGGACAATTACGCCGGAGACGGGCTGGAAGCTGACCGCGCAACCATAGCCCTAAACCGCCGCGCAATAAGATTTGCAACGAACGTGGCAGATGAATGCAACCTGCCGCAGGAAATGTTCGATCCATGTGGCAAGTTCAACGCCGCTGCCACACGAGTCGGGGACAGGCACAACCGCGAATTCGCCGCGCATCTGGACCGGTTGGGCGAACCTTACACGCTTTATGACCGCCAACAGATGCAAGAGATCACGGGTAGTCCGCACTATTCCTCGGGCCTTTATGCGCCCGGCACGGTGATGATCCAGCCCGCCGGTTACATTCGGGCTCTGTCCTCTCACCTGTCGTCACAGGTTGATCTGTTCGAAAACTCTCCCGTTACCGGCTTTGAAAAACAAGGCGCGGGATGGCGGGTGAAAACACCTGAAGCGCAGGTTTCGACGGGCCGTATCATTCTGGCCAATAACGGCCATCTGGAGAGTTTTGGCTTCTACGAACGCCGACTGATGCACATCTGCCTTTACGCGTCGATCACCGAGCGATTGACGCCTGAACAGATCAAGACATTGGGAGGCCAGCCCCGCTGGGCCGTCACCCCAGCCGATCCGATGGGCACGTCGGTCCGGCGCGTCTCGGGCAGTTATGGGGATCGACTGCTGGTCCGCACCTGCTCGACCTTCCACCCGACGATCGAGACCAGCCCCATGCGCCTGCGCAATGCAGGGTGGGTGCATGACCGCAAGTTTCGTGAACGGTTTCCGCATCTGCCCGATGTACGAATGGAGCATCGTTGGGCTGGAATGCTTTGCCTTAGCCGAAACGGATCAGCGGCGTTCGGAGAGTTGGACAAGGGCGTCTTCTCGGCCTGTTGTCAGAACGGTTTGGGAATTGCCCGAGGGACATTGCAGGGCATGGCAGCGGCGGAATTGGTCACGCAGGGCGGATCGGACATTGCAAATCATTTCCTGGCCCAACCGATGCCGCCGCGCCTACCACCCGAGCCGTTCGCATCTTTGGGTGCAAATAGCTATCTGATTTGGAAAGAGTGGCGTTCCGGCAAGGAATGACCTGTCAGGGCAGGCTGAGCTTGGACATACGACCCCCATCCACCGTGTAAATCTGACCGGTGACAAAGCTGGCCTCTTCAGACGCAAGAAACGCCACCACTGCCGCGACCTCCTCTGGTCGGCCAGTCCGGGCGACGGGATGGATGCGGCCAATGTCGCGGCGAAATGCATCCGGGTCCGGCTGAGCGTCGATGAAACCCATGTTCAGTTCAGTGTCGATCCAGCCGGGCGCCACCGCGTTGCAGCGGACCCCCTCCGTCCCGTGATCCACGGCGACGGCACGGGTCAAGCCGTGCAACCCGGCCTTGGTCGCACAATAGGCCGCATGGCCCGGATTACTGCCTAACCCTTCGATCGAGCCGATATTGACGATGTTTCCTTGCGTCTGCCGCAAATGA
Organism: Ruegeria sp. YTSC004; assembly: GCF_059609805.1. NCBI lineage: Bacteria > Pseudomonadati > Pseudomonadota > Alphaproteobacteria > Rhodobacterales > Roseobacteraceae > Ruegeria > Ruegeria sp. YTSC004. The sequence goes on from NZ_JBXWMJ010000001.1 coordinate 646,390, forward strand.
GGCAGCGCCGCCTTGATCAGCAAAAAAGGAGCCGTCAGGTTGACTGTCAGGTTGCGCTGCCAGTCCTCCAGGCTCGTGTCTTCGACAAGGGCTTCCTGCATCATGCCCGCGTTGTTGACGAGGATATCCAGACGCCCTGCCCGTTCAACGACTTGATTTACCACAGATTGCGGGCTGCTCGGATCACCAAAATCTGCCTCGATCCCTTCGAACCTGGGATCTTGCCCGCGTTGTGCGGTAAACACCTGCGCCCCGTCCTGACGCAGTCGATCAGCAATGGCCCGACCGATCCCGCTGCGTCCGCCGGTGACAAGGGCGGTTTTGCCATTAAATCGGGTCATGATACCGGCTTGCCTCCATTCACTTCCAGCAACGCACCGCACACATACCGCGACGCATCCGAGGCCAAAAACAGGATCACATCAGCTATGTCTTCGGGTTCCGCAATTCGCCCCAAGGGAACAGTCTGCCCCAGCTTGGCGACAGCTGTGTCCGGGTCGAAGCCACGCTTGGCAAAACCGGATCGCAACATAGGCGTGTTCACCTCGTTCGGGCAAACCGCGTTGATGCGAATGCCCTGATGGGCGTGGTCCATCCCCATGCATTGGGTCAGAGAGGCAATCGCGGCCTTGGTCATGCAGTAAACTGCATGGTTTGGGCCAGGACGCAGACCCCAACAGGATGCGGTGTTCACAATCGCCCCGCCTCCGTTCGCAGCCATTATCGGTATCGCAGCGCGGCAAATGCGAAAGGGGGCTTCGACGTTCACGCCCAGAGACAGAGACCAATCCTGATCCGAAGTTTCAGTGACGGCACCCCGCGTAATGACACCTGCGTTGTTAACAACAATGTCCAACCCGCCCAGCGCATCTGCTGCCCTTTGCGGAAGTGCATCGGCATAGGTCGCGTCCAGCAGATCACCAGGCAGATGGGCATCAGCCTCGATCCCGTCAGTCAGGCGGTCAGCAACGGCAACCTGCGCGCCGGCAGCAAGTAGGCGGCGCACCAGAGAGGTTCCGATCCCCCCTGCAGCGCCTGTGACCAAAGCCGATTTTCCTTCAAACTCCATGATATGCTCCATCAGAAAGATGCGACCGGTGCGCCAAAGCGGGTTTCGTCGGGCACAACGCCCAACCCAGGCCCGGTTGGAACTTGGATATACCCACCCTCTATGCTGATTCCATTCTGGGCATCGTAGTTGCCTTCGATGTATGGCGCGGCCAGCCAAACACCTTCCAGCAGATCGGGTCGGACCGTCGCGCCAATATGCACGCAGGCCGCGGCGATAATGTCCCCGCCCCAACTGTCGTCGCAGGTTTGAGGCAGATTGCGCGCCTCGCAGAGGTCTCGAAACGCGCGCATTGGCTGCAGGCCACCAATCCGTGTGACTTTCATACCAAACCCATCCACCAGGCCAGTGCCGACCGCTGAGATAACCGTGTTCAGATCGGTGGAGTTCTCGTCCATGTAGATCGGATGACCAAGTTGTGGCCGTATCTTTTGCAGGTCCTCAATCGTGTTGCAGGGTTGTTCCATGACAAACGGGATATCCGGGCATTCGCGACTGACGCGCAATGCATCGCGGGTTGTCCAACCTCGGTTTCCGTCCACGGCCAAGCGCATTCCGGACCCGTCAATGACCTCCCACACTTTGCGGATGGTTTCGATGTCAACCTCAACCGGACGACCGCCAACCTTGATTTGCAGTCGCGGATAACCTTCAGCCAACTTTCCTGCTGCCAGTGTGGCGATGTCAACTGGCGCCCCAACACCAGTCGCGTAATACGACGGAACCTTGTCCACTTCGGCACCGCCGAGCAGTTCCGATACGCTGACCCCAAAATGCTTGCCCAGCAGGTCATGCGCTGCAATGTCGATGGCCGCTTTGGCATAGTTGTGGCCGTTTAGAAGACCATCCATCCGACGGTGCAGCCCCAGCAGCGAAACCTCGGCGCCTAGCAACCCATTTGCCATTTGGGCCAGAGCGGCACGCGCACCAGCGGCGTGGGCCTCGGCATAGGTGGGGCCAACCGGGCAGGTCTCGCCCCATCCGACCAACCCGTTGTCGGCCACCAGTTTGACCAATGTGGTGTCTAGCGCCCAGATCTCGGCATTGGCCATTGTGTAGGGGCCGTTTTTGACAGGCAGATCGTGGCTATAGATGTGAATTTCAGCGATTTTCACGACTTGTGTTCCGTACAGCTATTGAAGGGACAAACCCGCCCAACTGGCCGGGCGGGTGGAAAACGGGGGATTAACTTCAGTAACTTTGGTTCAGCTCATCAGCGGCCGGGATTTCACGCTCACGTCGGGCGATGTAGTCCAGCAGGGCCTCGTTTTTCGCCTCATCGAGTTTGGGTTCTTCATACTCGGCCAGCAACGCGCGTGCGCGGTTCAGGGCGCGCGCGGTGATTTCAATGCTGCCTTCTGCCTGCCATTGTTCGATCGAGTTGTTGTCGAACAGCTCGGGCATGAAGAACGCACTCTGGAAATTGTCCTGTGTATGGGGGTGACCAAGATAATGACCACCGGGCCCAACATCCGGAACCGCTGCGAGGGCTTGATCGAAATCGTGCCACTTTGGCCCCTCGGCCATGCGGTACGCCATCGCACATTGTTCGGCGTCGACGATGAACTTGGCCACGGAACAGTGCATCCCGGCCTCATTCCATCCGGCCGAGTGCCAGATGTAGTTGGCACCCGCATGCATGACTGCCTGCAAGGTGGTGGCAGATTCATATCCGGCCTGAGCATCAAAGGTTTTGGCCCCACCCAACGTGTTCGAAGTACGCCAAGGGACGTCATAATGCCGTGCCATCTGGCCAATCATGAAATTCATCAGGCTGATCTCGGGTGTACCCGCCATCGGCGCACCGGATTTCATCGACACGGTCGACAGATAGTGCCCATAGATCGCCGGCGCACCCTTGCGAATGACCTGTGTGTAGGCCAGCGCGCTAAGCGCCTCGGCATTCAGCTGCGCCACAGTGGCCGGAACAGATGCAGGCGTGTTGGCCCCCCCCAGAACGAAGGGTGAGCAGAGCACTGGTTGATTGCGACGGCAAAAGGCCCGCAATGCACCAAGCATGGTTTCATCCCAGACCAGTGGTGAGTTGCCGTTACAGTTGCCGGTTGTTACCGGGTGGTCCTCAAGGAAGTCGTCACCGAACAAGATGGCACACATGTCCATCACATCCTCAGCGTTCCTGGGCGAAGTGGTCATGCCCATGAACGTTTTGTCGGAATACTTCATCGACGAATAGGTGATACGCAAATGCCGCTGGCTGATCGGGTGATCATAGGGTTCCACGATGTGATGGGCCGAGGAATGCAGCGCGGGCATCATGTGGCTGAGTTTGTGGAACATCGCCAGATCTTCCAGCAACGGATTTCGGCGCACGTCGTCCAGATCGCGCAGGAATGGTGCGCCGGTCATCGGCACAAAGATCGAGTGCTTACCGCCCAGCCGCACATTCTTTTTCGGATCCCGCGCGTGATATGTGAAGTCGCTGGGTATGGTGGCGATCAACTCGCGCACCAACCCGCGGTCGAGGTAAACCAGCTCGCCATCGACTTTAGCGCCGACCTTCTTCCAATCTTCCAGCGCGATGGGGTCTCGGAACTGAACGCCAACGTTCTCAAGAATGTCCATCGAGGCACTGTCTATGCGTTCGACTTGAACGCCATCCATCACTTCACACAAGGGGATGCCTCTGGTCAGGCCAGGCAGCATTTCAAAGTTCGGGGCAGTGCGCAGGGCGCGGCGGGCAGAGCGTCCACCCGAGCGTGTCGCAGTACGAATGTTCACGGGGCAATCCTCCAATCTTGCTGATCAGACTGACGGATTCGGCGCCGGCGCACCTCACTGATTGCGATATCTGTTTGCAGGAAACGACATGGGCACCCGGAACGAAAAACGCCGCCCCACATGGGGCGGCGTCTGTTTTGGCATTGAGACCTGCGCTTATTCTGCGGCCTGCGTGCTAGCATCGGTGTGCTTGTCGCGCCGACCATCACGATAGAGCGCCTTGGTCAGCGAAACCATCATCAGGCCCATCACGATGGTAAAGGGCAGAGCACCGATGATCATCGCATTGCGCAACGCGTCCATCGGGTTGTTTTCACCAGCGGCCAAGATCAGCGCACCGATCACGGCGGTCAGGATAACACCCCAGATGATACGGTGCTTGACGCCGGTTTCCTGGCTGCCACCGGACATGATGGTGTTCATAACCAGAATGCCTGAGTCCGCAGAAGTCACCAGGAAGGTCATGATCAGAATCACGCACATGACGTTCAGCATGGACAGAAGCCCACCGTCGATCATGTAAGACAGCGTCACGAACAGCTTGTTGGTGTTCGACGCACCGATGATCGCGCCTTCAGCTACACCAGCCAATTCCAGATCAATTGCAGTACCACCCAGAACAGTCATCCAGGCAAAGCAAACCAGCGCCGGCGCCAGTACGCAGCCAAGAATGAACTCACGAACAGACCGACCCTTGGAGATGCGCGCCAGGAACAGGCCCACAAACGGCGAGAACGCAATCCACCAAGCCCAGTAGAAGGTGGTCCAGCCCGACTGCCAGCCAAACTGACGGCCTTGCTCGCCTGCGGCGTAAACAGCCGCCAGCGTGTCGTCACTCAGCTCAGCCGCAGAACCTTCAAGACCGCTCTTAAAGCCGTCAAAGCTGCCCCATGCGTTGGTTGCGCCACCCACCAGATCAGCTGCATGCGCCTGCGCTTCAGCGGGCAGAGCCGCTGCAAACGCTTCGGTCGACAACGGACCGTATGCACCAAAGCTCAGCGAGAGGAAGTGCAGAAGGTAGTCAAACAGTGCTGTGCCATAGGTTGTCATGGCGAAAACGAACGAGCCGAAGATCACAAAAGTGCCCAGCAGGATGATCGACAGAACAAGGTTCAGGTTCGACAGGTACTTAACACCACGTCCAACACCGGAAACCGCCGAAATGATCGACAGACCCATGATGACAACCAAACCCGCGATCAGACCAACTTTGCTTGGCGTGGGTACTTCACCACCAAAATCCATGATCCATTCCATGCCGGTGATTGCATACAGACCATCGATGAACTGGCTGACACCAAATCCGATCGTAACGGACACACCCAGGATCGTTGCAACAACGCCCAGAACGTCAACGACGTGGCCGAGGAAACCGTTCATCAGACGACCAAAAAGCGGGGTAAGAGCCGCGCGAATGGTCAGTGGCATGTCACGGGTATAAGCGTAGTAGGCCAGCGACAGGCCGGTCACCACGTAAATCGCCCAAGCATGGAAACCATAGTGCAGGAAGGTGTACCGATACGCGGATTGAACGGACTCTGGATCGTTGCCGGCAACTGCACCAGCCACGACCTCGGGGTTCGATCCCCACAGGCCCAAAGGTTCAGCGGTGGCAAAAACCATCAGGCCGACACCCAGACCCGCGCCGAACATCATCGAGAACCAGGAAAAGTTCGAAAACTCGGGTTTCTCGCCCGCTGTTCCCATAACCCGCTTTCCGGTCGTTGGAAGGATGGCAACAATGACGAGGAAGATGACAAACAGGCCGACAATGACCACGTAGAAGCTGTTGAAGATTTCCAGCAACTTTCCATTCCAGCTGCCAAGTGTGCTGTTGGCATTGGCCGGGAAGACAAGTGCCCACAGTACAAGGGCAACCATGATGCCCTTACTGATTAGGGCGATTGGGACGCTGTAGTTTTCATAGAATCCGGCATCGGCCGTTTCTATTTCTAGATCCGTAAAGGGTTCGGGTATCGACATGTTGCTCCTCCGTGGTGCTGTATCAATTGCGAAACTGCCTCTGCATTTCACGCAATTCGCCCAATCGCCTCGAACGATGGGGAAGGTGCTGCAGCAGACGTATCGGCTCTTTCTTGTTTCGTTTCTGTGTTTCAGAAATGCGGCACCGCCGCATGGTCTTACGCCTTCTGAGTTGCATTGAATTCAACACACCGTGCAATCAGGCGATACTCGGTCTTACCAACTGGGAATGGGTTCGCGCCTCCTTCACGTCCCCTTTCGACCTTTCCCGTTTGTCAGTTCGGGACATCATTGTGTCGCAGTACCGTCTTGCGACGTCCGGAAAATTCTCTCGAAAAGCCCGAAAAACACAACGTTTGTTGGTAGAACTGACTATAGTGGCGCTCCGTTCTAAATTCGGCCAGAACCGACGCATTGACGAAAAATGCGACATCCGCCTTTAACTTGAGCCAGAAAAACATCAAATCATCAAAAGCGCTATAGCTTTCACCTTCAAAAAAACTAAAACTGAGTTGATAAAAATTAAACTAACCCGAAAAACGATTCACCAGCTTCCATGTCCAGACGCCACTACAACCTGCCGCCACTGACAACCTTGTCAGCTTTTGAGGCCGCCGCCCGCCACCTGAGCTTTAAGAATGCCGCCGTTGAACTGTCTGTCACTCCCGGTGCGGTCAGCCACCAGATCAAAGCGTTGGAAGGCGATCTGGACACACCCTTGTTTCAGCGCAAGCACCGCGGCGTTGATCTGACCGAGGATGGCAAGGCGCTTTACGAGGCGCTGTCCACGTCCTTCGGGCGCATCTCGAAAACGCTGAGCATGATCCGCGACCGATCGACAGCCGGAAAGGTGACCGTAGGATCGACAACAGCGGTTGCTGCTTTGTGGTTGTCTCCGGCTGTCATTCGGTTTTGGCGGGACATGCCCGAAGTCAATGTTGATCAACTGTCACAGGATCGACCTTTTCGCGATCGCCCAGACGTCGACTTTTTCATCCGCTACGGGCGGGACAGCGATCCGAACCTGTCACATACGCCGCTGTTTCGCGACCAGCTTGTCCCGGTTGGAAGCCCCGAGATGGCAGAGAGGCTGGCGGATGCCGGTCTTGAAGATTTGACGTCTGAACGGCTGATTCATCTGGATTCAGAAGACCGTACCTGGACCACCTGGCCGGAATGGTTTCAGCAGCTAGGGTACAATGGCACAGTGCCCATTGAATCCCGTGTCAACAGCTATTCAGTCGCGCTGCAGCTTGCACGCAAGGGAGCGGGGCTGGCGCTGGGTTGGCAGCGGCTGATCCAACCCATGCTGCAATCAGGCAAACTGGTGCCGATTGGCACGCATCAAGTGCCCGCTCCGAACCAGTTTTATTTAGTCGGGCGACCGGACGAAGAGCTCTCAGAAAGTGCCCGCGCCCTTAAGAACTGGATCGTTCAAGAGGTTCAGGAAGGTTCGGTTTAGGTGAAATCACTCTCTGATGAGCTTTTCTGATATTGAGACCAACAGGTTCAATCCGCCAATAGGGATTAATAGCATCCAGCAAAACCTCAGGAGAGCCCGATGAACAAGCATAGCGCGCTGTCTTCCGTTCTGGCCGATGTAAACGTCGCAAATGGCCTGCCGAACGAACATTACATCGATCCGACCGTTTTTGACGAAGAAAAGCGTTCTGTGCTGTATGCCAACTGGTCCGGGATCGGCTTCGGCAAGGATGTTCCGGAAGAAGGCGATGCAAAACCAGTCGATTTTCTGGGCATGCCGCTGCTGATTGTCCGGGACAAAGACGGCGAGGTTGGCGTTTTCCAAAACACCTGCCGCCACCGCGGGATGATTCTGGTAGACACGCCGCGCAAAATCGGCGGCGCAATCCGCTGCCCCTATCACAGCTGGTGCTACAGTCTGAAAGGCGAGCTGCGCGCAACTCCACATGTTGGTGGCCCCGGCCAGAACAAGCACGAGGACGTCAAGCGCGAAGACCTGGGCCTTGTTCGCGTACGCTCCTATGTCTGGCGGGATGTGATCTTTGTGAATGTCGATGGCAATGCGCCTGAGTTTGAAGAGGTCCACGGCCCCCTGCTGGAACGTTGGAAGGAATTTGAGAAACCCGTCTTCCACGGCGGTGAAACGTCCTCATTCAAGCTTGAGGTCAAGACCAACTGGAAGCTGGCGGTCGAGAACTATTGCGAAAGCTATCACCTGCCATGGGTGCATCCCGGTTTGAACAGTTATTCGCGGCTGGAGGATCACTACAACATCGAAGAGCGCGGTCAGTATTCGGGCCAAGGGACCCTGGTTTACCGCCAACTTACAGATCAGGACGGCGCAACGTTCCCGGACTTCGATGGGCTAAGCGACAAATGGGACGAAGGCGCAGAGTACATAGCGCTGTACCCGAACGTTCTGTTGGGCGTTCAGCGCGACCATGCATTCGCTATCGTGTTGGAGCCGGTCGATCAGGAAAACACGGTGGAACACATCGAATTATACTACGCAAAAAGCGTTGAAGACACGCCCCAACATGACGGGCTGCGCGCCTCAAACGCGCAGCTGTGGAAAACCGTGTTCGAAGAGGATGTCTTTGTCGTCGAAGGCATGCAGAAAGGCAGACATGGGATGTTGTTCGACGGCGGACGGTTTTCGCCTGCGATGGACGGGCCGACGCATAACTTCCACCATTGGGTCGCGACGCAAGTTGAAAACGGCCGCGCAGGCTAACCTTATCGGATCGGCCAGCCAGTCAGAAGTTGGCCGGTCGACGACAAATAGGGACACCTATGGACAAACAGGAACTGGATCGACTTCTGCTGGACGCTCATGATCGCAACGATCCTGCCGACCTGATCCGGTACTATACGCTGGCCGCGGATGAGCGCGAAACGGCGCGGGACATCGACGCCGCCTGTTTCTACCTGACACATGCCTTCATTTTCGCGCTGGAATCCGGCGCGCCCGAAGCTGATGCGCTGAACCAACGGCTGGTCGCATATGGCCGGGCGCATAAGCTGGATTTCTGAGTTTAGCCTCAGATTAAACTCACTCAACCCAACTTGAAATTTATGTCCGTTGCCGATGCCATTACGATGATGACACATGGCGGCGGGACCAACTTTGATACGGCAGGCTCATGAAAACGAATGCACAGGCGGTGGTGATTGGCGGCGGGGTGATCGGGTGCTCGATCCTCTATCATTTGACCAAACTGGGATGGTCGGATGTGGTGCTACTGGAACGGGATGAGCTGACGTCAGGCTCGACCTGGCATGCGGCGGCAAACATCCACGGGCTGCATGACAGCACCAATATCAGCCGCATTCAGCACTATACGATGAACCTGTACAAAGAGCTTGAGGCCGAAACCGGCCAAAGCTGCGGCGTGTTCCAGCCCGGCTCGCTTTACCTCGCTCAAACCGAAGAACGCGAACATCAGCTGAAGCTGCAAGCCGCTAAGGCCAAGCTTTACGGCATGAACTTTTATGAGATCAGCATCGAAGAGGCCCAGCGACTGAACCCGCTGGTCAACTACGATGGCATCCGCTGCGTGATGTACGAACCAGACGGTGGCAATGTGGATCCATCGGGCGTCACAAACGCCTATGCGGTGGGCGCCCGGCAACGCGGAGCCGAGATCCATCGATTTACCCCCGTCACGGCGACTGACCAGCAAGAAGATGGCACTTGGATCGTACGAACACCCAAGGGCGACATCCACACCCCTTGGGTCGTCAATGCCGCCGGTCTGTGGGGGCGCGAAGTCGCCAAACTTGCCGGAATTGAGCTGCCCCTACAACCGACTGAGCACCAGTATTTCGTGACCGAAACAATGGCGGACGTGGCAGCGCATGGCACCCGGCTGCCCTCAGTCAGTGATCGTGACGGCGAGTATTACTTGCGGCAGGAAGGTCAGGGCCTGCTGGTTGGCGCCTATGAAAAGGACATGAAATTCTGGGCCGAGGACGGCACGCCACTCGACTTCGCGCATGATCTCTTCCCCGACGATCTGGAACGGATCGAAGAGAATATGATGAACGCCATCGAACGTCTGCCCGCCGTGGGTGAAGCCGGTATCAAGCGGGTTATCAACGGGCCGATGATCTGGTCGCCCGACAGCAACGTGCTGATGGGACCAGTGCCCGAGGTCGACGGCTATTTCTGTTGCAACGGTATCATCCCCGGCTTCTCACAATCTGGCGGCATGGGCCTGATGGCGGCGCAATGGATCATCGAGGGTGAAACGCAGTACGATATGTTCGCCTGGGATATGGCTCGGTTCGATGACTGGGCGACGAAAGAGTTCACAATGGCCCGCGTTCAGGACCAGTACGCCCACCGGTTCGCCATTCACTTCCCCAACGAAGAGCGCAGCGCAGGTCGTCCGGCGCGTACGCGCCCTGTCTACGGCACGCAGGCTCAAATGGGTGCGGTCTTCGGCCTGAATGCTGGTTGGGAACATCCGCTATGGTTCGCAGACACTCCGGGTGCCAAAGACACCAATGGTTTTACGCGCCAGAACTGGTGGGGGCCGGTTGGCGAGGAATGCCGTATGCTGCGTGACCGCGCAGGGATCATCGACATCTCGAACTTTGCCAAATATGTCTGCAAAGGCCCCGGGGCCGAGGGTTGGCTCAACGCAGTTTTCGCCAACACTATGCCTAAGGCTGTAGGTCGGTCCTGCCTGACGCCGCTGATCTCGAAACGCGGAGGAATCGCTGGGGACTTCACCGTTACCCGCGTGGCCGAGGACGAATTCTGGGTCATCGGTTCAGGCATGGCGGAACGCTATCACAAGCGGTTCTTCAAGCAGGTTCCTCTGCCCAAGGGCACCACTTTCGAAAGCAAGACCCAAGCTGTGTGCGGGTTCAACGCCGCGGGCCCAAAATCGCGCGAGATTTTGCAACGACTCACTAATACCTCACTCGCCACGGAGGATTTTCCGTTCATGCGGTCGGCGAAAGTCGAACTGGCCGGGATTGAGGTGTTGGCCCTGCGGGTCTCGTTCACGGGTGATCTGGGCTGGGAGGTGCACTGCGCCACCCAAGATCAGGCCCGCCTGTATGACGCCCTGCTTCAGGTCGGTCAGGAGTTTGGCGCAGGCCCAGTGGGAAGCCGGGCACTGATGTCATTGCGCGTCGAAAAGGGGTATGGATCGTGGAGCCGCGAATACAGCCCCGAATACTGGCCGCATGAGGTAGGTCTGGATCGGTTGTGCAAGTTCAGTAAAGACTTTCTGAACAAGAACGCAGCCGAGACCGTTTTAGCCAACCCTGCCCGCGAACAGCTTGTCCTTTTGCAACTGGATGAGGCCGACACCAGCGCGTCGAACGCCGACGCGACTGGCGGTGAGCCAATCTTCAAAAATGGTCAGGGTATCGGCCGCGTGACCTCAGGCGCTTATGGTTATTCCGTCGGCATGTCTCTGGCGCTTGGCTTTGTGACCGGTGCCAAAGCAGGGGATGAGGTCGAGGTGATGGTATTGGGACATCCGCACAAGGCGACCATTCTGTCCGAGCCGCCTTTTGATCCAAATGGTGAAATCCTGCGCGGCTGAATAAACCGTGAAAGGCGCCTGACCCTACAAGAGGCTGTTCTCACGCATTCCAGCGCCTATAGTCTGACCCAACCATATCGGTCGTTTTGGGAGGGACGGGCGCATGGAATATCAAACCGATATGCTGATCGTCGGCGCTGGATTTTCCGGCCTGACGATGGCGATTGAGGCCCGAAAACGGGGCATCAAGAATATTGCGATCCTTGAAAAAGCGAATGAGATTGGCGGGACGTGGCGTGAGAACACCTATCCCGGTGTCGCATGTGATATCCCATCGCACCTCTATTCCATGGCAACGCATCTGAACCCGGACTGGAGCCGGGCTTATGCGGGCGGTGCTGAAATTCAGGCCTATCTGAAAAAGGTCTGCCTTGATGAGGGGATTTACGAGCTGTGCCATTTCGATCAACAGCTGAAATCTGCCCGCTGGGACGGCATGCGCTGGCAGGTGGAAACCGAAAGTGGGCAGCGCTGGTCGGCGCGGTTTCTGGTCTCGGCCATAGGAGCGCTGCATCTGCCCAGCATCCCCGATTTACCCGGTGCGGACAGTTTTCCCGGGCCTTGCTTTCACTCTGCCGAGTGGGATCACGACGCGCCGCTTGAGGAAAAACGCATCGCAGTTGTCGGAACCGGCGCATCCGCTGTCCAGTTTGTTCCAGAGATTGCGAAAACTGCTGCACACGTCACAATCTTTCAACGCAGCGCGCCCTATGTCCTGCCCCGCCCGGATGGCCCAATCGCGCCCTGGTTACGCCGCCTTTATCGCAGCATCCCGGTGTTACCTTGGGCACGCCGGAAACTGGTTTACATGGTCTTCGAGTATCGCCACCGCGTGTTCAGCGGCGAAAAACGGATGGTAAATTTTGCCATGAAGATGTGGCGCAAATCGTTGGAAAGCGCGATCGCCGACCCAGGCCTGCGCAAACAGCTGACGCCGGACTATAGGATCGGTTGCAAACGCATCCTCAGCTCGAACGATTGGTACCCGGCACTGGCGCGTGAAAACGTGACAGTTCTCCCGCACGGTGTGGCATCAATTGAGGGCGATCAGATCCTTTCCTCTGACGGAAGCCGAACACATGCTGACGTTCTGATCTGGGGCACCGGGTTTCATGTCACAGATGTCGTCGAGCGCCTCGACATAACGGGATCCGATGGACTGACATTGCGCCAGGCATGGTCGGACGGAATGAAAGCGCATTTGGGTACTGCCATCGCAGGTTTCCCCAATTTCTTCATCTTGCTCGGGCCACATACCGGCCTCGGTCACAACTCGGTTGTGCTGATGATCGAAGCACAGGTTCGCCACATCGGCCGAGTGCTGGACCAGATGAACCGCGACGGACTGCAGATTATAACACCCCGCCCGGACTACCAGGAAGCCTTCGAACAGGAGATGCGCGAACGGCACAAAGGCAGCGTATGGCAGGTGGGTGGCTGCGCCTCATGGTATAAGGATGCACTGGGCCGGAACACGACGCTTTGGCCCGGGACCGTTTCAGAGTATGAAAAGCGCATGGCGCAATCCGGGCTGGAACAATACCAACCTGCCCCTTCCTCAGGCGGAAAGTGATGAGATGACCACAATTCTAATTATCGCCCTTCTGGTCGGCGGCTTCTTTGTCGGCATGAACCTGTGGACCCGGCGACTGACCCGGCAGGGGTTGCAGCGCGTCCCGCAACTTGGACAGATTGTCCCGGTGCGCGGCGGCAGCATTCATTACGTGGAAAAGGGCGACCCCACTAAGCAGACAGTCATCATGATCCACGGGCTTGCGGGGCAACTGCAGCATTTCACCTATTCTCTGATGGACCTGTTGGCGGATGACTATCACGTCATCGCAGTCGACCGCCCTGGCTGCGGATACTCAACCCGCGATAGCGCCGATCTTGGGCGCTTGCCCGAACAGGCCCGCATGATTCAAGAGTTTCTGGACACCAAAGGCATTTCCAACGCCGTTCTGGTCGGGCACTCATTGGGCGGGGCCGTATCGCTGGCCATGGCTTTGGAACACCCGGAGAAAGCCAAAGCGCTCGCTTTGCTCGCCCCGTTGACGCAAAAGCTGTCGAACACGCCGCAAGTTTTTAAACCGCTGGAAATACGTACCGAGTGGTTGCGCAACTTTATCGGCAACACGATCGCTGTCCCCATATCGGCTAAGACCGCCCCGCATACATTGGGAGCCGTTTTCTATCCGGAACCCGCGCCAGATGACTTTCTGGACCGCGCCGGCGGTGCGCTGGGGTTGCGCCCTTCGGCCTTCATTGCCGCGTCGCAGGATGTTGTAGGGGTGGATGAAAGTATCGGAGCCCAGGTAGACCGCTATACCGACTTGTCCGTACCCGGCGGCATTCTGTACGGCGCGCAAGACACCATACTTTCACCCACCGCCAACGGTGCCCCCATGACCCGGTTCGGATTGAGCGACGAACAGATCGAAGGGTTGGGCCATATGATCCCGATCACCGCACCCGACGCCTGCGCGGCCTTCATTCGTAGAATTGCTGATACTCCTGGGGTCGCCGCACAACAGGCAACCAAAGCAGATTGATCGGGGCAAAAATAATCTCCGTAAGTCGGTGTTTCCCCCTTGACCCTTTCCGGCCCCTCGCTTAAATCGCCTCTCACTCATGGCGGAGTAGCTCAGTTGGTTAGAGCAGCGGAATCATAATCCGCGTGTCGGGGGTTCAAGTCCCTCCTCCGCTACCAAATCCCCCAAATAACCATCTGAATAAAAAAATATTTTTTTGATAGCCGATGCTAGCTAGCATCATTGTTCCATACTTTGTGCGGAAATTCCCTTCCAAACTCCGGAAAAAATTTGGCACTATGTGTAGCGCGGCGGCAGCTTTCAGACAATTTGGTGGGATTTTCCGGGCAAACTATGACTGACGTGTCCATAACGAAATAGCCGAGCGGTCGGTAGGCTTCCGAGGCGTCTCGCCAGCGCACCCCATTGCGTCTGACGAAGATAATCCCGCTCAACACCCGCTTGTCATATAACCGAGGCTTGCCGTGCGGCTTCGGAAAAAAGGCAGGAGCTTGGCCATCTGCTCGTCGGTCAGTCAATAAAGGTAGCTCATGTTACCGCTCAGTTTTCCGAACCGTGAATCATCCAGCGCAGCAAAAATCAATGCATCCTGACCCTAGGTGTAAATCATCGGATCCACCCCATCGGCATTCATACTCTCAGTCTCATACAATCAGACCCTGGCTTTTTCGAAAGCCGCCCAAGCGGTCTCAAAAGCATCAAAATCAAACTCCGGTTGGCGGGCTGCATCCAAGACGATGCGTTCTGTCACCAATAGTTTTTGGATTGCGGCTTCTAGCTGATCAACGACATCACCGGGTACGACCAACGCGCCATGACGGTCGGCGTGCACCAATTCGCCAGGATTAACCGTCAGGCCAAAAACGGAAACCGGTGTATCGATCTCGCGGACGTGGACGAAACCGTGGCTTGGCCCGACGGAACCTGCCACGACCGGGAACCCCTTGGGTAAGTCGCCCAGATCCCTCATGACGCCATTGGTTACGACTCCGGACATACCAAAACCCTTGTGGACGGATGTATTGATTTCACCCCAATAGGCTCCGATGCAATCCGGAAAATCCATATCCTCGATCACAGCGACGCACGGGTTGGGGGCTTCGGCCATGTATTTGTAATAAGCCATGCGCCGGGCCTTGATGACTTCAGGCGGCTCAGTCGGCGGATTGACCGCCGCGATCTTGGCCGTACGGGCATAGCCGACGATCGCGGGCTCTTCGGGCGCTGAACACAGCATGGTACCGCGCGTAAAATCGTCGAACCCGCGCTTGCCCTGTGCCACTTCGATGGCATTGCAGACCGTGGGGGTGTCGACCTTGCGAAGCAGGGACAAAAGGGATGGCGTCATGTGTCCTCCAACCAGCGGATCAAGGCCGCTGTGGTTTTTTGGGGTTGTTCCAATGTCGGCAGATGCCCGGCGCCTTCGATGATCTCCAGCGCGCTGTCTGGCAATAGATCGTGCATCAACTGGTGGCGTTCAACGGGGCACAGCCTGTCTTCTTGCCCACACAGGACCAAAGCCTTTCCCGTGTAAGCCGTCAGCGTCGCGCTTTGGTCCGGGCGATCCATCAGCGCCCGCGATTGGCGCAAAAATACGTCAGGGCCCAAGTCGGTGGCCATTGCCATGCACAGATCCAGGATAGCCCCCCGGTTAGGCCCGTCGGACAGGTAACTGGGCTTCATCTCGTCCCGCATTACCGACCTCAGATTGCCGTCGCGAACGGTTGCAATCTGGGGCGCGCGGCGGGCTTTAACTTCTGGCTTTTCAATCAGTGGATTTGTGTCGAGTAAGGCCAGGCGCGAGACACGTGCAGGGGCCTGACGCAATACTTCCATGGCCACGATCCCCCCCATCGACAAGCCAGCCAGCGCAAATTCAGCCGGCGCATTTTGTAGAATGTCATCTGCCATGACTTGCACGCTGTCGTGTCGCGACAACGGGAATGTCATCACCGGCATCCTGCCTGACAGAGCGTTGATCTGCGGACCAAAAAGGCGGGCGTCACACATCATGCCAGGCAAGAAGATCACGGGTATCATGCCGAGGCCAGCTTGGCCCCCTCAGACAGCGCGGCCAACTTGGCGTAGGCGATCTGAGGGTCAACCGCGCCGAAGCCCGCAAAGGTGCCAAAGCCACAATCGCTGCCTGCTATCACCCGGTCCGCGCCGACGATTCCCGTGAAACGTTCGATCCGTTGGGCCACAAGCTCGGGGTGCTCGACGAAATTGGTGGTGGTGTCGACCACCCCGGGGACCAGAACCTTGTCATCTGGTATCTCAGATTTGCGGTCACGGAACACAGTCCACTCGTGGGCGTGACGCGGGTTCGAGGTCTCAAAGAGGACATAGCGCGATTTGGTCGCCATCAGGGTGTTGAACACCTTGTCCATCGCAATGTCGCAGCAATGCGGACCCTCATAGTTGCCCCAGCAGATATGCACCCGCACGCGATCCTGCGGGACGTTCTGAAGCGCGTGGTTCAGCGCCTCGACATGCATATCGGCGATTTCGACGAACGCGTCGTCTGAAAGGTCTGTGAACAGCATATGGCGCGACAAGGCCAGATCGGGACAATCCAGTTGCAGATCCAGACCTGCGGCCACGATGGTCTCGTATTCCTCTTTCATGGCATCGGCCAGCGCCGCCAGATAGGCCTCACGCGTGGGGTAGAAATCGTTCTGCAAAAACAGTGAGATCACGCCCGGGGACGCGGCATTCATGAAACCGCGCTCGACCCCATGCTGCGCCATAGCCGCTTTGAGGTTGGCGATGTCCTTCTCTAACTCACCCTGCCCTTTTGATCGCACTTCTCCGGTGCACATTGGTCGGGCGTATTGCGGCGTGCCGCCGTCATTGGCCAGCCGCTGCAGAAAGCCGGGGAACATCTTCAAATCAGCAGGCGCATTTCGAGGGCTGTCGCCGGAAAACCCGGTGTAGCGGTCCTTGACATAGGTTGCATAAGAAATCTTCGAAGTCTCACCGTCGCTGACTATATCAACGCCGGCTTCGACCTGTTTGCGCACCGTTTCAGAGACTGCGGCGGTCATACACGTATCAAACGCGGCTGCTTCATAAGGTTCGCCGTTTTCCCTGGCAAAGATAAGATCCACGACGTCCTGTGTTCGGGGCAAAGACCCAACATGTGTGGTTTTTACGGCCATAAAGACCTCCTTACAGTTTTCGTGCCATCAGCACAGTATGGCTTTGAGTTTCGGGGTCTTCGGCCAAAAAGCCGGTCAATTGCAGCCCGTTCTCTTCAAGGCACGTTGCATAACCGGCCGGGGACAACGAGGCGTGATAGACAAGCTCTGATCCGACCGTACCGCTGACTTCCCCAGCGCGTGGGCCTACGGTCAACATCAGCATTCCACCGTTATGTAAATGGCGTGCCATGCGGGTGATGCAGCCCTTCTGCTCATCTGCCGTCAGGTGAAAAAAGCTGTTCCAGGCGATGATCCCATCGAATTGCTGATCCAGCTCAAAATCCCGCATGTCAGCCATCCGCCAATCCCCGTCCGGCCAGCGTTCTTTGGCGATTTTCAGCATGGCTGCGGAAAAATCGACACCCGTGACGTCAAACCCTTCGGCCATAAACCAGCGCGCAATGGGATCGCCTGTGCCACAGCCCAGATCCAGTACGTGGTCACCCGGTTTGAGGCTGGCCGTGAAGCGCGCCAACCAGCGCGCCTCGAAAAGGGCTTTAGAGCGGCGCTTGTCATACTCTGTGGCTTGCCGCTCATATATGGCTTGGGTGTCGTTCGGGTCTGCGCTCATCCTGTCCAGGTCGCTCCTGCCGGTTCATCGGTTGCAGTGATCCGGTACAGGCCCGCCTGCCCGGTCATTGATGGCTGAACGCTATAGGATTCACCGGGCAAAACCAGAGCCGTGTCACCTGTCGAAATTGTGGTTTCGTGCTCGTCGATCGAGATATGCCAGTGACCGCTGGCTGGCATCAGAACCACAGGTTTATCCGCCGCAATCGGTTCGGTCACAGAGGACCCCCGGCCAAGGAAGTCTACCGCAAACCCCGGCTTATCCTTGATCAACCCGCTCTCACCAATCACCTGCGCAGGCTTATTGGCCGACAACGCCATCAGATCCCAATACCGTGCAACATATTTGCCGACGACATCCTCAACCGGAACCTCAGGGTAGCCCTTCAACTGCTCTTCGGTCAGCAAGGGCATTGGGTGCACATTATGAGGCAGCTCCTGACCTTTCTTGGTGTCGTACAGAACGCCATTGTCGCCCAGCATCAGACCATGCGCCTGCGCATCTTCGATGACCTGAGGAGCCCAAGTGACGCCTCCGCCCGCGTCGTCACCGCCCAGGATTGCCATGATCATACCGTAGTCCTGGCCAACGTTTTCGAAACCACGGAAGATGCCGGTCGGGATGTTGAAAATATCGCCCTCCTCGGCGATGAACTCACCAGCGGTGCCATAAAGGCCCCAGAAAAAGCGCCAGCGTCCTTTGGCAACAAAGAAAACCTCGGCCGTTGTGTGGCTGTGCAATGAGTTCCGGCATTTCGGCGGCTGACCTGCGGCACCGATGTTGAAGCCGATCTTGTCGGTGATGTGCACATGCTGATCTGGCGATTCCGAGACGCCACCGCCGATGATCGTGAAATTCTCTTTCTGATCGCTGCCCGGCGTATGGGCATCGATAAATGCGGTTTTACAGGGTTGGAGCTCGCCGTAGCGGACAATGCGGGAAGTGATGGCTGATTTGGTCATGACGTATGATCCGATTTTTTGTTTTCTGGAATGCAAGCTCGTGTGCTCTGGCGGCACAGGCGCTCACTCCCCTGGAGGGCGCAGATTCAGTCGCCGCGCCCGCAGGCTTTGACGGAACATATGGAAACGTCGACGGGCTCCGGTTTCACGCAGACCACCTGCAAGGATACGATATACGACCGGACGGGCCACTCAGACCTCTCCGCTCTGCAACAGGATCTGCTTCCAGACCGAGGTTTCATCGAACAGAGTATATTCACGGCGCAACTGCAGTTGCCCCGCAATCAGTGCGCCAAACTCGGCATGGCTGATCCCGAGGACATAAACCTGTGCCCCTGACGGCGCCCCGAACATGCCCCAGCCGTCATGCTTGCCCCAAAGGCTCCAGCGAATTGCTGATCGCGGCGGCATATCCGGGTCGTCGCGCCCGATCTGGTGTTCAATCTTGAATTCAGCATTCGGGAAACTCGCCCGCAGCCCCATCCAGAACCGGTCGACGGCATTCCAGCCATGCCCCGTGACGCCGCCCACATACTCAGACTGCACCGCACGGTCATATTCAGCCGCGATTGTGCCCATATCGGCACTCATGATCCGGGTCAGGATATCAGCATATCGCTGCCCCCACGCATTATCATTTCCGCGACCCTTGTAGGGGCCGGGCTGGTCGATTTCGGGGGTCAGAGGCTTGGTGCAGCTGTCCTTACCGCCCTCGCGCGCAATCAGACCAGCGGCGTATTCCTTTGGGTCCCAGCCCATCTGCCGCACAATCGCGCCCTGATCGCGGATCAACCATTCGTCGTTGATCTGGTTGTCGATGGCGTGGCAGTCGGCCAGAATTCGATAGCATAGTTTTGTACCCGTAGGTTTGCCGTAAACCCCCTCGGCCAGATGCGTGGCAGTAGACAGGATGCGGTGAGAGCTCAGCATGCCTTCTTCCGGCGTGCCCGACCAGATCACATCTTCACCCATCAACTGCCGGTCCGGAAACTCGGCCAGGGTCGCCATCGTCGCGCCGATCACATTCTGATTTCCCAAAACCACCGAACCGGGTGAGCGAACGACGATATCTTCGCTGTAATACTCGTGCAGGGTTGCGATGCCCCGGTCTTCCCAGATCTCTTTGGTAATTCCGATGATATAGTCGGGAAAATCCCGGAACTTGGGATCAAAGCCTTTCATGTTTTCATCCTTTGCGGGGTCCAGCCTTTGGGCAGCCGTGCCGAAGTGCGCACGATCAACGGCCCATCAATCGCGACCTTGCGGGCTGCGGCAACTGCCGGGTTTTCAATATGGTCCAACAAGGCATCAACGGTTTCCGCCACCATCAGGTTGGCGCGCTGACGAATGGTGGTGAGATTATAGGCAAGCCATCCGGCCTGCGGAACATCATCGTATCCAACGACAGAAACATCTTCTGGTATACGCATTCCAAGTTCAAACCGAATGACGTCCATCACGGCAAGCGCCATATGGTCATTGGCGACGAACACCGCATCGGGCCGTTTTTGCGGTTCAACATCAAACATGCGGCGCGCGGCCAATCGCGCATTCTCGGTCAGAAACTCTCCTATTTCATAGGCGTACAGATCCTGACCTGCATCACCGAGAGCGGCGCGAAACCCGGCCTCGCGGTCTCGCTGGGTTGAGGCACCCTGCCAACCGGCAATGTAAGCGATGCGACCGTGGCCTGCGGCAATAAAGAATTCAGCGACCTTGCGGCCGCCGGAATAATTGTCAGAGGTCACAGAGGTGATCCCGTCGATATCCTGACTACGGTTGAACAGCACGACCGGCACACCAGCTTGTTGGCACCGTGTTGCGATATCGGACGACATCGCGACCGAGGCCAGGATCACGCCATCAACCTGATAATCAAGAATTTCCTCCATAACGTCGTCAATGTTTCCGGCGGTTCTGGAGGCCATGAAAATCAGGACGTGATAGCCCTGCTCCTGCAACTCGTTCGACAGCTTCTCGAGCGCTTCGGGGTAGAAATAGTTGTCCAAATAGGCGACGACCAAACCGATGATGCGGCTTTTGCCCGACACCATCGCGCGCGCCAATACATTGGGGCGATACCCAAGCTCAGTCGCGGCTTTGCGCACCTTTTCTTCCGTCTTCTTGCTGACCGAAGCGCCCGGCGTGAAGACGCGACTGACGGCGGATTGGCTGACACCGGCCAGTTGCGCGACCTGGAGTGATGTTACTTTCTCAGCCATCAATCTGCTGTCCAACCTCCGTCAATCAACATCGAGGTGCCTGTAACCAGCGCTGAGGCATCCGAGGCGAGGTAGCGTACCGCACCCATGATATCTTCGACCTCGCCCACGCGACCCAGTTTGATCTTTTCCATGATCCACGCGGCGCGTTCTGGGTTGTCAAAGGTGGATTGGGTCAGAGGCGTTCGAATGAACGTCGGGCAGACCGTGTTGATTCGGATGCCCTGCTTGCCCCATTCGATGGCCATGGATTTGACCATACCTTCGAGCCCATGCTTGGTTGCACAGTAAAGCGCCCTGTCTACGCCGCCCACATGGCCCATTTGACTGGAGATATGAATTATGGACCCTGGCTTGCCAGCATCGATCAAGGCACGCGCAGCATAGGCGGAAAGGAAGTAGGCGGAACGCAAGTTGACGCCGGTAACGACATCGAAGTCTTCGGGTGTCGTTTCAATTGCGGGGCTATGACGGGCGACCCCGGCCGAGTTCACCACGACTTCGAAGTTTCGCGTTTCGAAAAGCTGTTTCAGCTTTCCCAGATCGCCCTGGTCCAGCACAAGCGCTTCGGCTGACCAGCCCTGCCCCTGCAGAGCAGCCACCGTATCATTCAACCGGTCCTCGCCTCTGGCCGCACAGACGACATGCGCGCCCGCCTCGGCCAGCGCCACGGCACAGCCCTGCCCAATGCCTGAAGAGGCACCTGTCACCAGGGCGGTCTTTCCTGTCAGGGAAAACGAAGGGGTGCGCGGCAGTTCAGTCATCAGCTCATTCCATCCGGTATATCAATGCGCCCCATGTTTCGGGCCTTGTTGAATTCCCGCAGACGGGCAAAGACGTCAACGCCTAGCTGACGATAAGCATCCAGAAGATCGACCAGCACCCAGTTTTCACGAATGCGCCCGTTTTCCTGCCGCCAAAAATCGAGGCTGCGCATGGTGATCTTCTGGCCCGCAGGCGCGATCCCCATCCATCCGTCATGGGTGACGGTCTGGATCATATTAGGCCAGCCGGTCACAGCCGCGTATTCGCCATCGCCGAAGAAATGGTAGGTGATGTCCTCGACGTATTTCCCGCGATCCGGCATCCCGTTCAGGAACGGAATCTGGTGCCAGTTACGGAATCCTGCATAGCCTCGTCCGGTGCCGATGCCTGAGGGGCCGTACCAATTCATACGGGGATGCCAGAACCGCTCCATCTCCATCACCTCGGGGCCGCCTTGCGACGGGTGTTTCTTGAGGTGCTCCAGCATGTCGATGATGTGTTTGCAGGTCTCTTTACCTTTGGCCTCATCATGGGGCCCAGGTACCAACCCGTCCTGCGCGGCCGGCCCGGGCACGTGCCATTCGCGGCCAAGACTGGGGGCCATGGGCCAGGTACTTGCCTGAATCATAACCTCGGGGATATCCCAAAGGGCTTGCATTTCAGCAACTTTGCCGTTTTCGAAACGGTAAAACTCATGAAACCGCATGGTGACCTGGTGGCCTGTCGGCGGGATGTCCAGCCACGGGCCGGTGAACGTACCGGTGTAGTAGCCGCCGCATCCAATCCAGTCAGAACCATGTTCATCCGGTCCACCCATGACGATATAATCCCGCCGTTCCAGATCGGGCCAGGCAACCAACAGATCTTTATAGGCGCGGTCATAGAAAGCGTCGCTGCCAATGCTGTCGCCAAAGGGATGGCATAGGTGGAAAACGGCGTCCGAGGCCGTTACCTCGGCCAGTGCCGCGCGAACACCGGCCTCGGAAAAATCATACATCGCGGCCCTGAGCGGAGCGATCAGGGCCTTGTGTTGAGTATGCCTGTCACTCATTCAGCGGCATCCCGATACGGCGCGGGTTCGCCATAGGGCACATTGATGCCACCATAGCGACGCACGCGGACGTTGCACTGTTCTGCGTGGCCTACAAAACCTTCCAACATGCACAGACGCGAGCCGTATTCGCCGATTAGTGTCGCCGCCTCGTTGGTCAGAACTTTCTGATAACTGTGCGTTTTCAGGTACTTCCCGACCCAAAGCCCACCGGTGTAGCGCCCGGCCTTCTTCGTTGGCAGGGTGTGGTTCGTACCAATCACCTTGTCCCCGTTTGACACGTTGGTGCGCGGACCAAGGAACAACGCGCCGTAGCAGGTCATATTCTCAAGGAACCAGTCGTCACGATCCGTCATCACCTGCACATGTTCCGAGGCGATATCATCGGCAACCTGCAGCATCTCGTCATACGTGTCGCAGACAATCACCTCGCCATATTCCTCCCAGGACACTTTCGCAGTGTCGGCGGTCGGCAGGATGCCCAACAGGCGGTCCACCTCGGAGAGCGTCTCATTAGCAAGCTTTTCAGAGTTTGTCAGCAACACGCAGGGGCTGTTGTATCCGTGTTCGGCCTGCCCCAGCAGGTCGGTTGCGCATAGCTCGGCATCTGCCGCGGTCTCGTCCGCGATCACCATGGTTTCGGTGGGACCTGCAAACAGATCAATGCCGACGCGCCCGAACAACTGGCGCTTGGCTTCGGCAACAAAAGCGTTGCCGGGGCCAACCAGCATGTGGACCGGATCAATCGTCTCGGTGCCCAAAGCCATCGCACCAATGGCCTGTATGCCACCCATAACGTAGATCTCATGCGCGCCACCCAAATGCATGGCCGCAATCACTGCTGGGTTCGGCTTGCCTTTGAACGGAGGCGTGCAGGCAATGATACGAGGGACACCCGCGACCGAAGCCGTGGCCACGGACATGTGAGCCGAGGCCACCATTGGGAACTTGCCACCGGGGACATAACATCCGACCGATTGTACGGGGATGTTCTTATGGCCAAGGATCACGCCCGGCAGGGTTTCGACCTCAATGTCCAGCATTGAATCCCGCTGAGCCTGCGCAAAGTTGCGCACCTGTTCCTGTGCGAATTTTATGTCGGCCAGTTCCCTATCGGTCAGTTGACCGATCAAGTCATCGATTTCCTTCTGGCTCAGGCGGAACGAGGCTGGCGAGTAGTTGTCGAACTTCTCACTCAACTCACGCACCGCAGCATCACCGCGGGTTTCAATGTCTTTCAGCGTCGCCTCAACCACGGCGCGGGTCTTGGCATCATCTTCAGCCCGGTCCGCATCGGATTTGCCGCGTTTAAGATACTCGATTGCCATGTTTCCAATCCTCAGTTTTCGGGCCGGGGTGGACATTTCTCACCCCGGTCAAATGCTTCCCAGCCTTCGCCGTTGAACAGGTCGACGCCCAGTTGCGCCGCGACATGTGCGAAATCGACATTCACCCAGTTGTCGACGATCTTGCCGTCAACGACTTTCCAAAAATCCATATAGCGGATCTCGACCCGCTTGCCGGTAGGGGCGATGCCCAGAAACTCACCCGTATGGGTTGCTTCCTGACGACCAAAGGCTGCTGCCCATTCGCCCATGTAAAGACGGGCTTCATCGATGCAGGTTTTGTCCGAAAACGCCGCTTGAAACGGGCGCTGCCAGTTTTCCTGAAACTCTTTCAGCCCGGTTTTGGTGCCGCAGCCTTGATTGCCCATCCAGCGGAAGCCTTGGGTGAAGAATTCTCCGATGTCATCAATGCGGTGATCGTTCAGACCATCCACCATGGTTTCGATCACGCGGCGCGTGTCTTCGGTTTTGCTCATGTCCGTGTCGCGGGTCAGGACCGCTTGTTCGGGACGGGAACCTTTCATGTCTATGTCCTTTCAGGTTGCCAGAGAGAGAGTTTGGGGATCGCAGCCCCTATACTCAGAAAGTCCCTCGGCATCCTGTTCAGCGCCGGGTGGCGCGACATGGCGTTATGGCGTGCATGGTTGCTCATCAGCCTTTGACCGCTCCGGCTGTCAGACCGCTGACGATCTGGCGCTGGAAGATCAGAACAAGGAAGATCAGCGGCGCAGTGATCGACACGGCGGCGGCAACCGCGACCACCTGATCGGTTGTTGTCGTCTCTCGGTTGAACATGCCGACAATAGCGGGAACCATGGTCTGGTTCTGCGCATCCAGCAGCAGTGCAGTGACAAGAAAGTCGTTATACGCCAGCAGGAAGCTGAACAGACCTGTGGTGATCACCCCCGGCCACATTACCGGCATGATCACACGGCGGAAGGCCTGAAAATGGCTGCAACCATCAACGCGCGCAGCCTCATCCAGCTCTGCCGGGATATTCTGAAAGAACGAACGCAGCATCCAGATCGTGAATGGCTGATTGATCGCAACCAGAACGGCGATCACCGCAAATGGCTTGCCATACAGCGTCGGTGCGTTTTCACCCAGGATCGGGGCCAGCCACTCGGCCGAGTTGATGAATACCGGTAGATAACCGGCCACCAGCACCGAATGCGGCAGGGCCCGGAACACCAAGGCGACAATCAGGATCCAGAAAGCCAAAGTCGATCCAGACCGTGCCAGACCATATCCCGCCAACGTGCCAACGGTCAGCGACACGGTCACCACACCTGTTGTCACGATCAGTGAGTTTTTGAAGTTGTTTGAAAAGCCCCGGTCAATCCAGACGGTCTTGTAGTGTTCGGTGGTCAGGCCAAGCACGTCCCGACCCAAGGGTCCGAACCAGGGGTTCAGCACGTTTAGAACGGCGGGCAGGACGACAAAGAATGCAAGCAGAAAGCCAACAAGAACAACCAGCACGCCGATCACCCAGCCAAACCATTCTTGCTCGGGTTTCGTGTAAGACTTCACCATCGACGGGAGTGTTTTTGTGGAGATCACAATCGTCGCCCAAATCACCGCGATGCCCAGAATGATGTCCAGCAGCGAAAGACCTTTGCCAACGCCCAGAGTGGCAGGACCGAAGATCACGTTCAACGCGTTGCTGTCGAAGGCATCCACTGGCGACTTGAAGCTCATCACCACGATCCAGAAGATCGGGAAGGCCGCGATCAGGCACCACAGCGCAAGGAAGATGTTTGAAGTCAGCCGCAGGCCAAAAGGCTGGCGAAGCGCACGCGAGGACATATCAGTGACCTCCTTTATGATCGCGCCATGTGCGGCGCAGCGGAAGGATAAGCAGGATGACAACGCCAATCATGGTCAGCATCGAGTTGGCCGAGGCACGGCTGATCGACCGGTTACCCGCCTGATCCGGCGTCAGGTAGTCAAAGGTCAGCCACTGTAGCGAGATCACATAGCCCTGGCTTGAGAAGCCTACGATTTCTTCGAACACGCGGTAGCTGTCCATCAGGTGGATCATTGATACAAATATGATAAGCGGCATCAGATGCGGAATGACGATGTATTTCAGCCGCTGCCAGCGGGTCGCCCCGTCAATTACCGCGCTCTCCAAACTGTCTTGATTAACCGTTTGGAGACCGGCGTAAAAGATGATGGCCGCAAAGGGCGCCACGTGCCAGACGCGGTAGATCATCATCAGGACTTCAATCGTCCAAGCCTGGGCAAACAGGGCTATGTCACGGTTCAGCCACCATTCCATCATCGCAGTCAGGATACCGTCGCCGCGAAACAGCCAATTGATTGACAGAACTCCGATCACCGGAGTGATGATAAAAGGTAGCAGAGAGACGAATATCACCGGGCCGCGGATAGAACGCGCGGCATTGTTTATCAGAATGGCAATCCCAAGCCCGCAACCGACCACCAGCGGCAGGGTGATCAAAGTAAACGTCAGAGTGAACCGCAGGGCCTTCCAGAAATTGATCGTCGACAGCACATGCCAGCTGCCATCACTTATGGCGCGCCATGCACGGTCAGGTTCCAGAACATTGCGATAGCTTTGCAACCCCACGTACTGGGTTTGCGTGATTATCTCACCATGCTCATCCAACTTTGGCTGCGACACATTTTCAGTCACACAGGTCTGGGTCAGGAAACCGGGGGTACAGGTTTCTTTTTCAACCGTCTCATAGATCGGCTGAGTGACATAGAAACTCTGCTTGAACACGCTGACCAGCGGGAACGCGATGAAGAGAAGCATCATAAAGACAGAGGGACCGACAAAAGCAGCAAATGTCCGGAAGTTCATGGCTCTGCCTTTCTAATGGTTCTCGGGGGAAAGGGATGGGAGGGCCGTAGCCCTCCCAAGGGAGGATCAGTTGCTGATCAGACCCGCTTCTTTCGCGGCAGTGACATAGTCTGCCTCGATATCGGCCAGAGTCGTCTGCGCGTCTTTGGCACCGGTCAGGTAGTCGGCCAGTCCGTTACCCAACGAGGTGTGCATGATGCCCATAGGACCGGAAGCCGGGTAAGCCTTGGCGCCGCCTTCAGCGGACGCTGCAGCACCTGCAGCCAAAGGGCCTGCCGAATAGGCCGTGCTCAGCCATACTGCGACATCGTTGTTCGCACTGACCGTATCGGTGTCCATGCCCTCAAGTGCGACGCGGAAGGCAGCATCCGCTTCTTCGTCGCTCATGTTCGAAGCCAGAACAATACCGTCCCACCAGATTGTGGTCGCCGGAACCGCCGATCCCATTGGAGCCGCGGCCATGGTCACCTTGCCAACGACCTGGCTTTCGGCCTCATCGTTCATCGCAGCGGCACGGCTGGCCCACAGGTTCGCCATGGCAATCTTGCCCTGCTGGAACTGCTGTTGCACATAGGTCGAGTCGGAAACCAGATATTCTGGGTCCATATACTCGGTCATGGCTTTCAGGGTTTCCAGCGCCGCTACGCCTTGCTCGTTGTTGATTGCAGGCATGTTGCCGTCACCAAAGAACGAACCGCCCTCGCCCAAATACATATTGACGAATTCCTGACCAAGGTTCCAACCGGTCTTGAACGTCCCACCAATGGGATAGTCCATGACGCCGGCTTCCTTGATCTTGGCAGCCGCGGAAAGAACATCGCCATATGTCTTGGGTTCTTCGATGCCCAGTTCAGCCAGAACATCGTCGCGATACATCAGGTGCTGCGCATTCACCATCATCGCAATCGCCATGGTCTTGCCATCGACTTTGATCAACTGATTGGGCAGCAAATCCTGACCGTACTTCTCGACCAGATCGTCCAGCGGACGGATCGTACCGGCATTGAGCAAAGGCACCAGAGTTGCGTTCGAAACACCGCCGATCTGATAAAGCGCCGGATCAGCGGCAAATGCCTCAGGTTGCTTTTCGCGGAATTCCTGGTCCAGCGAAGCGCTGAAGTTACCGCATTCCGCCATTGCATCGGTGACCGCTTTCCAGGCTTCAAACCCGGCGGACAGCGACTTCAGTGGCACGTCGTTTTCAAAGGCACATTCCGCCCATGCGCCGGTGGCGGCGATGGACATGGCACCTGCCATAAGGATCGTCTTGAGTTTCATGCGTTTCTCCCTGTCAGGATCGGTCCGTCGTCGACGTCCGGACCGGTGTTAAGCCCGTTTGGGCTGTTTGTGGGGGTGGTCCCCAATCCGCGCACCGCTTTCAGCTTCAAAGAGGTGACAGATTTCTTTTGGCACCGATAACGAGACTGTCTCGCCAATCTCGGCGCGGAAGGCTTTATCGGCTTTGACCGATACCAGAGCACCGCCGACCCGGACCGAGATCATGGTCGCGTCGCCCAGCAATTCCAGCGTGTAAATGGGTGCTGTGATCTGGCCCTGCCCTTCGGCAAGGCTGGCGTCTTCTGCGCGGAATCCCAGTGTCATTGGTCCGTCCGGAGCATCGACTGGAATTTCGACATGCTCGGCTCGGAACACGCCGCCCGAAACCTCGCCATCCATCAAATTCATCGCGGGTGAGCCGATGAAGCTGGCCACAAACGTGTTAGCCGGCATGTCGTAGATTTCCGTGGGGCTACCCACTTGCTGAACCACGCCTTGTTTCATCACCACAACGCGGTCGGCCAAAGTCATGGCCTCAATCTGGTCATGGGTTACATAGATGGTGGTGACGGCCAACTCATGACTTAGATTTTTGATCTGCGCCCGGGTGGAAACCCGCAGTTTAGCATCCAGATTTGAAAGAGGCTCGTCCATCAGGAACACGTTGGGTTCGCGCACAATGGCACGGGCGAGTGCCACACGCTGCCTTTGACCACCTGACAATTCGGCAGGCTTACGATGCAGGAAGTCGTCCAGCTCGACCATCGCGCTGGCGCGGCGCACTTTCTCGTCATGGGTCGACGGGTCGATGCCGCGCACTTTCAGCGGAAAGCGGATGTTTTCATAGACGTTCATGTTGGGATAAAGCGCATAGCTCTGGAACACCATCGCAACGTCGCGGTCCTTCGGCTCCAGATCGTTGACCACATTGCCATCGACCAAGATTTCGCCCTCGGTCACGTCCTCAAGTCCGGCGATCATCCGCATCGTCGTTGTCTTGCCGCAGCCCGAGGGGCCGAGCAGGACCAGAAACTCGCGATCAGCAATGGTCAGGTCGAAATTGTGAACCCCAACGAATGAGCCCCATCGCTTGCCGACGTTCCGCAATTGAATTTCCGCCATGGTGCCCCCTGCAAGGAATCATTTTGCATACGTTTGCAAAACTGTAATTCGCATACGTCAATTCAGGCAAGACTTTTTTGCATACGTATGCAAAACTGACGCAAATACCCGACTCAACCCGGCTTCGTGCCTCTCGTAAAACTTTGATCACAATGGCAAATACCGTGACCTTTCAGACAGAAAAAAAACTCGTCTCTGCGTTTCACACCGCGTTGGATTCCGCGACAGAACAAGAAATCCCGAAGGCAATGGGCCAATACTGCGCCCCGGATCTGAAGTGGCGCGGCTTTCACCCATTCAACGAAATCAATGGCGCCGAACAGGTTGCCCGGCAGTTCTGGCAACCACTAAAGAGCAGCCTAACCCGCCAGCAGAACCGTGTAGATATCCTGTTTGCGGGGCAAAACTCGCTGCGGGACGAGGCCCACGTTTGGGTCGTATCTATGGGGCATTTGATGGGGCTGTTCGACCGTCCGTGGCTGGGCATTCGCCCAACTGGCAAGCTGGCATTCCTGCCCTATTGCGCGTTCTACAAGGTCGCCGGTGACAGGATTGTCGAAACAGCGATGTATTTCGACATACCGCACCTGATGGTGCAAGCCGGGCAGAATCCGTTTCCCCCGCAAACAGCGGCGCATTTGGTGCAACCCGGACCAAGGCCCCATAACGGTCTGCTACTGAACGAGCAGCCCATTGAAGAAGGCGAAAGGACGCTGGCAGTCATCAACGCGATGATCTCGGATCTGGGCCAATGGGACAGTGGGTTGTCGCTTGAGGATGAATTGGCCCGAACCTGGCACCAAGACATGATCTGGTGGGGACCTGAAGGGATCGGCGCGACCTACACGATAGAACGCTATGCCAAGCAGCACTCAGGCCCGTTCCGCGCCGCCTTCGCAGACCGGTCAAAGACCAATCATTTCTGCCGTTTGGCCGAGGGGCATTATGGCGGGTTCTTCGGCTGGCCCAACTTCACGGCAACTCCGTCCGGTGGGTTCATGGGTATGCCCGCAACCGGTACGCCCGGCGAATTCAGGGTGATCGATATCTATCGCCGCGCTGGTGACAAACTGGCAGAAAACTGGGTCTTCATTGACCTGTTGCATTTCTGGAATGCGCAAGGTGTCGATATTCTGGAACGCACGACGGGGATCGAAACGCCATGAGAATAGATGCGCATCACCACTTGTGGGACCTGTCTGCCGTGAACTACCCCTGGCTCATGGAAAAGGGCGTCGCTCGTTTCTTTGGCGACCCCTCCCCCATCCAACGAAACTATTTGCTGCCGGAATTTCGCGCAGATGCCAAAGCCGAGGGTTTCGGCGCCTCGGTCCATATTCAGGTGGGCGCGGCTGACCCCTGGGCCGAAGCGCAATGGGTGCAAACAGTGACCGACCGGTTCCCAGACTGGCCGTTGGTGCAAGTGGCGTTCTGCGATCTGACCGCTGATGATCTGGACAAACAACTCGACCGGCTTCAAACCCTGCCGTCTGTACGTGGCGTTCGTCAGATTATTGGCCGTGCTCCGGGCGAAGATGCCTCAACTGGAACGAACTCGCTGCTAAAAAACCCAGAGTTTTTGGCTGGACTGAAGCAACTGGGCCGCCGCGGTCTTTCCTTTGACCTTCAACTACTGCCTGAACTTATGGGTCAAGCTGCAGATGTCCTTGCGCAAGCTCCGGAAACCCAGACGGCGTTGTGCCACGCAGGTTCACCGTATGACCGGACTCCGCCAGGTTTGCGAAAGTGGGCTGACGAATTGACCGCATTGTCAAGCCTTCCGCAGGTCTATTGCAAACTCTCCGGCCTTGGAATGTTCGATCACAACTGGAGCGCAGAAAGTGTCGCGCCTATCGTTTCAAATTGCTTGTCTCAATTTGGCAGCGATCGCTGCATGTTCGGATCGAATTTCCCAGTTGATAGCCTAACATCAACTTTCAAAGATCTTGTTTCCTGTCACCAACAGATCATCTCAAAATCGGACCATGACGACGTGTTTCATATCACCGCAAAACGCTTTTATCGTTTTGAAGAATGAAAAAACGCATAAACCGAAGTTTTTGGCACCACTTTCTGATGGCTTCTTTGCAATTGCGGCGGATGTCTACTGTCCGCCGTAAGTTCTGAATGCAACGAACAACTTTCGGCTGCCCTTCCAAATGGGTTTTAGCATGCTGCAAAGTACACAATATATGACGCGAGTTGAGTGTACGTAGAATTCGAGAACGAGTGCTGTTGGCCCGCCGCAATGCAACAGTTTTGCCTATCACGTACAAATCTCTTGACGGTAGGCTACTGGCGTGGCTTGCCGCGCTCAGTGCCATTAGGTTGCGACGAGAGATACCTCGTTGTCCGGCGAGTAAGTGTCCCAGATGTTCCAGTGTCCGGTCGTTGGTGTCGGGTTGTTGATTATTGGAACATCGAGCACGGTGGGCTTGCCACCGTCCACAAACCAATATGCCGCAGGTAAATCTGACCGTTCCGTTTAACCCTCGAGGGTATTGGGGCTTATATATTATAAGGTCTATTGTGTGAGGTTCTCATCCAAATTGGGCGTCCGAACCAGTCCTCGCAAAATTCTGTTACTCTTCGCGGGCAATGATCATTGGTTCCCTTGCCACTAATCTTCCCGCAACAGCTCAACTATTTCATCAAGTTCCGCGCGTCGCCTCGATGAATGCGGAAGAGTTATCATCAGCGACCGGCCTGTTTCGCAGGCCTGCGCCGATACACGCACCAAATGCCCGGCCTTCAGCGCAGGCTCGATCAAGCATCCATGCGCCATCAAGGCACCGGCCCCGGACTTGGCCTCTTCGACTGCAAGACCGTAAAGCGAATATTTCGGCCCTTTGGTAGGATCGCTGATAATTGTCCCCGTCTCCTCGGACCACCGCCGCCAATCGTCCTGCCATGTCTGATCGTGCAGCAGCGGGGTGGTTTCAAAGTCGAAACGCTCGACCAGTTCTGGCGCGCAAACCGGGAAAATGACATCCTTCGCGACTACAATTTGATCAGCCGCCCCATCAGGATCGGCAATGAAGACCGAAAGATCAAACAGATCACGTGATAGGCGAGGCGGTGTTTCCATGGCCGTTACCGAGAACTTCATGTCCGGCCAAGTGTTTCGGATGCGCCCCAAACGCGCCGGCAGCCAAAGTTGCGCGACCGAAGGCAGGGCGGCGATGTGGATCTCAACGCTCGGGCTCAGGTTCCGCAGGTTCTGCGTTGCGGCGGCAAGCTGATCGAAGGCCTGGGTGAAATCACTGGCCAAGTGGCGCCCAGGCGCGGTCAGCTCAACCCCTTGCGCGTTTCGCCGGAACAGCGGCACGTCCGCCCAAGCCTCAATCGTTTTGATGTGTTGCGAAATCGCACCGGGAGTGACGCTCAGCTCTTCGGCAGCAGCGACGAAACTGCCCAGCCTTGCTGCAGCTTCAAAAGCGCGGAGTGCGTTGAGAGGTGGCCCTTTCGGGCGTCTTGGTAGAACAGCCATTGTCTTAGACTCAGTTTTTCTACGCCAAGAAATAGCAATTCTGATTTGCGATGTCGCCCCGTTTGTTCAATCTGGTGACAAGCAGGAGGTCACAGACATGACAATCACACACCGAAACTGGGTCCCGGATCAGTGCGAAACCCGTGTTCAGCAAATCGCCGCCAAGGCGTCTCAGGCCGCGTCTGATGAGCTGATCAAACGGATCGGCGATCTTGCGACGCGGAACCGCGAGATCCACGAGCAAGAGTGTTTCAACCTTAACCCGGCAACAAATGTGATGAATCCAAGGGCCGAGGCCCTGTTGTCATCCGGCATCGGGTCCCGACCATCGCTGGGCTATCCCGGCGACAAGTACGAGATGGGGCTGGAAGCTATTGAAGAGATTGAAGTGATTGCCGCCGAGCTTTGCGCCGAGATCTTTGAAGCCAAATTCGCCGAAATTAGGGTGCCGTCAGGCGCGATTGCCAACCTCTATGGGTTTATGGCGACCTGCAAGCCGGGCGATACAATCATTGCACCGCCAGCCTCGATTGGTGGGCACGTGACTCATCACCTTGGGGGGTGTGCTGGGTTGTTTGGTCTGCGCACGATTGAGGCGCCAACGGATGGTGACGGCTATACGGTCGATCTGGATCAGCTACGCGCGTTGGCGCTGAAAGAACGGCCCAAGCTGATCACTATCGGGGGCAGCCTCAATCTGTTCGAACATCCCGTAAAAGAGGTCCGGCAGATCGCTGACGAGATCGGGGCCAAGGTCATGTTCGACGCCGCCCATCAATGCGGGATCATCGCAGGCAAAGCGTGGTGCAATCCTTTGGCCGAGGGCGCGCATTTCATGACGATGAGCACTTACAAAAGCCTGGGCGGCCCCGCCGGTGGTTTGATCGTCTCCAATGACGCGGAGATTGCGCAAAAGCTCGACGCGATTGCCTTTCCGGGAATGACGGCAAACTTCGACGCGGCCAAGTCTGCAGCATTGGCCGTAACAATGCTGGACTGGCGCGATTTCGGCAAACAATACGCGGCCGAAATGATCTCGATGGCGCAAGCGGTCGCAGAACGATTGGACGCTCGTGGTGTTCCCGTCTTTGCGGGTCGGGAAGGATTTACCAACTCGCACCAGTTTGCTGTGTTGGCAGACTCTTATGGTGGCGGGCAAGCGGCGTCCAAAACGCTGCACCGCGCTGGGTTTCTTGCTTGCGGAATTGGACTGCCTGCACCCGAAGTGAAAGGGGACATGAACGGCCTTCGGTTCGGGACGCCTGAACTGGTCAGATGGGGGATGACGTCTCAGGACGCTGATCGGTTGGCGGCATTGATCACTTCTGGATTGGCGGGCGCGGATATCGCCGCCGAGGTTGCAGAGTGGCGGCAGAGTTTTTCGGAACTGCGTTTCGTACACTGACAGCACGATGGGTGCTGTCCATGGCGCTTTCGTCGCGCCCGTGTGATTGCGCCCTTCGCATCGTATATGGGCGCGGGCCGACCGCATGGCCCGCGTTTTGGCATTTCACATTGCCAGATCCGGTTGGTCCCGAGTTATCTCATACGTTCTGGTTTGACCGGATCGGGTCACCTGCAAGATCAACTTCTGAGCATTTTCGAACCGTTCGAAATACGCAAACCGGATATTAGCCAGCGCTGTAATATCTTGGCACTGAATCAGGTAGTCGGCCAGAAAGTCGCTATGTTGATCTTGATCAGCAGACTCGTTGGTATTGTCCTGCCCCAATCCTTCACCCGTAAGTGTGACATTGGCCGACGCGGTAATGCATCCGGCCTCTTCCGGCAGCACAAACAAGCCCAAAGGTTTGGACAGGTCTGATACCGCAACCGCCACCTGCGCGCGATCGTCATCGGTTTCGGCCGGGCCTTCAAAACCGATAATGTCTGCAGAAGGCACATTGAGGGATAAAGAAAATGCCTGATCAGAAAAGGCGATATTCACATATCCCGTACCATGTTTATGGGCAGGGCCTTGCACTTGCGATAGAACAATCGCCGGTGTCAGCATCAAAGCAATGGCTGCACATTTCATAAACAAAGCACCACCCAACAAAGAATCACACAGTCCATTCTAATGTGATTAAAACCCCGTGCAATCGCGGCTTCGGCTCACCTACCCCGCCAATTATGGGGAAAGGGTGCGACATATATTTCCGACAATAAGACTCAGGTTGACTTACCTTACTATTTCACTCAGTTTTTGGTGCGTGCGCGTCGCTGAAGCGGCGCTAGTGAGTTTTTTCTGACAGGAAAGTGTCACCTCCATGACCAAATTTTTTGCCGCCACCAGCGTATTGACCCTTGGGATCGCGACAGCAGCATTTGCCGAAACCCCCGCGAAGATCGACGTTCTGACCACCTATGCGAACATCGCCGAAGCCAAATATGACGACAGCCTGATCGCGGCAAAGTCGCTGCAGGCCGCAGTAAACGCGCTGATCGCTGATCCGTCAGACGCCACACTAAACGCAGCACGCGCTGCATGGATTGCTGCACGTGTTCCGTACCAGCAGACCGAGGTTTACCGTTTTGGCAACGCGATCGTCGACGACTGGGAAGGCAAGGTAAACGCATGGCCGCTGGACGAAGGGCTAATCGACTATGTGGACGCAGCCTATGGTGGTCCAACTGACGAGAACGAATTCGCCGCACTGAACGTCATCGCCAACCCGACGTTCGAGCTGTCAGGCAAAACCATCGACGCCAGCGAAATCACCCCGGAACTGCTGGGCGAGCCCCTGCACGAAGCCGACGGAATCGAAGCGAATGTTGCCACAGGCTACCACGCGATCGAGTTCCTGTTGTGGGGCCAGGATCTGAACGGCCATGGCGCGGGCGCAGGCGACCGTCCGTACACCGATTACGTTCAGGGTGACGACTGCACAAACAGCAATTGCGACCGCCGTGCACAATACCTGAGCGCTGCGACTGACCTGCTGGTCAGCGATCTGGAATGGATGGCGGCGCAATGGGCCGAAGGTGGCGAAGCACGCGCAGTCCTGACTGCCGACGAAATCGCAGGCGTCAGCGCCATTCTGACCGGCATGGGTTCACTGTCTTATGGTGAGCAGGCCGGTGAACGCATGCGCCTTGGCCTGATGCTGAACGACCCCGAGGAAGAACATGATTGCTTCTCGGACAACACACATAACAGCCATTACTACGATGGTCTCGGCGTTCAGAACGTCTATCTGGGCAGCTACACCCGCATCGACGGCACTCCGGTTTCAGGCGCATCGCTGTCGGATCTGGTGATCGCCAGCGACCCATCTCTGGACGCGGAGATGAAGGTGAAACTGGCCAACACCATGCAGGCTCTGGGACGTTTGAAATCAACCGCGGAAGCCGGATTTGCCTATGACCAGATGCTGGAACGCGGCAACGAAGGCGGCGAAGTGCTGATCATGGGCGGCGTTAACGGCCTGGTCGATCAGACAAAGACGATCGAGCGCA
Source organism: Ruegeria sp. YTSC004 (assembly GCF_059609805.1). Classification (NCBI taxonomy): domain Bacteria; kingdom Pseudomonadati; phylum Pseudomonadota; class Alphaproteobacteria; order Rhodobacterales; family Roseobacteraceae; genus Ruegeria; species Ruegeria sp. YTSC004. The sequence goes on from NZ_JBXWMJ010000001.1 coordinate 682,578, forward strand.
TTGTGACCACGTTGGAACTTGACCAGATCGTGTTCGAAGGTTCGGACAGCCTGGACAACCCAGACGCGGTCTTCCAGTAAAATACAAGGTTCGCGCCAAACGGAGGCGGCAGTTTCACACCGCCTCCAAATCTTGTGAGGTACCTTTGATCTGTTGCCTCTGGACGTTTCTAAATTAACTTACTAATACAGTAAGAAATACAACTCAGAGCCCTGATTGCTATGATCGTATGCCACTGCACAAACATCTCGGATCACGATATCCGCGCAGCTATCGACTGGATGCGCACGTCTGATCCTTACGCGGTCATTACACCTGGTAAAATCTACCATGCCCTTGGAAAATCAGCAGATTGTGGCGGGTGCATGCCGCTTTTTCTAGACTCGATGCGCTCCAGCGATAAGTTGGAGGTCCCGATGCAGCTTCGCGCACTTCGCAGCGAGGCAACACAGGAGAATGCAGATGAAGGGCGACCCCAAGGTCATAGAATATCTCAACAAATCTCTGCGGCATGAACTGACGGCGGTCAGCCAGTATTGGCTGCATTACCGCCTGCAAGAGGATTGGGGCCTCGGCCACATGGCCAAGAAAAGCCGCGAAGAATCCATCGAAGAAATGGGGCACGCGGACAAGCTGATCGAGCGAATCATTTTCCTGGGCGGTCACCCGAACTTGCAACAACTTGACCCGTTGCGCATTGGCCAGACCCCAAAAGAGACGTTGGAATGTGATCTGGCCGCAGAGGTCGACGCCCGGGCCTTGTACAAGGAAGCGCGCGAATACTGTCAGAGCGCTGGCGACTACGTCACTATGTCTCTGTTTGAAGGATTGCTGGCGGATGAGGAAGGGCATATCGATTTCCTCGAAACGCAGCTGGACCTGTACGAAAGGATTGGCGAAGCCAATTATGCGCAACTCAACGCATCGAAAATGGACGAAGGCGAGTAAGCTTGCCCTTTTGCCGGTGGCCGCGCTTGCGGCTACCCAATCCCTGTCGGCAGAGCTGCGGGATCTTCACCTCAACTACCTTCCCAGAACTGAAGACGAACATGCAAGGATTGCGCGGGTTACCGCCGCACCTGTCGAATTCAGCGCGCCTCAGCGCTTTGAAGAGCTGCCAGGTGGGGCCGCAACTGTCCGCGCGCGCATCGACGCAGATGCGTTCTCGCAGCCCTCAGGCAACCTGAGTTTCGAGCAGGAGCTGGACTTCAAAGTCGGCAACGGCCTGTTCAAGAAGATCTGGGTGTCTTCCCCGTCTTCCACGTTGGCCTCAGATGGGTTGGGGCCGCTATATAACGCACGATCCTGTCAACGCTGTCACATCAAAGACGGGCGTGGGCATACTCCCAACGGCCCCGATGATAACGCAATTTCGATGTTCCTGCGCGTGTCTATCCCCGGAACCCCCGAGGACGGATACGCCGAGATCGAAGACTACTTCGCCACCCGTCCCGAACCGAATTACGGCAGGCAAATGCAGGATCTGGCCCTTCCCGGCCACCCGGCAGAGTACCGGCTTGATATCACTTACGAAGACGTTCCCGTCACTTTGTCGGATGGGGAAGTCGTCACTTTGCGGCGTCCTACGTACGAAGCTGCCGATCTGGGTTATGGCCCTTTGCATCCTGACGCGATGATCAGCCCCCGCGTGGCTCCGCAGATGATCGGCCTGGGCTTGCTCGAGGCGATCCCGGTACAAGACCTACTGTCGAATGCGGACCCGGAAGATGAGGATGGCGACGGAATATCCGGCCGGCCTAACATCGTATGGGCAGTTGAATATGGCGCGCCGATGATGGGCCGGTTTGGTCATAAGGCGGGCATGCCCACGATCATGGAGCAATCCGCTGCAGCCTTTGCCGGTGATATCGGCATTTCCAGCCCCCTCTATCCGGCTGCGCACGGCGATTGCACGGCGGCGCAGGTGGATTGCGTAAACGCTCCACACGGCGATGGCGACGACCGGACCTTTGAAATTGATCAGGTCGGCATGGATCTGGTCGCGTTCTACAGCCGCAATCTGGGTGTACCGGCCCGCCGCGATTTGGACGATCCTCAGGTGTTGCGCGGCAAGCAGGTGTTCCATGACACCGGCTGTGCATCCTGCCACACGCCCTCTTTCGTGACACATCGCATGGAAGACCGCCCCGAGCATAGTTTTCAGCTGATCTGGCCCTATTCGGACCTGCTGCTGCACGACATGGGCGAAGCGCTTGCCGATAACCGGCCCGAGGCCCGCGCCACGGGTCGTGAATGGCGGACACCACCACTTTGGGGGATCGGACTGACCCAACAGGTATCGGGCCATACGCAGTTTCTGCATGATGGGCGGGCGCAATCGTTGCTCGAGGCGATCCTGTGGCACGGCGGTGAGGCGCAGACAGCGCGTGACGCCGTCGTCGGGATGCCAAAGCCTGACCGCGATGCCCTTATCCGTTTTCTGGAAAGCCTTTGACCCATGCGCGCCTTCGTACTTGCTCTTTCCCTGACATTGCCTCTGGGCGCCAACGCACAAGATCGTGGGCCGATCCTGTCCGACGCCATCGAGGCTCATATCCTACCTGGCTATACCGCCCTGTCAGATTCCACCAATGCTTTGGCTAATGCTGCACGGGCGGATTGTGACCCGAACTCGACCCCGCTTCGCACTGCATACCACGCGGCGTTTGACGATTGGATTTCGGTTAGTCATCTGCGCTTTGGCCCATCCGAAGCCGAGGACCGCGCCTTTGCGTTGGCGTTTTGGCCCGATACCAAGGGATTCACCCCCAAAGCCCTGTCCGGCCTGATTTCTGCTGAGGATACAGCCATTCAAACCCCGGATGCCTTTGCGGAAACCTCCGTGGCCGGACGCGGTTTTTTCGCGCTGGAACTGATGCTCTACGATCCACGGTTCACCGATCTGGGCAGCGCCGAGTATCGCTGCGCACTGATGCAGGCCATAACCGCAGACATCAACCGCAATGCCGGGGCAATTGATGCAGACTGGGCGGACTACGCACGCGCATTGGCAAGCCCGGGTGAGAACAGTCCATACCGGTCTGAAGACGAAGCCATGCAAGAGCTTTACAAGGCCCTGACGACCGGTCTGGAATTCACCGCCGAAACCCGCCTTGGTCGCCCAATGGGAAGTTTCGATCTCCCCCGCCCCAAACGCGCCGAGGCGCGGCGTTCAGAACGTTCGTTGCGCCATGTGGAGTTGTCTTTGATCGCCCTGCGTGACCTTGCCGCGCGTCTGTCGGCAGATCACCCGGACATCGCCGCCGATCTGGATGACGCATTCGCCGCCGCCATCGATCGGGCGCAGTCGCTGTACGATCCGGCATTTGCCGGGGTGGCAACCCCACAGGGAAGATTCCGCGTTGAGGCGCTGCAACAATCCATCAACGATATCCGCGCCATTGCCTCGACCGAGCTTGGCCCCACGCTGGGCATCAATGCCGGGTTCAACTCACTGGACGGGGATTGAACCGTGAAAAGCCGTCGAAGCTTTCTCGCTGGGTTGGCTGCTGCCAGCCTTGCGCCCTTACGTGGATGGTCCGCTGTCGGCGCACCGGATTATCTGGCCGCCGCACTGTTCCCGGATGGGACTTTTCGGCTGGCCGGGTTGGATATGGGCGGTGACATCCTGTTTTCTCTGCCGTTGCCCGCGCGCGGGCACGCGGCGGCGGCGCATCCCCACCACGCGCAAGCGGTGGCTTTTGCACGCCGTCCGGGAACATTTGCAATCATCATCGACTGCGCGACCGGCACACAGACCGCTGTGTTAGAAGCCCCAAAAGGCCGCCATTTCTATGGGCATGGCGTGTTCTCAACCGATGGAACGCGGCTGTTCACCACCGAAAACGATTATGAGACCGGTCAGGGCGTGATTGGTGTCTGGAACACAGATGACTACACACGAATTGGCGAGTTCGCTTCGGGCGGTGTCGGTCCCCATGACATGCGTCTCATGCCAGATGGTCGCACATTGGTTGTGGCAAATGGCGGGATCGAAACCCACCCAGAAACAGGAAGAACCAAGCTCAACCTGCCTGTGATGCAACCGCGCCTGACCTATCTGGACCAAAATGGCGGGGTTCTCGAGCAGGTAGAACTGCCACAAAAGCTTCACAAAAACTCGATCCGCCATTTGGCCGTGCGACCTGACGGTTTGATCGGGTTCGCGATGCAATGGCAAGGCGATACATCGCAACACCCTCCCCTCTTGGGTTTGCATCGCCGTGGCGAAAAGCCCCTGCTACTCAGAGCGCCCGACGCTGACCAAAGCACGTTGCAGGGATATGCGGGCAGCATCGCCTTTTCCGGTGCAGGCGAAACAGTCGCTATCACCTGCCCCCGCGGCAATGCCGTGCACCGTTTTCGGGTCGCGGACGGACAGCTTGATGGCGTCTTCCTGCACGAGGATGTTTGCGGCCTTGGCACCGCATCAAACGGGTTTGTGTTCACAACCGGGACTGGAGTCATCGGGCAATTGTCCACAAACAAGGCCCAAATATCCAACCGGGCTGATTGCCAATGGGACAACCATTTGATCCCAATTCGCACAGCTGCATGAATTCGGAAAATTCCGCCTCATAGATTACACTTGGAAGAATCATATAGCTGCCGTATTGGCGGGCGCGAAACTGGCACCCTGACTTACAAGGACTGACTTGATTGAAACACACGCCCGACGCACCGCATTCCATCTACGGAGTTGAGAAATGGGGCAAAGGTCTCATTGAGGTGACGGAGCAGGGCGAAATCGGTCTGCGCAATCCGATGGCCCCCGAGGCCGAAGCGATCAGCTTACCGGGTATTCTCAGTGATCTGGATGAACGCGGCATCAAAGCGCCGATGATACTGCGCGTCAGTTCTTATCTGGAACACGAGATTGTCCACATTAACGAGAGCTTTCGCGATGCGATTGCACGCACCGGCTACAAGGGCAGCTATCGCGGTGTTTTCCCGATCAAGGTGAACCAGCAAGCGCAGGTGGTCGACCGGATTGTCGAGTTCGGCAAGAAATACAATTATGGGCTTGAGGCCGGATCCAAACCCGAACTGGTGGTCGCGCTGGCGCACCGTCTCGCCCCCGAGGCGTTGATTGTCTGCAACGGCGTCAAAGATGCCGAATTCATTCAGTTGGCCATCCTCAGCCGCAAGATTGGGTTCAACACGGTCATTGTGTTGGAAAGCCCGAAAGAGGCTGACACGGTGATCCAGGTCTATAACGAACTGGGCATCGAACCCCTGATCGGTGTGCGGGTCAAACTGACCAACCAGATCAGCGGTAAGTGGGAGGAAAGTTCGGGCGACCGGTCCGCCTTTGGTATGAACACCGATCAGCTGGTCGCCACGGTGGATAAGCTGAAAGCGGCGGGCCTGCTGCATTGCCTAAAACTACAGCACTCACACCTTGGTTCGCAGGTGCAGGACGTCAACGATGTGCGCCGCGCGGTGGGCGAAGCCTGCCGGTATTACACCGAACTGACGCGCGAAAGCGTGCCGCTCACCCATCTGGACCTCGGCGGCGGTATGGGCGTGGATTACACAGGTGAGAAGAAGGCCGCCGAGAACTCGATCAACTACACGGTCGAGGAGTACTGCGCCAATGTTGTCGAGACCGTCGCCTACGCGATGGATGAGGCAGAAGTGAACCACCCTACGTTGGTTACCGAAAGCGGCCGCGCCGTGGTGGCGACATCGTCGATGCTGGTGTTCAACGTGCTGGAAAGCACGCTTTACGATGCGCCCAACGGCCCAGAGGTCGAAGCGGACGATCACCATCTGGTCTCAGATCTTGCGGCGATCAACGGCTATCTCAGCAGCGACCGACTGCAGGAATGCTGGAACGACGCGAATTTCTACCGCAACGAACTGCGCGCGCTGTTCCGCCGCGGCTATGTGGACCTGCGCCAGATGGCCCGCGCCGAACGGATCTATCTGTCGCTGATGGCCCGTCTCAAGGCACTGGCCGCAAGCGACGATCTGGACACGGATGTCGATGATCAGCTTGAGAAAGTGGCCGATATCTATCACTGCAACTTCTCGCTGTTCCAGTCGCTGCCTGATGTCTGGGCGATCGACCAGTTACACCCAATTGTGCCCCTGCAGGGCCTGAACCAAACGCCTGATCGTCGCGCGGTTCTCTCCGATATCACTTGCGACAGCGACGGGAAGATTGACCAGTTCATCCTGGCCGACGGTGTCTCGCCCAGCCTGCCTGTGCACTCCCTGCCCGAAGATCGGGAATACCTCATGGGTGTTTTCTTTGTCGGGGCCTATCAGGAAACACTGGGCGATTTGCACAACCTGTTCGGCGACACGAACGTCGTTACCATCGACCTGCGCGCGGACGGCGGCTTTGACCTGCTGCACGAGCAAGAGGGCGACACGATCAGCCAGGTTCTGTCGTATGTCGAGTTCGACCCCAACGATTGTGTCGCCGCGTTCCGCAAAATGGTGGACGAGGCGATCTCGACCGGTACTCTGATGGCCAAGGACCGCAAAACCCTGATGAGCGCCTATCGCGACTCCATCAACGGCTACACCTATTACGAATAACTCCAGAGAGGAGATGACCCCCATGGGAACTTTGAGTGGCAAAACACTGGTTGTCGGCGCAGGCGGCGTATCGCACGCGGCCGTGCACAAGATGGCAATGAATTCGGATATCTTTACCGAAATCACATTAGCCAGCCGCACGAAATCGAAATGCGACGCCATCGCCAAGGCAGTGAAAGATCGCGTGGGCGTTGACATCGCCACGGCGGAGCTGGACGCCTATAAGGTCGAAGATACCGTCAAGTTGATCAAGGAAACCGGGGCCGAACTGCTGGTGAACCTCGCCCTGCCCTATCAGGATCTGGTGCTGATGGATGCGTGTCTTGAGGCGGGCATTCATTATCTCGACACTGCGAACTATGAACCCGAAGATGTGGCCAAGTTCGAATACCACTGGCAATGGGCTTATCAGGACCGGTTCAAAGAGGCAGGCCTGACCGCCATCCTCGGCTCGGGCTTCGATCCGGGTGTAACCAGCGTGTTCGCCAAATGGCTGAAGAAACACAAGCTGGACACCATTCGCCAGATCGACGTTCTGGATGCCAATGGCGGCTCGAACGATCAGGAATTCGCCACCAACTTCAACCCGGAAATCAACCTGCGCGAAGTGCTGGCCGAAGTGCGCCACTGGGAAAACGGCGCATGGCATACCAGCCCGGCGATGACCACAAAGGTCGAATACGATTTCCCCGCCATCGGCCAAAAAAACATGTACCAGATGTATCACGAGGAATTGGAGTCGCTTACGACCCACTTCCCCGAGATTGAGCGTGCCCGCTTCTGGATGACATTCGGCGACGCCTACATCACCCACGCCAAGGTGCTGGAAAATGTCGGCATGACTCGCATCGACCCGGTGATGCATGACGGCAAGGAAATCATCCCGATCCAGTTCCTGAAAACTCTGCTGCCCGATCCCGGCGATCTGGGTGCCGAAACTAAAGGCAAAGCCTGCATCGGTGACATCGCCACGGGTCAGGCCAAGGACGGCTCGGGCGAGAAGACCTATTACATCTACAACATCTGCGACCACGAAGAATGCTACGCAGAAGTCGGCAGCCAAGCCGTCAGCTACACCACGGGCGTCCCCGCCATGATCGGTGCGGCGCAGGTGCTGAAAGGCAACTGGTCCGAGCCCGGCGTATGGAACATGGAACAGCTGGATCCGGACAACTTCATGGACATGCTGAACGAGCACGGTCTGCCGTGGCAGGTCCACGAACTCGACGGTCCGGTCGAGTTCTAACTTCATCTTTTCCAAAATATTCCGGGGGTCCGGGGGCAGAGCCTCCGGCCTCTCCACAATTCGGAGGCGCCGGACATGTCCGACATGATGACCACACAGGCCGGAGACGCAGGAGCCTTTCGCAGCTTTGACCTGAGCCGCGTGCCAAGCCCCTGCTTCGTGGTTGATGAAAAGGCCGTCGAGCGGAACCTGACCATTCTCTCCGACATTGGAACCCGATCCGGCGCACATGTGCTGAGCGCGCTCAAGGCATTCTCGATGTTCTCGCTTGCCCCGCTTGTTCGCCTACATCTCGGCGGCACATGCGCGTCCGGCATTTTCGAAGCACGGCTGGGTCGCGAAGAATATGGTGGCGAGGTCGCGACCTTCTGCGCCGGCTACAAGGACGCAGACATCGATGAAATTCTGTCGTTGTCCGATCACATCATATTCAACTCACCAGCGCAAAAAGACCGGTTTCTTGCCAAAGCTCGGAACGCTGGCGTTCAGGTTGGTCTGCGCATCAACCCGGAACATTCCGAAGGTGAGATCCCCAAATATGACCCCTGTGCGCCCTGCTCTCGCCTTGGCACCCCAATCAGTCAGTTGACGACCGACGAATTGACCGGGGTTGATGGCCTGCACATGCACACGCTCTGCGAACAAGGGTTCGCGCCATTGCAGCGCACTTGGCAGGCGGTCCTGCCAAAACTCAAGCCCTTCCTCGGCCAACTCAAATGGCTGAACTTTGGCGGCGGTCATCATATCACGCGCGACGACTATGACCGCGACGGGCTGGTGGCTTTCATCCGGGACATCCGCGAGAAATACGGCATCGATGTCTATCTCGAACCCGGTGAGGCGGTCGCGTTGGACGTAGGTATCTTGGTCGGCGAAATTCTCGACCTGCCCACCAATGGCATGAACCTTGCAATCACCGATATCTCGGCCACATGCCACATGCCTGACGTGATCGAAGCCCCCTATCGCCCCGCCCTAATGGATGAGGCCGAAGCAGGCCATACTTACCGTCTGGGCGGCCCCTCCTGTCTGGCCGGTGATGTGATCGGGGATTACACATGGGATCAGTCACTGGAAATCGGCCAACGCTTTGCCTTCCTGGATCAGGCCCACTATTCGATGGTCAAGACCAACACATTCAATGGCGTACCGCTGCCTACCATCGCGCTGTGGAACAGTGAAACGGACGAGCTGAAGATCATCAAGCAGTTCGGCTATGACGACTTTAAGGACAGACTTTCATGAGCATTTTCCTCGACAGTGAACTGACCGAAGCCGAGCGGACTGAAGATGCCCGCTTTCGCGTGATCCCTGTGCCGCTGGAGCGCACGGTCTCTTACGGCTCGGGCACGGCCAAAGGGCCTGATGCCATCATCGAGGCCAGCAATGAGCTGGAACGCATTACCGGACATGCTGAACCATGCGTCGAGGGGATCTTCACCGAAGAACCAGTGGATTGCGATGCTTCGCTTGCTGAGATCATGAACCGCCTTTCCCAGCGCACCGAAGCCGCTGTTCGCGCGGGCAAGGTTCCGGTGACTTTGGGCGGAGAGCATTCCCTCAGTTACGGTGCCGTCATGGGAGTGGCGCGCGCATTAGGTCAACCAATCGGCATCGTTCAGATCGACGCCCATGCTGACCTGCGCAACGCCTATCAGGGGGAAAAACACAGCCATGCCTCAGTCATGCATCTGCTGGCCGAGGAAGGCGTTCGATTGGCTCAGTTCGGCGTCCGTGCCTTTTCGACTGAAGAGGCGCAGAGCCGCCTGAAAAACCACATCTTCCACGTGGATGCAGAAGATCTGGTCACAGGCAATATCCATGCCGTCGACCTGCCAGAGGATTTCCCCGAGCTGGTCTATGTCAGTTTCGATGTCGACGGGCTGGACCCGGCAATCATGCCCGCCACCGGAACTCCGGTGCCGGGTGGCCTTGGATATTATCAGGCGCTACGGCTGGTAGAACACACCCTGAAAGGCCGCAAATGCGTAGGCTTCGACGTGGTCGAACTGGCCCCGAACGGCAATGCCGCCTGGGACTTCACCGCCGCGCAGATCGTTTATCGCCTGATGGCTGCCTGTTAACCCTCGGACGTTTCGTTCAGTTCCATATGGCCTTCGCCCTTGTTCAGGACGCGGCGCAGCATGGGTTCAAAGAACTCAAGCGGTTTGGTCGGATACTCGGGATCAAACGCCTTCTGATCGTATTCATGGCAGAAGTAACGGCAGTCCTCCCAATAGGGGCTGTCACGGTACTTGTCGCGGGCGTTGCGATCACCACCCAGGTGGTGATTGTAGTAATAGCCTTGGAACACGCAGTGGTGTTTTAGTATCCAGTGGGTTTTCTCGCTGACATAAGGTTTCATCATCGCTGCCGACAGCTCACCGTGGTTATACGGTGACAGAATATCTCCGGTGTCATGGATCAGTGCCGCGACCACCAGTTCTTCATCCGCACCATCCTCATGGGCACGCGTCGCGGCCTGAAGGCTGTGCTGGTAACGATTGACTGGGTATGGGGTCCACGCTTCGTCCAGGGAGCGGATCGCGTCCAGGATTCGGTCAGGAAGGGCAGCGTTGAACGCCTCTTCATACTCCATGACGGCGTCCCAATCGGCTTTGGTCGCCTCTTCAAAACTGGTCCAGGTGGGTTTGTGGCTTTTGTCCAGCATGATGTTTCCTCTGGCTGATCTGCTACGGCCAGCATATCCGAAGGCAACAGCTGAAAAAAATGAATTGATTTTATCACTTCGATCAAAAAATACTTTCGACATGCAAATCAAAGCCCTTGAGACATTTCTGTGCGTTGCAGACACCGGTGGCTTCCATGCCGCCGCACGACACCTCAACATCACTCAGACAGCGGTCAGCGCCCGTATCAAACTGATCGAAGAGGAAACCGGAAAGCCCCTGTTCACTCGGGGCGCAGGCGGCACCAACCTGACAGAATTCGGACGGCAGTTTAGACCCTATGCCGAGCAGATGTTGTCATTGTGGTCCTTCGCCTCTCGTGACCTTCCGGGGCAGACACCGCACCGGATCGCCCTTCGCCTTGGTGCACAGCTCAGCGTTTGGGACCCATTACTGGTCGATCTGGCCGTTCGCTATGAACAACGCCATGGCCAGCTATTGCTGACCCTGAACTACGATCATGACCTCAACATGGTCGAGGCCGTGGCGACGCATGTATTGGATGCCGCACTGACCCACGAAAAACCATCCGATCGGCGCGTTCTATATCACGAACTGGCACCGGAACGTTTATTGTTGGTCGAAACCCTGGGCGCGGGCAAAGACCCAGTTTTCGTAAATCTCGAGTTAGGCGAAGTTTATCAGGACCACGTGCGGTCAGCAGCGCGCAAAGCAGCAGAACAAACGCTTTTTTTGGGCAATTGCATGATGGGCCTGCGGTATGTTTTGCAGCGCGGCGGCACGGGGTACTTCCCCGAATATGTTATTCGGGATCAATTGAACGAAGGCACCTTGGTGCCGGTTGCCGAAGCGATAGACCTGATGTTGCCGCTTTATCTGGTGACCCGGCGAGACAGCGAAGCCTTCGACGACGTGGTGGCCTGCCTGACCGAACTGCGTGCGGCGGATTAAGCTTGAGACAAGGCTCCATTCGCCCCCCGCGATCGGGTGCGCAGCAATGGCCGCCCGGCGATCAACAGGAACACGCATGAAATCAAGACGCCGACAATCGCCGGAAGATAAAGCAAAATCCACAGGTTTGGATCATCAATCACGACCGGGGACACAAAGCCCCGGACCCCCTCCAACAGGACCAAAATCGTGAAAGCTCCGAATATCTGTGGCCACAGCCCAAAGCGCGAAAAACTGCCCAGCATCAGCGTTGAAAAACCAGCCATCGCCACCGCGATACAAATGGCGATCCATGAAAAACGCTGATGCAGCTCTTCGATCAGTTCCCCTTCCGAGAACTGCTCGGTCGCAAGAATACTTTCCCGGCCCTGCAACAACTCGAGCGTTGGGATCGCCTCAAGACTGCGCATGGCGTTGGTGTCTGAATTTGTGAGTTCCGAGATGTCATAAGAGGCATCCGCAAAAAGTGTCGAAGACAGCGTCCTGCCTTCCGGGTTCAGGCGCAATGCGATCCCGTCCACCATCACCAGATGAATGCCGGTGCCATTGTTGACCAGATAGGCCGTCTTGCTGGAATAGCTGACCGGGCTCTCTTCATCCCGACGATCCGAGACAAAAACCTCGGACAGCGTGCCATCCAAATCAATTTTCCCAATGTAGACCGTAACGCCTTGCGCGGGGTGCAGAAATTCACCCTCATTTAAAAGCTGGGCAGTGACGTCTCCGGCAACCTCGGCCTGGCGCTGCTCTAGCTGCTCCACCGATGCAGGGCGCAGAATGACACTGATCGCGGCCATCATCAGACCGGTCAGGATGCCGAATACGAACACTGGGCGCGCTAATCTCCAAGGGCTGGTCCCTGTGGCCAGCATCACCGTCATCTCGCTTTCGCGGCTCAGGCGGTTGGTGGCATAGACAGCGGCGGCAAAAACCGCCATTGGCATCACGGTGCGGATAAGGGTCGGCAACGTCAGTGCGGTGAATTCCAGAAACACCATCGCGGGTTGGCCGCCGCTGATCACCCGGTCAAATAGGCTGACGGAACGGGTAATCCAGAACACACCCACCAGAACCAGGGTAAAAAAGCCGAACAGAATCAGCAGCTGCCGCAGGAAGTAACCATCAAAACGCGACATGAACCCTCTTCCGCCTGTCTGTTGTGGGCAGGACCATAGGCCATTCCAAAGGCGCAGGAAACCGGATTGATCGAATTGCGCGGCACCTGGCTAAACCAATGTTAACCCCATCTAAACCCCAGGTTCAACACAGCCGCCAATCTGAGTGGAATGAACAACCGAACACGCGATGGAGGAGAATATGATGGCCCACGCAGACTTCATCACCGAAATGGGCGTCTTTTGAAGCCTCGTACATTCGCATGCGGCGTAAAGCCGGTTGGTTGTAGAAAATGGATCGGTCAGATTCAGCCGCCTTTAGACCCCCCCGGGTCTCAATATTCCCGTATGCAACACCGGCAAAGTTTTCTACGCCACATATTTGCCATATTTCCTTTCAGTTGATACGGTCGCAAAAAAGGCGAATGCCGGTGGCCAAGATAGAGCAGCAGTCAAAATATTCTAAGAGCGTCGCAGCGCTCACCGTGCCAGAGTCCCTAAAGGGCAAACGCGGAGGGCTGTTCTATTTGCTTTGCGAAATGGAGCGAGCTCGGCTTATGAGACTGTACGGGCCGAACTTCGAAGACATCATCACAAAGTCGCCCTCGCACCAGGGCTCAAACAACGGTCGATTGGTCAGTATGCTCTCGGTCGACGAGTTCATATTTTTCTAGCAATCAATGCCTGGCAGTTGCGTTGTTCGAAAAGTTAAGAATCGCGTCTTGTGACCGGGTCCCTGCAGCCTCAGATTACACCCCAAATAATTGCAGGATACCTAGCTTGGGTTTCGTTCTTTACGATGAAACGGCCGCAGGTCAATGAGGAAATGGCAGGGGCAGCAGGGTTCGAACCCGCGACCTACGGTTTTGGAGACCGTCGCTCTACCAACTGAGCTATACCCCTAAGGTGCGCTTCAAATATGCCAGCCGCGCAGCGGACTCAAGAGGCTTTTTTAGATTCCGCGCGACTAATGCATCCGACAAACAAGTTGCGTGCAGCGTTTAGTTCTATAAGACACGGTTTGGTCAGTACGAGGGACCCAATCCGTGAGTATCCGCAAAAAGATCGCCGACAGCGAAGCCGTTTTGAACTGGGCCGCGCGCCGCATCGCAAGTTATATCCGGATGGTCAATCGCAACACCAAATGGAAGCGCATCGGATACGAAGAACTGGACCAACTGGCCGAACAAGGTGAGCCGGTGATCGTGGTGCTGTGGCACCAAAGGCTGGCGCAGTCGCCGTATTTCTTCCCGCTGGACAAAGGGCGCATCTGCTCGATCACTTCGTCTGCGCGGGCCGGCAGTATGGTAGGTCGGGTGCAGAAACTATTCGGCATGGACACCATCGCCATGGCCAGCAAACACAAGAGCAACGTTGCCGTCTCGCGAGAGGTGATCGGTAAGATCAAACAAGGGATTTCCATCGGCATCGCTGCTGACGGACCACGTGGGCCTGAGCGTGTGCTTTCCACGGTGCCATTGGTTTGGGCGCGCACGTCTGGCAAACGAATCTTCGGGATCACCTTTTCGGCACAATATGGCAGCGAAGCGGGTACATGGGATCGCCTGTTGATGCCCCGCCCCTGGCGGAACACGGGAGTCTTTCTATGCCGCGAGTGGACTGAGACCGTGCCGCGCAAAGCATCAGAAGAGCAAATCGAAGAGCTGCGCCAAAGCCTTGAGCAGCATATGAACGATATCACTGCCGAAGCCGACCGCATGGTCGGGCGCGAACCGTGGTCGCCAGAGGCCTAACCGCCCCTTAACCGCTGCATCAGGTACACTTCGCTGCCTTCAGGGATTGGCTCGGTCAACCCTGTGGCGATAACGCGGCCGTCAATTGCGATTGACACGCCGGCATCAATAGGGCCTTGAAGCTGTGGGTGGGCCAGCACTAGTGCGCGTAACAAGTCCCCGGTCGTCTTGGCTTCAACCTCGACGACCTGCTGGCCCCCGGTCAATGACCGGAGGCCTGACCAGAGATGAACCTCAACCATCGTCCTTGAGCGCGGCCAGAATGCGCGGCGGTGACATCGGTAACTGACGCATGCGCACGCCAGCCGCATGGGACACGGCGTTGGCAATGGCGGCCAGAGGCGGCACGATGCCGGTCTCGCCGACGCCTCGTACACCGAAGGGATGACCGGGGTTGGGCACTTCGACAATCACCGTGTCGATCATCGGCAGGTCACTGGCGACGGGGATGCGATAGTCGAGGAAGATCGAGTTCTGCAGGCGACCGTCATCGCCGTAGATATACTCTTCGTTCAGCGCCCAGCCGATGCCTTGCGCGGCACCGCCCTGATACTGCCCTTCCACATAGGTCGGGTGAATCGCCTTCCCGGCATCCTGAATGACCGTGTAGCGAGTGATCGAGGTCTTACCGGTTTCCGGATCAACCTCGGCATCAACGATATGAGTGCCAAACGACACACCTGCGCCTTCCGGGGTCGCCTCAAAGTGGCCTGAGATCGGACCGCCGGTCGAACCCATATGGGCCGTGATATCGGCCAACGGCCTCGGATCGAAATCACCGGCATTGGGGCCCGAGGGCACCGCACAGCCGTTTTCCCATTTGACTGCGTCCGTCGGAATTCCCCAGCTGGCCGCCGCACGTTCGCACAGTTTTTCGACTGCGTGTTTGGCTGCTTTGATGGTCGCCAGACCGGAGGCGTACGTCACGCGAGAGCCGTGGCTGACGTCGTTGTACCCAAGCGTCGCTGTATCGGCGATGGTCACCCGGATGTTTTCGTAGGGAATGCCCAGCACCTCAGCCGCCATCAGCGCCATTGAAGCGCGCGAGCCGCCGATGTCCGGCGTACCGACCATCAACTGGGCCGAACCGTCCTCAGACAGAGATAGCGAGACCGAAGTTTCACCACCGTGGTTAAACCAGAACCCGCAAGAGATGCCGCGCCCCTGCCCTGGCTTCAGCGGGGCTGAGTAATGCGGATGCGCCTTGGCGGCTTCCAACGTCTCAACCAGACCGATGCGCTCATAACGCGGGCCGTAGCTGGCCTTTGTGCCTTCATACGCCGCATTTTTCAGGCGTACATCGACAGGATCAAGGTCCAGCTTTTTGCACAGCTCATCAATCACCGACTCAACGGCAAATGCCCCCATTGGTGCACCGGGTGCACGGTAGGCTGCCTGTTTCGGTCGGTTGGCCATAACGTCATAGCCAACCTGTTTGACGTTGGTCAGATTGTAAGGCGCAAAGGCACACATGGCGGTCATATCGCCCGGCGCGCCCGGAAACGCGCCACCTTGCAGGCGGAACACGCCCTGCGCGGCCGAGATGGTACCGTCCTTCTTCATGCCGATCTTGATGTCCATCGACGCCGAGGCCGTCGGGCCAGTTGCCCGGAACACTTCGGACCGGGTCATCACGAGTTTGACCGGGCGGTTGGCCTTTCGGCTTAGCGCCAGTGCAACGGGTTCAATGAACACAGTCGTCTTGCCACCAAAGCCGCCGCCAATTTCGGACGCTGTTACGCGCAGCTGTGCGGTCTCAATCCCCAACAGCGCCGCACAGGTTTTCTGCGCGATCCAGTGGCCCTGGGTCGTGCACCACAGCTCACCCTTGCCATCATTGCCCAACATACCCAAACAGGCGTGCGGCTCGATGTAACCCTGATGGGTCGCCTCAGTGACAAAGCTGTCTTCGATGACCAGATCGGCCTCGGCAAAGCCAGCCTCGACATCACCGTGTCCGCTTTCGTGGTACCGCACGACGTTTGGATGCATTCCTTCAGGAACTGAATAGTCCGCGGCACCTTCGCGAATGACCGGAGCATCCGAGGCCATCGCCTTGTCCACATCGGTGACGTGGGGCAACACCTCGTATTCGACCTCGATCAGCTTGAGCGCATCGCGCGCTGCCAGCGCCGACGTGGCCGCAATGGCCGCTACAGCGTGGCCGTCATACAGTGCCTTTTCGCCTGCCATGACGTTTTCCAGAACATTCCAGAATTCGCCTTCCAGACCCGGTTTGAACGGGACGTCGGCAAAGTCCGCACGAGTCACGACGGCTTTGACGTCCTTATGCGCCTGGGCCTTCGAAGCGTCGATTTTCACGATCCGCGCATGGGCATGGGGCGAGCGCAGGATCGCGCCGTGTAGCATGCCGGGTGCCGAGATATCTGCCCCGAACTTCGCGCGGCCCGTAACCTTGTCCAATCCGTCGGGACGGTTCGGTCGGGTGCCAACGAAAGTAAATTCCGATTTGCGATCGTCCAGTGCCATTACGAAGCCTCCCGCAGCTCTTCCGCCGTTTCCATGACGGCACGAATGATTTTGTCATAACCGGTGCAGCGGCACAGGTTCCCTGCCAGCCAGTACCGGGTTTCTTCTTCTGTCGGGTTGGGGTTCTTTTCCAACAGAGACTTGGCCGCGACCAAAATGCCCGGTGTGCAGATGCCGCACTGAAGCGCGGCGTGTTCGATAAACTTCTGCTGCAGCGGGTGCAGAACGTCGCCATCCGCGATGCCCTCGACCGTTTCGATCTGCTTGCCATCGGCCTCTACCCCCAGCATCAGGCAGGAACAGACCAGGCGCCCGTCGACCGAGACGGAACACGCGCCGCAGTCACCAGTACCACAGCCTTCTTTCGCGCCGGTCAGGTTCAGCTTGTCGCGCAGACAGTCCAGCAGGGTTTCGCGCGGGTCGCAGAGGTATTCAACCGAGTCGCCGTTTACAGTGGTGGATACGTGGAACTTGCTCATGCTTGTTCTCCCTTCGCACGGGCATAGGCGATTTTCGCGGCGCGCGTGGCAAGAACGCCAGCGACCTCGGTGCGGAACGCGATGGTGCCGCGCTTGTCGTCAATCGGGTTGCACGCAGCGGATGCCGCAGCAGCCAGCGCATCAAGCGCGGCATCGTTCAACGTACTGCCGATGATGGCCTTCGCGCAGTCTTCAACCAGTAGAACGGTCGGGGCGACAGCACCCAGCGACACGCGGGCTTCGGTAACAGTGTCGCCGTCCAAACGCAGGTTCACCCCTACGCCGACAACAGCAATATCCATCTCGGTGCGTGGTATGAACCGCAGATAGGCGTCGCCGCCGTCCTCACCTCGTGCAGGGATATGGACAGCCGAGACAAGCTCACCCTTGGCCAGCGATGTCTTGCCAGGGCCGGTCGGGATATCTTCGACAGCAACTTCGCGATCGCCACCCGGGCCTGTCACGGTAACGGTCACTCCGGCGGCGACCATAGCAGGCACGGAATCCGCCGCAGGAGAGCCATTGCAAAGGTTCCCGGTCAGCGTTGCGCGCCCCTGCACTTGGGTTGATCCGATCAGGTCCATCGCCTCGACCACACCGGGCCAATCCCGGCCCAGTTCGGGGTGCTCGCTCATTTCTGCACCGGTGGCAGCGACTCCCAGCGTCCAGCTGCCATCTGCATTGCTGTTGATGTCGCTCACGCCATCAATCTTTTTGATGTCGATCAGCGTGTCGGGTGTCACCAGTTCCGAGCGCAGCTGCACCAGTACATCGGTGCCTCCTGCAAGAAACCGGGTAATGCCCGTCGCATTCGCGGCCAGAGCCGACGCCTCGGCAAAGCTGGCGGGGCTGTGATAATCCATGAAAATACCTCGCACCTGTTGATCAGGATTCACTGGGGTTCGCAGGGGACGTTAGTGCAGCTACCCCACGGCGTCCATGGCTGGAACGACCAATTTTTGTGTTTATCGAAGTCGTTTTCAGACCTCAGATCAGAGGTCGAGTTCGATCACACCGTCAGGTTCAGCCGCACGGCTTTGACACAAGATGATCGCGCCCTCGCGCTGTTTGTTGGACAGAACGAAATCACGATGCTCAATATCGCCGGAAACCACTCCGCATTTGCAGACGCCACATATACCGTCGGCGCATTTAACATCCACGTGAATACCCGCCTCGTTCAATACCTGAGCGGCATCTTTGCCTTCGGGGACGGTCAGTTCCCTGCCCGATTTTGCCAGCTTCAACGTGAAGGGATGGTTTTCATACTCCGGCTGTTCCGGAACTGAGAAATACTCCAGGTGCCGCGCCTCTTCGGGAAATCCCTGACTGTCGGCCGCTTGTATGACACCGTCCATGTAGCGATCCGGTCCGCAGGTATAGACGTGCCACCCTTCCTGATACCCCGACAAGACGGCATCCAGATCGGCGCGTGTTCCTTCATCTGAGAAATGAAAATGCACATGGTCGGCCCAGGGCATCGCCGCCAGATCGTCCAGGTACCCAGCCCCAGCGCGGGTGCTGGCGGAATAGTGTAACGCGAACGGCTTGCCCAAGCTGTGCAACCGATGAGCAAATGCAATCATCGGGGTGATGCCGATCCCGCCGCCCATCAAAAAAGTCTTTGTTGCGCTCTCATCCAGTTCGAAATGGTTGATCGGATTCGAGATAAAGACCTTGCGCCCTTCGCTGAAGATTCGATGCAACAGGGCCGAACCGCCGCGTCCTTCATCCTCGCGCAGAACGCCGATCTGATAGACTGACCCGTCCGATGGGTCCCCCGACATTGAGTACTGGCGCAGAAACTCAGGCGCGACCAGCACATCCAGATGCGCCCCGGCGGTCCAATCCGGTAAAGGCGCACCATTCAGGGCCGAGAATTCATACTTGGTCACATCCGCCGTCATCTTGTCGACCTTGGTCAGCGCAACCCGCATCACCGGCGCATCGCCCGCGATCGAGTAACGATGCACGATCGACGTATCCCCTTCTGCCTTGCGGTTTTTGTATTCTTCGGCTGACACCATCGCCTGATAGGCCGCAATCCCGGCCTCGCGGTCCATCGCAAAGGGATATGGCCACGGATGGGGGGCCAGATAGGCGGGATAGACGGCTAATGTCTGATCGTCGTACTTCAGGTCCAGATCTGTCTGCAGGTCACGCCGGTTCAGCGGGTGTTTCGTCGGACGATAGGCTCCGTCCGTTTGCAATTCGATATCCCACCACCATTTCTTGGTGTCGTTCAATCCGCCATTACCCACGGCATCGTCCAGTTTCGCCAATGCCGGCGCGGCTTTCGGGATGTTTATCGCGGCCCAGCGGAACGGGCGTTCCTTGAAGATACCCTCAAGGTTCCACGGGCACGTCTTCATGCAACGCCCGCACATCGCTCCGCCGGGGGTGGTCACGCGATAGGTCGCACATTTCTGACTGTCGGATTTCCAGATCTCATAGCCGTTGAACATGAGTTTTGGCCCTGCGGTGATTGCCCCTGAAGGGCATTCGCGCGCGCATTTGTTGCAGCTTTCGCAGAAAGTCTGCAGGCCAAAATCAATCGGTTTGTCGTGCTCTATCGGCATGTCGGTCGTCACCGCGCCAGACTTGAGCCGGGGCCCGAGATAGGGGTTCAGGATGACCTCACCAATCCGGCTGACCTCGCCCAATCCGGACAGAAGCAAAAGCGGCGGCTGAAGCACCTCGCCATCCATGACCGTATGCGCCTTGGCTTTGTAACCCAGGTTGCGGATCTGCTGCGCGATTACACCGCCCAACAGCGAAAACCGCAGATAGGCGCGCATCGACTGGGCAACTGCGATCCAGTCGTCGCCACTGGACCCCTCCATGGTTTCATAGCCTTGATCGATGATCACGCTGATGGCTTGATCATGGGGCGGGTTGATCTCTTCTCCGGTCGCGTCGTGAGAGTACCACGCCCATTCCGGGCAACGGCTGAGGCCCACGGCATCGCCTCCAATGAAATAGGTCGCGGCCTTGATATTCGCGGCATTTCGGGCGGCATCGGTCGGGCGCGAGCCATCTGCGCTGTCGCCATCCTGCAATAGCACAAATGCGCCCAGTGAACGGCGCTGGGCGAAACTGGGGGCGGCCTTGCGCACATAATGCCCCCCCCTGGCTGCATCCTGCAGCGGTTTGCCCATATCCCCGAATTGTGCGCGGGCAAACATGTCGGCGCGTTTGGGAACGCGGGCCACGTTTTCTTCGTCGATGTAGGTCGTCGGGTCCTCGATGCGCTTAAGTTTCTCGAACGGATGCGCCCCGTCCACGTAGCGTCGTTTGGCGTAAGCATCCCGGTTCAGCGCGTTCTTGGCGAACCCCGTTCCCAGCCACCACGCCGGACCCTGAGTGCGAAACCACGGTTGCTGCGCCAAGGATTGCAGCGGTCGATCATGCGCAATCTCCATCTCGGTTGTAACAGCTGCCAGGCCAAACCGCGTACCTAGCCACGGCACGACAACATCGCCATCCTCGACCGAGGCCAAACCAGCCGCCACCGCCAGTTTTCCAAGATCAACCTCAGAGGACATCGCGGTATGCGCCCGCGCATCGAACCCCAACAACCGGATGTAATTGGCAATCACCACCGCATTTTCGGTCGCCAGCAAACAGGAACGGTGGTCCTGCGCATCCATGATCCATTCAGAGCCGGGCTCATCCGGGTTCGGATCACGGTTGTGTTCATAGACAAAGACGATGGCGTGGCGGTGGGTGTCCATCGGCTTGGGGGCCGCCTCCATACTTTCCTTAAGGTCGGCCATAATGACATCAATACCCGACGCCAGCGTCTTGGTCTGCCGGGTCTTCAGCGCATGGGCCAGTCGATCTAGGTCGGGGTTACGACGCGGCTGGGGCAGCATCGCCTCGGCAGGCAAAGGCCCGCACCCCATCATCGACGCGTCATTGAAATAGCCAAAGGCCTTCAGGTGATGCGCCCGCGCGCTCGGATCAGCCGGGATTTCAGAGGGCACAGCATTCACGAACCCATCACGAATAGCGTCCATCATCGCCTGAAACTCACCCATTGCGTTGACGATGCTTTCAGGCTGATCCGGCCGGTGAAAACTGAGTACGGGCATCGGCGGCACGGCAGACAGGTCCGGCACAACGCTCTGACGTGCCAGCCGCTCTGACGGATAAGGCCCCATGTGGACCGGCCGGTTCTTGTCCGAGAAAAAGCGGATCCCCATCGTGCGCCTCCTGATTTCTAGGTCTCACCTAATGCGGCGTGGACAGTAAATCCATTCATGAATAATCATAAGCGGTATGAGCAAAACAGATTTCATGGATCTGGATGGCAAAGTCCTGAGGGTCTTTCTGACCATTCTCGAAGAAAACTCGGTATCCAAGGCCGCAGATCGGCTTGGCGTGACGCAATCGGCCATCAGCCACACCCTGTCCAAACTTCGGGTGGTTCTGGGCGATCCGTTATTTATCAGATCAGGGCAAGGTCTGACCCCTACTGAGCGCGCCTTGTCCCTGAAAGACCCCGTGCAGCAGGTTCTGGACAATATGCGCGCACTGACCGAGGACCGCCCGTTCGACCCGCTGTCCGAAGAGATGGTCTTTCACATCGCCACAAACGACATGCCGAGGGAATTGATTTTCCCGCAATTGCTGCAAAAAGTACGGACCGAAGGCGTGCGGCTAGGGTTGGGGTTTATCCCATCAGGTGTTCCAGACCCTGAGCTGCTGCGCAGCGATCGGTGTCAATTGATGCTGACACCTTTGCCGCCGGATGGACCGGACATCTTTCAAAAGCGCATCCTCAGCAGTCCGTTGATGATCTACTATGATGGCACACGACGATCTCCTCCGGACAGTTGGGAAACCTATTGCGAAACCGAGCATGTCGAAGTGCGCTTTGCCGATGGCCGCAGCTCGCGCGCTGTTATGCGGGGTGTCGATCAAAACCAGATCAGGCCACCGACGGTTACCCTGCCGCATTTCAATGCCATTACCTCATTTGTGAAAGGCGGCGACCTGATTTCAACCGATACGGCGTTGATGAAACACGGGCCGCTACATGCGTTGGATTGTGCACCTCTGCCCTTCGCGTGCGACCCTGTCTCTATCTACATGGTCTGGCACCAAAGATCATCCAACGACCCGGCACATCGCTGGTTGCGTGACAGGATCGAAGCCATCGCGGCGACGCTTCAGGATTGAGACAGCAACCAGTCTTTCATCACTGCGACCAGCGCGGGTTGGCGTGGCTGTTTAGGTGTCACGATGTAAAAGCCCAGGTCCTCGACCAGCTCGTCCGGGATCGGGCGCACCAACTGACCGGCGGCCAACTGGGCAGAAACAAGCGGTTCGTTAGCAAGCGCAACGCCCTGGCCCGACACGGCTGCATCGATGGCAAGGCTGGTCTGGCTGAAACTCATCATCTTCGGCTTGCCGGTGATCCCTGCCCGCTGCAGGAACAAAGGCCACAGCCCATGGGTGTCGTTCAGCAGAGTGTGCTTTGTCAGGTCAGCAGGATGCGCAATCCTGGCCGCCATCTCAGGACCGCAAACCGGAACGAATGTTGTAGAAAACAGAGGCACTGCGACCACCCCCGGCCCAAAAGGCGCGCGCCCTTGCCGAACAGCAATGTCGACACCGTCCCCCTGGAAATCCGCCAGCCGTTCCCGCGCGTCGACCTGCACGGCAATATCAGGGTGGTGCCGCGTAAAGTCCTGAAGACGGGGAACCAGCCATTTCGAGGCAAAGCTGGGCGTGACTGAGATAGTAATTTGTCTGTCCCCAGAAAGATCCTCGACGGCCTCTTCGATCAGTCGGAAGGCCCGGCGCAAGGGCGCATAGAACCTGCGCCCGGCCTCGGTCAGCGCGAGGCCACGCGGCAGGCGGTCAAAGAGCGTCACAGCCAATCGCGCCTCAAGTCCGCGTACCTGCTGGGCGACAGCACCTTGGGTGACGCCCAGGTCCTCGGCAGCCATGCGAAAGTTCAGATGGCGCGCCGAAGCTTCGAAAGCCCGCAAGGCGTTCAGAGGGGGAAGAGCCACCATCGTAGCACCCTGTAGTTTTTCTACATCATAAGGCCAGCAGAACTGATTGGTCAATCAGATTGCCAAAGCGCATCTTCATGCCATCAATGAATGGAGAAATCACATGACCAAAGTGGCGCTGATAACAGCGGGCGGCAGCGGAATGGGCGCAGATTCAGCCCGACGTCTGGCCGCAGATGGATTTAAGGTAGGTATCCTGTCGTCTTCGGGCAAGGGTGAGGCGCTGGCGCACGAACTGGGTGGCGTTGGTGTGACCGGGTCAAACCAGTCGACGGATGATCTGCAAAAACTGGTCGATACCGCGATGACTCATTGGGGGCGCATCGACGTGCTGGTCAACTCGGCCGGTCACGGACCGCGCGCGCCAGTGCTGGAGCTGACGGACGAGGATTGGCACACCGGTATGGACGTCTATTTCCTGAACGCCGTCAGACCAACCCGGCTGGTGACACCTATTATGCAGAAGCAAGGTGGTGGATCGATCATCAACATTTCGACCTTCGCCGCGTTCGAGCCCGACCCTGTCTTCCCAACCTCGGGCGTGTTCCGCGCAGGTTTGGCCGCTTTCACCAAGCTGTTCTCGGATCATTACGCGGCTGACAACATCCGGATGAACAACGTCTTGCCAGGGTTCATCGACAGCCTGCCAGAGAAAGAGGAATTCCGCGCGCGCATCCCGATGGGCCGCTATGGACGCAGCTATGACGAGATCGCCTCGGTCGTGGCGATGCTTGCGTCAGAAGGCGGCGGCTATATCACCGGTCAAAACATCCGGGTTGATGGCGGCATCACCCGCGCGGTCTGAGGTCAGAACCGCGCTTTTACAAAATGAGTCAGCGCCGCGCCGGTTTCAAAATAGGCGCGGCGTAGCCCTATCCACTTTTCCTGATACTCTGGGACTGCGGGCACCGGCAAAAGGCTTGGATCGTCCTGCAACAGACTTTGGGCAACAAGGCGGCCAAAGACAGTGCCTGGCCCGATTCCACGCCCCGAAAATCCATGAACGGACAGAGCATTGGGACCGATCTGCGTAATCTTCGGGATGTGGTCCGACGTCATGGCGATGCGGCCATGCCACCCTTCGACCAATGGCTGATCGGCCAGTTGCGGATACAGCTGTGCCAGTTTGCGCTTGATCCAGCTCTTGTGAATCCCGCCGCCTGCTTGATCCAGATCACCCATGGCACCGATGATAAACCGCCCCTCTTGATCCATTCGGAACGAGGTCATGATCAGGTCTGTGTCCCAGCACCCCTCATCCCCCGGCAAAACGCTAGCGCGCAGATTGTCCGACAATGGGGCCGTGGCATATTGGAAATAATAGACTGGTACATAAGCGGGGGCCGATGCGGTCAGATCACGGTGATAGGCATTGGTCGCCTGAATGACCCATTTGGCGCGCACCGTGCGCCGAGCAGTCTTCAACACCCAGATTCCATCCATTTGCTGCATGGACTGAACCGGGTCTTGCGTGGAAACTAACGCGCCAGCCTCAACCCCGGCACGCGCCAATCCACGCACATATGCCAATGGCTGGATGGTTCCGGCGCGCGGATCGAACAGGGCGCCACCAAAGGCCGCACTGCCGGTGCGTTGGGCTGTCAGTTCTGCAGACAGCAACTCAACCGGTGCGCCAGCAGCGCTGAGTTGCGCATGGCGGACCTGCAGGTCCCGGAGGCCCGCAGCCGAATGCGCACAGTGTAGAGTTCCGTTGCGCACAGGTTCACAGTCTATCCCATGCTGGTCGATCAGGCTGAACACCTCTGATGGAGCAGCAGCCAAAAGGTCAACCAGCCGATCCCCAACCATGTCACCCAGATGCGCGCGAATCTCAGCGGGCGGCAACCACAGCCCCGCATTCGCCAGCCCGACATTGCGGCCCGAGCCACCGTGACCGATGTCATGCGCCTCAAGCAGACAGACCGAAGCACCAGCCTTGGCCGCGGTCAGCGCCGCAGAACAGCCGGTATAACCACCACCGATCACCGCCAGATCAACAGTGAAATCACCGGTCGAAACACTGGGTTCGACATGTTCACGGCATGTGTTCAGCCAAAGGGACTGGTTGTGGTCGCTCATGTCGCGCTCCTTGAAATTGCGCGGATCATCAGGGCAGTGTCAGCCGGTTGCAAGCGCTCTTTGATCCTCGCGCCCCATGGCGATCAGGAAGGGTTGCGCATCCTGTTTCGCTTGAAAATCAGCCTTGTTACCCATGCCCCGCCAGTTCGCCAGAACAAGAGATTGCGCCACTGCGCCACCTAAGGTCGCACCGGGGCCGGTAACAATGAACACGTCTGGCGCGAACTCATGCGCGGCGGTCTGGATCGCACGGGTAAAGTCATAGGGTTCGGTCACTTGGTGGCCCAGGGTATAATCCCAAAGCGCATGCGTATCCGTCGCACCCGGCCACCAAACCTTTCCGCGACCGTCGATCAGGGGGCGTTCAGGCTGTCCGAACAAGTCCGCTCCCAAACGCGCACGCCCTTCGGCAGCGACCGGTGCCTGCAAGGATGTGTGAAACGCGGCATGGTTTGGCAGACGCATCGGGAAACGGTCCTGCACGGCGGGTTGCGACGCCTCGAACGCCTTCAGCCCCATTTCATTGCCTGCCAGAACCAGCATTCCGCCCAGTTCAATGGACAAAGCAAGATCATGATCCTGAATTGCGTTGATGCGCGCCACATCTGCCAACAGCTCGGTCTTGCGCGCGGCGTCGTCCGCCCAATCATCGGCAACATAGGGGTAAACCAATTGACCGCCGATCAGGTGATCCTGCATCAGTGTTCCCATCGTGTTCACGACGCGAAACCCGTCCTCAGGCGACAACGCCCCGGCAGCGGCCAATGCAATGTACCACCCCATCGAGTTCCCGGTGACCGCGACCACTTCGATATCATCGGCCTGCGATTGCGCGTCCGCCAGCGAAGCTGCGTAGATGAGTGGTGAGGCAATGTCGCCTTTTGAATACTTGGAAACTGTGAACCGCGCTGCGCCATCCAATGCAGTAACGGCCTCTTGCCCTGCTTCGGCACGTATCGCGTCGAAGCGCCTAAACATCGCAGTCCGCTGCGCGTGGTGGCGATGCAGATAGCCAAGCTCGGGCTTGTTGTATGTACCCCGACCGGGGCAGATCACGACAGCTGTGCGGGTCATGAGCGGCCCCCCGTCAGTTTTAGCGCAGCGGCGAGAATCCCCTCTTTCGACGGCAGCGGAGCAGCATAAGCGGGGCCAGTGGCGATAAAACAATCTTCGGCCACGACGCGCGCGCTAGGGGTAGAGGGACTGTTTTCGGTGAAAAAGGTCATCAGCGCCTCGGACTGGCTGCCAGTACGGCGGCACTCGTCGACGATCAGGACGTGTTTGCAACCCTTTGTGGCCTGACGCAGAGCCTCAATCGGGAGAGGTGCCAGCCAGCGCATGTCGATGATACGGGTTTTCACGCCCGCTGCCTCCAACTCGGGCAGAGCCTGTTTCGACAGGTAATGCCCGTTTCCATAAGTGACCATGGCCAGATCTTTACCCTCGCCATGCACGCCAACCTCACCCAGCGCGATACTCTGGTCAGGCGACGGGTACGCCGTCATCCAACCTGCGTCCTTTGCATCGTGCAGATCGCGCATCGGATAAAGGGCAATAGGTTCCAGAAAGACCACGACCCGCTGTTCTTCGCGCGCCAGCCGTACGCATTCGCGCAGCATCTTAGCCGCATCTGCGCCTGTCGACGGGCATGCAATGATCACGCCGGGAATGTCGCGCAGGACAGCCAGCGAGTTGTCATTGTGGAAATGGCCGCCGAACCCTTTCTGATACCCAAGCCCCGCGATGCGCAGAACCATCGGGTTAGTGAACTGCCCGTTCGAGAAAAAGGGCAGGGTCGCGGCCTCGCCCCTGATCTGGTCCTCGGCATTGTGCAGATAGGCCAGAAACTGGATTTCGGGGATCGGAATGAACCCGTTATGCCCCATGCCAATGGCCAGTCCCAGAATGGACTGCTCATCCAACAGCGTGTCGATCACCCGGTCCGGGCCAAAGCGTTGCTGCAGTTTCTGGGTCACGCCATAGACGCCGCCCTTGCGGCCGACATCTTCGCCCATACAGACGACCTCGCCGTGTTCCAGCATCAGATCGGTCAGCGCCCAGTTGATCAGACGGCTCATGGGTTGCGGATCATCCATTGCCCGCATGTCGCCGCCAAAGGCCTTGGCGCGCGCTTCGGTACTGGGACCGTTGGTGGGCTTACAGATCCGCTTTGGCGGGATCAGGCTGGCCATAACCTCGGACGCATTGGCCAGATGCGGGCGGGTTGCGGCCTCCGCCGCGATGCGGTCCGTGCGGGCGCAGGTATCTTCGTAGTTTTTCAACGCCTGCTCCGGCGCCAACGCCCCGGCCTGTTCCAGCAAGCGCACCGAGTGCAGCAGGGGATCGTTGGCCTCGTCCGCCTCCACTTCGGATTTTGGTAGGTATGTAGTCGGCACATCAGCGCCTGCGTGTCCGTAAAGGCGGACGGTTTTCAGGTGCAGGAAGGCAGGTTTGCGGCGGGAGCGGACATACTCGGCGGCTTCCTTGGACACTGCGTAGGTCTCGTAGATATCCAGACCGTTGGCCTGAAAGTACTTGATCCCGGGGCGATGCTCCATCGACGCCTGTATCCAACCCTTGGGCGTTTTGACCGAGATTCCAATCCCGTTATCCTCACACACAAACAACAGCGGCAAAGGCGTCGACTGCACGCTGGTCCAGCCTGCGGTGTTGATCGCGCCCTGCGCGGTGGAGTGGTTGGCCGAGGCATCCCCGAAGGAACACATCGTAATCCCGTCCAAGGGCAGTTCACGGTGTTCAGGATCGCGTCTCCGCGCGGCGCCTAACGAATAAGCAGCACCCACAGCCTTGGGCAGATGGCTGGCGATGGTCGAGGTTTGCGGCGGGATGGTCAGCGCCTTTGAACCCAAAACCTTATGCCGCCCGCCCGAGGTCGGATCCTCTTTCGAGCAGGCAAAGCTCAGCAACATGTCCCACGCAATTTGCTGGCCCGGCACCTGCTCGGCCCGGGCGATCTGGAACGCCGCGTCGCGGTAGTGAAGAAAGGCAATATCGGTCGGACGCAATGCATGCGCCACGGCTGCCATCCCTTCGTGGCCGGATGATCCGATGGTGTAAAACCCCTGCCCCGCCTTCTGCATGGCCCGGCTGGTCCGGTCCAATGCACGGCTAAGGACCTGTGACCGGAACAGCGACACCGCATCGGTTCCGCTTAGCCCCGGCCTCGGGCTTGCGCCTTCGGGGAAGTCGCGCTTGGCGACCCGGGTCAGGAAATTCTCGTGAACGATCTGGGCGCGATCCATTGGGTGTCTTCCGGTCTTACTTAGTTACAACTTGGCGGTAGCGTCCGCGATACGGCGCATACCTTCTTGCTGGCTTTCGGTGGCATAGGCAAAAGAAAGCCGCAAATGCCCCGGCATCCCAAACGCGCGCCCCGGCACCAGCGCCACGCCCGCCTCATCCAGCAGATAGCGACAGAATTCATGGTCTGTGGGCATTTTCGCATGAGTTTTGGGAAAGACGTAAAACGCGCCATCCGGCACGGCACATTCCAGACCAGCGGCGTTTAGCCCTTCGACAACCAGATCGCGGCGCTCTCGCATTTCCCGACGGCGTTCTGCCAGCAAGCCTTGCGGCCCGTTGATGGCCTCCAATGCTGCAGCCTGGGCAATCGAACACGCCCCCGACGTGATTTGCCCCTGCACGGCAACCATCGCGTTGATCAACTCAGCAGGGCCAATTCCCCACCCGATGCGCCAGCCGGTCATGGAATAGGCCTTGGACACGCCGTTTACGATCAACGTTCGTTCCGCCAATTCGGGAACGGCCAGCACAAAGGGCGTGAAAGGCACAAAAGACAGGTGTTGATAAATCTCGTCAGAAATCACCCAGACCTGAGAATAGTTTTGCAATACCGCGCCCAGCGCCTGCAATTCCGCCTTGGAATAGACCGCGCCGGTCGGATTGGACGGCGAGTTCAGCAGCAGCCAACGCGTGCGCGGGGTGATCGCGGCCTCCAACTGATCCGGCGTCAGTTTGAATTTCTGCGTCGCCGGACAGCGGACGACTACGGGGACACCGCCAGCCAAACTGACCATATCCGCATAGCTTGTCCAGAATGGAGCAGCCATAATCACTTCATCACCAGGGTTCAGAGTTGCCATCATTGCGGAGGACAAAACCTGCTTGGCACCCGTCGAAACGATTACATTTTCGGGGCGCGCGCCAGCCTCAGTCGCAATCGCTGATCGCAAGGCGGGCGTTCCTGCCGTTGCGGGGTATCGCGTCTGCCCGTCAATAGCTGCGCGGTGGGCCGCCTTAACAACATGCGGCGGCGTTGGGAAATCAGGCTCACCTGTGCTGAGCGCAATCACGTCGGCACCCTGCGCGCGAAGACGCGCGGCCTGCTCTGAGATACGAACGATCTCTGACAGCTCAATGCCATTCAACCGGTCGGCGGGCTGAAACTCTTTAATACTGGTCGTCAGGTTCATTGGTCCACATCCACGCTGGAATCCACACCTCTGTATCGGGCTGGCGCGCTGCAATTGCCAGTGATATTCCGTGTGAAAGGTATGAGGATTAGTCATATGATTGCGCCCCGTCGGTTTCTTCCCTCGATCCCCTCTCTTCTGGCATTGGAGGCGGTTGATCGCCTCGGCAGTGCCTCGGCTGCAGCCGAGGAGCTGTCGCTAACCCAAAGCGCGATCAGCCGACAGCTGAAGTCCATGGAGGAACAACTGGGTGTCGCGCTTATCCAGCGCAATCAAATGCGATTGCACCTGACCTCCGCCGCGAAAGATTATGTTCAGGTGGCGCGCACAGCGCTGAACCAGATTGCGCTGGCGTCACTGAAACTGAAGGCCAACCCAACAGGCGGGTCGCTGAACCTGTCCATCCTGCCCGCCTTTGGAATGCACTGGCTGGCACCACGCCTGCAGGATTTTGCCCGTCGCCACCCCGAAGTGACTGTGAACCTGAGCACATGCCTCAAGCCGTTTGACTTCGAGACCGAACATTTTGATGCCGCCATCCACTTCGGCCAAAAGAACTGGCCGGGCGTCAACTACCTGCCGATCATGCGTGAAGATGTGGTTCCGGTCTGCGCTCCGGACCTATTGCCAGATCAGGAGCAGGACTTGAGCTGGCTAATGACGGCTCCCCTGCTGCATCTAGAGACTCGACCGGACGCTTGGGAGCGATGGTTTGCGGCACAAGGGCGTGACGTATCAGGGATGCGGGGAATGCTGTTCGATCAGTTCTCGACTATGGTGCAGGCCACGATCCACGGGTTGGGAGCGGCGCTATTGCCCAGCTATCTGATTGAAGACGAACTGAAAACCAAAAGGTTGGTTCCCGCATGGAACGGACCCCGCATCAGCCTTGGGCAATTCTTTTTGGTCTGGCCGCAGTCACGGCCGGAATCCGAACCGCTACGGTCGTTTCGGATATGGCTCCAAGGTCAGGTTGGCCAATTCTGATCCCAAACTGCGCAGCCTCCGGCCTTGCGTCCTGCGGACGGCAGAGGGGTCGGGCAGGTGCGGGCTGCGCCCGCACCTGCCCGACCCAACGGGAGGAGACGTTTTCCAAAAACGTTGACAACAGGCGGGAGCCCTTTGGGTGCGTTACTTATCCAGCGAGCGGGCGATCAATTCTTTCATGATCTCGTTGGTGCCGCCATAGATCATCTGCACCCGCGCATCCGCATAAAGCCGAGCGATCGGGTATTCCATCATGAACCCGTACCCACCGAACAGCTGAAGGCATTCGTGCATGATCTCGTTCTGCACTTCTGAACCCCAATATTTCACCATCGAGGCCGTCGCCGCATCCAACGTGCCCGCCTCAAGTTGTGCGATGCAGTCATTGACGAAACTGCGCAGAACTTCGGCTTTGGTTTTGCACTCAGCCAATTTGAAACGCGTGTTCTGAAAGTCCATAACGCGTTGGCCAAAGGCCTTGCGTTCCTGCGTATAACGCACTGTCTCGGCAATTGCGAAGTCGATCGCGCCCAACGCCATGATGCCGATGGTCAGGCGTTCCCAGGGCAGTTGCTTCATCATCTGATAGAAGCCCTGGCCTTCTTCTGGTCCGATCAGGTTCGTCATCGGAACCTTGACGTCTTCAAAGAACAGCTCGGCAGTATCGTTGGCCTTCATCCCCAATTTCTTGAGGTTACGACCCCGGCGAAATCCTTCTGCGCCTTCGGTTTCTACTGCGATCAGCGATACGCCCTTGGACCCTTGCGATTTATCCGTCTTTGCAGCCACCAGAATCAAATCGGCGGATTGGCCGTTGGTGATAAAGATCTTGGATCCGTTCAGGCGATAGGAATTTCCGTCCTTGTCTGCGGTGGTGCGAACGGACTGAACGTCCGAACCTGTTCCGGGCTCGGTCATGGCCAAAGCGCCAACCATTTCACCGGATGCCAAACGAGGCAGCCATTTGTGCTTTTGATCCTCGCTGCCATAGGCGTTCAGGTAATGGACAACAATCGACTGAATTCCAAAACCCCAACCCGAGTCACCGCGTGCGGCTTGCCCGTACATCGTGACCGCGTCAAATCCAATCCCACCGCCTACGCCACCATATTCCTCGGCAATAGCGCCGGCCATCAAACCCATATCCCCGGCCTTGTTCCAGAATTCGCGATCGACCATGCCGTTTTGGTTCCAGCGTTCGATATTGGGTACAAGTTCGTCGTCCATGAACCGGTTTGCCATTTCGGCAAACATCTGATGTTCGTCAGTGACCCAGTTGGCGGTTGGCTTGAATAGCGACATATAGGTTTCTCCCAAATCGAATTTCGATAAGGGTAGCGTTGGGCATCGCGCAAACCAACCCATCTACCGGATTGCTACGCAACGTCTTTTTCGTACAAGACCTTACGTTCACAGGTTTAAACCCGGTCAAGCCAGGGCATTATCCAGCAGAACCTGTGCCGCTGCCTTTGCATCTCGCGCAGGATCGCAGCTTTTTACCAGAACGGCCGTGACGATTGCGCCCTCTTGCAAGAGCAGCAGCTGGCATCCCAATGCCTCGGGATCACGTGCGCCTGCCTTGCGGGCCAGATCGGTGAGAAATTCGAGCATCAGATGCTTGTGTTCGGCTGCTTGCACATGGATCGGGTGATCTTGTTCCTGATACTCTGCGCCCGCTTTGATGAACATGCATCCGCGAAAGCTGTCCTCCTTGAACCATTCGCCCAGCACATCAAAACTGGCGATCAGCCGTTCGGCAGGTGTATCGGCTAGCTCATCTACGCGTTGCAGGAACCATTTGCGAAAGTTCTCATCCCGCAACTGTAAAGCCGCCAGGATCAGCTCTTCCTTGGTACGGAAATGTTTGTACATCGACGTTTTCGACACGCCCGTCTCGACCACTAACTTGTCCATGCCGGTGACGTGAAATCCGTCACGATAGAAGACCTGCAATGCCTTGCGGACCAGCTCGTCACGTTTGTTCGGGCGCATCTGTCAGCTCCTGTATGTACTGATCGGTACATAATACACTGCAGCGATGGCTGCAACAGACACAACCTAACCTGCTGTTTTCACTTACTCTCCTTAGGAGACGAAAAATGTTAGTTCAAATAAATCCAACTCAACACTTGAAAAAGGTTACCGATCTGTACACATTCACGGCACAGTGTACCGATCAGTAAATTTAGGAGCGAACATATGAGACCCCGCACCAGACCTCTCTCGCACCAGTACATCCCCCTTCTTTTGACCATCGCCTTGATGGCGGCTTCTCTGACCTGAAAGACCCGCGCATGAACCGTCCTCCGCTGCCCCCGTTCACCCTGGAAACCGCAACGCAAAAAGTGCGATTGGCAGAAAACGCCTGGAACAGCCGTGATGCGGATGTCGTGACC
This sequence comes from Ruegeria sp. YTSC004, assembly GCF_059609805.1. NCBI lineage: Bacteria > Pseudomonadati > Pseudomonadota > Alphaproteobacteria > Rhodobacterales > Roseobacteraceae > Ruegeria > Ruegeria sp. YTSC004. Next base: position 715,755 of record NZ_JBXWMJ010000001.1, read on the forward strand.
CCGGCCTATACCGAAGACAGCCAGTGGAGAAATCGGGCAGAATTCCTAAGCGGCCATGCAGACATCCATGCCTTTCTGACACGCAAGTGGCACAAGGAACTGGACTATCGGTTGACCAAAGAGTTGTGGGCCTATTCCGGTGACCGCATTGCGGTTCGTTATGCTTATGAATGGCGTGACGACAGCGGCCAGTGGTTCCGGTCTTATGGCAACGAAAACTGGCAATTTGCCGAAGATGGTCGAATGGCCGAACGGCACGCGTCGCTGAACGACCTGCCGATTGCGGAAACCGAACGTCTGTTTTTCTGGCCGCAAGGCCCCCGTCCCGACGATCACCCCAGCCTGTCCGATCTGGGACTTTGAAAGGAATACTCATGCCCCGCGCCTTTTCCGAACTGACCTTCACACCTGCCGTCCGAGCCCATCAGGAACGGATGGGATCTGCCAAGACCTATGCCAAATTCATCGAAAGTGGCCCGCAGCAAGGTCATGAAATCGGCGAGCCTGAAAAGGCCTTTATCGAAGCGCGGGATGGGTTCTATCAATCCACCGTGTCCGAAACGGGTTGGCCATATGTGCAATACCGTGGCGGACCGACCGGGTTTCTCAAAGTTCTGGGACCGCAGACAATCGGTTATGCCGACTTTTCGGGCAACAAACAGTATATCTCGCGTGGTAACCTAGATGGTAATGACCGGATTGCAATGATCCTGATGGATTACGCCAATCGGCGGCGACTGAAAATTCTTGGCCGGGTCGCGTTCACCGAGGGCGAAGATGCCACAACCAGCCTATATCCTGACGGTGCCGATGCCCCGGCTGAACGCGCCGTGATCATCCGGGTCGAAGCGCTGGACTGGAACTGCCCGCGCCACATCACGCCCCGCTTTACCGAGGCCGAGCTTCGCCCACATCTGAACTCGCTAGGGCAGCAATTGGCGCAACTTCAGGCCGAAAATGACAGATTGAAGCAAGAGTTGGCAAAACGGTCCTGACCCAACAGCGCCTGATGAACCTCTCGAACCAGGACTTTGCCCATGTCGCGATCTTCATTGAATATGGCCGGTTTCATTCTTGTAGGCATCGCGCTGACCACGGCCGCAGTGTCGCTTGCGTTCTTTGCCTCACCCGAGGCCGTCAGATCGCCGCCACCGGATACCTACAACTCTCTCTTGCTAGAAATGTTTGCGAACAGGTGACGCCGACGCGCGGGTTGCAAAAAAGAAAATCCGCGATACCTCTTGACCTTCCCGTGACTGGAACCCCCATTTGGAGGGCAGATAACACATCGGGACGAGTCGCATGGCTACGCCGCAAACAACACAACTCAAAATCTCGGGCATGTCCTGCGCGTCCTGCGTGGGGCGTGTAGAAGCCGCATTGCAATCGGTGCCAGAAGTGATCGATGCCTCGGTCAACTTCGCGACCGAAACGGCGCAGGTCACACATACCGGGCCGGTCAACGCACTGACTGACGCCCTGAGCAACGCCGGCTACCCAGCGGCCAGCAAGCAGACGACCCTGAAAATTGGCGGGATGACCTGCGCCTCGTGCGTGGCAAAGATCGAGAACGCGCTGACCGCTGATTCTGCGGTCGTCGACGCACAAGTCAATCTTGCGACCGAAACCGCTGTGGTCACGTTTATCGACGGGGCCACCGACTCGCAAAAGCTGGCCGGTTTGTCTGAGGCAGCAGGATACCCTGCGCGCGTGGCAGACAGCATGACGGCCGACCAAACAGACCACACGAAATCCGACGAAGCGCATGCGCTGACCCGCACGACGATCTTCGCAGCGGTATTGGCTCTGCCAGTATTCATTCTGGAAATGGGCGGGCATATGATCCCTGCCTTCCACCATTGGGTCCAGGCCACAATCGGCACGCAAACCAGCCACCTCATCCAGTTCGCACTGACCTCGGCCATACTGATTGGCCCCGGGCGCGTGTTCTACGCCAAGGGTATTCCGTCACTGATGCGCGGATCGCCCGATATGAACGCGCTGGTCGCCTTAGGAACGGGGGCCGCCTATTTGTTTTCCGTCACCGCAACCTTCGCCCCGCAGATCCTGCCGCAGGGTAGCGCCAATGTGTATTTCGAGGCCGCCTCTGTCATCGTGGTTCTCATACTGCTGGGCCGGGTAATGGAAGCGCGCGCCAAAGGCCGGACCGGGGCCGCGATCCGCAAGCTGGTTGGGCTGCAGCCCAAAACAGCGCGGGTCGAACAGGACGGAAATTTCATTGATCGCCCCATCGCCGACATAACAGTAGGCGATACCCTGCAGATCCGCCCGGGCGAACGAGTTCCCGTGGATGCCGAGGTTCTGGACGGCACCTCTTATGTGGATGAAAGCATGATCACGGGCGAACCGGTGCCGGTGGGCAAATCGCCATCGGATCAGGTCGTTGGCGGTACGGTGAATGGCACCGGAGCGCTGCGGGTACGCGCAACGCGCGTTGGTGCCGATACGGTACTGGCGCAGGTCATCCACATGGTCGAACAGGCGCAGGGGGCGAAGCTGCCGATCCAAGGGCTGGTCGACCGGATTACTGCGCGATTTGTGCCCGTTGTGATGGCTGTTGCGCTGCTGACGATTGTCGTTTGGTTGTTCGTTGGCCCAGAACCAGCTTTGCCATTGGCGCTGGTCGCCGGTGTCTCAGTTCTGATTATCGCCTGCCCCTGCGCCATGGGCCTTGCGACACCAACCTCGATCATGGTCGGCACCGGCCGCGCGGCAGAATTGGGTGTGCTGTTCCGCAAAGGCGATGCGTTGCAGCAGTTGCAACAAGCTAAGGTGGTCGCACTGGACAAGACCGGAACACTCACGTTGGGTCGGCCGGAACTGGAGAGTGTTACGACTGCAAACGGCTTTGACCGCGACAGTGTTCTGCGTTTGGCCGCCGCCGTCGAGGCAAGGTCAGAGCATCCCGTTGCCACTGCCATCACTCGTGCCGGACCATCTGAATTGCCCAAGGTATCAGAATTTGAGTCTCTCACGGGGCTGGGAGTTCGGGCTGTGGTCGAGGGGCATAAGTTGCTGATCGGTTCGGCCAGATTGATGGAACAGAACGACATAACCGTCAGGGACCTGATGGCCGAGGCCAACCAGCGCGCCGAAGAAGGCGCAACCCCTTTGTTTGTCGCCATCGACGGTCAGGCCGCTGCAATGCTTGCGGTCGCGGACCCGATCAAGCCCGGCACTGTGCAGGCGCTTGGGCGGTTGCACGAAATGGGGCTAACTTTGGCGATGGTGACAGGCGACAACGCCCGGACGGCGCAGGCTCTGGCGGACAAGCTGGGCATTGATCATGTCACAGCCGAAGTGCTGCCCGATGGTAAGCTTGCCGCGATCAATGCGCTGCGCGACACGTTTGGTGCACTGGCCTTTGTCGGGGATGGCATCAACGATGCCCCGGCACTGGCTTCGGCGGATATCGGCATCGCCATCGGAACCGGCACAGACGTAGCGATTGAAACTGCGGATGTCGTGCTGATGTCGGGCGATCTGCGCGGCGTCGCAAACGCGGTCGAGATCAGCCGCAGAACCATGCGCAACATCAAGCAGAACCTCGGTTGGGCGTTTGGCTACAACATCTTGCTCATTCCGGTTGCCGCAGGTGTTCTTTACCCCTTTGGCGGCCATCTGCTGTCCCCAGCGCTCGCCGCTGGGGCCATGGCATTGTCCAGTGTTTTCGTGGTCTCGAATGCACTGCGTTTGCGGCGCGTCCGGGCCAGCCTGCCTGACACCCCGCAAGGCCATGCAACGCAAACGGTGACCTCATGAATATCGGCGATGTTTCAAGCCAGACCGGCCTACCCGCCAAGACGATCCGGTATTACGAAGATATCGGCCTGGTAAAGCCCCTGCGCGATGACAACGGATACCGCAGGTTTCGCAGTCAGGACGTGCACAAACTGAATTTTCTGGGCCGCGCCCGCGCCTTGGGATTCACGATCGAGGATTGCCGGACGCTGATGGCATTGTACGAGGACGAAACCCGTGCCAGCGCCGATGTCAAAAAGGTGGCCCGCGCGCATATGGCTCAGATCGAAGCCAAGATCGCTGACCTGAACGCCATGCGGGACACTCTGAGCCATCTGATCGACGCTTGCGCAGGGGACGACAGACCCGATTGCCCGATCCTACAGGATTTGGGCGGCAAAGCGTGACGCGGGGTTGCCCTTTGGACGCAGCTTTGCTTTGTCTCTGCTAAACAATCCGGCCCGCTGAAAAAGACGGGGACCGGACAGCAGAGAGGATCTCCAAATGGCAAAAGTCGCGTTTCTGGGTCTGGGCGTCATGGGATACCCCATGGCCGGTCACTTGCAGGCCGCAGGTCATGAGGTGACCGTTTACAACCGCACCGCCACTAAGGCCGAAGCTTGGGTCGCCCAACATGGTGGCGCCATGGCGACAACCCCCCGAGAGGCCGCGCAGGGTGCAGATTTCGTCATGGCCTGTGTCGGCAATGACGACGATCTACGGATGGTTTGTACAGGTGAAGACGGCGCATTCAGCGGCATGTCCAATGGGGCGACCTTTGTTGATCACACCACTGTTTCGGCCATGGTGACACGCGATTTGTACGAAGTTGGGCAAACAAAAGGCATCGCTTTTGTGGACGCTCCGATCTCGGGCGGTCAGGCAGGGGCAGAAAATGCGGTTCTGTCGATTATGTGCGGTGGGGATCAGGCGGCGTATGACGCGGCTGAACCGATTATGCAGGTCTATTCCAAGATTTGCCGTCGTATCGGCGACAGCGGTGCAGGTCAGATGACCAAGATGTGCAACCAGATCGCTATTGCCGGTCTGGTGCAAGGCCTCAGCGAAGCGCTGCACTTTGCCGAGAAGGCGGGCCTTGATGGCCGCGCAGTTGTTGAAGTTATCAGTCAGGGCGCGGCGGGCAGTTGGCAGATGGCAAACCGATATGAGACAATGCTGGATGACCATTTCGAACATGGGTTTGCGGTGGACTGGATGCGTAAGGACCTCGGCATCTGTCTGGATACGGCCAATGAAACGGGGGCTTCGCTGCCTGTTACCGCTCTGGTCGATCAGTTTTACAAGGACGTTCAGAAATTGGGCGGCGGGCGCTGGGACACGTCCTCGCTGATCAAACGCCTGCGCGCGCTGGATTAAAGGACCGTCGCACTGATGACCGAGTTGACCGAATTCTGGGCCCACGCCCTGCGCATCCATTGGGGGCTTGAGGCCAAACTGAACCGGCTGGACGGCGAATATGACCTCAACTTTCTGGTCAAGGCCACCAATGGTCAGGACTACGTACTGAAAGTCATGCGCGCGGGTTGCGAGGCAGAGTTCATTGACCTGCAGATAAAGGCGCTGAAACACGTTGCCGCCGAGGCACCGGGACTGCCCTTTCCCAGTGTTTTTCCGGATATCAACGGTGCGCTGCTCCCGGAAATCCCTGATCAGGATGGGCAGCCCCGACTGGTTTGGTTGCTCGAATGCCTGCCCGGCCAATGCTATGCCAAGGCTGCGCCGAAATCCGAGGAACTGATCCTGAAACTGGGCCGCGTTCTAGGCGCAACCGACCGGGCACTGGAACGGTTTACTCACGACGGGCTACACCGCGCGGATTTCAAATGGGACCTGACACAGGCGGGCTGGATTTCGGACAAGTTGGATGCCATTGCCGACCCTGCGCGGCAGGCAATGTTGTCAGAGATTTGCGTTGAATTCGATGCGATCTCGGGCTCTCTGGCGGGCCTGCCGAAGCAAGCGATCCACAATGATGCCAACGACTACAATATATTGGTCGACGGTGAACTGGGTCAGCGGCAAACCGTCTCTGGCTTGATCGACCTGGGCGACATGTGCGCCGCACCGCGTATTTGCGATCTGGCGATAGCCGGGGCGTATATCGTCCTGGACCACCCAAAACCCGAGCCGGCATTGACGGCGTTGGTCCGCGGCTATCACGCCGCCAATCGTCTGCGTGCTGACGAGGTCGATTTGATCTGGCCGCTGCTGCGGATGCGGCTGGCCGTGTCCGTGGTAAACTCGACCCTGATGGCGGCGGACAATCCGGACGACCCTTATGTGACCATCAGTCAGGCCCCCGCTTGGCGGTTTTTGGAAAACGACAGGGTGAATGGCGGCTTGATGCTCGCCCGGCTGCGCGCCGCCTGCGGGTTGCCGGTAACCGACGGGGCCGAACGTATCCACGCCTATCTGTCCGAACATCGCGGTCAATTCGCGCAGATGTTCGAACAGGACCTGAGCGATGTTCCGATGGGATCGCTTTCGGTCGAGAATTCAACTTGGCCCCAGAACCCGTTCCACATGCCTCTGGATGAAGCCGCGCGTGTCGGTGAGGAATTCGGTGAGGGGCTCTGGCTGGGCTACTACAACGAACCGCGCCTGATCTATGCCGAGCCAGCGTTCCGCAAAGGGCCGTGGAAAGCCTCTGACCGACGGACAGTGCATTTGGCGGTGGATGTGTTCGCCCCAGCCGGAACCGTGTTGTATTCCCCGATGAGCGGTCGGGTCGAAGCGGTCGAAAACCGTGACGCGCATCTGGACTATGGCGGCGTCGTGATCCTGCATCATGAAACACCCGAGGGCGATCCGTTCTATACACTCTACGGTCATCTCGACCCCGAAGTCTGCGACCGACTGAAACCGGGCGATCCTGTGGCGCAGGGCGCGGCTTTTGCGCGATTGGGGGATGCTACGCAAAACGGCGGCTGGGCTCCGCATGTGCACTTTCAACTGGCCCTGACAACCAATGGCATGCAAAACGACTGGCCCGGCGTTGGTGATCCTGACGAAATGGAGCTGTGGCACGCCGTCTGTCCAAATCCGGCAGCGTTGTTGAATCTGCCGGACGACAAGGTGTTCTATCGCCCGACCGACAAGCAAGCGATCCTGCAAGGGCGGCATGACCATTTCGGTGGCAACCTGTCCCTGACCTACGATGATCCGGTCATGCTGGTGCGCGGGTGGAAGCATCATCTGTTCGACGAATGGGGCCGCCCCTATCTGGATGCCTATAACAACGTCCCTCATGTGGGTCATGCACACCCGCGCATTCAGGCCGTGGCAGCCGACCAGCTTAAGCGGATGAATTCGAACACCCGCTACCTGCACCCCGCTCAGACTGCGTTTGCCGACAAGATTCTGTCCAAGCTGCCCGACCATTTCGAAGTCTGCTTCTTCGTAAACTCAGGCACGGAAGCCAACGAGTTGGCCCTACGACTGGCACGGGCGCATACCGGGGCCAAAGGGATCGTGACGCCGGATCATGGCTATCACGGTAATACCAACGCGGCAGTGGCGGTCTCTGCCTACAAGTTCAACAAACCCGGCGGCATTGGCCAGGCCGATTGGGTCGAGCTGGTCGAGGTGGCTGATGACTATCGTGGCTCGTTCGGACGCGACGATCCCGATCGGTCACAGAAGTTTGCCGATCTGGTTGATCCGGCTATTGCCGCGTTGCAGGCCAAAGGCCAGGGGTTGGCTGGCTTCATCGCCGAGACCTTCCCCTCGGTCGGCGGCCAGATCATTCCACCCAAGGGGTACCTGTCAGCCGTCTACGAAAAAATCCGTGCAGCAGGAGGTGTTTGCATTGCTGACGAGGTGCAGACGGGCCTTGGTCGCCTTGGCGACTACTATTTCGGCTTTGAACACCAGGGCGCGCTGCCGGATATCGTTGTTATGGGGAAACCCATCGGCAACGGCCATCCGCTGGGCGTACTGGTCACGACCAAAGCCATCGCAGACAGCTTCAACAACGGGATCGAGTTCTTTTCGACTTTTGGCGGCTCTACCCTGTCCTGCCGGACCGGCAAGGAGGTGCTGGACATTGTCGATGACGAGGGGCTGCAGGACAATGCCCGTGACATGGGCACGCGCCTGATGGATGGGCTCCGACAGATTGAGGCTGATTTCGGCTGTGTCGGTGACGTGCGCGGTATGGGCTTGTTTCTGGGCGTAGAACTGATCAATCCGGACGGATCCGAAGGCACCGAAATCTGCAATTATGTCAAAAACCGGATGCGCGATCACCGTATCCTGATCGGCAGCGAAGGACCCAAGGACAACATCCTGAAAATTCGCCCGCCTTTGACGATTGAGGCTGAAGATGTCGACATGATCCTATGGGCATTACGCAAGGTCCTATCCGAGGTCGGCGATTACGCCCCCACCTCGGTCTGCGATCATGACCACCACCACGCGGGCTGTGGGTGTTGCTGAAACAAAAAACCCCGGCTCTGACAGGCCGGGGTTTTGAAGTCGCCAGCCGCTTAGTGCAGCATGGCCGAGGGGGATTTATGCCCTGTCGTCGGCAGGGGTATTGACGCGGTCATCCGGCGCAGCACCATACCCATCTCTTCGGACAGTGACGCCAGTGCCGGGGCAAAGTCTGGTCGTACGATCAGCGTTGCCATCATCATCGCGTCTTCACGCGCACCTTCCGAAGCGGCAGCGATCATCTGGGCAAAACAGTTTTCGTCTGCACCAAGGCAGGAACAGCCAAGCCCATGCCGTACCAAGGGACGGCGGCTGTGGTGGGCACACAGCCCGCACAGACGATCTAGCGTCATCACTGCAGCCCGCCCCTGATCCAGGCCAAGCGCAATTTCGAAATCGCTTGCAGCATCCGCACGGGCCTCGGGACTTTCGCTCCATAATCGCAGATACATCACAGCACCGGCTTCGATTGTGCTAAGGTCGGACAGACGCCCAACCGCAGCGCCACCGCGAGAGGAATGCGTGCTCATTTCGTCAGGATCAGCTTGCCGGCGCGTGTGATACGCAGGGTATAAAGTTGATCGCCCAGTTCGATATGGGCCAGGTTGCCACCCTTGGTCAGATCTTCGGCCTTATGTGCCGGAAGCATGGACACCGCATAGGACTGGCTGGGATTCGGGGTCTGCACATTCATCAGGACAACTCCAGTAGGTTCTCGGGCGAAGGGCCTTAATTTGTTCGCGCTTTCAACAATATGGCTGACCCGAACTGGGTTGGCTGAGGGGGTCTTTCCGTTAATCTGATTAATTTAGTCAGGTATGTCAACCCTATTCGATGGAAACCGCGAATGTGGGGTGATTGCGCAAAGATTTCATGCAGGTTAGGTCTGGCTCACACGCATTAACCGACGGGGAAACCGATGACCGCAACAATCATGTTCGACCTGGATGGAACACTGGTAGACAGCCTTCCGGACATTGCAGCGGCCGCCAACCGGACATTGCTGGATATTGGCGTCGCCCCGTTGCCGGAAAGCACGATCAAGCAATTTGTGGGCAACGGTCTGCCAAAACTGGTCGAACGCATGATCCACCATCACGACCTGCCGATAGAGCGTCACGGCGAATTGACCAAACTGACGCTGGCCCACTACTCTGCCGCCTCCAGCGACAAAACGATCCCTTACCCAGGCGTCCCGCAGGCGCTGACGCAACTGCGCGAAATGGGCTGCGTTCTGGGCGTATGTACGAACAAGCCTGAGGCACCCGCACGTCATATCCTGGACGCACTGGATCTGGCGCATCACTTCGAAACAGTGTTTGGCGGCGACACACTACCCGTTCGCAAACCAGACCCCGCGCACCTTGAGGCAAGCTTCAACGCGGTCGCCAACGCCGGACCCCGGCTCTATGTCGGAGACAGCGAAGTGGATGCCGAAACTGCGCGCCGTGCAAACGTGCCCTTTCTTTTGTTTTCGGAAGGCTACCGAAAAACCCCAGTAGAAGAGATCCCTCACAGGTTCAGCTATGATGACACCCATAAACTACCCGCGCTCGTCCTGGAGGCATTGCAGGGATAGGGGAGAAATTTGCTGGCAGGGGGATTGGGGAAGGCGGTTGAGGGGCCGGCCGAGGGGGTAAGTAGCCAGCCCCTCATCGGGGAAAAGTGGTATTGTCCGCAGTAATTCTTTGGATGCATTAACCCTAACGAATCGACCTGTATTCAGAAATTGGGGGTTTCCCGTAGGCGAAGATAACTAATTGAATTTTCATTCATTTTTATGACAAAAAATGCCAAATAACCGAAAATGCACATTTTGGCACGCGTCTGAACCCAAGAATCATCCATCTGGGCGGCGAAAACTCTACTCCATGCGCCGCCTGCCAAGAAAAATTGGACAGGCCTTCCTTGGAAAACAATCCTCGTCCGCAGGCCGATCAGGGTGACGCTGGATTGCGCCGAATTCAACAATGGGTTTTCGATGAACTGAAAAAACGGTGTGTTCTTCGGGTCCGGTGAGATTGCGAGCCGACAGAATGCTTCAAGCTTGAATTGCTCGCCATCAACGCTGCTGGCTTCGGCCCAGTTCAGACCAGGCCGTGCAAGGTTTGTCTTGCGATCCATATGGCTGCGGCGATTTTTGATTTTGAACGTCAAAGAGCCTCGTTCGGGCGCCTGCCAGTTGGTTCAGGCGCAAGCCGCGATCTTTACCATGAACTCAACTCGCAACCTTCAGGGTGCTTCGTTTCACGAGATCCTTGTAGAGCTCGCGTAGGCGACGTGTCATCGGGCCAGCACCTTCATGTTCTCCGATCGTTTTCCCGTCAATTGAAGCGACAGGTGTTTGCGCACCGAAAGTGCCCGTCAAAAAGGCCTCGTCGGCTCCATACGCTTCATAAAGCGAGTAATTCTTCTCGAACACCGGGATGTCGTTGGCCCTACACAGGTCTATGACCTTTTGGCGAGTGACCCCGTTCATGCAGTAGTCTCCAGTGGAGGTCCAAACCTCACCGCGGCGTACAATGAAGAAGTTGCAGGCATTTGTGGTGTTCACAAACCCAAGTGGATCCAGCATGAGGGCCTCATCCGCGCCAGCCTGTTCAGCCTGCAGACATGCGATAACGCAGTTCAGTTTCGAGTGACTGTTATACTTAGCATCCTGGCTCATCGGCAGGCCGCGCACCTGAGGCACGGCGGCCAGGCGAATGCCCTTGTTCATTAGGCTGTCTGCCGGTTTCGAATGTTCCATGATCGCAACCACCGTAGGTCCGGATCGAGATAACCCGGGGTGCTGAAACGGCTTGTCCTTTGGCCCGCGTGTCACCATGAACCGGCAATGCGCGTCCGTTGTCATACCGTTGGCCTTAGCGGTCTCATTCAGCGCTTGCAGGACCTCGTCCTTGGTCATGCCAACATCGATCGAAACGGCTTTGCAGCTATTGAAAAACCGGTCCATGTGTTCGTCGAAGAACGCCCACGTGCCATTATAGAGCCTCAGCCCTTCCCACATGCCATCGCCCAGCATGAAGCCAGAGTCATAGACGGACACCACCGCCTCGCCTCGCGGCACGATCTTTCCGTTGAGAAAGATCTTAATGTCTTGATTGCGCGCGTCTTCCTGCGCGTCGTGAGTGGAATGGCTCAGGCTTTGCTCGCTCATATTGTTTCTCGTAGGTGGGCGTTTTGTTGAAAGGGTGCAGAGGCGGCGGCAACCGCCACCTCGGTTGTTTGTTTAGTTAAGAAGCCCGACTTCGCGGAAATAGCGCTCGGCGCCGGGATGCATTGGTGCGGATAACCCATTTATCACCATTTCCTCTTTCTTGAGGTTGGCAAAAGCCGGGTGAAATGACTTGAAGGCATCAAAGTTGTCAAAAACCGCCTTGACCATCACATACACGGTTTCTTCCGGTACATTTGAGGAGGTCACGAAAGTGGACGGAAGACCAAAGGACGGAACATCTCCATCTACGCCTCGGTAAAGACCGCCTGGTATGGTTACGTTCCCATAGTAGGGCTTACTCTCAACCAGCGTCTGTACTGCATCGCCGTCAACAGGAATGATGTTGATATCGCATGTTGTGGCAGCTTCCAAAACGTTTGCCACCGGGTTACCCGCGACCATCAAAAACGCTTCAATGGTATTATCGCACAAGGCCGAAGATTGTTCTGCTGATTTCAGTTCGGTCACCAGTCCAAAGTGATCCATGTCCCAGCCCATAGCGTCCACGAGAACTTCAGCGGTGCCGCGTGTGCCGGAGCCAGGATTGCCCAAATTGATGGTCCGACCGCCGAGATCGTCCAGGGACTCAATGCCGGTGTCTTTGCGAGCGGCGATAATGACCGTATCAGGATGCAGCGAAAACAAGCTGCGGAGTTCGGAATCTGGCCCGTCTTCTTCGAACAGGCTGGTCCCGTTCAGGGCGTGGAACTGCCAGTCGGACTGGACAATTCCCATTTCCAACTCACCCTCGCGCATAGTGCGCAGGTTGTAAACTGAACCACCCGTGCTCTCGACCGAGCAGCGAATGCCATGTTCCTTGCGTTTCTGATTGACCAGCCGACAAATGCCGCCGCCAACGGCATAGTAAATGCCGGTGACACCGCCAGTACCGATTGTCAGAAACTCTTCCGCTTTAGCCGGGGCACCGGCCAGAAGCGCGGCCGCGCCAAACGCTGCAAGCCCGGTATGTATTCTCTTTTTGAGGATGCCGGTCGACAACATGTATAACTCCCTTTTCACCTGTTGCGTCACTCCGGTTCCAGACCGTGTGATCATCTCTTGCCGATGGGTTCGTCGTCGCAGCCAAGGTTCGGAGCTTTTCGAATCCCCACCTGATACGACGATACTACGTGTTTTTACAATTGTCGACAATTCGAGTAATTGTCGACAATCTTCCAAATGTTGGCTACCTTGAAATGAGGTCGCTGCAGTTGAACACCCTACCGAAAATGGAAGTTCAGCTGCGGTTAATTTTCTGGCTATCCTGGCTTCACGAAGTAATCTCGCTTTCCATTCACAGGGTGTTCTATCAACGGGATCGACATGACACGACAAACAGCATCCGCAGAGAAATCCGGCGATACACTGAAAGACAGAACGCTGGAGCGCCTGCAGAAGTTAATCTTGACCGGAGATCTGGAGCCCGGGGCAAAACTGCTTGAAACCCAGGTCGCCGCTCAGTTGGATGTCAGCCGCGCTACATTGCGCGAAGCGATGGTTCAATTGAGTGAGATTGGGCTTCTTGTTTACATTCCTTATCGCGGAACTTTCCTTCGTACGCTGGATCCGATTGATCTGGACGAAATCTATTCGTTCCGAACGGGACTCGAGAAGATGGCGTTTCAATTCTGTTGGGACAAACGTGACCTCATGAGCCTCGCCGACCTGCAAATGCGCAACGACAGGCTATGCGACTGCATCTCGGACAACGATCCCTACGGCGCGATCATGGCTGAAATGCACCTTCACTCATGGTGCTATGAACTTTCGGGGCATAACCTTCTACTGCAAAGCTGGGAGCGCCTAAAACCTAACCTCCAGTTCTACTTTGCTATGCACCAAAAAGCGCACGGGCGCGGCGGTCCACTCCGGGATTCCCACGACAAATACCTCCACCTTGCCCAAGGGAACAGCTTGGATGCCATGTTGGATCACCTTGAAGACCACATGCGGCAAGGGTTAAAAAACACGATGAAATTTCTGAATGAAAGAAACGCTCAAAAAAAACGCGTGTGAACGGAAGATGATAAACTCAAATTAGTTCTGGACCCATTGAATATGTTGCCACTAACTCGGCTGCGTGCGTAAAGCCCCATTGTTTCAGGGGTATATCATGAGCAATCTATTCTGAGTGACAGACGAACAGATGGAGCGTCTTCGGCCTTACCTTCTAAAGAGCCATGGCAAGCCGAGGGTTGATGATCGGCGTGTGTTGAGCGGCATTATTTTCATCAATCGCAATGGGTTGCGCTGGTCTGATGCCCCTTGCGAATATGGGCCGCCAAAGACGCTGTATATCCCGACGCCTCAGCACGGTCAAAGGCCTACGACCTGTTCATTTACCTGATTGACACGGGGGTTCGCCTTCGAGAGGCGACACTGGTCGATTGGGGGGCCATCGACATGCGGGAGCGCTATATCGCCAACTACAACTTCAAAACTTAATCCATGACCTCTCAAGTGTATCCAACGTCACCGTTTCCGGTGCGGAACTGTCCTCGCGCGGTGACAGAAACTGGGCTGAAATCGGTTATGGCAGAGCTCTGGATTGGACCAACGGAAGCGCCCTTTTTGGAGAAGTGTCTTACCGCCAGTCCATCGAGACAAGCGGCAACTGCGGCATCGGTGCAACCGCTGGTCTGCGCGTCCTATGGTGAGGTAAGGAATAAAGCTTCTTATTGGCTGCGCTACGCGATGCAGGCTGGTTTACTTCAGAACCGCCGTGCCGTCACTCATATCTCGTTCAAGTAGTTGGTCGACGAAAATTATCTCTTACAGAAGGATCTATCAGATAAAAAAACCTATCCTGGCGGCGCTGGTTGCAGTCGCCACAGCGGCCTATTCCCCTGCGGTAGCGGAGGACTTCGCATTCCTCCTCTACAATGAAAGCAGCTCTGATCTTGTCGAATTCAATGTCTCTCCAGCGTCATCCGGCGATTGGGAGAAAATCTCCTGGCTGGTGTTTACCTCGCACCAGGATACGAAATTGATGTTGATATTGCTGATCGGTTGACGACCTGCATCTATGACATTCGCGGAACTTTTGCCGACGGTTGGGAAGCCAAGGATTTTCGGCTGAACCTGTGCGATCTGGGAGAATACAAATTCACCGACTGATTGAACATCACAACAGGGACATTGGCTCGACCAGGAGAGCTCCGGCATGCCAGAGCTTTCCGTCCTCAGATGATCGGTGTTGCCTGCAATCAGTCTGAAGAGTGGAAACAAGTTACCTTGTCGAGGTTCTGCGCTGGGTGCGGTTTATTCTGAATTAGACATCAGCATCCATTTCGACATTCCACAAGCGTTGCACAGGTCAGAAAATTGCCGACCTACGATTTTTAGATGAAAGAACTGCCAATGCGCCTCACCGCAGGAAATTTTCTATTCATAAACGTTCTTTTCACGTGCGCGTTTTTAGTCTTCTGCTTTGTCGCCCGCGGAAGCGCGGTTCCCACAATCGAGTCGACAGGGACTGAAGTTGCAAGCTGGTTCTCTGAAAATGGCATGCGGGCGCGAACTTATGTCTGGGCTTCGACCTTTGTGTCTTCGGGCCTGATGACTTTCGCCACTCAGGTTTCGGCATTGCTTCCCTCGCCTCATCGCTATGTGGTTAATTGCACGTGTCTTTGGATTTGCGCTAACCGCGCAGGTGCAGGCGTGGATTTGGTGAGCACAGAATTGTTCCCCAATGCCTGGCCTGGCTCAGCCTTGTGTCTGGCACCGAACAGGCCATCGAGACAGTTACGGTCTTCGGACATTCGGGATTCATTGCACTTGGCGCCTCGATGAACCTTTACCTCGGCGGTTTGCTTGGATTCGTCAGGGTGAGAGGGGTCGTTCGTTGGTTGATGTAAAAGCTTCGAAAAGCGTAAAGTCGTCATTGGTCGTACGGGACTGTGGTAGGCTCCAGCACACTGTGCACGGAGATATGAAAATGCAGCAGGTCGATACGCATCTTCACCTTTGGGACACAGCTCGCTTTGACTATCGTTGGTATCAAAGCGGGTCATTTTCCAATCTGCCTGAAACCTATCTTTTGGATGATGCGATCTCTGAATCTTCAAATGTGGGCACTTCGTTCGTAGTTGTGCAGGCAGAAGTCAACCATGCGCTTGACCCCGTTGAAGAGACGGCGTGGCTTCAGAAAACGGTTGATGAGCATCCGAATGGCAACCAGATCGCCGGGTTCGTCGCCTATGCGGATCTTTCCGATCCACATTTGGAAAGCAAACTGGAGCGACATGCGCGCCATCCTGTTTTCGCTGGTATCCGCCAAGATATTTGGTGGGAAAAGCCTTTACCTCGGCCGGATATTCTCGAAGAAGACATGCTGAAGAAATCCGCCTGGTGTCGCGGCTTTGCAAAGCTGGCCAATGTTAATGTTTCGTTCGATCTGACATGCTGGCATACTCACCTCAGCCAGTTTGCGGTGTTCCTTTCGGACCATCCGGATGTGACTGTTATCATCGATCAACTGGGGTCACCAGATTTGGGTGATAACCATGCACTGCAAGTATGGATGGAAGGTATCAACGCGCTAGCCGCGCTTCCGAACACGTTCATGAAGATTTCGGGTTGATCGCGAGCAGACCCACATTGGAGCGTTGATACTATCAGGCCTTTGGTTGAGCACGTGCTACATGTGTTTGGCTCGAAACGGTGCATGCTAGGCAGTAATTTTCCGGTCGAGGAGCTTACATCGTCCTATGAAAGGGTTTGGACCGCATTTAACGAATTGTTTGCCGAGTTGACCCAGGAAGAGCAAAAAAGCCTGTACTACGCGGCAGCACAGACCGCATATCGGTTTTCAGCGTAATCGCTTTTGGGTCGTTTTAGTGGCGTGTCCAAATGAAAGGCCTTTGAGTCACAAAATGACAAGATTGGTGCGTCGGAGAAAATTCAACCTGTTTAAAATCAATAAATTAACCAGGAAGAAATGAAAAAACTATGTGCCACCCGACATAAATGCTGAAAGTCACACGAGACCGACCCAACCGTCATAGTTGGACCAGAAAAGCAGTGAACATTCGACATCAGAAGGCGCCCCTAACGTTGGGCATCAGGTGAATTTGACCTTTGTGCCATAGACTAACCCGCTCCCCATTTCATACTCACGCAAACAGATTCGCTTGATCTGACTTCCCTTTCGGAAAATCAGGGCTGATTTGTAGGCCAGACAGCGAAGCTGCCTGTGCCGGCTATTCTGCCACGTGGCGAACGCTGGACGGGGTGAGGCATTGCTATTCGACAGGGGTGGTGCGGTCCGCAGGCGCAGCCAAGGACACGGCCCTGTCTAATAGGGTTCCCTGAGGGGGAGGGCAGCGTCCTCACGCTGACGGCCAAGGGCGTTTGGCTTGTCCAAATCCCGTTGGCCCACGAAAGGAATGTAGTGGGAACGACGGCTTGCCGCTTTTTGCGATTATACCATTCTGTCAAACAGCAAAAAGTAACAGTCGACCATAAACAGCAGACCTTAGCTGCGGTCGCAATGTCAGGCTCGACTAAGTGCGGCTTTGCGCAGATATGCACGGTGCGGCATCGGTCATTCTGGGCTCAGGGCAGACAATCAAAAGTCAACAAAAAGGAGTGCCAAATGTCCGCTCTGCGGACGAAGCTGCCGGATGCTGTCGCCGCAAACATCGCGCCTCCTCACCAACAAAATCACCGGAGAGTTCGCGGCACTGCAGCGCGATTTCCCGAAAGCGGACGTTCAAGTCTACCAAATCGGGGCAACTCAAAATCGGTCGTTCGCTGCGCGAGCATCGAGCGTCTGAGTTGCGGACAAAACAGCCATTTGCTGCGGCTGAAGCGATGTCCGCTCATAGTTTAGTGATCTTGGTGACAGAGCTTATGATCGGCAAGAGACGCGAGTACATAGCAGTTCTCTGACACCCGCTCGTCACCACAGCCTTTCGAAATCCGAACCAGCTCTTTTTCGAGAGCGCGTAGCCGTTTAATTTTTGCCCTAACGTCGGAAAGTTGTGAGACGGCGATGTCCGTCGCTTCTTGGCATGACCGATCCGGGTGGCCTTGAAGCTCGATCAAATCGGAAATTGCTTCAATCGAGAAACCAAGATCGCGCGAATGTTTGATGAAACTGAGACGCTCTAGCCCTGCCATGTCGTAGCGCCGTTGGTTGCCTTCTGTGCGTTCTGGTGCGGCAAGCAGGCCCATCTCCTAACAGTAGCGGATAGTCGGAACTTTGACCTTCGTGCGCTTTGAAAGTTCCCCGATCGAAAACATGAAAATACCTCTTGAACCTCTAGTCACTAGAGACACTACACTATGTCTGATGCGGACTCAAAAGGGCTTTCCAATGTCAGGATGTTGCGGGCATGACGCCAAGTTCGACGGCGTATCGGATGATTACAAACGACGGCTATGGATCGTCATCGCGTTGAACGCGACGATGTTCGTCGTTGAGATGACCGCCGGCCACTACGCAAAGTCTCAAGCGCTTCAGGCTGATGCACTCGACTTTCTCGGAGACGCGTTGACCTATGGTATCTCGCTCGCCGTGATCGGCGCCTCAATTCGCGCGCGCACGAATGCGGCTTTGGCCAAGGGGATCAGCTTGTTCTTGATGGGTCTTTGGGTATTCGGATCGACGGTGTACCGCGTCTTCTATGTCGGCGTCCCAGAAGCGGAAATCATGGGCATCATCGGAGCTTTGGCTCTGGCGACGAACCTTGCCAGTGTGTTGCTGCTTGTCAGCTATAAAGACGGTGATGCAAACGTCCGCTCTGTTTGGCTCTGTTCAAGGAACGACGCCATCGGCAACGTGGCGGTGATGTTTGCCGCTCTCGGCGTCTGGGGCACGGCAAGTGGATGGCCTGACCTGCTTGTTGCTGCGGTCATGGCCTCCTTGTTCCTCTCCTCGGCCTTCCAGATTGTGCGCCAAGCAGTCGCCGAGCGCCGGGAAGTTGGCGAACATCAGCATGTTTGACGTAGATCACGACATTCGATCTCGAATGATGCGAAATTGGCTCAAATGAGGAATATTTACAAAGGACTCTCACTATGTACCTGAAACGCCGCCAAATACTGACTTACGCTGCAGGCTTTGCCGGCACAGTACCGTTTGCCGCGTTTGCGCAAAACGCACCTTCCATCCATGTTCTGAAGGATCCAAATTGCGGCTGTTGCCGGGTTTGGATCGATATCCTGCGGCAGGAAGGCTTTCGCGTTACCGAGGAGCGCAGCCTTGGAACACAGCTCATCCGGCACAAACTGGACAACGGCATCCCCGAAGAAATGATCTCCTGCCACACAGGCGAGATCGACGGCTATATGATCGAGGGGCACGTGCCGGTCGCCGATATTCGTCGCCTGTTGGAGGAGCGACCTAATGCTATCGGACTTGCCGTTCCCGGCATGCCCTACGGTTCGCCGGGGATGGGGCCGGAAGATCGTCGTGAGGCCTACGACGTGTTTTTGATCCTTAGGGACCGTAGTACCAAGGTGTTTACGAGTTACGGAGCGGCCTGAGGCGACATTCATCGAGCGGAAACAGTAAGGAGGAGAAGATGACACAGCTTGGATTACGCGTTTTTGCCTTGAGCATCCTGTCTATCACCATTGCTACAGTGGGTTGCGCTCAACAACAACGAGGAGGTTGGTGGGGTCACGGGCCAATGGGATCTAACCACATGAGGTCCGATCATATGCGTGGTTGGGGGCACGGCAATATGGGGCCTGGTCAGCAACAGCGCATGCAACGACACTGGACGTATATGAACGAGGGAGTTCCCGTAGAATATCGGGGGGCAAGAAGCACCATTCGCGCTACGCCCGAAAATGTTGCTGAGGGTCAGGCTCTTTACAGGGAAAACTGCGCGAGTTGCCATGGAGCGGAAGGCTTAGGAGACGGTGACGCCGGACGTTCGCTCGTTCCATCTCCAGCCCTACTCAGATGGTTCGTTCAGATGCCGATGTCGGGGGACGAGTACCTTCTATGGGCGGTTTCCGAAGGCGGCGAACGCTTCGGAACAGACATGCCAGCCTTTGAACAAACGCTGAGTGAAGAAGAAATCTGGAAGATCATTGCTTACATGCGCGCCGGGTTCCCTTGATCTGTTGTTAACCTGCTGCCTTTTGTAGAGATTTTTGCTGAAGATACTGTGACGCCAATTCTCAGCTGAAACAAATCTGACATTGCGCCATTCCAGAAAGCATCACGGAAGCAGACATTTATGTAAATCGCAGAACGAGCAGGTTAGGGCTCTGAGCCGTCGATCAGCCCGGTTTGTGCGAAGGGTGGCTTGTGGAAGACGAATGTCAGCACGATTGGCCAAGCCGATGAAATCGCCGGGTCATCTCGTTTTTCCTAAAGTCTGCTTACGGGAACAGGCTCAACCTTCGACCGCTGCACTGCCGCATGTCTGCTTCGAGCCCAAAGCAGACCAAGTCCGGCACCGATACTCGCAGATGCAGCAATCTAGTTGACCAAACAATCAGCTGCGTTGCAGAAAGAAAAGCGGCTGTTCGTTCTAGGCGCCGCGAAGTTTTCGACGCGGATATCTCATTTGCGGACGCAGTGAGCATTCGCTGGACGAGCCAGATCATCCCAGCGCACCCTGAAAATCGGTCCACCGCGCTTTAGCTAGAGTTCGCAGCCCGCCGACCATGGGCCAAAATTTTGGTGTATCAACGACAACTTGCTCAAGGTGGCCGCGAAAAACACAATTCGGATCGCGGACTTTCTGGACCGTGAGGTTCAGAAAAAAGGCTGAACTTTACTGAGATCATATGGATGATTCGCGCGCTGGTAACTCTCCTGGCGGATTCATTTCGAATTGTGTCAAATCGGCACGACATACAAAACAGTTGCGTCGGCCCTTGTGCATTGTCTGACACGCAACGACAATCAGGCGGGTCAAAACAGGATTTTTTGGATTTTGACGGATATGTGCCAAATATCATCTGTTATCTGATCGCGCGGGAGTGGGTGGTCCAGCGCCTCTATTATAAAGGGCGAGGTGCACTATGAGATTTGTTGATCTGGGTTTTGAAGACGACGGCGTTGAATTCGAATGGGCTGCGGCCAAGGGCGGTAACGGCGGAGGTCGCGGCGGCCCGCCAAGCGGTGGCGGCGGAGGAGACGGCGGCGACTCCACAACGGTGAGCTATACATTCTCCAGTGGTCTTGCGGATGTCGAAGCCGACGCTGCTCTTGGCATCGAGGCTGTTGATAATTTCAACATCGATCTGAGGTTTATGGGAGAAGGTTGGACGCTTGATGCAATGAGCGCAATAGCTTCCGCCGCAGATTACTTGTCGCGCCTCATCACAGCCGGTCTGACCGAAGACGAAGGCATCGACGATGTGCAGATTGATCTGTCACTTGCCGACATCGACATTCTAGGTGGCACAGTCGCGCAGGGTCGTCCGACTTCAGTTCGGTCTTCCGATAACGTGATGCCCGACGGGCTGCCAGTAACAGGCGAGATCATCTTCGATACCAACGACCTGTCGGCTCTGCTGGATCTCGGAACTTTGGATGATTTGGCTCTGCACGAAATGATGCATGTATTGGGTCTTGGTACGCTTTGGGAAGTTTCTGGCGTGCGCGACTTTCTAAGCGATCCGGAGTTCGTCCCGGATCTGACCACAAAAAACCCCAGAGATGGATTTAACGTCATCGAATATACCGGCGGAGCATTGGACACCGACGACAATCTGCCACTGGTCGAAACAGAAGGCACATTGGGCCATTGGGAAGAAGCGGCCTTTGGAGATGAACTGATGACGACAGTCTTTAATGTGAATGGCAACTTTATGTCTCAGATGACAGCGGATGCTTTGAAAGACCTAGGTTACTCGGTCGACGACTCGGTTGCAGCGGAACTGGCTTCAGCCATTGATCTGGATTTCAGCGGCTACACGATAGATGATTTCGCCTTTGTGGCCTAATTCCTTAACCGCGTAAGCCCGGCTGACTTCTAAGAGCGGTCAGCCGAATTTTCTGATACCGTCCACTGACACGGAGCAAAACGACTAGGCAGTCCTTCATTGCAGCACGCATGAAAGTCTACATTCGGCGATTTACGATTACAGTCTGCTTTGAGCTCAATGCAGTCGTTAGCTTCGCATTGCACGAATGGACGCTTTGCCAACAAATTGATGCCAAGATCCGTGGATAGTTTCAAAACGGCAATTTAGGAGAAACCACATGAAAAAGTTTGTCGTATTAGGACTCACGGCAGTTGCTCTTGTTTTTGCTGGCCCTGAGGCAGCCGTAGCAAAAGACAAGGGCAAACCGGAACACGCTCAGGGGGGGAAGGGAAACAAGGCCAAGGTCGACAAACCTGGAAAAGGCCAAAAAGCTGTGCCGCCCGGTCAAATCAAAAGATACACCCGAGGCGCGAAACTTCCAGACGATGTCGATTGGGAGGACATAGGAGACCTTTCCAAATGGAACCTGTCCCCGCCGGGTAAGGGAAACAAGTACATTAGGGTGGATAATGAAATCCTCGAGATTACAGAGGACACTCAGACGGTAATCGACGCCGTAGGCATCGTGGACGATCTGTTGAGATAGTGGACGAAGATTTGCTGTATCGTTGGCGCAAGATATGTTCGCGACTTCAGGTATGAACCGGCGATGTTTCTTAAGTTCTGTCTTAAGATCGAATGCACCCAAAGTCCGCATGTGGAATGTCAGCCAACAGCGCTGCGAACGGCCGCTTTGACTCCGGACGACTTGACGTGCTGTGAATGCCCGCTTGAGTTCTAAACAAGTTTCGCTGCACCCGCATCAGGCGGGTTTGTCCGCAACTCAGACATCGACGTACCAAAGTTCGCTGCGCTTTGAATGAATGGCCGCTTTTCTTTCTGCGACGCAGCTGGTGACTTCGGCGAATAGTTTGTTGCGCCTGCTTGGTTCAGAGATGGAGCACTTCCGCTTTGGGCTCATTACGGACCTCGGTGCCTTTTCAGCGCAGGCTCCTGCCCCGCCGCCAGCTGATCACGCAGACGGCCCAATCCGGTCCTCCGCTGCTTTTTCTATACTGCGCTGCAACCGCGCCAAAGCGGCCCTTCAAAGGCCGCCTCCTTGAGCAGGATCCGCGATTCTTTCTTGATCAGGAAGTTTGACGACGACGAGCTTCCTCTACATCCCAGAAAGCCCAGCATTGGTATTCAATAGAAATTGGCGGAAAATTGGGCTGCTAGCCGCCCCAATGCCGCGAGCGTTTTCCCCAACCGCAGCGGCCTCAACGACCGGAGGAATCAAGCCGCGTTTGTCTTGATTGACTAAGTAACGGCGAACCCTAGACACCAGTTCTTCCCGAACCTCAGGCGGGAACGCGCCATCGATGAAAATGGCCTCAAAGTCGATGACAGCACAGATTGAAAGAGCGGCCTTAGCTAATTCTTGCGCCGTGTTGCCAATCCACGGCTCGACATAGCGAGAAATGCTGCTCCAGTCCTGCGGCTTCTCCCATAGAATCCCCGGGTCGACACCCGCTTCGATCAATCGGTCCTCGAGCAAAAACAGCGACGCCGTGTCGATCAGTTGTTGGCTTTCACCCAAAGGACCGGTCGTGCGCATGGCGCCCAATGCACCGGCATTGCCTTGGTTGCCTTCGAACACGGTGCCGTTCAATGCAACACCGCCGCCGATCATTGAGCCAATAAAAAAGTAGAAGTAGTCACGGTATTCTGCCCCACGTCCATAGAGATGTTCTGCGTGACAGGCGGCTGTCGCGTCGTTGACCACAAAAACCGGCAAATCGCTGAACTTGGCGACCTCGGAAAAGAAATTCACGTTTCTCCAAGACCTAAATTTTTTTGCAGCAAGCCCAGACAGATCGTGCCATTTCCAAAGTTCAAATGGAGTCCCGATCCCGATCCCACAAACACGATCACGAAGCCTCTGAGGCTCGTGGGACAGAAGCGTTTCCAAACCAGACTCCAAAAAACCGAAAATGACCTCTGGTAGCGGATAGTCATAAGTCGTGGAAAGTTCGCGGCGCGGCGTGCCAGTAAAGTCGATCAAGAGCAGATCGGCGCTACGCCGCCCGATCTTCATCCCAACCGACAAGATGCCTTCCGGGTTTAATTCCATAGGGGTTGAGGGCTTTCCAACCTTCCCGCGCAGTGGAGTACCACGCTTGAGAATCGCGTCCTTTTCTAGCTTGCGCAGAATGATTGATACAGTCTGAGGAGACAGGCCCGTTAATCGCGCGACGTCGGCGCCTGCGGCGGGCCCATGCCGTTGTAAAACTGTCAAAATCAGACGCTCGTTGTGATCGCGAACCCCGCTTTGACTTACCCCACCGGTCAGTGTGTTGAGCGCTTCTCTCTCCATAAGCCTGAACATAAACACCTTGTTTTCTTATGAAAAGGTACTCCGGTAAATTAATAAATAAACTTTATTTATTTATTGACAGAAAGACTAGAATCACAGTTTCTTGAAATAGACCTTCATTGGAGGATGAGGGCGAGTCTCGTTGGCCTGCCATGCGGGGCATCAACAATTTTCTGGGAGGACTACATGAAAAATCTATTCAAGATTGCCGCATCTGCTACCGCGCTTACGGTGGCTGCTGCATCTGCTCACGCAGCCGGAGAAACCGTTTGTCTGATCACGAAGACAGATACCAATCCATTCTTTGTAAAGATGAAGGAAGGCGCAACGGCCAAGGCCGAAGAGCTTGGCATGACCTTAAAGGCCTTTGCCGGTAAAATCGACGGCGACCATGAAACTCAAGTTCAGGCCATTGAAACTTGTATTCTCGACGGCGCAAAGGGAATTCTCCTGACGGCCTCGGACACAAGCTCGATTGTCCCCGCTGTTCAGCAGGCGCGTGACGCTGGCCTGTTGGTTATCGCTCTGGACACGCCGCTAAGCCCGATTGATTCCGCTGACGCAACCTTTGCGACTGACAACTACAAAGCTGGCCTGTTGATCGGACAATGGGCGAAGGCAAAGATGGGCGACGCAGTGGCTGACGCCAAAATTGCGACGCTTGATCTGAACGTCAGTCAGCCAACCGTGGACGTTCTTCGCAATCAGGGCTTCCTCGACGGCTTCGGTGTGGACCTGGCAGACCCCAATGTCATCGGCGATGAATCTGATGCTCGATTGGTCGGCAGTGACGTGACCGACGGCAACGAAGAAGGTGGGCGCCGTGCCATGGAAAACCTTCTGGCCAAGGACTCGACGATCAACGTGGTTCACACGATCAACGAGCCGGCGGCGGCAGGTGCCTATGAGGCATTGAAATCTATTGGACGTGAAAACGATGTGCTGATCGTTTCGGTCGACGGTGGCTGCCCCGGTGTACAAAATGTGCAGGCCGGAGTTATTGGTGCCACAAGCCAGCAGTATCCGCTTTTGATGGCTTCGCTTGGCGTCGAGGCTATCAAAAAATGGGCTGAAGAAGGCGTAAAGCCTGAAAACACGCCCGGAAAAGACTTCTACGATACCGGAGTCGCGCTCATCACGGACCAACCTGTTGATGGCGTGGATTCGATCTCGGTCGCCGAAGGCTTAGAACTCTGCTGGGGCTAAAAAGACCTAATGAATGAGGCGCATGAGAGCGCCTCATCACTCCTTTCACCAGCAAACCGAAACTTCCTGTACACTGATCTCGTGGGCGTTACGCCGCCCGCGAAAAGGGGGAGATATGTCCGAAGCAAACCAAAGCGCCCAGGAATTTGAATCCGCTGCTAGCAGAACAGAAACTGTTGCGGCTTTTGAGGACCATCGGCGTGGCGTTCTGGGGAGGTTGCAGCATCTTCTTCACGTCAATCCATCCTTTGTACCTCTTATTGTCTTAGTCAGTGCAATGTTGATTTTTGGCCTGCTTCTGGGCTCAAAGTTCTTCTCTCCGTTCGCAATGACTTTGATCCTTCAACAGGTCCAGATTGTGGGCATCGTGGCTGCCGCGCAAAGCCTTGTTATTCTGACGGCCGGAATTGATCTGAGCGTCGGTGCGATCATGGTTTTTTCTTCCGTCATCATGGGGCAGTTTACGTTTCGGTACGGTATTCCAGTGCCAATTGCCGTTATGTGCGGGCTTGCAGTCGGAACTTTGATCGGAGCCCTTAACGGGTGGCTTGTCAGCCGAGTTAAGCTCCCGCCATTTATCGTCACGCTTGGAATGTGGCAAATCGTTCTGGCTACAAACTTCCTGTATTCTGCGAACGAAACCATTCGCAGTCAGGATATTGAGGCAAACGCGCCGTTCCTTCAGTTTTTTGGAACCAAGTTCAGCATTGGTGGAGCGACCTTTACAGTTGGCGTCGTTTTCATGCTCGTCCTGATTTTTGTGTTGGCATATGCACTCAAACACACGGCCTGGGGGCGGCATGTCTATGCGGTCGGAGACGATCCAGAGGCTGCCGAGCTCTCCGGTGTCAACGTCCACAGAACTCTGATGTCCGTCTACATGCTGTCCGGATTGATCTGCGCCTTTGCGGGCTGGGCTTTGATTGGGCGCATCGGGTCGGTCTCGCCGACCTCCGGCCAATTGGCCAACATTGAAAGTATCACCGCGGTTGTGATCGGGGGCATCTCATTGTTCGGCGGGCGAGGATCCATTCTGGGATCGTTGTTCGGAGCTCTGATCGTTGGCGTGTTTACTCTGGGGCTGAGGCTTCTGGGCGCAGATGCACAGTGGACCTTCCTGTTGATCGGTCTTCTCATCATCGCAGCGGTCGCAGTCGACCAGTGGATCAGAAAGGTATCGGGCTAATGTCAGACACAACTCCAGTCGTCCAAGGGCGCGGGATCGTGAAGCGTTATGGCCACGTCACCGCCATCGACCATTCCGACTTTGAACTGCGACAAGGAGAAATCCTTGCAGTTATCGGGGACAACGGTGCGGGTAAATCTTCCATCGTCAAGGCGATTTGCGGGGCCACCATCCCGGATGAGGGCGAGATTCTGATCGAAGGGAAGAAGGTAAACTTTAGCTCTCCAATCGACGCCCGCAATATGGGTATCGAAATCGTCTATCAGCAGCTTGCCATGTCTCCTGCCCTTTCAATTGCGGACAACATGTTCATGGGGCGCGAGATCCGCAAAAAGGGTTTCATGGGCAAATACATGCGTCAGCTCGACCGGCAAGCTATGGAGAAGTTCGCCCGCGAAAAATTAACCGAGCTTGGCCTGATGACCGTGCAGTCGATCAACCAGGCGATAGAGACGTTGTCCGGCGGCCAGCGCCAAGGCGTTGCCGTTGCGCGCGCAGCCGCCTTTGCGACCAAGTTTATCATCATGGACGAGCCCACAGCAGCTTTGGGCGTGAAAGAGAGCCGCAAGGTGCTTGAACTCATCCAAGACGTACGCGCACGTGGCATTCCAATCATCCTGATCAGTCACAACATGCCACATGTCTTCGAAGTCGCGGATCGCATCCATGTGCATCGGCTGGGCAAAAGGCTCTGCACCATTGATCCCAAGGATTACACGATGTCCGACGCCGTGGCCTTTATGACCGGCGCCAAAGAACCACCAAAAGAAGACGCCGCGTGATCGAGCAGGACGCAAAGCGCGTGTGCGACCTGATCTCCTCCCGGAGGCAGGTTGGGGTTCGGACGATTGTCGCAATCGCCGGCCCCCCTGCATCCGGAAAGTCGAATCTGGCAGAAACCGTTGTGCAAACGCTGAACGCACAACAATGTTCTGCGGTTCCGTTAGCCTCGCTGGTACCCATGGACGGCTATCATCTGGACAATCGCGTACTTGAGTCGCGTGGTCTGCTAGCGAGAAAAGGCGCGCCAGAAACCTTCGACGGATTTGGGTTTTGCAATGCAATCAGAGGACTGCAGTCTACACAACAAGAGTCCTTTCACCCCAAATTCGACCGCCAAATGGATCTGGCCATTGCCAACGCGATTGCTGTTCACCCAGAAACTCCGACTATCGTCGTTGAGGGAAACTACCTTCTGATGAAAAGCGACCCGTGGAGAAAATTGTCGGATGTCTATGCCGCAACGGTTTTTATCAGTCCGACTTTGGAGGAGATTGAAAGGAGGCTGCAAAACCGCTGGATCAAGTATGGGTTTGACCCAAAAGCCGCCCTGCAACGCGCGACAAATATCGATCTGCCGAATGCTGAACTTGTCTTCAGAGAAAGCAAAAAAGCCGACCTGACATTGAACTAGAATTACACCGAATTCGGTATGCGTTACGCGTTTTGATCAGACACAACCGACGCAAAAGCGATCTGCTGGTACTAACGGTTACCGACGTTTTCCAGTGCAATTAACGTCGTCCTATACACGATGAGGGAAGCTTATGAAGTGCTTTGTGGACACCGCAGAAGTAAACGAAATTATAGACCTGATAGACTTCGGATTATTGGATGGAGTTATCACCAATCCAAGTCTAATCGCAAAGTCCGGCCGCGATTTCAAAGAAGTCATTGCGGAAATTTGCACTCTTACGGATACGCCTGTGTCGGCAGAAGTTACAGCTTTAGATGCCGCAGGAATGGTTGCGGAAGGAGAGCAACTCGCGTCCCTCGCAGACAACGTCGTTGTCAAACTGCCGCTGACCTTGGAGGGCCTCAGAGCCTGTGCTCATTTCAAAATGGAAGGTATCAGCACAAACCTCACGCTCTGTTTCTCACCCAATCAAGCACTCTTAGCTGCGAAAGCCGGCGCGACCTATGTGTCGCCTTTCATTGGCAGATTGGACGACATCAGTTTGGACGGGATCGATCTCATCCGCGATATCCGAAGCATATTCGACAATTATTGCCTTGAAACCGAAATCATTGCAGCATCCATCAGAAGCCCCAATCATATTACACAGGCGGCCCAAACCGGACATTCAATCCAAGACTTTGCAGATTGAGTGACACGCAAAGAACTGACCGCACATCGGCCAAAGCCGCGTGTCAGATTGCCAGCAGCTGCGTGCTTCATGTCAACAACCCAAGTGTCAGAGAAAGAACTCTGCCCGTTCTACTACCCAAACCATTGCGACCAGACTTGCGCAAGCGGCAACAGCGGCGCGAGAGCCGACCCAGATACGACCTGGTTGTTTGCGCAACAACAACACCAACGGCCAGACCAATAGAACGATCATGACTTGTCCAGTCTCTACTCCAACGTTGAAGGCCAACAGGCTGTGCCAAACGTTTGGTGCATCCACACGTAGAATTTGGTGCAACATGAACGAGAACCCAAACCCGTGCAGTAACCCAATGCCAGACGTGATGGCAAAGGCCTTGAGGTCGCCATGTCCTTTCTCTGGCGGCCAAACCGCCATTGCAGCGGCGTAGATTATTGAAAGTGCTATTGCCAATTCGACAGTTGGGATAAACCACGCCCCGCTCGGCGCGAAGCCAAAGAAACCCAAAATCAGCGTTACCGTATGGCCTAGGGTGAAGCCTGTGACACGGGCGAGAAGGCTGTGTAAATTCAAAGCACCGATGATCATGCAAAGCACAAAGAGAACATGATCGGGGCCTTCCAAAATATGCCGAATACCTTCAACAAAGAAGGTCGAAGCGGCTGCGGTCGCAGATCCGGAAACATCAACCGGGGTATGCATCAGGCCCCGCGCACGAAATGTCCGAACATCCTGCTCGTTATAATCGAGGATCAGGTTCGCCGTTTCTTCTTGTCCAGGAAGCCCCGGATCAGAAGTGTAGGATAAACTGTATGCTCCAATTTCTCCCGTCACAAAGCGCAGATGAACGTCAACCATCACCTCGCCAACATAAATCTCCGTTGTTGGAAAATCATCTCTTTGAGCAAGTGCCGCGCGTGCCTCATTAAGCGTAGCAAATCCGGGCTCTTGCCCCATTGGATGCAGTCTTATCGAGACGATTACTGATGTTTGTCGGTGACCATCGATAGATAGCACAAAGCCGTTTACAGCAATACGAGCCAAGCCGGTTGGGTCTTTGTGAAATGCGGCCTTATCCAAGTAGTGCATGAGCACGCCATCTTCGATTTGATTGTATGTGTAAGGTGCTGGTTCGGGCAAACCGTCCGGGCCTTCGGGACCGACGAGCTCCGCAACCAAATACGGCATCGGAAGGCGCAAATAGACATCTAAGCCATCTTCCGAATGGGCCACATGATGAATGCGGACATTCTGGTTTAGATTGAAATGCGCCTCTGCTCTGCCTGCGCACAAAAAGATCATGGCAAACAGGAACGTGGCAAAAAACAACCTAACCACTACCACAGAATTACCCTCCTGTTTTGGCGCTTATAATCGTCAGGTCATCAAGCATCCATTGGTCGCCATGCCGCGAAACATCTAGCAAGCCACGATAAGAAACCGCTTGCCTATGTAGATGCCCCCAATGACCTCCGCTTACACGGGCAGTCCAACTGGCGAGGGCCTGATGCTGATTTCTTTCTTCGCCGGGCGTGAAGCTCTCGACATTCAGGTCTGAAATCGCTTCGACGCGAGCCATGGCGCCAGAGGGCAAAGTAACCGACAAGCCACGACGCATTTCTGCTTGAACCTTGTCGCGATTGATTGCTTCGACATATGGCTCCATCGTCGCCACGGCATTGTCATCTCGCGTCTCAAGCATCGTGGTTCCGATGTTGGTCACCAGCCCTTCTAAGATTTGACGCGTTGCGATCTCATCCGGCTCGGGCGCTGTCGACAGGTTTTGCAACGAGTATGTGACAATCGCAGCGGCACCGAATGCCCCAGTCAGACCAAGCAAGATCAGGCGCTGACCGTTTGTACGCTGCAACGAAAAATAGGCGCATATCAAACACAAAACGCCTAAGCCTAACGCAATCGAAGGCACCTGAGTTACACCTGCGACATTGACAACGACCGGGCCCGTTCTTGGGTTTGTCCAAGTTTTCAGGTGATTGTTCCAGTTTACTACGGGGTCAGTTGCATAAATCTGGGAAGGGACTGCCCCAGCCGGATCGGAGAGGGTGATCGGGATCACATCCAGACCATCCGGGAAAAGCTCCCATGCTAGATCAACTCGGTTCGGCAAGGTCGCAACCGGATAGGAAAGGACAACACCCAGCAGCATCGTCTTTCGGATTGCCTCCGCTTCATCCGGAAGAACACGCAAACCTTCGGCCCCAACTTTGATACATGAGACCTGCACCGTTTCCGGTTTCATCGGCATGCCGTCGACGGCGAGCGGGTTTCTGGTCTCAAAAAAGTCCGAGACGCCAGACTTGATCCTGACGACATCATCTGTGGTCAGCCGGTCAGTATCCCCAAAGTCCAAATCCGCCCAAGTCTCATAGTCTTTCAAACGCAAAATTATCTCGTGCCGGACGACGCGCGGTTCCATTGCCAGAAAAGACATCATCGGGGACTTGTGGTGTCGGGTGAAATTTGGATTCTCAAATTTGCTAAACCAAGGATCATCCCAATCTGGCAGCATCGTCTCAGCCTGAGAAAGGTAACGATAGTCTGTCACCGGAACACCCATGTGCTCGGCCACAACGCCAAGTGAAGCCAGGGGAATCCCGTCTGGGCTCAGCGGGGGAATAAACTTGATCCGTTCAGGCTTACCATTGAACGGAAACTCCATATCCACATAGACGACGTACTCGCTGCGTGGGCGTGGTCGGTACTGAGCGCTCGCTGCTGTCTGCCGCGAAGTCCGGGGTCGCACATCAATCGTATTCGTCGCGCTGGTCAGTTCCTCGCCGTCTGCCCAAACCTGAAGGTTTTGACCCGTACGCTCAGCCAGCGACATACCCGAACCATCATCTGGAATGACGAATATGGGATAGTCGCTCAAATCGACCTCAAGGATAACGCGAACATGATCTGGCTGCACCGAAAGCTCGACAAAGTTCGGCGCGGTTTCTCCGCCGTAGGGGGACACAAGATCTGCAATCGATTGGCTTGCGCCAAACGCAAGACTCGCAAGCGCTGAGCCCACCCAAACCCATGTCTTGCTGCGTCCGCCAATCTTAGAAATGAAACGCGACGGCAGCATAGATACCATTCTGGTCCACATCATAGGCAAACTCCCCGCCCGAGCGGTCAGTAGAATAGTCAATTCCGTAGAACTGATAACCAAATCGCAGGGACGTGTTCTCCCAGCCTTTCCAGTCGAAACCGGCCAGAAGCAGGTATTGCAGGTCATCGCCATTCACGCCGAAGCCACTTAGTTCGGCGCGGCTGGCGAAACTCCATTTATCATTGATTTCCATCGCATAGCGGAGCGCGATCATCGGCTCGAACCAATCCTCTGTTCCGCCCAGCGTTACACCGGGCCCAGGACCAACTATGTCGATTTCTTGTTTAAGCCGGTTCCACTGAACGCCAATTGTGGCATCTGCTGCGTAACGTCGACCCGAAGCATTGACTCCGTTCGCAAATCGGTAGGCTCCTTGAACGTTTACAAAAGTCTGCCGGACATCAACATCAACGTCTGCTCTTCCGCCCGGTAGGGTTCCGTCTTCGCCAAGCCTTACGTAGTAGACCTCGGAGATGATCCCGAAATCTCCGTTCCAGCCTTCGTAGCGTACGGAGGCTGCGCCTTGCAGGATGTCCAGCACCTCGCTCAGGCTAAGGTCCAGATCGACGCTAGTACCATCAATGGTTGATGTGCCAGACGTGCTGAGCGGAAGGAACAAATATGGCGTGATAGAGTGCCGCCAACCGCCCTCATCATCTTCGGAACGTGCAAGTGACTGGGCGCTTGCCGCGTGGGAGATCGCGACAAGCAACCATCCAACACAGAGCAAATAGCGAGAAATCAATGAGGTATGACGCATAGAGAATTCCGATCAGAATTGAAAGAACCGGCGCGTGTTGAAGTCGCGCCGGTCAAATTTGACTTTAGTCATCGTTCGGATACGGGAAGTCTTTGCCAAGCGCTTCTGAAGCTTCCTCATAGATTGGGCGCAGCACATCGTCCACGTCCCAGAAACCAGAGTTTGTGAAGTCGGAATATCTCATTGCCTCGATGGGCACTCCGGATTCTTCAGAATACGCGACGCGGTCCTCGTCGTTTGGGAGCTCTGCTGGAGCGGCCGACGGGGGTGCCCAAGTGCGCTCCTCTGTCACCGCCATGCGTACCCTGATTTCATCCTTCGTGACGTTCCAAACCATAAAGTCGTCCGCAAGGCTCAGAGGTCCGTCATAGGTCTGCCTAATGCGCTCGTAGACGTTGGTGCTTGTGTCGAAGTCGTTGAAGAAGTGATAGGCAACAGCAATACGCGGTCTCACCTCGTTCATAATCTTCCCAAAAGCTTCAGGCGCAGTATGAACCTGAGTGCCGACAAGCAAGGCGGACTCGGGAGTGAAATTCATCTTTGCAACCAGATCAGGCACCGCCACAAAGCACTCGTGGATTGCGATGTCCGCGTCCTTCGCGTATTCGACGAACCACTTGTTGGGGTAAGAATCTGAACTGAAGACGAACTTCAGATTGTTCCACTCCAATGAGTAACTGACTGGGCCATCGAGTGAATGGATCGCAGGAAAAGAACGGATCACAACACCGTTTTCTTCGTACACGATTTCGTTCTCGCCCTTATAGTCGAACTCGTTCACCTCCATGGTGAATCCTCGAAAATCAATCAGTCCAGCACGGCCCGACAGATCCCAAGTCAGCATCTTTTGCATGTGCTCCATCGCATATGCCGTGCCCAGTTCTTCGACTGGCCCGCTTGGGCCCCATATACGCAGCGGAACGTTTCGCCCCATCAACGCGCCACCGATGAACAGGTCATGCAACGCGCCGAAATGGTCAGTATGAAGATGGCCGATAAAGACCTTGTCCAAATAATTGTACGGGATTTGCAGGGAAGAAATTCGCTCGGCCGATCCCGAACCAATGTCGAACAAGAACTTGTCTCCGTTGCCCAGTTCTACAAGGAAACACGCAGCAGCCTGAGCGGCCCGCGTTGTAGGCATTCCTGTTCCACACGCGATGACGCGCATCTCGTCTTCGGCGAGATCTTCAGTATTGGGGTAGTAAACATCGCGTGGACGATCACGCACCATCGTCGGAGAAACTTCTTCTGTTTCCTGCGCGTATGCTGCCGAAGGGGCGACTAAATCGATGACCGATTCAGTGAGCGCTTCAGGAGAAACAGCCCAAGCGCCAAATATCGCACCAATTACGAAGTGCTTGCTAAGGCTCCTGTAGTTCAAATGATGGGCCATGTGTCATCCTCCAGTCCCTTGGTGATTGGCGAGCGGGGAATGCGGGTTTTCGCGCTCCGGCTCGCTGTTTTGGTTACAAGTCTAGGGTTTAGGGACATTCACGTAAGTGACTCACGGTGAATAACGGGGTGACTCACGCGCCGATAATTGCAAAAATACGAATATGGTGAGGAGTTCTGAAAACATCTCAGGCGGTCAGAAGCGCGCTCCCCTCGGCAAATTGCTTGCGGATGCTCATCTAGATGGATCCGATAGGCTTCAGGCGTTCCTGACGTACATCGTCGAGGAAGAGCTCGCCGGTCGGGGAGATCAAATTCGCAGCAAGACTATCGCTCAAGATGTTTATGAACGCGATACCTCAGAGGGGACTGATCCGGAAAACATCGTTCGCGTCGATGCACGGCGGCTTCGTCAATTCTTGGAACTGCATTACGAGGGTATTGGAAAGGATGATCCGGTACGACTGTGTATCGATAGCGGTGGATATAGGCCGCGGTTCGAAACTGTCTTGGAAACCGGTGCGGTATCAATCTCAACAAAAGCCAAACGCTTTGGACTGCCCACAGGGGCGTTCACCATTGGGGCCGTCGTTGGTGCGTTGGTCGCAGTCGGTCTTGCCCAAGATGGACAGGAAACCGCCTTTGCCGAAGTGAGTGGCATAGCTGTAACTGACTCGAACGCGAACTTGCAGCGCATGGCAATTTACGAGAAATCCCCAGCAGCATTGCAAGCATTCAATTTGGCGCAACAAGCGCGGAAAATGATATTTCCGATCTTCGACCGACAGCGCCAGTTACTTGTTCTGTCTGTGTTCGAAGGTGTGATCGAGATCGATCCAGAATATTTCGGTGGATATGCCGGTGCAGCGCAGGCACTCGCGTCCCTTGCAGTGATAACCCCGCCATCCGATGCCAAGACCGAATATGTTGATGCCGCCATGAAGCTGGCGAACCAAGCGGTTAGCC
Organism: Ruegeria sp. YTSC004; assembly: GCF_059609805.1. Taxonomy (NCBI): domain Bacteria; kingdom Pseudomonadati; phylum Pseudomonadota; class Alphaproteobacteria; order Rhodobacterales; family Roseobacteraceae; genus Ruegeria; species Ruegeria sp. YTSC004. The sequence goes on from NZ_JBXWMJ010000001.1 coordinate 750,244, forward strand.
TTGCCCCAGACCAAGCCTGGAGCCAGTCTGCTAAAAGCTGGGCAAATTTTGCCAATCGCGACTATGACGCCGCGCTGCAACTCAGTAGACGCGCATCAAAACTTGATCCAAATGATGGTGCTGTGCTCGACTTTCTTGGTGCTGTGGCGATGTTCTCGGGCGAATTCGAGGAAGCAATTGCAACGGCTGACAGGCTCTCTCTGCTAGGTCCCAGTTACCAACGATTTGCTAACAGAAATATCTCGGGCGCGACGTACTTTCATCTTGGTGAATATGAAAAGACTGTAGAGCGCTTTGAAGAGGCAAAGCAACTTGGCGATCCGCTCAGCGCTCCTTCACTTGCTTATGTAACGGCAGCGCTGTCAGCCATGGGGCAAGACCATGCGGCTAAAGCCAAACTGGCTGAACTTGAGCGCGCATGGCCGGAAGCACCGATAGGTGCGATGCTTAAAAGTATCCACAAAGACGTCGAGAACGCAGAAGCGGTGCTACGCGAGTTACGAAAACAAGGCTGGGTAAGCCCAGTAAGATAGGGTGATGCATAACAGCGGGTCGCAGTGCCAAGGTTAAAATAATCTCTACTGGCACGGGCACTCAGGTCGAAACGCACATCACCTGCGCGGAGTTGAGATCGATAACGGAAGCCCAGATAAGGGACGTTCAGCGCGACTTTGCAAAGTCTGCTTTCTGCGCGCTGCTGCCATTGGTAATGATAGGTGCTGCACTAGCAGCGAAGGTCTGCTTGGTGGCCACAATTACTTTTTGAAGTTTGACAGAAGGGTTCGATCGCAAA